>NZ_MVIF01000156.1 GCF_002086675.1 Mycobacterium persicum
TCGTCGATCATCTTCAATCCCAGCGTTTTCACGTTAGAGAAACTTGGAGAAGAAGTTGAATTTGGAGTGCAATAGTTTCTACATCACCAGTTTTATTGGGCGATGTCAGCAAATCCAAGAGCTGCGCGAGCTTCTGGCTACCTGCCGACTCGTTACCGTGAACGGTCCAGGCGGGGTCGGAAAGACCCGGCTGGCCATCGAAATTTCGAGGATGCTTGAATATCCCGACGGTACCTGGATTGTGGATCTGGCCCCAGTCGCCGATCCAACAGTTGTACCAACGATCGCGGCGCACGCACTCGGTTTGATGGACCAGCCGAATCGCACGATGATGAACACCCTTAGTCGTTTCATTGGCGAGCGCAGGATGCTTATGGTATTGGACAATTGCGAGCATCTTGTGACCGCATGCAGAGAATTGGTAGTTTCACTGCTAACTGTGTGCCCGGGCTTGACAATTCTGGCGACTAGTCGTGAATCGCTCGGGGTGGCGGGTGAGATTGTCTGGTGCTTGCCGTCGCTTTCGGTTGCCGACGAGGCGATTCAACTGTTTGTCGAGCGGGCACGCCTGGTTCAACCAACGTTCGAAGTCACTGATCAGAAGCTTCGCACAATCTCCGAGATTTGTCACAGGCTCGATGGCATTCCGTTGGCAATCGAATTGGCAGCAGCGCGAGTTCGGTCTTTGTCGTTGACCCAGATCGCCGATAGTTTAGACGACCGATTTCGGCTGTTGACCGGAGGCCTAACCGCGATACCACGCCAGCAGACTTTGCGCGGTTCGATGGATTGGTCACACAATCTATTGTCTGAGAGCGAGCAAGTTGTTTTTCGCCGGCTCGCAGTGTTTCCAAGCACGTTCGACTTGGCCGCGGTGGTGGCGGTTGCTGGAGACGGCCGCGAGCCCTTTGCGGTGCTTGATCAACTCACGATGCTTGTCGACAAATCGTTGGTGGCGGTCGAAAAGGTTCAACGTCAAGCACGATATTGTCTATTGGAATCAGTTCGTGAATACGCGGCGGAAAAGCTCGTCGAATCCGGTGAGGTCGGAGTATGGAAACGGCACGCGGATTATTACACGCAGTTGGCTGCAAGCCTGGAGACGCCAGCGAGCAATGGGGGTCCGTTGTTTGTCGAGGTGGCTGAGACCGAGCTGGAAAATTTTCGTGCGGCGTTCATGTGGAACCGTAAAGAGGGGCACATTTCAGTCGCATTAAGTCTCGCTTCCTTATTGCAGCCGGTATGGCTCGGACGTGGCCGCCAGCACGAAGGTTTGGCCTGGCTGGATTCGATTCTTGGAGCCGAATACGACATTCAGTCTGAAATAAGACCCGGAGTCTGGGCGCGGGCACTTGCCGACAGAGTCTTGCTCAGTACGTTGTTGGCATCGACTGCAGTTGGCGCGCCGACCGTACTCTCGCAGGCACATCAAGCGCTGGCGCTAGCGCGTGAAGTGGGTGATCCGGCTGTATTGACTCGGGCGCTCGTCGCCTGCGGATGGTGCAGTGGTTACGACCCGATCGCGGCTCAAGAGTACTTCGGCGAAGCCATGGAGGTCGCGAGGACGATCGGCGATAGGTGGTCATTGAACCGAATTCGTTACTGGCGGTTGGCCTCCGCCTGCATTGCGGGCGATCCGACAGAATTGCGAGGAGCGAGTGATCAAGCCTTCGAACTTGCGGACGCTATCGGGGATCGATTCGTTGCGCGGCAATGTCGTTTATGGGCTTGCGCGGCGTATGCCTGGGAAGGTTACCTGGCCGACGCACTTGAGCGATGCTGTGAGGTTACCATCGAAGCCGAGGACGCCACCGACATTGTTACCCAATCGCTAGGTTTGTACCTGCAAGCGTGGTTGTCGGCTCACAAAGACGGCGCAGCGGCCCTGGTAGCGGCCGATGCTTGTGTGAAATCCGTAAGTGAGTTAGGCAAAGTCTTTGAGGATTGCGCTTATTCAGTAGTGGCATACGCGGCCTTGGCCGCAGGCGATATCGGCGCCATCGAGGCGTACAACCTCACCGTTGAACATCTCGCACCTGAACGCCAATTGCCTGTCCACCATGCAGTCGCGGCGCAGTTGGCCTTGATACAAGGCGATGTCGCAACTGCGCAACGGCTGGCCGACCAGGCTGTAAATTCCACTAGCGGGTGGCATCTCATGATGGCACTGAAAACACGCGCTCACATCGCGATCGCGCAGGAAAGACTCGGCCAGGCCCGCGATGACGCCCATGCCGCGGTGAATTGCGGTGTCAAATTGCAGGCCTACTTGGGGATGCCCGATCTGTTGGAGGTGTTGGCCCACTTAGGCGGGGAGGCAGGTAGTCACCATGAAGCGGTGCGTCTTCTGGGCGCTTCGGCAGCCCAACGGGAACATACCGGAGAAGTCCGCTTCAAGGTCTGGGACGGCGACTATCAGGCCTTGGTTGCCCGGCTGCGTTCGGCGATTGGTGGCCAGGAGTTCGATTCCGCCTGGACCGAAGGCAACGCAATGTCGATCGACGAAGCGATCGCTTACGCACAGCGTGGCCGGGGTAAACGTACACGGCCTGCGACCGGATGGGCATCTTTGACCCCAGCTGAACACAATGTCGTCAATTTGGTTACCAAAGGAATGACCAACAAGGAAATCGCGAAAAAGCTCTTCCTTTCGCCGCGCACTGTGCAAACACATCTGACCAAGATTTACGGCAAGCTTAACATCACGTCACGGGTACAACTCACCCAACAAGCCGCGCGCCACCGCTGATCATCATGCCCCATCTTCGTCAAACCGCTAGGGGCAGCAGGTTTGTTCAGGACAGTGCGGGCGGCCGACTCGACATCTACCGTGTCGGTTGTCTTGCCGCGGCTGCATCGTTCAGCCCCGCTCGCGCGGTTGGCACCAGTTAAACCTCACAGTCGTAAATCTTCGGGATGCTCCCAACCAACAGGACCGCTATACACCTTTACGCTCCGGTTCGTATCTTGCTTGGTATCGTGCCAATAGAAGGTGTGCACGAAACCCAGGGCGGCTCAACGAAATCCACCAGACCATATCAGGTCGGAAGAGCCTACACTTTCTGGACGCAACTAGCTGCCATGTGAGACCGGCCGAGCACACCGATCGTGTATGAACCTGCTTGGGGCTGTTCGGCATTAGGATCTTGAGTCTGTGACTGCCCGAGCTCGTCTCTGTTGGACGTGGCAGTTGTGACTAGTGGGAGGCGCTTCGGGGCGATGCCTTCGGCCAGCAGCGATTCCATCGTCGCACCGTCGACGGGGCGCGAGAACAGAAATCCCTGTGCGCGATGACAGCCTAAGTCCAGCAATATCTCCGCCGCAGAGGCGGTCTCAACGCCTTCAGCGACCACTTCGAGTCCAAATTCCTTTGCTAATGCCATGATTGCCCTCACGATCACCAGATCACTTCTGTTGCTACCGAGTTCGGCTACGAACCCCTTGTCAATCTTGATCGTGTCAACCGGCAGGGATTTCAGATGGGTGAGCACGCTGTAGCCGGTGCCGAAGTCGTCGATGGCGAGATGGACTCCGATCTCTTTTAGCCCGCAAAGTGTCTTGCGAGTGGCCTCGAGGTCTTGGACCACCGCACTTTCAGTGATTTCCAGGCAGATCAGGTTGGCGTCGAGGTTGAACTGATCCAGCGTGCTGGCCACCGTGTCAACAAATCCTCCGGCTACCAGTTGCACTGGCGAGACGTTGATGCGCAATAACGCATCAACGCCCAAACCGGCCGACCGCCATCGACGGAATTCTGCGCACGCCAAGCGCATCACCATTCGGCCCAGCTTGCCTGCAAGATTGATGGATTCGGCTACCTTGATGAATGAGTCAGGCAACAACAAGCCCCGCGTCGGGTGTTGCCAGCGGACAAGCGCCTCAGCGCCCAGAATCTTGCCGTTGCGCATGTCTATCTCGGGAAGGTAATGCAGCACCAGGTCAGTATCGATCATCCCTGCCAAGTGCAATTCAACGTCCGTTTGCAGTGCATGTTGTGTTCTTACCTCGTGGTTGAGAACGACAACCTTACCGCCGCCAACGCTTTTCGCCGATAGCGCCGACTGATCGGCCCTGCGCAGCAGCTCTGATGCGGTGTCGTGTCCCGGGAGACCGCTGGCAACGCCGATGCTCACAGTGCGGGTGAGCGCCTCGCCATCAATCACCACTTGTTTTTTCAGCTGCGTCTGCAGGCGATGTGCGAACAACTCGGCAGCATCGATCGACATCGGCTCGGCCGGCACCACTACGAACTCGTCTCCACCAAAACGGCCCACGCACGCCGAATCTTGGGTTGCCTCGCGCAGCCGGTGGGCAAGGACCTTGATCAGTTGATCACCAGCGGCGTGACCGAGATAGTCGTTAACCAGTTTGAGCCGATCGAGATCGAGGAAGAGCAACGACACCGGGCCGGGCTGACCGCTTGCCAGCCGATTATTGAGATGAGCGGTTAGAGCTCGTCGGTTCAACAACCCGGTTAAATCATCATGGTCCGCCAAGTATCGCAATTGTTCTTCGGCAACGATACGGGCCTGCAATCGTTCTTCGGCAATGAGGCGTGCCTGCAACTGCGCGAAAAGAGTTGCAATCGCTTGAAGTGCGTACAACTCGTCCGCATGCCATCGCCGGTCACCGTACTTGACGAAGCCGAGGACGCCGGTAGTGACCTCTCCGGAGAGCAACGGTACGCACGCCAGGGAAACGGCCGGCACGGCAGTGCCTTGCTGGATGCGACGCTGGTAGTCCACATTGGCCCGTTCGGGATGCAACACGAGCGGGTCTTTGGCGTGCTCGCACAGGGCAAAAATCGGATCTGCGTCATCGAAATACACGACGCCGATCGGATCGGGATCGGGCACATAATCGCGTTGCGGCCACTCCGCGACCAGCCTCGTCGCACGAATGTTGTGATCGTTGTGACGAAGAAAGCCTGCATCGACGCCGAAGTGATTTACCAAGTCGGCTAGCACCCGTTTACTAATCAAATCCGCGGTGGTCACCGTAGCCACCATGAGCTCCGAGGCCACCGCAGTGACAAGCTCGTCTAGGGAACGGCTCATGGTCGTAATCCAGCCGCTCACACCGACACCACTCGGATGCGATCAAGACTGCGGCGGCTCCGCACCGAGGTGGACCGGGCGGTCGTTAATCGGAGCACCAGTGCGATGGAGTCTTGGGCCGAGACGGGGAACAAACTGTGAAAGTCGCTGCGTAGCTTGCCCAACTCATCAGCGAACTGGGCAGACAATGCGTGCAGCTCGCTCGCTTCATGGGTGTAGATAAATGCCGGCGAAATCGGCTGCACGCCAAGCAGGTAACGGTTTGCGGCGATCCATACTGCCTCAACCGTCGATCCGCCGCGAGCATAGTCGGTCAACGTACGCCCAGCGACCAAAACCACGGCGAGTGCAGAACTGGCTGTGACGCGACGGTGAGTGTCTTGGCCCAGCGCAGTGCCGGCGCTCCACTGGGCCAAGAGCTCCATCACATCCGTACGACGCAGCAGGTCCAACTCGACAAGCTGATCGCGAGCCATTTCGAGGCTGCACACCTCGATACCAGTGTCCGGAAACGGATCTCCCGGCCAGCGCAGCTCCGACATCATTTCCGCGTGCAGCCGTGGCGTCAGAAAACGGATACGGTCAGCAGCAGCTAGGATGGCGGCCGCACGAGCGATATCGTCCCGTGTGGTCAACAAATGCACATGCGCGCCTTCGGCGGCCGCCGCTTCCCTAAGCACGTCGATCGTTTCGACCGGGATCGGTGTCGGTTCGCCGTGGTGGCGGTTGGTCTCGCGGGCGAGCATGGGTTCATAAATGGCAGCCAGTCCGGGATCTTGTCCGGTACCTAGAGTCAAGGTAGCCCGCAGCGGCGTGCCGCCTCTGTTTTCAGCCAAGTTCGTCGGCCCGAGGACACCATAGGCAGCGGCTGCAACCTTGGCGTTGAACAACGCTGCCCCTACCGCGACGGCGCTGGCGCGGTAACCGACGTCGAGGCTGACCGTGTGTTCCGGCGCGACGTCAATCACCAGGGCATCGGAGCGAGCTTCGATGCGCCAGGGCTGTTGGTTACCGCCTGAAGGCGCGCGCATCGCGGCAGCGCCGATGACATCAGCAACCCCGGCCACCGGGTGTTGTACACGCTTCGGCCTCACGGCATGGTGCCTGGGCTGGTCTGGCTCGGTGAGTTGGTTGAGCGCTGCGCCGATGTCGATCCGAGTGCGACCCGAATGCAGCTGCTCGCCGAGACCGATTCGGCGCACCGCTTCGGCCAGGGCCGAAGCTCCCAGTGCCACTTCTCCGGCCAGCTGGGGCCAGGTCGACAGCGTGTGATCGATCTCAACTAATGAAGCCGCGTTACGGGACGACAGGCATTTGGCTTCCAGCAATCGCAGGATGTACGGAATCTTCTCACGGCTGCTCATCGCAGCAAGCGATCGGACATCAAGGTCACCGAGCAAGCCGTGCAATATTGGGCGTTGCGGCTCCAAGTCGAACCGCTCGATATCGACTAGGCCGCGGTCACTGGTGGACATCAACACCGGGATGCCACGGCTGCGGGCGCTCTCACGTAAACAGGTCTTGATCTCGAGCGAATCGCATTCCTCCACAACGATATCCAGGCCCTCTAGGAATTCTTCAACGGTGTCTGGGGGTGAGGCCAGCGTCAAACACGCGCAATGTCAGATAGGGATCTAGCTCGGCGATGCGGCGCGCAGCTACCTCCGCCTTATTGGTTCCAAGGTCGAACACCGTGGCGGGCACCCTGTTGAGGTGGTTAGACAGCTCCAGACAATCGAAATCCGCCAAACGAAGTTGCCCGCATGGGCCTTGGGCGGCAAGCGTATAAGCGATCACATGCCCCACACTTAGCCCAGCCACCCCGATGCGCAGTGCACCCAACTGAGCCTGCTCTTCGGTAGTAATCCCATTGCGGTTGCGATCCAACCGCAGGGTGCGAAACGCGCGCGGGCCCAGTACCGCCACGACGGCCCGTCGCCACGGGTAATGCACCCATCGGCTCGGCTCGGCGAACAGCTCCGGATCCGGCTTTGGTCGCAAGCTCGACAATTCCTGCAGTTGCCGGCCAAGATGGTCAACAAATTCGACGGTAGGGTCGGCACGAAGTCGCTCTAGCACTGCGACATCAGCGGGGTCGTCGGAGACCAGGACCCGCGCGGGCCGGCCCGCATCGGGCTCATTGCTCACCGAAGGGGTCCCAAGGTTGCGCCCCGACGGAGCGGCCGCATTAGTCGGGCCGTGCCACGATCATCAGCTATCGAATGCGCCGCGATCGGATAAGGGGCACCCAACCAGCGCACCCCGGCTCGCGGAATTGACTGGCCAGTCCCGCTGTCGCCTGATTCGTCACAAAACAATCGTTGAATCATGACTTCGAGCTGGAAGCCACACCGCATGTATGGCCACCGGTTGCAGGTCTTGGTGTGCAGCGAGTTGCGGCAGTTAGGACCGAACCCCGACGGCCATCCGGCGATGTCAGGTCGTGTTGCACGATAAGCGCCCTCAAAGGACTTGCTTAGCCAGCTTTGATCGTCCCGCTCATGCGTGCCTGACATCATGACCGCGAGTTGTGGCACACAGGCCTTCGTGGAGGCCTTCCCGCGCTCGGCCTCGCAAGACCGCACGGTATTGGCAGGTGCACAGCCCAGGCCTTCGCCAGCTGCCACCTCGGCTGCGGTCATGCTCACAGTTTCCCTCACTATCGACGGACTCGCGGCCACGCACCCACCGCGAGAACCAAAAGCCCTCTACAGCTGACCAAGACTCGGCGTGAGGAACATCAGCCAAAGTGCGCATTTTTCCCATCGACATATTCAGGACGGGTCGGTTCCGGTCTAAGAGCGAGGGTGCCCGTGATGCCTCACGTCAATATGCCCGCGAAAATTAGTCGATGCCTCACGTAGGAATGCCCGCGAAATATGGTGGTTC
>NZ_MVIF01000157.1 GCF_002086675.1 Mycobacterium persicum
CTCATGATTCGCGCCGAGACCGACGACGTCATCGGATCGCCGCCGTTCGTCCTGGTTAACAATGCTCAACGAATCCCGTTGAGCATCACCGACGGTGACCCGCTCGACGTGGCGCCGCTGGGCGACCAGGGTGCGGTGGCCGCGCGGCCCGCAAAGCAATTCAAATGGCCGGCGCTGCGAAGCGACGGCGCCTCCCAGGTATTTGTTGGCGACGTCAGAGGGCGGCAGGGCTGGATACGGCTCTTCGCCGACGTGGGCGACCCGAAGCGGTTGCAGCGGCTGGCGCTGCTGGATCCGCCGGTCGATGCGCTTCGCCTCACCCGGACATCGTCATGACGGCCCGGTATGGACAACTGAGCTACACGTCGTTCGACGCCATCGGATCGGCCGGCGGCTGGCGGGTGAAGCAAACCAGCGGCGACCTCGACGACGCAGAAGAAGCGCTGCTGGTGTCCGGCGTCCGGACTGTGCTGAATCCGGTCGATCCGATACCGGCCTTCCCCGCAGCCGCGCAGCTGCAACGTATTCCGCACCGGCTGGCGTATCGCCGCATCAATCGAAACACTGCCTGCTATTGGCACACGGTGCCGGCAGGAAGCGACCACACCGGCCGGCCCGGCAACGTGTTCGTGCACGCGATGCTGGACCGGCAAGCCGGCACAGCGCAGGACTCTTATCGGCCTATCGAGCTGTGGCGTTCGCAGCGCTGGCTTTGTCCCTACGGTGGTGCGGCCGTGGCTGGGGCAGCG
The DNA here is from genome assembly GCF_002086675.1 of Mycobacterium persicum. Lineage (GTDB taxonomy): Bacteria > Actinomycetota > Actinomycetes > Mycobacteriales > Mycobacteriaceae > Mycobacterium > Mycobacterium persicum. The sequence continues at coordinate 750 of NZ_MVIF01000157.1, forward strand.
CTGCCCGCACAACCACCGGGGCCCGGCGACACTGTGACACGCCGCAGCGTGGTCAATTTCGCCTACGACACCACCACCTGGCGACTCACAACATTGTTCGGGCTGATGGATGCCGTCGCAGCCGCGATCGAGGGCGGCCCGCCAGTCGTGCTGGGTGCGGAGTCGGACGAAACCGCCGCACAATGGATCGGTTTGATCAGCTTCCTGATGTCGCCGGGAACTGCGCGGTCGCTGAACTTCTCCACCTTTGATCGCGCCGATCAGCTCGAGCACGCCGTGCGGATCGGTCAACATCTCACCGCGATCCCGCGCGATGACCTCCCGATGGCCCCGGCGGCGGCGGTGACAATCGACGAGACCGACACACTTTCGCTGGGAGAATTCGGCGGCCAACCGCACCGGACCGCGGCCGCACAGCCGATCGAGGTCACCGCTTGGTCGGCCATGGCGCAGGTAGCCATGTTGGACCCCGACTCAATGCGGCTGGTGCTCAACGACATTGACATGTTCTCCGCCGGGGTGAACGATTGCGGCCTGCACCCGGCGTGGCCGATGGCGATGTCCATCGCTACCCGGGAGCGATTCGTCGACGCGGCAGACGAGGCTCGGTCGGTGATCACGCAACATTCGCCGCCCGGCCCGGTCATCGATCCGGCCATCGTGCAAACGATCAGCGACGTAGTGCGTTCCGCGGCCGGGACGGGCACCGCCGATGCGCTGGAAGCGGCACGGCGGATGCCCGACGGCCTGACGGCGCAGGTCGCCGACGCCGTGTACCTGTCGCGCGCCATCTGCGACGACCGGTGGCTAGATCGGCCAGACCCGATCCCGCTGGGCCGGACTCGCTATCACGGCCGGGCGGTTCCCGCCGAACTGTTGGGGACGATTCCGGCAGCGCTGCGGGCGGCAGGTGATCGGGGTCCGGGCCGAGTGCTCCTCGTCGTCGACATCCTCGTCCGGTTGGGAATCGACTACGACCTGTCCAGGGTGTTCGAAGAACACGTCCTGCCGGCGCTGCGGGACCCACGGCAGGTTCGGCGCCTGATTCTCGAACTCGGCGGGCGGATCGGCGTTGATTGTCGCTTGGCTGTGGCGTCGGTGATGATGCGGCAGGGCGAGCCGCCGGATCAGCCCGGGGGGCAACTCGACGATTCGGTGCTGGAGTGGCTCAGTGACGGGGTGACGGCGCCGTCGCCGGAGCAGCTGACCGAGGTCCGGCCGGGAAGTCAGGATTGGACCCGGGCTGTGCTGCGCGCCGCCCGGGCGCACCGACTGGGCCCCGAAACCGAACAGGATCGGCAGGCGGACGCGTGGTGGCGGCGTGTCCACGGTTTGCCGTCGGCGCAACTCGATCGGATCGAAGACCGGGTCGTGGAGCGCCTGCCGACTCGGGAACTCATTCTCGGCCTGGTTGGGGCGGCCGACTCACCGGAAATGTTTGAGCTCGCCTCCCGGGTCGTTGCCGACAACAAAGATGAACTAGGTGTCGCATGCGCGGTGGTACGGCTTTATGAACCGCAAGACTGGGTCGCGCGCGGCTACGTCATGACATATCAGCGCGCCTATACCCCCAGGTGGGACGAAGCGGTTGACGCGGTCGGACCGGAGCGCGTTCACCACGACTTCGCGCGCCGGCTGCTTGTGCTGGCGGTCGTCGGTGCCATTGTCGGCACGCCGTGTCCCCGGGTGTGCGCCGCCCTGCTGACCGATCCGAGCCTGCAAACCGAGGTGACCGAGCAGGTATTCGCCTTGGCGGAGACCCGCGTGATCTCCGCCAACGCGGCTCTCGCGGTCAGCCTGCTGCATCCGGCCGGGACCGATCCGATAGCGCCGCTGTTGCGGCGGTTGGCCGCCCGCATCGCGGCAACGTTCCCCTGGGACGCCGACGAGGTCAACGACGTCGTGCACGTGATGGGCCAGATCAGCGCAGCCACGGACGCCGCGTCGCTGCGACGTTTTCGCGAGATGGTGCTCGACGCGCTCCACGGTCAGTCCAGCGACCTGGATCCCATGGCGGCATCCGCGCAGTGGAGGCACTGATGCCCATCTATCTGATGAGTGAACGCACCCGAAGCGTGACGATCCCCAGTCAGGCACTGGCCCTGTCGATCACCGGATCGGTAGCCGAGGCGGTGTTGAATGTCCACGCCGCGGCCGATCAACCCGTGGTGCGGTCCTCGTCGCAGCGTTCGGTCCTGCCGATCGTCATCGGCCCGCTTGTTGTCAGCGTGCGACCGGCCCGGGGCGACTTTTTCGGGCCGGACACCGTGGTCCAGCTGGCAATCGGACCCGATACCGCCGACGGCGTGGATCCCGTTCAGGTGGTCTTCGAACCGGTCGACGTCTCCGGAGACAGCGACGTCGAACTAGCCACGCTGACACCGACCGGGACCCGCATCGAGATCGCGGTCAGCGCGGTGGCCGACCGGCCGCTTAACCCGCTCGGGACCGCCGCCCGCGCGGCCGCCCGGAAGGTCGTCGGGCGGCGATCCGAGCTGTCGAGCCACGCGGTCGTCATCGCGGTGGATGCTTCTGCCTCAATGCGCTCGGCATTCAGCAACGGAAGCGTCTCGGCCGCGGCTGACATCGTGGTTGGCGTTGCCGACGCGGTCGGCATCACCGACGTGTCAGCCGTGTTGGTCGCGGAGAAACCCGTACCGGTCCCGACCGAACCGGCCGGCACCTTGGCGGATTCCCTTCGCAACGTGGAGCCCCGATGGTCCGCCGGTGCCCGATGGTCGACAATCGCCGGCAACGGCGCGCGCACCGTGGTGTGCACCGACTTTCCGACACAGACACTGCGGCAACGGTTTCCGGTCATTGCCATTTCGAACGATCCGCGGCTGGAAACCGACTGCGCGGTGCTGCGTCCGCCCCGCCCGGGTGCCGACGCCGCCGCTGAGGTGCTCAGCCAGCCGGCGGTGCTGGAACGCATCGCGATCTCACTGGTGCGGGGCCTGATGTGACGAAGTGCCCGCGCTGCTTCTCGGTCCTGGGCGATGACCATTACGCGTGGATAGTGGACCCGCGTGTCGCCGGGGTCCCCCGTTATGCGGATGCGGCCGCATCGGCCTACTACGGCGCGGCCGTCACGTCGCCGCCGGTGTACGACGCCAAGCGACCGCCGGGCTACCGGGGTCGGCTGCACACGGCGGCAGACGCCAGCGCCGCGATGAACGGACTGCCCGTCGTCGAGATCTGCCCTGTCTGCCACTTCGAACTTCCCGGGGGATGGCGTCAGGGTCAGGCGGTGTGCATTGCGATGGCCGGGGCCCGGGCAACGGGTAAGAGCATCTATATCGCCGTCTTGATCAAGCAGATGGAGCTGCTCTGCGAAACCTTGAGCGTGTCGATGAGCCCCACCACCCAGGCCTCGGCCCAGGCGTACGCCGTCAATTACGAGCAGCCGCTGTATGTTCAGCGAGGGCTCATCCCACCAACCCCCACAGTGCGAACACAGGCTTCGCCTCAACGCGAACCACTCATTTTCAGCGTCGGGGCGTGGCTTGGGGTGCCGAGCTTCGTGGTGTTGCGGGACGTGGCCGGCGAGGACCTGGAGGCCGGCAATACCTACGCTCCGCATTTCCGATTCTTCGCCGACGCGGACGCCGTGTTTTTCATGTTCGACCCGTTGCGAGTCAAGGGAGTTCGTGATCAACTGCAGGATTTGCTGCCGGCGCCGTCGTCGACCGGCGGAGATCCGCGGTCCGTACTGAGCAACGTGATGCTGGCGGTCGGCGCGGGACGGCCCAAACTGGCGGTCATCGTGTCGAAGTTCGACGCGTTGCGGGCGCTACGCGACGTCGAGGGCTCGGACTGGAGCTACGTCATGTCCAACTCCGGCGCGTCGTACCTGCGTGACAGCTCCGCAAACAGACAGTACGACGATGCCGACGGACAACTTCTCCACGAGGAAGTCCGCAGCCTATTGCTGCGGCTGCAAGGCGGCTCGGTTGTCACCGCGGTCGAACACCCTGCCACCGGAGAGCCGTTGCCGCATCGCTACTTCGCGGTATCGGCGCTGGGCCAACCCCCGGACGGCAACCGCCTGAACGTGCGCGGCATTGCCCCGTTCCGCTGCACGGATCCGCTGCGCTGGGTCACCTCCAGCTTTGGGGTGTTGTAACGGTCCCGGCGGTCTTGCTGCAATGACTCGCCTTATCCAGTGGCTATCGACGGGGGCGCACAAACCGTCCCCGTAGTTTCGGTCAAGCCCGACATGTCGGCCTTGGCGGTTCGTGTCGGCATTAGTGGGTTTCCCCATGCCGGCCGGGTTCGCGTCGATATGATCCGGCTGTGCGCTGCGTGGGAGGAGATGGGGATCCGCAATCGCCGGGGCCGCAGCCTAATCCTTTCGAGAATGTAAGGTCCGCCGGGTCCGGGAGCTTCGGCGACGCCGCCATAGGCCCACAACCCGCAGAGCCCCTGCCGGAAGACTTTTCGGCGGCGAACGGCCCGTCCCTGCCCCCAGTGATCGAAGCGTTTCCTGGCTCTCGGGGTGGGCAGCAGCCGCCGCGGAAGGTCGGCACGACGGTTGTCGGCTCGCGGGTGATCCGATGGCCGGTCGGAGTGGGCATTGGCGTGGCCGGCATTGCCGTGATCCTGGTGGTGGCGGTGATCACCGTGCTACTCACGCACCGGCGCGCGCCGAATCCTGGCGCACCGGCCGCGCCACCGGTAACGCCGCCGACCTTAACGACGCCCGAGCAACTGGACGGCATTCTGCTCAGCGTGGCTGACATCAGCGCCGTGATGGGCGATTCAACCATGCACGACGAAACGAACTGGATATTGAAGGAGCTGCAACTCTCAGGAGGCGTAACGCTATCGCACCCGGACTGCCTTGGGGCGTTTTTTGTCGTGCTGAACGAGCTGTATGCGGGAAGCGGCCAGACCGCAGTGCGAAGTCAATTCGTGTCCGGCGACGACCGTAATGGTCTCAGTTACCATGTCAACCAGGCCGCGGTGACCTTTCCGTCCGTCGCCGAGGCCAGCCGGTTCGTGCAGAATTCGGCCGACAAGTGGAAGAACTGCGCCAACCAGACGGTCACCGAAACATTCGTCAGCGGTCAGCCCTCCAAGTGGACTTTTGCGAGCCTCAACGGCAAGCCACCGACGATCACGCTGAACCGCGTCCAGGTGGGGGCAAGTAACAACAGGGGCTGCCAGCATGCGCTGAGCGCGGTGTCCAATGTGGTTATCGACGTCGACGCCTGCAAATGGTTCATCACTAATGAAGGCGGCCAGATAGCCGACAAAATGGCCGCCAAAGTTAAGGGGCAATAGCACGATAGGCCGTCGGCGGCCGGCGGCCGGCGGGCACCGGGCAATGTGCAGGGTGCGGTGCCGCCGCCGCTAGTGTCGGCGTCAGAGGCGTTGATTGCTCAATGCACGTGAGCAGAATTGAGAATTCGCTGCGGCGCGCCGGTGGCCCCTCAGCTTCGGCCCGGGCGACCGAATGCCGGCGCACGGAATTGGCGGTCATGCTCGACCTGACCTGCGTTCGACTCCGCAACCGCTGGCTGAAGGTAGGCCCCGGCGCTCCATCGCTCGGCGATAGCCCATCTGGCATCAGAAGGCGTCATAGCCCACCGGGATCAGCGCGTACTCGGATACCGAGATCGTTTGGCCCGCAAGGTTGTTCGGCTCCCACCGCGCTGGGGCGCTGCGCGGCCGGCGTGGACGTCAGCAACTGCGAGGTCATCGTGGTGGTGCCGGTTAGGCTGCATTGCCTCAAGGGTCCTTGACTGCAAGTGGCTCGGTTATGGCCGCAGCCGAAAACCCTTGCACAGGAATGCCTTTGCTGCACCGCAACATCGTGGTATCGGCGCTGGGTCAGCCCCCGGATGGCAACCGCTTGAACGTGCGCGGCGTTGCCCATTCCGCTGTACGGATCCGCTGCGCCGGGTCAGCTCCGATGGCTATCAATGGGGAGGTCGCCCAAGAATCGTCCCGTAATCAGAGCGAACCCGGTACGCCCGCCTTGGCGACTCTCGCCGGCACCTGTAGGTTTCCCCATGCCGGCCGGGGTTCGCGTCGATATGTTCCGAGATATGCAGCGCGTGGGAGGAATGGTAAGTGTCCAACGATGGGGATCCGCAATCGCCGGCGCCGCAGCCTAATCCCTTCGACGAGTTGAGATCCGAGGGATTACCGCGGCAACCTGCGGGCGCAAACGACGTGGAGCCCGGCGGGACAACTGGGCAGCCCGAGCCGGCTCCGGAATACTTCTCTGCCGCGAACGGACCGCCACTACCCCCGGTGATCGAGGCGTTTCCCGGCTATCACGATGTGCCGCAGCCGCCGAAGAAGGTCGCCAAGAAGGTCTTCGGGAAGGTCAGGACCCCGCGGGTGATCCGGTGGCCGGTCATAGCGGCCGTCGGCGCGGCTGGCGTTGCCGTGATCCTGGTGGTGGTGACGGTCACCGTGCTACTGACAAACCGGCGCGGGCCGCAGCCGGGCCACACTGCTGGGCCCCCGGCGCCGTCGGCCGTCCTGCCGCCGAGCACGTCACCGCCGCCGCCCCTGACGACGCCCGAACAATTGGACGGCATTTTGCTCAGCGCGGCTGAGATCAACGCCGTCATGGGTGCTTCAACCATGGAAACGATGGAAACGGGTTACCGGTTGGACCCCACACCCATCAAGTTGTCGCACCCGGAGTGCCAGGGGGCGCTTTATGCCGTGCAGGACCTCGTGTATGCGGGCAGCGGCCAGACCGCACTGAGAGTCCAACTCGTGTATGAGCCGGGGCGTTACCATGCCCACTGGGTCACCCAGGCGGCGGTGACGTTTCCGTCTGCCGACAAGGCCGATCAATTCGTGCAGAATTCGGCCGACAAGTGGAAAAGCTGCGCCAACCAGGCGATCAGCGCCACGAACACCGCCGGCAACACCGTCAAGTGGGCCTTGGCGAGTCTCAACGGCGAGCCGCCGACAATCACGCTCAGCGAGCTTCAAGTCGGAGCCAATAACAACTGGGGCTGCCAGCGGGCGCTGAGCGCGGTGTCCAATGTGGTCATCGACGTCAATGCGTGCGGATACCGCATCGCTGACGAAGGTCGCCAGTTAGCCTCGGGCTTTCGCGCCGGTTGATCTTGATGGTGTGTCTTGAACGAAGAATGGTGCTCTGAGCAGGGATAATCCGGT
>NZ_MVIF01000158.1 GCF_002086675.1 Mycobacterium persicum
CGGCATTGGTGCCGACGGCCCCGTTACCGCCGTTGCCGAAGAGCAGCCCGCCGGCGCCACCGGCCTGTCCCGGCGCGGTTCCGTTGGCGCCGTTGCCGATCAGCGGACGTCCCAACAGCGCTTGGGTGGGGGCATTGATGGCGCCCAGCACGTCGTTCTCCAGGGTTTGCAGGGGCGAAGCGTTGGCCGCCTCGGCGGCCCCGTAACTGCCCGCGGCAGCTCTCAGCGCCTGCACAAATCGGTCGTGAAAAGCCGCTGCTTGCGCGCTCAGCGCTTGGTATTGCTGGGCATGGTTACCGAACAGTGCCGCGATGGCCGCCGACACCTCATCGGCACCGGCGGCCAGGATGGTCGTGGTTGGCGCTGCCGCAGCCACGTTGGCGTCACTGATCGCAGTACCAATCCCAGCCAGATCCGAGGCCGCGGCCGCCACGAAGTCGGGTGCCACATTGATGAACGACATCATCTTTCCTTCCGCCACGTAGGCCCGGCACGCCGCTTGGCGAGCGCTTGCCAGCAGCGTGCGCCGGAAGGTGGTAACGCGTCTAGCAGAAGGTTTTGAACAAAGCCTTGCGTGAAACAAAAGTATCGGCGCTACCCGCCGGACCCGTGGCAAGCGGGACGCAGCTGGCCGATGAGCCCGGGGCTATTACTGGGCCAGTCGTCACCGCGAATCGAAAGGAATTGCTGTGCAACGCTAATCGGTCATCTGCGCCCGCGGGTCTGCTGAATACCGGCCAGTTGCGGCTAGTCAACTCGGCGGCTGCTGCCGATGGTTAGGCGCCTACCTTTAGCGCCGAAGGTTTGAGCAGGGCGTTGCGGAGGGTCGTGGTGACCCAAACCTCGAAACGTTGGAGTGAGTAGCCGGCGCCCGAGACCAACAGCTCGTAGCTGGCCGGACCGGCGATCGCCCACGCGGTGTCGACGGCGTCTTCCCGCGGGAGCTGCAGCGCATCGTCTGGAATGGTCGCCAGCAGCTCGCTGAACGTTGCGCGCCGCAGCGCCTGAAGCTGCTGCCATTCCTCGGCGATCGCCTTGTCGACTGCCGCTCCGTCGCGGTAGGCCCGCCACGCGATTGCCGAGCGCTGCGCCACACCGCAGAACAGTTTCGCAATCTGCGCCAATGTGCCACCGGGATCATCGCAATGTATTTGGGAGGAAAAGTGTTTCGCTGACGGAACCGTTCCGGGCGCGAGTGTGCTGTCGAGGTAGCCGCGTAGCAACGCGCGTTTGCTTCCCCACGCGAGGTAGAGCGTCTGCACCGTGACCCCGGCGCGCTCGGCGATTCGGTTGACCGTGGCGGCGACATAGCCGACCCGGGTGAATTCTTCGGCGGCAGCTTCCAGCAGCAGCCGGCGGGTCTCTGCCCGCGAGGCCGCCGCGGCTTCGCGTAATCGGGTCGTATTGCGGGGCCGCTTCTGTTCCACCTGCCGAAGCCTACTCCACCGTGCTAGAGTGACACTCTAACACAATTGAGTGTCACTCAATAGAGTGCAATGAGGAGTCGCAATGGGCCGGCAAGCTCCGATCTACCTGTGCCGATGGCGCCGCCCCGGCGATTATGGTCAATGCCCGCATCCGCACGGGCGCCGCTGCGACATCACGGTGTCCCGGCTGACCCGCCGCTGTCGGTGGTCGCGATTCCAGCCGCGCCACCACGTTGGACCCGCGTTGGCCGGCGATCCGGTAAGCGTCTGCCCGGCGCGATCGGCCGTCGCACTCCGTGACACCGTAGAGCGGATGATCTCCTGATGGCCAGCCAAATTGCGCCGCAATCCATCCGACCGCGCACCCAGGAGCCCACTATGCCGGCGGTGTCAGCGGAGTACCCCAGCCACGACCGTCCCTGGAAACGACTCGGGGCCGCCCGGTATGCCGCGGCCCGGCTGCAGGGGATCCTTCGGCCGCCGGTGGATGTCGCGGCAGCACCGCCGGACCTCATGGTGGACCGAAACGTCGCTATCTGTATGCGCGACGGTGTTGTGTTGCGGGCCAACGTCTATCGCCCCCCTGGCCCGGGACCGTTCCCCGTGATCCTGGCGGCACACCCCTACGGAAAGGACCGGCTGCCCAAGCGCATCTGGGGCCGGTGGAGCATCAACCCCCAGTTTCGCGTCCTGCGCCAAACCGCGCCCATCGAAATCTCCAACGAAACCAGTTGGGAGGCGCCAGATCCGGTCTGGTGGGTAGCGCAGGGATATGCCGTCGTCAACGCCGACCTGCGGGGGGCCGGCACCTCGGACGGGGTCGGTGCGTTGCTTTCCGATCAAGAGGGCCGCGACGTCTACGACCTGATCGAGTGGGCGGGCGCCCGGTCATGGTCCAATGGCAACGTCGGCATGCTGGGGGTCTCTTACCTGGCCCTTTCACAGTTCAAGGCGGCCGCGCTGCACCCGCCGAGTCTCAAGGCGATCTGTCCCTGGGAGGGGTTCACCGACGCCTACCGCGACCTTTTCACACCGGGAGGAATTGCCGAGAAAGGCTTTTCCCGAATCTGGGTCGCCATCGTCAAACGGGTCATGCGCACTTCCGAAGACGTCGGCAGGCTGCGCAGGGCACACCCGCTGCTAGATCAGTGGTGGCAATCGCTGGTCCCGGACCTCGCCAGGATCACGGTGCCCATGCTCGTCTGCGCGAGCTTCTCCGACAACAACCTGCACAGCCGCGGATCCTTCCGGGCATTCGAAAAGGTCAGCGCCACCGAGAAATTCGTCTACACGCATCGCGGCGGCAAATGGGCAACGTTCTACGGCGACGAGGCGCGACGGGCTCAGCTGACGTTTTTTGATCGCTACCTCAGGCAACGCGACGTGCCCAAACCCCCGCCGGTCCGCCTCGAGGTGCGCGAGCAGCGCGACGTCATCGCCCAGGTCCGTACCGAACGTGAATGGCCGCTGCACCGTACCCAATGGTGCGATCTCTACCTCGCCGACAACGGATATCTGGACACCGCAGCGCCGACGGTCGACGGATCGGTCACCTTCCACACTCGTCGCCGCGCCGCGGCATTCACCTTCCCGGTGCAAAGCGATCTGGAACTCACCGGCCCGATGAGCCTGGTGCTATGGGTCTCAGTCGACGGCGCCGACGACGTCGCACTGTTCGTCGGTGTCGAGAAATGGGTTGGCAGGAAATGGGTTTCGTTCGAAGGCTCATATGGTTTCGGCCGCGATCGGGTGACGACGGGTTGGCAGCGCGCCTCGCTGCGTGAGATCGACACCGAGCGCTCCACGATGTACGAACCGGTGCACACTTTTCAACGGCGCCAACCCCTCTCGCCCGGTGAGGTCGTTCCGGTCGAGGTCGCACTGGGGCCATCGGCCACGGTCTTCCATGCCGGCGACCGCATCCGCCTGCTGGTCGCGGGTCGTCAACTGGCCCCACGCAATCCGCTCTTCGGCGCCTTCCCCGCCCGTTACCTGCCAAGCCCGTCCGCGCGGTGCATGTTGCACTGGGGACCGCAACGGCCAGCAAGGCTGCGGGTGCCGGTGATCCCGGCAAAGGCTGGCGACGTCCGAGGCCGGCCGTGACGGATGAGCCTTCCTCAAGGCCTTACCGGCGGGTGTTCAGTCCCGCTGTTCCTCGGTCAGATAGCCCTCGGCGATGGCGTGGTCGATGCTGTCGCTCATTTTCGGGCAGGCCTTGGTGCGTGCGGTGTTGCCGCCGGACGCCCGCACTTCGGCGAAATGCGCGCAGCGCTGCACGGCCTCGGTATTCCATTGCACCGCCGTATGACCCGGCCCGAGTCGCTTGACGGTGACGGTGACGTGACAGAATCGGCAATCCACCGGTTGCAAGCCGCCGGTCAGATAACGTTCACGGTCGGCCCGGCTGGCTTCCCGTACCGCGGCGGCGCGTTGCGGATCGTTGGCGAAATCCCATGTCTTGGAAGGCGATCGACGCCCCGCGTGGTCCTCGGATACCGTATGGTGGTCATGATGCCCACCGCGCAGCAGCAGCATCGAACGGGCCAGCCGATCGACGTCGGGAACAGGTTGATCGTCGGACGGGCTCATGACCGTCAGTGCTGCTCGGCGGGCACGCCGTCGGCGGGTTTCCTTGCGTCCAGGTTTCTTTGGACCTCGGCCCTCCAGAACTCGTTGGCCCGAGTGGTGTCCACCTCCATCTCGAAGCGCTCCACCATTTCGGGTTTGATGTCGGCCACATCTACATAGAACTGCTCATACCAGCGACGCATCTGATAGACCGCACCGTCTTCCTCGACCAGCAGCGGGTTCGCGATTCTGGTTTTGTGCTTCCAGATCTCGACGTCCTGCATGAACCCCATGCTGACGCCTTCGGTGAACACCCGCGACAGCTTGTCGGTCATCTTCTCGTCCATGCCTTTGGGCTTTTCGACGATCACACCCCACTGCAACACGAACGAGTCCTGAGTCACCGGGTAGTGGCAATTGATCAGGATCGACTCGGACTTGTAGCCGCTGTAGCTATTGTGCAGCCAGTTGATCATGAACGACGGCCCGAAATAGGACGCCTCGGAATCCAGGTGCGCTTCGCCGTACGCGGTTCCCAGACCCTCCACGTCCGGGCGACCCACGTTGTGCAGATACTGCGAGGCGATGTGACCCTCGAAGACGTTCTTGAAGTACGTCGGCAACCCGAAATGGATATAGAAGAAGTGCGCCATGTCGGTGACGTTGTCGATGATGTCGCGGCAATTGGACCCTTCGATGAGGATGCGGTTCCACCGCCAGTCCGTCCATTCGTCGCTGGCTGCCTCGGGAATGTCGGGGATCCTTACACTCGGGTCCGGCGGGTTGCCTTCGTGGTCGTGCCAGACGAAGAGCAGGCCGCCGCGCACGTCGGTCTCCCAGGACCGGGTGCGCGCGGTCTTGGGGGTGCGCTTGGCGTATGGCACCAGCTTGCAGCGGCCGTCGCCGCCCCAGCGCCAGTCGTGGAACGGGCAGGCGATCTCGTCGCCCTTGATGGTGCCTCCGGACAGGTCACCGCCCATGTGACGGCAGTAGTTGTCGAGGATCTTCAGGTCGCCGTTAGAGTCGGCGAACACCACCAGCTTGGTGCCGAACGCTTCCACCCCGTGCGGCTTGCCGTCCATGAAATCCTTGGCGACACCGAGGCAATGCCAACCCCGCGCGTACCTGGTCGGCAAGGTTCCGGCATCGATCTCCCGGACGCCGACGCTACTTGTGCCGGTACTCACGCTGTCACCTCCGCATCACTGAACCACTAACTAGAACACGTTACAGTTTTGAGGCCGGTGAGTGCAATGGCGGCGCGCCTGGCCACAGCATATGCATGGTGCGGTATATGTAAACGATGCCGCTATACACATTTGAGGGCCGCTCTCCGCGCGTCGATCCCACCGCGTTTGTTGCCCCCACCGCGACGCTGATCGGCGATGTCACCGTCGAAGCGGGAGCGTCGGTTTGGTACAACGCCGTGTTGCGAGGCGACTACGCGCCTGTCGTGGTGCGCGAAGGCGCCAATGTTCAGGACGGCTCGGTGTTGCATGCGCCGCCGGGTATCCCGGTGGACGTCGGGCCCGGGGCGACGATTGCCCACCTGTGCGTGATCCATGGGGCGCACGTCGGACAAGAGGCGTTAATTGCCAACCACGCCACCGTGCTGGACGGCGCGGTGATCGGCGCGCGCAGCATGGTGGCGGCGGGGGCCTTGGTGGTGGCCGGCACCCAGATTCCTGCCGGCGTCCTGGCGGTCGGAGCACCGGCCAAGGTGAAAGGACCGATCGAAGGAACGGCAGCCGAGACCTGGGTCAACCTCAATCCGCAGGCCTATCGTGACCTAGCCCAGCGGCATCTGACCGGCCTGGAGCCGATCTAGCCTGGCCCCAGTTCGGGCGGCCAGTGCGAAGCTTGAATCCTTGTGCACTGTAGGGGATTTCCCAGTCGACCTAATCCGGGCGGCGAACCCGTTAGTTTATCGACAGTTTCACCACGCGTTTGTGAAAGTCGGTCACGTAGACGTTGCCTGCATCGTCGACTGCCACGCCGTACGGGAAGTCGAGGTCGGTGAAGGGCAGTGTCGATGGGGTGTTCGAGCCGGCCTCCAGCTTCAAAACCCGGTTGTTGTTCAAGTCTGTGACGTAGACGCCGCCTTTGCGGTCCACCGCCACACCGTGAGGAAAGTTGAGTTCGGTGAACGGCAGGTAGACCGGGTTGGTCGCACCAGCGGCAAGCTTTGCCACGCGGTTGTTTTCGCTGTCGGCGACATACACGGTGCCGGCGTCGTCTACTGCCGTGCCCAACGGGTGACGAAGGCCGATGAACGGCAGCTCGGCGGGGTTGTTCGAACCGGCGGGAAGTTCCAATACCCGGTTGTTGCCGGAGTCCACGACGTACGTGTTGCCGTTGCGGTCTACCGCAACACCATGGGGAGAGCTCAGGCCGGCGAAAGGCAACTCAGCCGGCGTGGGGGAGTCCGCTGGCAGCTTGAGTACCCGGTTGTTGTATGCGTCGACAAGGTATATGGCGCCGCTGACGTCCAGCGCCAAACTAGCCGGGCGGTTGAGGCCGGTGAACGGCAACTCGGATTGCTTATCGGAACCGGCCGCCAGCTTCAACACCCGGTTGTTGCTTGAGTCGGCGACGTAAACATCGCCCTTACCGTCCACCGCCACCCCGTCGGGATCGCCCACCTCGAGCGGCAGCACGACCTGCTTGGGCGCGGCTGGGACGGTCGACGGACCGCCCTGGCTGGGCGCGGCCTCCTTGGATGAGGTACGGAAGAAGCCCAGGTGCCCAACAGCTGCGAGGATGGCCACCAGGACTACCGCGACGCCCACGATAGCCAGGGTGCGCTGGTTCAACAGCCGGTTACGCCTGAATTCCCCTGCACCCACAGCCAGCTCCCTCACCAGCATTTTGATCGCGACACCTGGACACTACCCGCATGGGCGTTGCCCATAGCGCAAGTTGAGCCGGGCAGCCCTGGCGGGGACTCGAAGCCGCCGGCGCCAAAGCCGAGCGTCGGCAGATGAACTGCCGACCGATGTCAGGCCTTGCCGCTGACTTCCGCGATCAATGCATCGGGGTCGGTCACACTGACGTACAACGTTTTCAGCGTGACCGGCACGCCCATGACTTTTGCCCGCGTGGGTGGGTCGATGGTCAGCTCCACGATGCCCTTGGAGGAGCCGTTGACCAGCCAGCGGCCCCGGAACCCGTGGGCACCCCAGGAGTACACCCGGTCGTTGTTCGGCTTGACGTCTTTGATGGACGCCACGGGGATCTCGGCGTTGAAGCCCCAGCCGAACTTGACGCACAGAACGCCGTCCTGGACGCGCACCTCGCTGTGCTTGGGCCCACAGCCGAGCGGTACCGAGAAGGGGAGAAACCAGCGCTCGTAACGCAGCTCAGTAGGCACGCCTGAGAGTGTAGGCGTGACGGGGAGGCTTGGACTAGATTTTTTTGGCCGTTGCGGCGGCGCGGTCCATCTCCCAGTAGGCCCGCAGGGCCACCAACTGTCCGTCGTCGTTGGTTTTGTAGGTGAATACACCTTCGGTGGTGATCTGGTGGTCGCCCATAG
>NZ_MVIF01000159.1 GCF_002086675.1 Mycobacterium persicum
GCGCCACCGGCGGTATGGGTGGCGCCGGCGGCAGCCCCGCCAATCAAGGTGGTAACAGCGCTCTAGGCACCCAGGCGTACGGGGGCGGCGGCGGCACCGGCGGCAGCGGCGGAACCGGCGGAACCGGCGGGCACGGTGGCGCCGCGGGATCCGGCGGTGATGGCGGCGCCGGCGGCTGGCTGCTCGGCAACGGCGGCAACGGCGGCAACGGTGGCACTGGAGGCTTGGGCGGTGCCGGCGGCGACGGTGGCATCGGCGGGGACGGCGCCCTCGGCGGCAACGCCAAGAGCACGTCGTTCACCCCCTTCGACGCCCACGGCGGTAACGGTGGCTCTGGTGGTGACGCTGGCCATGGCGGAACCGGCGGCGACGGCGGTGACGGGGGGCATGCCGGCGCCGGCGGACGTGGCGGGTTGCTGGCCGGCCAGCAGGGCAACTCCGGCAATGGCGGTGGCGGCGGCACCGGCGGCGCCGGCGGCATCCATGGCACCCCCGGCAGCGGAAAAGCAGGCGGCATCGGCACCGGTAACGCTGACAGCACCAACGGCGCCCCCGGCAAAGCCGGCCTCGGCGGCGATACCTTCAACGGCGCTCACGGCAGCGACGGCAACCCGGCCTAGTCACCAGCCGTTCCTGGGTGTCAGGCTCTCGGCGGGTGTGGCACATCGCCGATTTCACTGTCGGCGCCGAGGTTCAGCGGAAGTCGCGGGACCTCGAGCCCACCGCCAGGCTGATGCGGCCCAGCCGCTCGGCCACGACGGTGATTGCGCCGCTGGCGTTTTGGAGCTGGCCGCGGATCAGCAGCGCCGGCGCCGTATTCGCCAGCTTGCGGTGCCGTGCCCACACCCCCGGTGTGCAGAGCACGTTGACCATCCCGGTCTCGTCTTCGAGGTTGATGAAGGTCACCCCTTGGGCCGTCCCAGGCCGCTGCCGATGGGTCACCGCACCGGCGATCAGCACCCGGTCGCCGTCGGGCACCGATCCCAGCGTGTCGGCGGGGCGCACCCCCATCGCGTCCAGGTCGGCCCGCAGGAACTGGGTGGGATAGCTGTCCGGGGAGATTCCGGTGGCCCACACGTCGGCGGCGGCCAGCTCCAGCTCGCTCATTCCCGGCAACGCCGGGATGTGCGACCCATCAGCACCGTGGGCACCCACCCCGGGCAGCCGGTCCGGCCGTTGGGTGGCGGCGGCGCCGGCGGCCCACAGCGCCTCCCGCCGCGACATCCCGAAGCAGCCCAGCGCCCCGGCCGTCGCGAGCGCTTCGGTCTGCGGCACGGAAAGTTGCACCCGGGATGTCAGGTCCAGCAGCGAGGCGAACGGGCCGTTGACTTTACGCTCGTCGACCAGCTTCTCGGCGAGGTCGTCGCCGATGTAGCGGACGGCGCCCAGTCCCAGCCGGACCTCCATACCCGCGTTTTCCAGAGTCGCGTACGCCAGGCTGGCATTGACGTCGGGACCGTGTACCACCACACCGTGCCGGCGCGCGTCGGCCACCAGCGACTGGGGTGAATAGAAACCCATCGGCTGGGCGCGCAGCAGCGCCGCGCAGAACGCCGCCGGGTGGTGCAGCTTGAACCACGATGAGTAGAACACCAGCGACGCGAAGCTCAGCGCATGGCTTTCCGGGAAGCCGAAATTGGCGAACGCTTCCAGCTTTTCGTAGATCCGGTCGATCACCTCGTCGGGGGCGCCGTGCAGCGCACGCATGCCGTCGTAGAACCGCCCGCGCAGCCGCTGCATGCGTTCGGTGGAGCGCTTGGACCCCATGGCACGACGCAGCTGGTCGGCCTCGGCGGCGGAAAAGCCGGCGCAGTCGACCGCAAGCTGCATCAACTGTTCCTGAAAAAGCGGTACTCCCAGCGTCTTCCGCAATGCCGGCGCCATCGACGGATGTTCGTAGACGACCGGGTCGACGCCGTTGCGCCGCCGGATGTAGGGGTGCACCGACCCTCCCTGGATGGGTCCGGGACGGATCAGTGCGACCTCGACCACCAGGTCGTAGAACTCCCGTGGTCGCAGCCTGGGCAAAGTGGCCATCTGTGCACGCGACTCCACCTGGAACACGCCGACGGAATCGGCGCGGGCCAGCATTTCGTACACCGCCGGTTCGGCAAGATCGAGCTTGGCCAGGTCCACCTCGAGGCCCTTGTGTTCGGCCACCAGGTCTATGGCGTAGTGCAGTGCCGAGAGCATGCCCAGCCCGAGCAGGTCGAACTTCACCAAACCGATTGCCGCACAGTCATCTTTGTCCCATTGCAGGACGCTGCGGTTTTCCATGCGCGCCCACTCCACCGGGCACACGTCGGCGATCGGACGATCGCAGATCACCATGCCGCCGGAATGAATGCCCATATGCCGCGGCAGATTCCGGATCTGGGTGGCCAGGTCGATCACCTGCTCGGGGATGCCGTCCACCTCAGCGGCCTGCCCGTTCCAATGACTGATCTGCTTGCTCCACGCATCCTGCTGGCCCTGCGAGAAGCCCAGCGCGCGGGCCATATCGCGCACCGCACTGCGTCCCCGGTAGGTGATGACATTGGCGACCTGGGCGGCGTAGTCACGGCCGTATTTGTCGTAGACGTACTGGATGACCTTTTCCCGCTGATCCGACTCGATGTCGATGTCGATGTCGGGTGGGCCGTCGCGGGCCGGTGATAAGAAGCGCTCGAACAACAACTCGTTGGCCACCGGGTCGACGGCCGTGACGCCGAGGGCATAACAGACCGCGGAGTTGGCCGCCGATCCCCTGCCCTGACACAGAATGTTGTTGTTCCGACAAAACTGGGTGATGTCGTGCACCACCAGGAAGTAGCCCGGAAATCTCAGCCGGGCGACGACTTTCAGCTCATGCTCGATTTGGGCGTACGCGCGCGGCGCACCGTCGGGTGGTCCGTAGCGGTGACGGGCGCCCACCATGACCAACTGCCGTAGCCAGCTGTCCTCGGTGTGCCCGTCGGGTACGTCGAACGGCGGCAGCGCCGGCGCGATGAGCGCCAACTCGAACGCGCACTGCTCGCCCAGCTCGGCGGCGGCGGTCACCGCCTCGGGGCGCCAAGCGAATAGCCGAGCCATCTCCTCGCCGGACCGCAGATGCGAGCCACCCAGCGGCGCCAGCCACCCGGCGGCGGAATCCAGGGACTGCCGGGCGCGGATCGCGCCCATCGCCATGGCCAGCCGGCTGCGTGACGGGTGGGCGAAATGCGCTCCGGTGGTAGCGACGACGCCGACGCCGAAGCGTGGCGCCAGCCCGGCCAGCGTCGCGTTGCGTTCGTCGTCGAGCGGGTGACCATGGTGGGTCAACTCGACGCTGACCCGATGCGCACCGAACCGATCCACCAAATCGGTCAGCGCCCGCTGCGCCGCGTCCGGGCCGCCTTCGGAGAGTGCTTGGTGCACATGGCCTTTCCGACATCCCGTCAGGATGTGCCAGTGGCCGCCGGCGGCCTCGGTCAACGCGTCGAAGTCGAAGCGCGGCTTGCCTTTCTCACCGCCGGCCAGATGGGCTGCGGCCAGTTGCCGGGACAGCCGCCGGTAACCCTCGGGGCCGCGGGCCAGGACCAGCAGGTGCGGGCCGGGCGGGTCCGGCTGCTCGGTGCGGGCCTCCGATCCCAGCGACAGCTCGGCGCCGAACACGGTACGCATATCGAGTTCGGCAGCCGCTTCGGCGAAGCGAACCGCCCCGTACAGGCCGTTGTGGTCGGCGAGCGCCAGTGCGCGCAGATCTAGCCGGGCGGCTTCTTCGACCAGTTCCTCGGGCGTACTGGCCCCGTCGAGGAAGCTGTACGCCGAATGCGCATGCAGCTCGGCATACGCGACCGGCGAACGGACCCGAGCATTCTCTGGCGGCCGGTACGTCCCGCGCTGACGCGACCAGGGGCCCTCCAAGCCGGCATCATCGGCCGGCTCGGCCGCAACCGGCGCACCGGCATGGCGCGGCTTGCCGTCCAGCACCCGCTCCATTTCCGCCCAGCTCGACGGCCCGTTGCCCCAGCCCATGCGAGAAGTGTATCGAACATTTGTTCGATTGTCGATGCCATCCCGCCGCCGCCCGTTCGCCGCCGTAAACCCTTCGTTAACTCGCAAAACGCGTTCTTAACCTGGCAGGCCTATCGCAGCCGGGCGCTCACGACGGATACTGGACGGATTCACAAAAGGCGGTGGGGAACCCGGCATGGCACAACTGACCACATTAGACACCGGCTGGCTCAAGGCCGGGGATTCGCAGTGGCACCCGAGCCTGGCGACCGGTGCGGTGGCGGTCGTCAACGGCGTCGTGCCTGACTTCGATCTACTCAAAGACGTTCTGGCCCAGCGGCTTCGATCAATGCCACGATACGCGCAGGTGCTCCGGGCCGAGTGGGTCGAACATCCGCAATTCGATCCGGCCCAGCACATGCAACGGATGGCGCTGCCCAGCCCGGGCGACGACGCCGAATTGTTCCGGGCGATTGCTCACGCCCTGACCCGGCCCCTCGACGTGGACCGCCCGCTGTGGGAATGCTGGATCATCGAGGGCCTCAACGACAATCGCTGGGCGATCCTGCTCAAAATCCATCCATGCATGGCGGACGGCATCTCGGCCGCGCAGCTCCTCACCGGCCTCTGCGACGATGCCGACGACGACACCTTCGCCAATCGCGGTGCCGTGACACCGCTTCCGGCTCCGCACACCGGCGCGCGCAGCCGGGCCGATGCGCTGTGGCGAACTGCCGCCGCCGTCACCACAACCCTGTTCCAGGCGGCCGCCCGCACTGTGACCTGGCCGGTGCCGCGCACGTCGTTGACCGGACCGCTGATCACCATGCGGCGTTATCACACGGTGCGAGTTCCGCTCGCCGACGTCGACAGGGTGTGCCGCAAGTTCGGGGTCACCGCCGACGACGTCGCGCTTACGGCCATCAGTGAGGGCGTTCGGACCCTACTGCTGAACCGCGGCAACCAACCGCGTCCGGCGTCATTGCGGGTTCTCGACAAGACCGACCGCCAGATCGCCATCCAACTGCCGTATCTGCCCGTCGAGCAGGAAGACCTGATCAAGCGACTGCGCACGGTACACACCCAATTGCACCTGGGCCGGCAGAGCGGCCGGGACAACCCCGCAGGACTTTCGCAATACCCGCCTTTTTCACTGTGTACCAAGGCGATCCAAGCGTTGACCCGGCTCTCGCCGCGCAGTGTGGTGACCCTGGCAACCGACATGACCGGGCCGCGCCACCGGCTACGGCTGATGAGTCAAACGTTGGACCGGCTGCTGCCGATCCCACCGACCGCCCAGGAGTTGAGCACCGGGGTCGCGGTGCTGAGCTACGGCGACGAGCTGGTATTCGGCATCACCGCCGACTACGCCGCCGAGCCCGACATGGCGCGACTTGCCGCCGGTATCGAGCTGGGGATGGCGCGTCTGGTGGCACTCAGCCAAGACTCCGTTCTGCTGTTCTCCAGGGACCGCCGCAGGCGTGTGACCGGCGCCCGGACCGGCGGTGCGCGCGGCCGCACGGCCGCGTCCCCGGTGCGCCGCTGAGCCCGATCCGTCGGCATTGACCACCGTGAGAAGGTGGGATGATGTCGGTCACCATCGACCCGCGCCGCCACGATGCGGTCCTCTTCGACTCGTCAGCTGAGTCCGCCGAGCCGCTGATCGGGCAGCTACGCGAAGCCCGGGTCGGTACCGGGGTGTTTTCGTCCAGCGGTGATTGCCGAGACGCCCTGCGCGACGCGGCCGATCGGCTGACGGTGCGACCGGGCAGGTGCGTCGTCGTCGCCGTCGACCCTGCCGGCGCCACGGCGGCGCGCGAGAGCGGGTTCGCGCTGGTGATCGGCGTCGACTGGAACGGACACGGGGACGCGCTGCGTCGCTGCGGCGCCGACGCCGTCGTCACCGAACTGGCGGATGTGCGGGTGCGCACCGGCGACCGCCGGATGTCCGAACTTCCGGACGCACTGCAGGCACCTGGCCTCACCGCCCACCGGCCCGCGGTGTTCTACGACTTCGACGGCACCCTGTCCGACATCGTCAACGATCCCGACGCGGCCCGCCCCGTCGCCGGTGCGGCCGAGGCGCTCATTCAGCTGGCCGCGCAGTGCCCCGTCGCGGTGCTCAGCGGCCGTGATCTCGCCGACGTGACAGCACGGCTGGGCGTTCCCGGGATCTGGTATGCCGGCAGCCATGGTTTCGAGCTGACCGCACCCGACGGAACACACCACCAGAACGAGGCAGCGGCTGCGGCCATACCGGTGCTGGAGCAGGCGGCCGCACGGCTACGCGAGCGACTCGGGTCCATTCCCGGTGTTGTGGCGGAGCACAAGCGGTTCGGCGTAGCCGTGCACTACCGCAACGCGGCACGCGACCGCGTCGGCGACGTCGCCGCGGCGGTGCGCAGCGCCGGCCAACGCGATGCGCTGCGGGTGACGACCGGCCGCGAGGTGATCGAGTTGCGCCCGAACATCGACTGGGACAAGGGAAAAACGCTGCGCTGGGTGATCGACCACCTGCGTTCAGGCGATGCTCCCCTGCCGGCTCCCCTGGTGCCGATCTACCTGGGTGACGACATCACCGACGAGGACGCGTTCGACGCCGTCCGGCCCGACGGGGTGCCGATCGTGGTGCGGCACACCGAAGATGGCGACCGGGCCACGGCGGCGCTGTTCGCACTGGACAGTCCGGCGCGGGTCGCCGAGTTCACCGCGCGGTTGGCCCGTCAACTTACTGACGCTCACGTGAATTAGCCGGCAGCACTTGGCATCCGGCAATTCCGGCCGAGCCACAGAAACCACCACCTGCCAGGGGCGTCGGCGTTAGGCTCACACCGTCGATCGGAGGACGCCATGTCGTATGTGTTCGCAACGCCGGAGATCATCGCCACAGCGGCAACAGACTTGGCCGGAATCAGGTCGTCGATCGAAGCCGCGACCGTCGCGGCATCGGCCCCGACGGTACAGCTGCAAGCGGCCGCCGCCGACGAGATATCGACGGCGATCGCGGCGCTCTTCGGCCGGCACGCCCTCGCCTACCGGGAGGCCTATTTGCAGGCGAGCGCGTTTCACGAGCGCTTTGCGCGGGCACTGGCCTTTGGTGGCAGCCAGTACACCAGCGCCGAGGCCGCCAATGTCGAGCAGACCCTGCTGGACGCCATCAATGGGCCCACTCAGTTCCTGCTGGGGCGCCCACTGATCGGAAACGGCGCCGATGGCACCGCGACCAGCCCCAACGGCGGGGCCGGTGGGCTGTTGTACGGCAACGGCGGTAACGGCTTTCCCGCCACCACCGCCGGCGCACCCGGTGGTGACGGCGGGTCTGCCGGGTTGATCGGCAACGGCGGGGCCGGCGGCAACGGTGGGGCTGGCGCCGCCGGCGGGGTCGGCGGAAACGGCGGGTGGCTGTATGGCAGCGGCGGGGCCGGCGGCAACGGCGGTGCGGCCACCGTCACGGGCGGTAGCGGTGGGGCCGGC
>NZ_MVIF01000015.1 GCF_002086675.1 Mycobacterium persicum
GACCTGATGCGGGCCTATCAGTCGATGGCCGGCACGCACGAATCCAACACCATGGCCATGCTGGCTCGCGACACCGCCGAGGCCGCCAAGTGGGGCGCCTAGGACGGCTGGTCTAGTCAGTGCGATCAGCGGGGTCCCGGCGAAGCGGTCACAGCATTCCCATGGCAATCTGGCCGACCCGGTGCACGTGGATTCATCGCGAATGCCCACCTTTCCGCGACAAGCCGGGAGCTGGTTGCGGATTTGTCGCCGGCGGCCGTGGAGACTGAGGTGGCCAATGGGAAGTTGCGGCCGGCGACCCGGGGCACCTAGATACCAGCCTGCCGGCCGGGTGACGCGCTGGATGCGCAATCGGCGTGGATGACCCTGGAAACCGCTGAAGCTACTGGGGGACGTGTCCGGACCGGAGGCTCGACCCGCGACCTGCGCGACGCGGGTCCAGCCCCGGCCTGGCGCTCGACACCTGGTGCTGGGCGGTCATGTGAGTGCCAAAGTGCCTGTGCGGTAGCCGAACCGATCCGCGATGAGCCGCCCCAGGCGGCCCGATCCGGCGTTGCGCTGCACTGACCGGTAATACTGGCCGGCCCGCGGCGCGCAGTATAGCAGTAGGCAATAGTTGACAAGACATATGGTATGTGAGATTTTTTCCGGGTCATGCACGGCGTCGTGGCTGACCACATCGCGCCGCGGCCCGGAGTCGGGACCGCCCCGCCCTTGGTAATGAAAACCATGTTCACTAAGCTGCACAATGCTGGGTGGGTTCGACATGTAGGAGGAACGTCAGGCATGAAGCTGGCCGTGCTGATCGCCGCGACCAAGGCGCTGGTCAGTGCCATGCGAATGTCGGCATCATGACGGACATCATGACGGGACAACCCGCCCCTCACCGCCCTCGACAGGTTAGCTTATGCAATGCTAACTTCGGGAGGCCAGCTTCAGGCGGTAGTGACCAGTGGCGACCTTAGGTTCAGGAGACGGCGGGAGCGTGGAACGCAGTGATATCGGCATGCTCGCAACTTCCTCCGTCGTACCCCGGACAGGCGGCAAAGTAGACGCTGATGTCGTCAGCCGGTTCGCCACCTGCTGCCGGGCGCTGGGCATCGCCGTCTACGACCGGCGCCGGCCGGCCGACCTGACTGCGGCCCGATCGGGATTCACCGCACTCACCCGCGTCGCCGGCGACCAGTGCGACGCCTGGACGGGGCTGGCTGCGGCCGGTGACCAGTCCATTGGCGTGCTCGAAGCCGTGTCCCGCACCGCGGTGACCGCCGGCGTGTTGCAGCGCCACGTGGAACTGGCGCCCAACGCCCTAGGGTTTCATTACGACACGGGGTTGTACTTGCGGTTCCGGGCCGCCGGCCCGGACGATTTCCATCTCGCGTACGCGGCGGCCCTCGCGACGACCGGTGACTACGCGAAGGCGTACGACGTGGTTGCCGGCATCACCGAGCGCCGACCCGGTTGGCGCGAAGCCCGCTGGCTCATGGTCGTGGTCAACTACCGCGCCGCACGCTGGTCGGACGTTGTCAAACTGCTGACGCCGATCGTCAACGATCCCAATCTTGACCAGACTTTCGCCCACGCCGCCAAGATCACTCTGGGCACCGCCTTGGCCCGGTTGGGCATGTTCGCCCCGGCGTTGTCGTATCTCGAGGAGCCCGAAGGTCCGGTCCCGGTCGCGGCGCTCGACGGGGCACTGGCCAAAGCCCTGGTGCTGCGCGCACATGTCGACGAAGAATCGGCCGCCGAAGTACTACAGGATCTGTATGCGGCCCATCCGGAGAACGAGCAAGTCGAGCAGGCTCTGTCCGACACCAGCTTCGGGATCGTGACCACCACCGCGGCCCGGATCGAGGCCCGCACCGACCCGTGGGATCCCGAAACCGAGCCCAGCGCAGATGATTTCATCGATCCCGCGGCACATGAACGCAAAGCCGCGCTGCTGCACGAGGCTGAGCGCCAGCTCGCCGAATTCATCGGACTCGACGAAGTCAAGAACCAGGTGTCGCGGCTGAAGAGTTCGGTGGCCATGGAGCTGGTGCGCAAGCAGCGCGGGCTCACCGTGGCCCAACGCACGCACCACCTGATCTTCGCCGGGCCGCCCGGGACGGGCAAGACGACGATTGCCCGGGTCGTCGCCAAAATCTATTGCGGCCTAGGGCTTTTGAAGCGGGAGAATATCCGCGAAGTGCACCGCGCGGACCTCATCGGCCAGCACATCGGCGAGACCGAGGCCAAGACCAACGCGATCATCGACAGCGCTCTGGATGGGGTGCTGTTCCTCGACGAGGCATACGCACTGGTGGCCACCGGAGCCAAGAACGACTTCGGGCTGGTGGCAATCGACACCTTGCTGGCTCGCATGGAAAACGATCGTGACCGGCTGGTCGTGATCATCGCCGGATACCGGGCCGACCTGGACAAGTTCCTCGACACCAACGAGGGCCTGCGGTCGCGGTTCACCCGCAGCATCGAATTCCCGTCGTACACATCGCATGAGCTGGTGGAGATCGCACACAAGATGGCCGAACAGCGAGACAGTGTCTTCGAGCGATCGGCGCTCGACCACCTGGAGGCGTTGTTCGCCACATTGGCGGCATCGTCGACACCGGACTCCAACGGCATCATGCGCCGCAGCCTCGACATTGCGGGCAACGGGCGGTTCGTCCGCAACATCGTCGAACGTGCGGAGGAAGAACGTGAATTCCGGCTCGACCACTCCGAGCATGCGGGAACCGGGGAGTTCAGTGATGAGGAGCTGATGACCATCACCGCCGACGACGTGAACAGGTCTGTGGAACCACTGCTACGCGGGCTGGGGCTCTCGGTGCCGGCATGACTACCCGCGAGCCTGATCCAGAACGCCGTTCGTTTGCCTCGCGCACCCCGGTCAATCACAACCCCGACAAGGTGGTCTACCGCCGGGGTTTCGTCACCCGCCACCAGGTGACAGGTTGGCGGTTCGTGATGCGTCGCATCGCCTCGGGTATTGCCTTGCATGACACCCGAATGCTCGTCGACCCGCTGCGCACCCAGTCGCGGGCGATACTAATGGGGGCGCTGGTCCTGATCACCGCGCTGGTCGGCTGCTTGGTGTTCTCGCTGATCCGGCCCAACGGCCAGGCGGGCACCAGTCCGGTGCTGGCCGACCGGTCCACCGCCGCACTGTATGTGCGGGTCGGCGACGCGGTGCACCCGGTGCTCAACCTGACCTCGGCGCGGCTGATCGCCGGCAAGCCGGTCAACCCCACGACGGTGAAAAGCTCTGAACTGGACCGCTTTCCGCGTGGCAATCTGATCGGCATTCCGGGAGCCCCGGAGCGGATGGTGCAGAACACCACCCGCGACGCCAACTGGACGGTGTGTGACTCCGTCAGCGGCCAGGACGGGCGCAGCGCCCACAGCACGGCGGTGACGGTCATCGCGGGACGGCCGTACAGCGACGGCGCCCGCGCGGCCGCGCTCGGCTCCGCACAGGCGGTCCTGGTCGACAACGGCGCGGGCAGCTGGCTGCTATGGGACGGCAAGCGCAGCCTGCTGGACCTCAACGACCTTGCGGTCACCAGCGCGCTCGGACTGGGCACCGACGCACTCGCGCCGCGGCCTATCGCGTTGGGGTTGTTCAACGCCATTCCCGAAGCGCCGCCATTGACGGCACCGGTCATTCCGAACGCCGGTAGTCAGCCGGCCTTCGATGTGCCCGTGCCGGTCGGCGCGGTGGTGGAGGACGTCACCCTCAATGGCGCCGCTAAGGCCGAAACCTCGCAGTACTATGCGGTGCTGCCGGACGGTCTGCAGCCGATCTCGCCAGTGCTGGCCGCGCTTCTGCGCAACACCAACTCCTTCGGTTTGCAGCAGCCGCCACGCCTGAGCGCAGACCAGGTGGCCAAGCTGCCCGTGTCACGCATGCTCGACGTCACGCGTTATCCGGTGCAGTCGCTGAGCGTGGTCGACGTGGCCCGCAGCCCCGTCACGTGCGCGTACTGGAGCAAGCCGGCCGGGGCGGCCACCAGTTCGTTGAGCTTGCTCAGCGGCGCGGCACTGCCGGTGCCCGACGCGGTGCACACCGTCGACCTGGTGGGTGGCGGTGGTACCACCGCCACCCAGGTCGCGCTGCCGCCGGGCACCGGCTACTTCACCCAGAGCGTGGGCGGAGGTGCAATGGCTCCGGCCACCGGCTCGCTGTTCTGGGTCTCCGATACCGGGGTGCGCTACGGCATCGACACCGAAGGCGAAGGCGGACGCAAAACCGTTGAGGCACTTGGCCTGCAGACCCCGCCGCTGACCATTCCGTGGTCGGTCCTGTCGCTATTCGCGTCCGGCCCGACGCTGTCACGGGCGGACGCGTTGTTGGCTCACGACGCCCTGCCGCCGGACACCAAACCCGGACGCGCGGCGCCGGCCGATGGAGGGTCGCGATGAGCAGACTGATCTTCGAGGCTCGTCGGCGGCTGACTCCGCCGACGAGTCGCAAGGGCACCATCACCATCGAGGCGCCACCCCAGTTGCCTCGGGTCATTCCGCCGTCCCTGTTGCGACGCGCGATGCCCTACCTGATGGGGATCCTCATTGTCGGCATGATCGTCGCGATGATCGCGACCGGGATGCGGCTGATTTCTCCGCAGACCCTGTTCTTCCCCTTCGTGATGCTGCTGGCGGCCACCTCACTGTTTCGCGGCAACGACAACAAGATGCGCACCGAGGAAGTCGACGCCGAGCGGGCCGACTATCTGCGGTACCTGTCGGTGGTTCGGGACAACATCCGTGCGCAGGCAGCCGAGCAGCGCGCGGCCGCGCAGTGGTCCCATCCGGAACCGGAGGCCCTGGCGTCGGTGCCCGGATCCCGCCGCCAGTGGGAGCGCGACCCGCACGACCCGGATTTCCTGGTGCTGCGGGCCGGACGGCATTCCGCTCCCCTGGCCACCACGCTGCGGGTCAACGACACCGCTGACGAAGTCGACCTGGAGCCGGTGTCGCACAGCGCGTTACGCAGCCTGCTCGACACGCAGCGCACCGTCCGTGACGTTCCCACCGGAATCGATGTCACCAAGGTTTCGCGGATCACCGTCCTCGGCGACCACGTGCAGGTGCGTGCGGCGCTGCGGGCGTGGCTGGCTCAGGCGGTCACCTGGCACGACCCGACGGTGCTCGGGCTGGCGTTGGCCAGCCCCGATCTGGAGAGCAGTGACTGGTCCTGGCTGAAGTGGTTGCCGCACGTCGACATTCCCGGGCAGGCCGACGGCGTGGGCCCGGCCCGCTATTTGGCCGCCGACGCCGACGAGCTGGTCGAAATGCTGGGCCCCACCATGCTCGACCGTCCGGCATTCACCGGTGCGGCAGCAGATGCGTTGCGGCACTTGCTGATCGTCGTCGACGATCCTGACTACGACGTGACCGCGTCGGCACTGGGCGTGGGCCGTGCCGGGGTGACCGTCGTGCACTATTCGGCCACACCACCGCATCGCGAACAATATTCCGATCCGGAAAAACCGATCCTGCGGGTGATCGACGGTGCCATCGAGCGGTGGCAGACCGGCGGCTGGCAGCCCTATATCGACAATGCCGACGAGTTCGGCGCCGACGAGGCCGCTCACCTGGCCCGCCGGCTGTCCCGGTGGGACTCCAACCCGACGCACGCCGGGTTGCGCTCCGCGGCCACCCGAGGCGCGAGTTTCACCACGCTGCTGGGTATCTCGGACGCGTCCCGGCTGGACGTGCCGGCGCTGTGGGCGCCGCGCCGGCGCGACGACGAGTTGCGGGTGCCGATCGGCGTCACCGCCACCGGCGAGCCGCTGATGTTCGATCTCAAGGACGAAGCCGAAGGCGGAATGGGTCCGCACGGGCTGATGATCGGGATGACGGGTTCCGGCAAATCGCAGACCCTGATGTCGATTCTGTTGGCGCTGTTGACGACTCATTCCGCAGACCGGCTGATCATCATCTACGCCGACTTCAAGGGCGAGGCCGGCGCCGACAGCTTCCGGAATTTCCCGCAGGTTGTCGCGGTGATCTCGAACATGGCCGAGAAGAAGTCGCTAGCCGACCGGTTCGCGGACACGCTGCGCGGTGAGGTGGCCCGCCGCGAAACGCTGCTGCGCGAGGCCGGCCGCCGCGTGCAGGGCAGCGCGTTCAACTCGGTGCTCGAGTATGAAAATGCTCGCGAATCCGGGGCCGCCGGGACATTCGACTTACCGCCAATCCCGACGCTGTTCGTGGTGGCCGATGAGTTCACCCTGATGCTGGCCGATCATCCGGAATACGCCGAGCTTTTCGATTACGTGGCACGCAAGGGGCGTTCGTTCCGCATCCACATCCTGTTCGCGTCCCAGACGCTGGATGTCGGCAAGATCAAGGACATCGACAAGAACACCTCCTACCGGATCGGTCTGAAGGTGGCCAGCCCCAGCGTGTCTCGGCAGATCATCGGTGTGGAGGACGCCTACCACATCGAGTCCGGTAAAGAACACAAGGGCATCGGCTTCCTGGTGCCCGCGCCCGGGGCCACCCCGATCAAGTTTCGCAGCACCTATGTCGACGGCATCTACGAGCCGCCACGTGCCACCAAAGCCCGTGTCGTGCAAGCACTTCCAGAACCCAAGATCTTCACGGCCGCAGCCGTGGAGGCGGACCCGGGCACGGTGATCGCCACCGACGACGCCGAGGAACCAGCCGGCCCGCCGCGTAAGCTGATCGCGACCGTCGGCGAACAGCTGGCGCGCTACGGACCGCGAGCTCCCCAGCTGTGGCTGCCGCCGCTGGACGAACCGATCCCGCTCACCGGACTGCTGGCCCGAGCCGCGGTGCCGCCAGGGCAGTGGCGCTGGCCGCTCGGAGAGATCGACAAGCCGTTCGAGATGCGCCGCGATCCGCTGGTGTTCGACGCCCGGTCGTCGGCCGGCAACATGGTGATCCACGGCGGTCCCAAGTCCGGCAAATCGACCGCACTGCAGACGTTTATGCTCTCGGCCGCCAGCCTGCACTCGCCGCGCGAGGTGACGTTCTACTGTCTGGATTACGGCGGCGGACAACTGCGTTCGCTGGAGGGTCTGGCGCATGTCGGCAGCGTCGCGTCGGCGCTGGAACCCGAACGCATCCGGCGTACCTTCGGTGAGCTGGAACAGCTGCTGCTGTCCCGGCAGCAGCGTGAGGTGTTCCGCAACCGCAGTGACAACGGTTCGGCTCCCGACGACGGTTTCGGTGAGGTGTTCCTGGTCATCGACAACCTCTACGCCTTCGGCCGCGACAACATCGACCAGTTCAACACGCGAAACCCATTGCTGGCCAAGGTGACTGAGTTGGTCAACGTGGGCCTGGCGTACGGCGTCCACGTAATCATCACCACCCCGAGCTGGCTGGAGGTGCCGCTGGCGATGCGCGATGGCCTCGGGTTGCGCCTGGAGCTAAAGCTGCACGACGCGCGCGACAGCAATGTGCGGGTGGTCGGCGCGCTGCGCCGTCCGGCCGACGCCGTCCCGGCCGACCAGCCGGGCCGCGGGTTGACCATGGCCGCCGAGCACTTCCTGTTCGCCGCTCCGGAGCCGGAACAGGTTG
Source organism: Mycobacterium persicum (assembly GCF_002086675.1). Lineage (GTDB taxonomy): Bacteria > Actinomycetota > Actinomycetes > Mycobacteriales > Mycobacteriaceae > Mycobacterium > Mycobacterium persicum. Next base: position 7,552 of record NZ_MVIF01000015.1, read on the forward strand.
CCGCGATCAACGCCCGCTACCCGGGGGTTGCCGCGCCGCCGGTGCGGCTGCTACCCACCAACCTGGCCCCCGAGGCGGTCGGCGCGCTGTATCGCGGGCCGGATCAGATCGTCATCGGCCAGCGCGAGGAGGACCTGGCGCCGGTGGTGCTCGACTTCGCGGCCAATCCGCTGCTGATGGTGTTCGGCGACAGCAAGTCCGGAAAGACCACGCTGCTGCGCCACCTGATCCGCACTATCCGGGAGCATTCGACCGCCGAGCAGGTGGCCTTCACCGTGCTGGACCGCCGGCTGCATCTGGTTGACGAGCCGTTGTTCCCCGACAACGAATACACCGCCAACATCGACCGGGTCATCCCGGCGATGCTTGGGCTGGCAAACCTCATCGAGTCGCGACGGCCACCGGCCGGTCTGTCGCCTGCCGAGCTGGCCCGCTGGACTTTCCACGGCCACACCCACTACCTGGTCATCGACGACGTCGACCAGATCCCGGATTCGGCGGCCATGGCGGGTCCGTATATCGGACAGCGGCCGTGGACGCCGCTCATCGGTCTGCTCGGGCAGGCGGGCGATTTGGGCTTGCGGGTGATCGTGACGGCGCGGGCCTCCGGCTCCGGCCACGCGCTGATGACCAGTCCGCTGCTGCGGCGGTTCAACGACCTGCAGGCGACCACCGTCATGCTCTCGGGCAATCCGGCCGACAGCGGCAAGATCCGCGGTCAACGTTTCGACCGGATGCCAGCTGGGCGCGGGGTGTTGTTGAGCGACAGCGAATCTCCGACCTACATGCAGTTGGTCAACCCGCTTGTCGGGGAGGCCGCGACATTTGGTGAAACGCAACAGAAGGGGAGTCAGTCATGACGTTGCGAGTGGTTCCGGAGGGACTGGCCGCGGCCAGCGCGGCCGTGGAAACGCTGACGGCGCGGTTGGCGGCCGCGCATGCTGCCGCGGCTCCGTCGATCACCGCGGTGGTGCCGCCTGCGGTGGATCCGGTGTCGCTAAAGACTGCCGCCGAGTTCAGTGTCCAGGGGCAGGAGCACGCCGTCGTCGCCGCCCAGGGCGTCGAAGAACTGGGACGTGCCGGCGTCGGGGTGGGCGAATCCGGCGCAAGCTATCTCGCCGGTGATGCGGCGGCTGCGGCTACCTACGGGATCGCGGGCGCCTGACCATGGTCGCGCCCTTGGGGCCCATCTGGATTGCTTCGCCGCCCGAGGTGCATTCGGCGTCGCTGAGCAGTGGTCCTGGTCCGGGTTCGCTGCTGGCGGCGGCCGCGGCCTGGAACCTGCTCAGCGCCGAATACGCCTCGGCAGCAGCAGAACTCAGCGGGATCCTGGATGCGGTGCAGGCGGGGGCGTGGCAGGGGCCGAGCGCGCAGCAGTATGTCGCCGCGCATCTGCCCTATGTGGCGTGGCTGACGCGGGCCAGCGCCGACTGCGCCGTGATCGCGACTCAGCACGAGGCCGCCGCAGCGGCCTACACGGCCGCCGCGGCGGCCATGCCGACGCTGGCGGAGCTGGCGGCCAACCACGTCATCCATGGCATCCTGGTGGCGACGAATTTCTTTGGCATCAACACCATTCCGATCGCACTCAACGAGGCCGACTACCTGCGGATGTGGCTTCAGGCCGCCGCGACCATGGGCCTTTACCAAGCGGCCGCGGGCGCGGCACTGGCGTCGACTCCGCGCACCGCGCCGGCGCCGACAATCGTGAATCCCGGCGGCGAACCGGCCGCCGGGATGGTCGCCAACGCGGCTCATTCACCAGCCGCCGCGGTCACGTTCAACCCCTGGCAGTTCCTCTGGCAGCTGCTGCAGGACATGTGGAACGCCTACACGGGCTTCTACGGCTGGATGTTCAAAGAGATCGCGACGTTCCTGCAGGACCCCATCGGCAACTCGATAAAGATGATCATCGCCTTCCTCACCAACCCGGTGGCGGCGTTGATCACCTACGGCCCACTGTTGTTCGCGCTGGGATACCAGGTCTTCTTCAACCTCGTCGGCTGGCCCACCTGGGGCATGGTGCTGAGTTCGCCGTTCCTGGCGCCGGCGGCGCTCAGCCTGGGTCTGAGCGCGATAGCGTTTGCGGCGCTGGCGCCTGCCGAGATCGCAGTGGCTGTCGCCCCCGCTGCGGGAATACCGCTGGCTGTCGCCGTCGCGTCGGCGTCTCCGTGGCCGGCTGTCAGTCTTGCCTCCACGGCCAGCGGTCTCGCGGGGGCTCCGGCGACCCCGTCCGGAGCTGGTGCTACGGCCGGCGCCGTGCCGGCCCCGGCTGCCCCGGCTCCCGCAAGTTTTGCCTACCTGGTTGGCGGCCTTGATGATTGGGGACCCACCTCGGGCCCGACCGTGGGAGGCCGCGGCAGCCTCAAGGCACCCTCGGCGACCGTCCCGGCTGTCGGCGCGGCAGCGGCAAGCCGCGCGGCAACCCGCGCGAAACGCCGCTCGCGGCGCGAATTACGGGACTACGGCGACGAATTCCTCGACATGGACTCCGGCACCGGCCCCGCGGCAACCGAGGACCCCACCCAGGCGTCCGACTGGGGGGCGGGCCCGCTCGGGTTCACCGGAACCACAGCCAAAGAGCCGGTGTTGCATGCGGTCGGCCTGACGGCGCTGGCCGGTGACGAGTTCGGCGGCGGTCCGCGGATGCCGATGGTGCCGAGCAGCTGGGACGGCCCGCAAGAAGGCGTACCGAAGGGGGGAGCCGACGCTTCGCACCACGACAGCGAGTAACCGAAATCCGAATTGCCAGAGAAAGGGGTTGTTATGAGTCTTCTGGATGCCCACATTCCGCAGTTGGTGGCCTCCCAGTCGGCATTTGGCGCCAAGGCGGCGTTGATGCGGCACACGATCGGTCAGGCTGAGCAGTCGGCGATGTCGGCGCAAGCCTTTCACCAGGGCGAGTCCGCCGCCGCGTTTCAGGGCGCCCACGCCCGGTTCGTGGAGGCAGCGGCCAGGGTCAACGCCCTGCTCGACATCGCCCAGGCCAACCTCGGTGACGCCGCCGGAACTTATGTGGCCGCCGATTCCGCGGCTGCGTCCGGCTACACGGCGTTCTGAGCCCACAGACAACCGAAAGGAGTTGTGATGTCACAGATCATGTACAACTACCCGGCGATGCTCGGACACGCCGGGGACATGTCCGGATATGCCGGCACCATGCAGGGCTTGGGCTCGGATATCGCCGCCGAGCAGTCCGCACTGTCGAACGCCTGGCAGGGCGACACCGGGCTGACGTATCAGGCATGGCAGGCGCAGTGGAACCAGGCCATGGCGGATCTGGTGCGGGCCTATCAGTCGATGGCCGGCACGCACGAAGCCAACACCATGGCGATGATGGCCCGCGACCAGGCTGAAGCCGCAAAATGGGGCGGCTAGCAAGTTAGATGATCGCAGAATCCGCAGAACCCTCGCAGCCTAATGCCGTCGAGCTGACGGTCGACAACGCGTGGTTCATCGCCGAGAGCGTCGGGGCCGGCAGCTTCCCGTGGGTGCTGGCCATCACCCCGCCCTACACCGATAGCGCGCAACGAAACGCGTTCTTCGACCGTCAGAAAGACGAGCTGACCGGGCTGGGCTTGATGTCGCCGGACGGTACCGTCAACGCCGCGGTGGCCGACTGGATCAAAGTGGTGTGCTTCCCGGACCGGTGGCTGGACTTACGTTACATAGGGCCGGCATCGGCCGAGGGAACCGGCGAGTTGCTGCGCGGCATTGTCGCCCGGCGGGTCGGCGCCGGCGGCAAGACCTCCCGGAAGTTCAATACCGTCGTCGCGCGGCGCCGCGCTCAGCTGGTCACCTTCACGGCAATGGATATCGATGACCCGCGGGCGCTGGTTCCGGTCCTCGGTGTCGGGCTGTCGCAGCGGCCGCCGGCCCGCTTCGAGGAGTTCAGCATGCCCATGCGGGTCGGCGCTCGCGCCGACGAGCGGCTGCGCTCCGGCGCCCCACTCGAGGAAGTCCTTGACTACCTGGGTATCCCGGCTTCGGCCCGGCCGGTGGTGGAGGCGGTCTTCTCCGGTCCGCGCAGCTACGTCGAGATCGTGGCCGGCTGCAACCGCGACGGCCAGCACACCACCACCGACGTCGGTCTGAGCATCGTCGACACCACCGCCGGCCGGGTATTGGTCAGTCCGTCTCGAGCCTTCGACGGTGAGTGGGTGTCGACCTTCAGCCCCGGGACACCGTTCGCGACTGCCGTCGCGATCGAACAACTCATCGCCAACCTGCCGGAGGGGCAATGGTTCCCCGGTCAGCGGTTGTCCCGCGACTTCTCCGGGCAACCCTCATAACCGAAATTCAGAAAGTGAGTACGATGTCTCCCGAACGGCCCCAACGGATTTGGACGGTCCGGTGATGTCGGGCACCGTGATGCCGATTGTCCGCGTCGCCATCCTCGCCGATAGCCGGTTGACGGAGATGGCCCTGCCCGCGGAGCTGCCGCTGCGCGAAATCCTGCCCGCGGTCCAGCGTTTGGTCGTTCCCGCGGCGGAGAACGGCGACGGCGGCGAGGCCGGATTGGGTGCGGCCGCGCACCTGAGTCTGGCGCCCATCGGCGGTGCACCGTTCAGCCTGGACGCCAGCCTGGACACCGTCGGGGTGGTCGACGGTGATCTGCTCGCATTGCAGCCGGTGCCACCCGGTCCCGCCGCCCCGGGAATCGTCGAGGACATCGCCGACGCCGCCATGATCTTCTCGAGTTCGCGGCTGAGCCCTTGGGGGCCAAAGCATATCCAGCGCGGGGCGCTGGCCGCGGTGATCGGTGTGGCTCTGGTGGCGACCGGGCTGGCGGTCAGCTACCGGGTGGCGACGGGAGCGTTGACCGGCCTGGTCACGGTCAGCGGGATCGCTGTCGTCATGGCGTTGGCCGGGTTGCTGGTCACGGCGCGTTCGCCACGAACGGGGACGGCGGCGTCGGTCGCCGCACTGGTCCCGATCGCCGGGGCACTGGCGCTGGCGGTACCCGGGAAATTCGGTCCGGCGCAGCTGCTGCTGGCGGCCGCGGGTGTCACCGCGTGGTCGCTGATCTGCCTGATGGTGCCCCGCGCCGAACGTGAGCGCATCGTGGCCTTCTTCACCGCGGTGGCGGTGACGGCAGCCGGGGTATGTCTGGCCGCCGGCGCCGAACTGCTGTGGCAGCTGCCGCTGCGCAGTGTCGGCTGCGGGCTGATCGTGGCCGCGCTACTGATCACCATCCAGGCGGCTCAGCTGTCGGCGCTGTGGGCGCGCTTTCCGTTGCCGGTCATCCCGGCGCCCGGGGACCCCACCCCGTCGGCTCCGTCGTTGCGGGTGCTCGAAGACCTGCCGCGGCGGGTGCGCGTCAGTGACGCCCATCAAAGCGGTTTCATCGCCGCGGCCGTGCTGCTGAGCGTCCTGGGATCGGTGGCAATCGCGGTGCGCCCCGAAGCGGTCGGTGGCGTGGGCTGGTACGTGGTGGCGGCGACGGCGGCCGCGACCGCGCTGCGTGCCCGGGTATGGGATTCGGCCGCCTGCAAGGCCTGGTTGCTGGCCCAGCCGCATCTGGTGGCGGGGATCCTGCTGGTGGTCTATACGGCGACCGGGCGCTACGTCGCCGCGTTGGGCGCGGTGCTGGTGCTCGCGGTACTCATGCTGGCTTGGATCGTCGTTGCGCTGAACCCCGTCATTGCCTCACCGGACAGCTACTCGCTGCCGCTGCGCCGCCTGCTGGGCTTTGTCGCCGCCGGCCTTGACGTTTCGCTCATCCCCGTGATGGCATACTTGGTCGGCCTGTTCACCTGGGTCCTCAATCGATGACACGCGGCACCGGATTAGGTTGCTGCGCAGCAATTCTGGCTGTGGTGGTGGCCACCGCTGCGCCGGCGTCGGCTATCGCCCCGCCGGTGGTCGACGCCACCGTGGATCCGCCCAGTGGCACCCCGGGACCGGTGCAGCCGATGGAGCAACGCGGTGCCTGCAGTGTCTCGGGACTCATGGCGGGTACCGACACCGGCATTGCGGCGCCGAGCCAAGCGGTGCTGAATCTGCCTGCGGCATGGCAGTTCTCGCGCGGTGACGGGCAGTTGGTGGCCATCATCGACACCGGGGTGCAACCGGGTCCGCGATTGCCGAACGTGGACGGCGGTGGCGACTTCCTGGATTCGACAGACGGTCTGACCGACTGCGACGGGCACGGCACCCTGGTCGCCGGGGTGGTCGCCGGGCAGCCCGGTAATGACGGCTTCGCCGGAGTCGCGCCGGCGGCGCGGTTGCTGTCGATCAGGGTGACCTCGGCCAAGTTCTCACCGCGGACCTCGGGCGGGGACCCCACGCTGGCCCGGGCAGCGATCGACGTGGACACGCTGTCCCGCGCGATCGTGCATGCGGCCGATCTGGGTGCCCGGGTGATCAACATCTCCGCCGTCACCTGCCTGCCCGCCGACCGGACGGTCGACCAGTCCGCATTGGGAGCGGCGATCAGGTATGCGGCCGTGGACAAGGACGCGGTGATCGTGGCCGCCGCCGGTAACAGCGGCGCGGCCGGCTCGGGTGGTGGTGGTAGCTCCTGCGACTCGAACCCGCTGACCGACCTGAGCCGTCCGGACGATCCACGCAATTGGGCCGGCGTCACCTCGATCTCCATCCCGTCGTGGTGGCAGCCGTACGTGTTGTCGGTGGCATCCTTGGCGCCGGATGGGCAGCCGTCGAAGTTCACCATGGCCGGTCCGTGGGTGGGTATCGCCGCACCCGGGGAAAACATTCTGTCGGTGAGCAACGGCGACGGCGGTGGCCTGGCCAACGGCCTTCCCAATGACCATGAGCAACTGGTGCCGATCAGCGGCACCAGCTACGCGGCCGGCTACGTCTCCGGCGTCGCCGCGCTGGTCCGCAGCAGGTATCCCGGCCTGAGCGCGGGCGAGGTGGTGCGCCGCATCACCGCCACCGCGCACAACGGCGCCCGCGCCCCGTCCAACATTGTCGGCGCCGGCGCTGTCGATCCGGTGGCGGCGCTGACTTGGCAGCTGCCCGCCCCGCAATCAGGCGCGCCAGCGGCGGCAACGGCCAAACCGGTTGCAGTTCCACCGGCACCCAAGCCCAAGGACACCACACCCCGCAACGTCGCATTCGCCGGAGCCGCAGCGCTGGCATTGCTGGTCGGCATCGCCGCAGCAACCGCGGCGACGGTGCGCCGGCGAAAGGAGCCGATCCCGTGAGCCTCAATTCGATTCCGCGCCCGGGAAAAGGGCGGATCGTGGTGGCGCTGCTGGCGATGGTGCCGGCGGCGATGGCTTATCCGTGGCAGTCGACCCGCGACTATTGGCTGATCGGGATCGCCGCTGTCGTGGTGATCGTCCTGTTCGGCTGGTGGCGTGGACTGCACTTCACCAGGATCGTGCGTCGCCGGCTGGCCATGATGCGGCGACGGCGGTCGGGCGCCGATCCCGCAACCGAGGTGCGCACCACGGCGCTGCTGCGCATCGGTCCGCCGGCCCCGGGACTGGAGGTACTCCCGCTGCCGTTGATAGCCGGGTATCTGGACCGCTACGGCATCCGCGCCGACGCCGTCCGAATCACCGGGCGTGTCAACGCGGCGGGTGAGCGGGAGCTGTGGATCGGGATGACGGTATCGGCCGCCGCCAACCTGGCGGCCCTGCAAGCCCGGTCACCGCGGATCCCGTTGCAGCAGACCGCCGAGGTCGCCGCGCGCCGGCTCGCCGACCACCTTCGCGAAATCGGTTGGGACGTCGGCATGGTTGCGCGCGACGACGCGCCACGGTTGCTGGCTCGAGCCGATCGCGAAACGTGGCGGTGCATGCGCCACGGCGACTCCGATTACCTTGCCGCATACCGGGTCAGCGTGGATGCAGCATTGCCCGAAACGTTGGCGGCCGTGTGGTCGCATCCGGCGCGTGAGACCTGGGCGGCATTGGAGATTGGCACCGGCGGTCGACCGGGCAGTCCGCCCACGGTTGCCGTCGCGTGCGCGTTCCGTACCGATACGCGTCCCGACGGCGCGGCGCCGCTGGCCGGACTGACGCTGCAACGCGGCAGCCAATGGCTGGCGCTGGCGGGATTGGAGCCGTCGTGCACCCGGCGACTCGACGGACACACCGACACGCCCGACGGCCTGCTGGAGCGACTGGTGTGGCCCACCGCGCCGGCGTGGGCGGGGCACCCGTCGCTCACCGAGGCCGCTAGTCGAACATGAAGCTTCGCAGGAACAGCGTCATCCGCCGCAGGTAATCCAACTGGCTCACATGCATGACGTGACTGCCGGGAAACCAGTGCAGCGCGCAGTGATCCCAGTGCTCCCACAGCGTTACGGCGTGCTCCGGTGGAGCCATCCGATCGCCGAGGCCGGTGATGATCATCCGGCGGTGCTTGGGCAGCAGCGGCCGATAGTTCAACGGGCCGTGGTAGGCCAGCCCGGCGCTCAGCTCGTCACGGCTGATGCGCGACAGGCACAGGCCCAGCCGGACCAGCCCGCTGGCCGGAAACCATTCGTCGAACAGTTTGCCGGGGCTCACCACCGGGCAGTTAGGAATGACGGCCTCGAGCCGGTTCTCCACCGACGCCACCAGCGCGGACGTGTAGCCGCCCAGCGATATTCCGGTCAGTGCGATTCGCGAGACACCGGTGTGGCGCAGGTAGTCCACGATGGAGCGAAAGTCGTACACCGCCTGGGCCATCGCCTCGGCGAAGCCGCTCAAGCCGCCGGCGAAGAAACCGAAACCGCTGAACGGCGAATGCCTCTCGGCCCGCTTGCCGTGAAAAGGCAAGGTGTACAACAGAACATCGTAACCCGACCGGTAATACCACGGCAGTGAGAAGAACAGCCCGTTGAGCAGGTAAGACGAGCCCATGAAACCGTGGATGACGCACAGTGTGGGGCGCGGCCCGTCGTCATGGCGCCAATGCTGTGCGCGCACAACGTTGTTTGCGGTCAATCCGCTCCACTGCTTGCGCATGGTGGGGTTGACCGCCCGGAAGCCGCTGGCAAACGAGATGTCGTCGACGGTGCCACGCGCGATCCACTCGGCGAGCGGGCTGGCGCGCCGCGACGAAATCTTGGGCAGATCCGTCGGCGCCGAAAACGACTTCGCCGGGTCACGTTCGGCGGCCAGTTCGGCGTAGAAGTTCAAGTTGCTGCGTTCGCTGCCGGAGTTGAGCCGCAGCAAAGCGGTGGCGACGACGGCCGGTGCCACCGTGGTGGACAGCACCGATGACGCCGCGGTGCGCAGCGCGATATCGCCGACCGCCGATGACTCGACGACGATGCGTTGACGCAGCGAAAGCGCAGATGGTGGCGGTAGCCCTTCGGCGCCGGCGTCGGCGCCGGGTACGTCGGGAATCGGGACCGGCGGATCGATGGGATCCGCTTCAGACATCTCCGAAAACTCCGACATCCCGTCGATGGTAACTCGCCGACATCGCGGGGTGCCGGAGAATTCGACAGCGTCGTCAATTTCTGGGGCAATGCCGTGCGCGTCCGGACCCCATGGGTAATAGGTTGTTCCATAACACCCGATTGGCGACGGTGTTGATCAGGAGGACCGACATGTGGGATCCCGACGTCTACCTGGCCTTTGCGGATCATCGCAGCCGTCCGTTCTACGACCTGGTGTCCCGGGTGGGCGCCAAGCGGGCGCGCCGGGTGGTCGACCTGGGTTGCGGTCCCGGCCACCTGACTCGGCACCTGGCGCGACGCTGGCCCGAGGCGACGATCGAGGCATTGGACAGTTCACCGGAAATGGTCGCCGCCGCCCGGGAACGCGGTATCGACGCGACGACCTGCGACGTGCGGAACTGGAAACCTCGGCCCGACACCGACGTGGTGGTCAGCAACGCCGCACTGCACTGGGTGCCCGAACACTCGGAACTGCTGGTCCGCTGGGCCGGCGAGCTGCCGGCCGGATCCTGGATGGCGGTTCAGGTCCCGGGCAACTTCGATACCCCGTCGCACGCCGTGGTGCGCACCCTAGCCCGGCGGGAGCCGTACGCAAAGCTGTTGCGCGACATCCCGTTTCGGGTGGGAGCGGTGGTGCATCCGCCGGCGCACTACGCGAATCTGCTGATGGACGCCGGATGCAAGGTCGATGCCTGGGAGACCACCTACCTGCACCAGCTCACCGGTGAGCACCCGGTGTTGGAATGGATCACCGGCACCGCGCTGGTTCCGGTGCGGGAACGGCTGGACGACGCGGGTTGGGAGCAGTTCCGCCAGGAGCTGATTCCGCTGCTCGACGACGCCTACCCGCGCCGCGCCGACGGTACCACGATCTTCCCGTTCCGCCGGCTGTTCGTCGTCGCCGAGGTCGGGGGAGCACGCCGCGGCTCGTGAGCTTTCGCTGTCGGTCGGACGTTGCGCTGGTCGGGATCCGGTTTGGCCGAGTCGCGTTTCGCACCGCCCGCATCGACGCCGATCCATGCGCGATTGCCGTCACATTCGTCATATGGGTTTTCAGGACGCGGGTTGTCGCGGTAAGCGTTGGGCGGCTACGCCACGGTGACGGAGCTGAGAAATCGCGAGCTGATGTTGGCCGTGTCGAGTGTGCGCTGACGGGTGTCGAGTGTGCGCTGGTGGCGCCGAGCGTGCCGCGAGGGCGGGCCAATCGCGAATGTTCCCGCCCTACAAGCACACTGAAAGCCGTCACGGCACACCCGATACGGCGGCATGGCAGCCGACCCGGTGAACAGGTGGGGCCATCGACGTGCCGAAAACAGAGGCCCGGCGGTGGGTACTCAGCCGAGGACGGCCACCTTGAATCGACTGATGCGGGCACAATGACCCGAGGAGGCTGGTGTGGCCAATGTGGCTGGCGCGAAGCGCATGCTATTGACTGGCCGGCGCGGCTTCTTCCTCGATACCGCGGTCGGCTGCGATCGCCGACCTGCTGCTGGGCGCGGTTCGATGGATCCGACGATACGTTTCGGTGTAACGCTCCGCAATCCGGGTGCCGGCGAATTCCGACGGGATCACGTCTCCGGTGCGCTGACGCCAATCATGAAGCCGGACAGCAAGATCCGCCGCGACCGCAAAAACCTCCGCGGCGGTGTCACCGGTCAGCAGATTCGTGGTCTCGCTCGGGTCGGCGCGCAGATCGTACAGCTCCCGTTGCGGTCGCGGTGACCTGACGAACGGTGCGACCGCCATCCCCGACGGGCTTTCCTCGATATCCCACGGCAGATCCAGCAACGGGCGGGGCACATAGTTTTCGATGTAGCTGAATTCCTTTGTGCGGATGGCGCGTATCGGGTCAAACGAGTCGTGGTAGGTCTTGGTGGTGTACACATGGTCGCGAACCGGCTCGCCCTGGGGATCGGATCCGAGCAAGGAGGCCGCGTGCGACATGCCGTCGACATCGGCCGGGATGTCGACCCCCAGCAGGCCCAGCAGTGTCGGCAACAGGTCCACGCCGCTGAACAATTCGTCGTAGACGCGTCGGGTAACTCCGCGGCGGCTGGGTGGACGGATGATCATCGCGATGCCGGTTCCGGCGTCGTAGAGCGTGGATTTGGCACGCGGAAACGCCGGGCCGTGATCGGTCAGGAACACCACCCAGGTGTTGGTGTCCAGTCCAGTTTCGCTGAGTGTGTCCAAGATTCGCCCGACGGCGGCGTCCGCGGTGGTGATGGCTCCGTAGAAATCGGCTAGGTCCTGGCGCACTTCGGGGGTGTCGGGGAGATAGTCGGGGACCTCGACACCCGCGCTGTCGGCCGGTTCGTAGCGTTCGTGCGGGTAGGGCCGGTGGGTTTCGAAAAACCCCGCGGTAAGCAGGAACGGCTGGCCGGAGAGATCCGGCACGCAATCCTGCAGCCACTCCTCGACCTTCGCCACCACGTATTCGCAATAGGAGTTCGACACGTCGAATTCGTCGAATCCCAGCCGGGCCGGGTAGGACGTCTCGTGTTGCATCCCGAAAAGAGCTGAGTACCAACCCTGCTCGCCCAACAGTTGCGGCAATGTCCGGACCCCGCTGCGGTATTCCCAGCCGTGATGGGCCAACCCCACCAGCCCATTGGTTTGCGGGTAGCGACCGGTGAACAGCGATCCGCGCGACGGCGAGCACAGCGGGGCGGTGGCGTGCGCCCGGGTTAACAAGATCCCCTCCGCGGCAAGCTGGTCCAGTCGCGGGCTGACGACATCCGGGTGACCGTAAACACCGAGGTAGCGCCCCAGGTCGTGCCAATGCACGATCAGCACGTTGTCTATGCCGTCTATGCCGTCGTTACCTTCACCCGTCACCGTCTGCCACCTCTCGAGCCACCTTGCGGCGGCGACGATACCCGGTATCGACCGAGCCGGCGAAGTTCACATCTGTCCCCAGCGGTTCTCCCAGACGAACTCCGGGAGTGGCCGCGCGACGGCCCAGCCGTCCAGCTCCAGCGCCGGCCGTTCGGGAAACTCGGGCACCGGGCCCAAACACAGCACTGCCACCGGTTCCGCATCGGAGGGGATCTCCAGCAGCGCCGCCAACCGTTGCGGATCGAACAGCGACACCCAACCCATGCCGAGCCCTTCGGCGCGCGCTGCCAGCCACAGATTCTGGATCGCGCAGGACACCGACGCCAGGTCCATCTGGGGTAGGGTGCGTCGGCCGAAGATGTGCACGTCGCGGTTGTCGCACAGCGCCACCACCAGCAGCTCGGCGCACTCGAGAATGCCCTCGACCTTGAGCGCAAGAAACTCCTCGGCGCGTTCGCCCAGGGCGTGCGCCGTCCGGGCGCGCTCGTCGTCGACGAGGGTGTGGATCTCGTTGCGCAGCGCCTCGTCGGTGATCCGGATGATCCGCCAGGGCTGCATCAGACCGACACTGGGCGCGGCGTGTGCGGCGTGCAGCAACCGAGCCAGCACCTCTTCGGGCACCACGCTGCCGGGCAGGAAGCGGCGCATGTCCCGGCGTTCGGAGATCACGCGATACACCGCCTGCCGCTCGGCGGCAGTGAACGCGAATTCGGTCACCCGGTCATCGTAGAAAAGGTGCGGCTCGTGCGGCCCGGATCAGGGACTACCCGGATCAGGGACTGTAGGTGACCCCGACCGCGCGGAACACGTACTCGGGCGGCACGTCGAAGGCAAGTGATCGCAGCGGCAGGCGAGTCAGCACGTCCTCGCCGATGTCCGTTTTGAAGTGCAGCGACAGCTGGCCGTGGAACCGCGGGTCCACCTTGGCGACATCGAGTTCCAGTTGCAGTCCCGTCGACGAGATCTCGGCGGTTGCGGCGCCGGTCTGCGGCGCGTCCCAGCGCACGTCGACGGCGCGGCCGGCCAGCTTGGGCAGCGACGAGAGCGTTCCCAGCACCCGCTGCTCGGTGAACGCCAGTGCGCCCGGGTAGCTGGCAATGCTGTGCGATGCCCGCAAACCGGGAATTGCGCCGGTGAACCGCCTGGTGACCGCGACATACTCTTCGAGGTAGATGAGTCCTTCGGCTTCGAGCTGATCCCGCAAGTCGGCGGGTAGCTTGCCGATGCCGAACATTCTGCGAAAAATCACCGCCATGAGGCCAGTATGGGGCCGCTGGGGCCGGGCCGCACCGTCGCCTGGTATCCGTTGAACATGATCCGTCGCCCGATCAGCGTGGCCGTGATGCTCGCGGCGGCTGCGACCGTCGGCTACGCCGTGTTGTGGGTGGGGCACCGCCAGGACTGGGGTTGGGTGCATGGCCTGGATTGGTCGTTGTTGAACGCCGCGCACGACGTCGGGATCAAGCATCCGGCTTGGGTGGACTTCTGGGTCGGCGTGTCGTTCGTACTGGGCCCGATCCCGATGCGGCTGATCGGCATGGCGATGGCGGTGGTTGCGGCGTTGCAGCACAAGGTGCGGATGGCGCTGCTGCTGTTGGCCTGTTTGCCGCTCAACGGATTGGTCACGATGGCCGCCAAGGATCTGGCCGGCCGGCCGCGACCGGTGACCGAATTCGTCACCGCGCCGTCGACCTCATTCCCGTCCGGGCATGCGCTCGAGATGACGGCCAGTGCGCTTGCGTTGCTGACCTTCCTGCTGCCGATGACGAGTCATCGGTGGGTGCGCGTGGTCTTGGTCGCGGCGGCCGCGCTGGGTGTGCTGACAGTCGGCACCGCCCGGGTGGCTTTGAATGTGCACCACCCGTCGGATGTGATCGCGGGTTGGTTACTGGGATACGTGTATTTTCTGGTGTGCCTGTGGGTGTTTCGGCCGCTACCGGTAACGGCTGCGGAGCCGGCCCGGCTTGCCGAAGTCCGCTGACGCCCTGCGGCGCGGCGCTTTTCGCAGTGTCTCGGCGCAGTGATCCAACCGGAACTAAACCTTTACTTGACCCTGAGGTTTCGTCCCCTTGACGATGAAACGATGCACCGACTGGGAGCTGTACTGTGTGCTGCGGTGTGCCTGGCCGGAGCGGCGCTGGGACTCGCCCCGGTGACCGTCGCGGCGGGCAATCCGTGGTTCGCGAACTCGGTCGGCAATGCCACGCAGGTGGTTTCGGTGGTCTCGACCGGCGGCTCCACCGCGAAAATGGATGTGTACCAGCGCACCGCCGCCGGCTGGCAGCCGCTCAAGACCGGGATTCCCACCCATGTCGGTTCGGCGGGAATGGCGCCGCAGGCCAAGAGCGGTTATCCGGCCACCCCGATGGGCGTCTACAGCCTGGACTCGGCTTTCGGCACCGCGCCCAATCCCGGTGGCGGACTTCCGTATACGCAAGTCGGACCCAACCACTGGTGGAGCGGGGACGACCACAGCCCCACCTTCAACAGCATGCAGGTGTGTCAGAAGGCCCAATGCCCGTTCAACACCGCCGAGAGTGAGAACCTGCAGATCCCGCAGTACAAGCATTCGGTGGTGATGGGCGTCAACAAGAACAAGGTGCCCGGCGGCGGTGCCGCGTTCTTCTTCCACACCACCGACGGCGGACCCACAGCGGGATGCGTGGCAATCGACGATGCCACACTGGTGCAGATCATCCGGTGGTTGCGGCCCGGCGCGGTGATCGCGATCGCGAAGTAACCCCGGGCCGTCAGTCGGCCAAAGCGCGGCCCGGTCGCACGGTGAACCCCAGGTTGGCCAGCGACATCGTCGCCTCGTAGGTGCGGTCGTATCCGGTGGCGCTGATTCGCCAACCCTCGGCGGTCCGCCGATACTCGTCGCGGTAGAACGCCGCACCGATCAGCATGAAATTGGCTTCGGCGACGATGACGCGATCCTGCAGATACCAGCTGCCCGTCGCGGTGTCGCCGGTCACCGTGATCTCCGGATGGGTCACCCGGTGTTCGGTGATGATGTTGGGCCCCAACACCGAGCGCAGGTAGTCCACCACGTCGGTGCGGTTGGAAAAATGCAGCTCCTTGCCCAGCGACGACCCGTAGTCGCCGCGCACGTCCTCGGTCAGGGTGTCGGCGAAGTCGTCCCAGTGCTTGGTGTCCAGGGCCCGCAGATAGCGGTACTTGATTCGTTTGATTGCTTCGACATCCGCCATGAGGGCCGCCAGGTCTGCAGGGTTCATCACGTCATTGCAGCACGTTCGCCGCCGACATTATCGTCGGGGCATGAGCCAATCCCGCTACGCCAGGTTGTCCCGCGCGGAGCTGGCAATCCTGGTGCCCGAACTGCTGTTGATCGGGCAGCTGATCGACCGCTCCGGTATGGCGTGGTGCATCCAGGCGTTCGGCCGCGGGGAGATGCTGCAGATCGCGATCGAGGAGTGGGCCGCAGCCAGCCCGATTTACACCAGGCGCATGCAACAGGCGCTGAACTTCCAGGGTGACGACGTACCCACCATCTTCAAGGGCCTGCAACTCGATATCGGCGCTCCGCCGCAATTCATGGACTTCCGCTTCACCGTGCACGATCGGTGGCACGGCGAATTCCGCCTGGACCACTGCGGTGCGCTGCTCGATGTCGAACCCCTGGGCGACGAGTACGTCTTCGGCATGTGCCACACCATTGAGGACCCGACCTTCGACGCCACAGCGGTGGCCACCAACCCGCGGGCGCAGGTTAGGCCTATCCACCGGCCGCCGCGCATGCCAGCCGACCGGCAGCCGCACTGCGCGTGGACCGTCGTCATCGACGAATCCCACCCCGAGGCCCGGGGCATCCCGGCGCTGCACGTCGTTGCGCAAAGTAAAGCTGCCCGTTGGGAATTGGCGGCCATCGACTCTTCCGACGACGGACTGGCCGACTATGCGGGCCCGTTGCTGTCCGATCTCGACTTCGGTGCCTTCTCTCACTCGGCGCTGGTGCGGATAGCCGACGAAATCTGCCTGCAAATGCACCTGCTATACCTGTCGTTCGCCATCGCGGTCGGCAAACGCGCCGGTGCGGACGCCGAATTGGCCCGGTCGATCAGCACCCGCCAATTGACCGGGATAGCCGGGCTGGCCGCGGAACGCATCCATCGCGCACTGGCCCTGCCCGGCGGAATCGGCGGCGTGTTCCGGGTATTCGAATTGCACCCGCTGTTCAACCCCGCCGGCTATATCGAGGCGGAGACGACGGGGGACAGCTGGCTTGTGCACGGCTCGCCGGGGCACGACGACGCCGCATGGATTTCGCTGTGCACGCCCGAATCCGGACAACCGCTGCAGGCGATCGCCACCGCGGTCGACCCGCACGTCGCCGTCCGGGTCACCGGGACGAACACCGAGTGGGCCGCCGAACTGGCGAAAACCGATACGCCGGGATCCGAATTGCCGGAGGTGTTGGTGGCCAAGGTAAGTGGCGGGTCCAACTTTGTATTCCAGCCCAGGCGTTCGCTGCCGCTGACCGCCGTCTGACCCCACGCCGTATGTCAAGGTGATGGTTGTACCTTTTCGGTGACGACACGGCATCGACCGCATACCGATGAGATTGGGAGCGAACGCAATCCGGTATGCCCGCGGCTATGGTTGACCCTGGCCTTCGACCCTATCGACGAAAGTATCCGCTCTATGTACGACCCGCTGGGGTTGTCGATCGGGACCACGAACCTGGTTGCGGCAGCTAACCGAAGCACTCCGGTCGTCCGTCGCGCTGTGCTGACGCTGTACCCGCATTGCGCCCCGAAAATCGGTGTGCTCGACCGTAACCCGGACGTGGCCGAGTCCGGCACATTGATGAGTGGTTTTGTGGAACGCGTCGGCGACTCGGTTGCCCTGGTGTCCCCGGACGGCTCGGCTCATGATCCGGACCTGCTGACGGTCGAGGCGCTGGACGCGATGGTGGTCGCCGCCGGCGCGGACGCGAGTTCGTCGGAGATCGCGATCGCCGTCCCCGCTTACTGGAAACCGGGAACCGTCCAGGCGCTGCGCAATGCCCTGCGCACGCATGTCGGCTTCGTGCGTAGCGGTATGGCGCCGCAATTGGTCCCCGACGTAATCGCGGCGATGACGGCGGCGAATACCGAGCTGGCTATCCCGGCCGGTGGCGTGGTCGGTTTGCTCGATTTCGGCGGCTCCGCCTCGTACGCTACTTTGGTGGAGACCAGGTCCGATTTCGAACCGGTAAGCGCCACAATGCGTTACGAGGATTTCGCCGGTGAACAGATCGACCAGGCGATACTGCTGCACGTCATCGACCGGCTCGGCCGCGACGACATCGATCAGGCCGGCACCGCCGCGGTCGTCCAGCTCGGCCTGCTGAAGGAACGGTGCCGAGAGGCCAAGGAGCGGTTATCCACCGACGCGGTCACGGAATTGGCTGTGGAGCTGGCGGGAACCAGCACTACGATCCGGCTCACCCGGGACACGTTCGATGACCTGATCCAGGATCGGCTGACCGGTTTCATCTACGCGTTCGACGACATGCTGGCGCGCAACAAGGCGAGTTGGACCGACCTGGCAGCGGTGGTCACCGTCGGCGGCGGCGCCAGCATTCCGCTTGTCACTCAACGTCTTTCCTTTCACACCCGGCTCCCGGTGCTGACCGTTTCGCAGCCGGCCTGCGCGGCCGCGGCCGGTGCGCTGTTGCTGGCTGCCCGTGGACGAGAGCTGGACTTCCGCACTCGGACGTCCGGCGGCTTGATGGCCAGGGCTGCGGCCGCGTCCGGTACCGCCCTGATCGAGCTGCCGGCCGGTGACGTGATGGTGATCGACCAGGAGGCGGTGACCGATCGCGAGCTGGCCTGGTCGCAAACGGACTTCCCGGGCGACGTGCCGGTGCGGTTCGAGGGCGACTCCTACAACGAGGACGGCCCGTGCTGGTCGATGCGCTTGAACGTGATCGACCCGCCCAAAGAACCGCCGTGGCGCCGGTTGCGGTTCTCTCAGCTGCTGATCGGCCTCTCCGCGGTGGTGGCGATGACCGCGATCGGCGGTGTGGCATTCACCTTGACCGGCGTCGAGCGGCGCCAGGCTCCCGTGGTGCCCAGTGTGGCGCCGCTGCCCGCGCCCTCGGTGTCGCTGCGGCCGAGTGCGGCGGCGCCCAGCCCGGTCAAGCCGCCGCCCAGCTCGGTGCCGGCGCCCAGTGCGGCTCCGGCCCCAACGACCGTCGCGCCGCCACCACAGCCATCACCGACGTTGACGGCGCCGCCGCCGACGTCGACGCTGGCGCCGTCACCGGTGGTGACCACGACAACCGCGCCTCGGCTCACCACCACCACAAGTCCCCGGCCGACCAGCAGCACCTCGGCGACGCCGACCACGACGGTCGAGCCTGAGGACACCACGGCCGAAGATGCGCCGACTACCACCTCGACGGTGAAGATGACCACGGAGTGGTTGCACGTCCCGCTGCTGCCCGTGCCGATTCCAATTCAGGTGCCGGCGAATCAGGCTCCGCAAAACCCGGCGCCGCAGACCCAGCAGCCTCAAGGGCCGCAGAATCCGTTCGCGAGTTCCGGCGCCCCCTGAGCCGACTCCGCGGCTGGCAGTCAGCTTTGAGCTTAACCAGAACCGGTCCGCGACCTGCTGGACGCGAGTAGTGTCCGAATTGGGCACAACTTTATAAGCGCCAGCTATTTGGATGTAACTAGTCGCACCAGCAATGCGGCGTGAGGATTGTCGACGGCGGCCGGCGCGGTACGTTCGTCCGCCTTAGACCCCCATGGCTAGTTACCACATGGCCTGGGAGGGCCAGATGGACATCGTACTTGGGGTATCAATGGAGCCCTCGGCGGTCCGCTTGGTGCTGATCGAAGGCGAAAACGCCGACGGTGCCACCGTCGAGGAAGAGAGCTTCGAGGTCGCCGGGTCGCAGGGCTCGGCGAATTCGGCGGCGGCCGCCGAGGCGATTGCGGCCATTATCGGCACCCGCCAGGGCGCGACCGAGGGCGGCTACTGGTTGACATCGACCGGGGTGACGTGGATCGACCCCGGCGGGGCCGGTGCGCTGCGTGAGGAGCTTGCCGCCCGCGACATCGGCGGCGTCATGTTGGTCTCGCCGCTGCTCGCCGCGGCCGCCCTGGCACAGACCGTCGGCGCCGCGCTCGACTACCAGCACATCGCGATGCTGTTCGTCGAGGCCGGCAGTGCGACGCTGGCAGTCGTCGACGTCACCGACGGCTCGATCGTCGACCTGCATCGGCAGTCCCTTGGCGCCCACAGCGCCATGGCGACCGAACTGGCGCCGATCGTCTCCGGTCTGGACGCGGCGGGTTCGCGGGCGGACGGGGTGTTCCTGATCGGTTGCGGGGTCGACATTGTCCCGGTCAAACCCGCGCTGGAGGCCGCGACATCGCTGGTGGTGAGCGTCCCCGAGGAGCCCGACATGGCGCTGGCCCGCGGCGCCGCGCTGGCGTCGGCGAATGCGCCGCTTTTCGTGTCATCGACGGCCGCGCTGGCCTACGCGCTGGACCCGGGCACCGGCGAAGTGAATCCGCGCGGCCTGACCCCGACCTACCTGGACGTCAGTGCTCATGCCGACCCCGGTCAAGGCGCCCTGGCCTACAGCGCCCTCGACGAGGACGACGACGAGATCACGCCGCGGCGCCGGCCGGTGAAACTGGTCGGTAGTGCCCTGGCCGCAGCGGCGGCCCTCGCGACCGGGCTGCTGGTGATCTCGTCGGATGTGCGGCCGATGGCTGCTCCGCAGCCCAGCCCACCCGAGGGCGCCGTCACCGTGCCCACGGTCCAGGCCCAGCCTGAGACACCGCCGCAGGGGCAGTTGCCTGCTCCCAGCTCGGCGCCGGCCGCGCCGCCACCGGCCGCGCCGCCACCGGAGGCGGCCCCGCCACCGGCCTCGTCGGCCCCGCCGCCGGTGGTCGCCCAGCCGCCCCGAACGGCGGTCAATGCGGCACCGCCGCCGGCGCCCCGTCGCGCGCCGACCCGCCAGGCACCGGTGCAGGCTCCCGTGGAGCAGGCCCCGCCACCGGCAGCGCCGGCGACCACGCCGCCGGCCGCGCCGCCTCCGGCACCGGCGCCGGCGCCGGAGGCTCCCCCGCCCAGCCCGATCGCGACGATGTACCTGCACGTCCCGTTCGTCACCATCCCGATTCCGATCTATCCGCCGGCGCCACCGCCGCCCCCACCCGAGCCGGGGCCGTAGGCGGGTAGCGGATCGGGTCGACTGCCCGCACACTGGGCAGTAACCGGATGAATTTCGAGGAGGTCGCGTGGGCAGCAACGGTCCGTTCGGATTCGACCCCGACGACTTCGATCGGGTGATCAGGGAAGGCAGCGAGGGTCTGCGCGACGCGTTCGAGCGGATCAACCGGTTCCTCACCGGCCCCGGCGAGCGGTCGGGGTGGTCGATGATCTTCGAGGATCTGGGGCGGCGCAGGCGTCCGGCGCCGGAAACGGCGGGCGAGGCCGGCGACGGGGTGTGGGCCATTTACACGGTGGATGCCGACGGCGGCGCCCGCGTCGAACAGGTGTATGCGACCGAACTGGATGCCCTGCGGGCCAACAAGGACAACACCGACCCCAAGCGCAAAGTGCGGTTCTTGCCCTACGGCATCGCGGTCAGCGTCCTCGACGATCCCGCCGACGAACCGACCTAGCTCCTCAGCCCTGCTGGACGACGTTCCCGCTGCCGGACTTGCTGACCTTCGGCGAGCCCGAGCGATAGGTGACCTTGTTGTTGATGCCGGAGGCCAAGATGGTGTCGACGGCATCGACGGTGACGGTGTTCTCGATTCCCGAGACGGTCAGGCTGGCGCAATGCCCGGTGATCACGACCGTGTTGGACATTCCGCTGATTTCGACGACGCTGTCGTTGCAGGCGAGTGTTTTGTTTTCGTTGAGGCCGCTGACAGTGAGGTCGCCGCCCGGCGGCGGCGCCGGTGACATCGACGGACCGGTCGAGGGGTTCCGGGTCTTAGTGCCCGACGGCGGCGGGACGGTTCCGGCTGGGCTGCTGATCGTCGGGAAGGTGGGGGTCAGGGTGGACAACGTGCGTGAAAGGTGGCTTCCCGCATAGGCGACGATGCCGCCGACCACAACCAAGATTCCGACGACGAAGACCGCCGCCAAAATCCAGAACAGCCGGTTGCCCGACGACGATCGCGGTGTGGCCCCCGGGAATGGCGGCTGAGAGCCATACGAGTCATAGGACCCATACGTCGAGCCGTACGGAGGCGGCATCGGCGGTGGTGGCGGCACCGGGCCCGGCGGCGGGTAGGCCTGGTATGCGGAGCCGCCGGGTGGCTGCGGACTCCCCAGCTCCGATGCGCGCGCCGCGTCGGCCAGCGGTTGCTCGAGCTGGCGGATCCGGGCTTCCGGGTCGTCCTCTGGATTCATGCACAGATGCTCCCATACCGGGAACTTGCCGAATAGGCCCGAATAAGCTCGACATCGTGCCGGACTTGACCAACCGCCAGATCGTGTTGCGTCGCCGCCCCACCGGGTTGGTCCAGCCCGATGACACCGAGCTGATCGCTTCACCGGCGCCTCGGCCCGCACCGGGCGAGGCGCTGCTGCGCACCACCTATGTGGGCATCGACGCGGCCGCCCGAACCTGGCTGGACGACCAGCCCGGCTATCTTCCGCCGGTGCGGCTGGGCGAGGTCATCCGGGCGGCAGGAATCGGCGAAGTCGTCGAAACACGTTGCGACGCTTACGCTGTCGGTGACGTCGTAACCACGCTGACCGGCTTCCAGGAGTATGTGATCATCCGCGACGACGTGTTCAGCACACCCATCCCGGGGGAAAGTGACCAGCTGGCGATCATGTCGGTGTACGGCCCGACCGGGGCCACCGCCTATTTCGGGATGACGGACATCGGCCGGCCCAAGCCGGGCGAGACGGTGGTGGTGTCAGCGGCGGCGGGCGCCACCGGATCGGTGGCCGGGCAGATCGCCAAGATTGCCGGAGCCCGGGTGGTGGGCATCGCCGGCGGGCCGCAGAAGTGCCGGGCGGTGGTCGAAGACTTCGGATTCGACGCGTGCATCGACTACCAGAACGAGAATCTTTCCGCCGCGCTCACAGTGCACTGCCCCCAGCGCGTCGACGTCTACTTCGACAACGTCGGCGGCCCCATCCTCGACGCGGTGCTGGGCCGGCTCGCCCACAAGGCGCGGGTGGTGCTGTGCGGTGTCATCTCCAGTTACCTGACCGGCGAGCACCCGGGTCCGGCCAACTACGTCAACCTGCTGTCCAAAAGCGCGCTCATGCAAGGCTTCAACACCCTCGAGCGGTGGGGTCGCTTCGACGAGGCTTTCGCCCACCTGCGCCAGTGGGAGGCCGAGGGGCGGCTCACCCACCGGCAGACCATTTTCGACGGCATCGAGTCGTGCGTCGACGCCCTCAACGGGCTGTTCACCGGGGCCAACATCGGCAAGACGCTGGTCAAGATCAGCGAACCGTCCGGGGCCTGACAGTACGCGAGAGCGCTTGTGACGCTTGCGCTTCTTGCACGATATCGATGACCCGCGTCGGCCTGGACACGAAGCGAAGACGGGTCGCCCCGGAGTCGGCGCCGCGCACAGTGAGCTGCTATCGTCCCATGCTTATGCCCGAGATTGACCGTCGCCGACTGATGATGATGGCCGGATTCGGCGCGCTGGCGGCCGCGATCCCGGCCCCCACAGCCTTGGCCGCCCCGTCCCCTCCGGCGGCGCCGGCGGGTCCGACGCCGTTGGCCCCGGCTGCAGGGGCAACCGGTGGTTTCCTCTTTCACGACGAGTTCGACGGCCCGGCCGGCTCGGCTCCCAATCCGGCGAAGTGGGCGGTGTCGAACCATCGGACGCCGATCAAGAACCCCGTCGGGTTCGACCAGCCCCAATTTTGGGGGCAGTACCGCGACAGCCGCCAGAATGTGTTCCTGGACGGCAACTCCAACCTGGTGTTGCGCGCCACCCGGGACGGCAACGGATACTTCGGCGGCCTGGTCCACGGCTTGTGGCGGGGCGGCATCGGGACCACGTGGGAAGCCCGGATCAAGTTCAACTGCCTGGCGCCCGGAATGTGGCCCGCCTGGTGGCTGTCCAACGACGACCCCGGCCGCAGTGGTGAAGTCGACCTGATCGAGTGGTACGGCAACGGTACCTGGCCGTCGGGAACCACCGTCCACGCCAACCCGGACGGCACGGCATTCGAGACCTGCCCAATTGGCGTGGACGGCGGCTGGCACAACTGGCGGGTCACCTGGAATCCCAGCGGGATGTACTTCTGGTTGGACTATGCCGACGGCATGCAGCCGTACTTCAGTGTTCCGGCGACCGGCATCGAAGATTTGGACGAGCCCATCCGCGAGTGGCCGTTCAACGACCCCGACTACACCATGTTCCCGGTGCTCAATCTCGCCGTCGGCGGTTCCGGTGGCGGCGATCCAGCGGCCGGCACCTACCCGCAGGAGATGCTCGTCGACTGGGTCCGCGTCTTCTAGGCACCAAGCTCCGGGGTCACCCCGAATAGCCCTCGGCACGGCTTGCCCGGGAGACAGCATGGAATTTCTGGTCACCATGACCACCCGTGTTCCCGAGGGCACGTCGGCCGACCAGGTCAGCGACGTCCGCGCTGGTGAGGCCGCGCGCACCCGGGAGCTCGCGGCCAGGGGCAGCCTGCTTCGGATGTGGCGCCCACCGGTTGGGCCCGGGGAATGGCGCACGCTGGCGCTTTTCGCCGCCGCCGACGACGAGTGTCTGGAGCGGCTGCTCGCCTCGATGCCCCTGCGGATCTGGCGCACCGACGAGGTCTGCGCGCTCGGCTGCCATCCCGACGACCCGCCCGGCGCGGGGATAACTCCGCGGCCCGGTAAGGGGCCGGAGTTCTTGATCGCCATGACCGTCACGGTGCCACCGGGCACGGCGGCGCCCGTCGTCGACGACGCCTCGGCGCGCCAGGCCCGCCGCGCCCGTGACCTGGCCGAGGCTGGACACCTGGTGCGGCTCTGGACGCTGCCCGGCGGGCCGGACGGCCCGTGCATGGTGGGTCTGTGGCGGGCCCGGGATCCCGGCGAGCTGATGGCGATCCTGGAATCGCTGCCGCTGTCGGGATGGATGACCATCGAGACCACGCCACTGAGCCCGCATCCCGA
Source organism: Mycobacterium persicum (assembly GCF_002086675.1). GTDB lineage: Bacteria > Actinomycetota > Actinomycetes > Mycobacteriales > Mycobacteriaceae > Mycobacterium > Mycobacterium persicum. The sequence continues at coordinate 31,881 of NZ_MVIF01000015.1, forward strand.
CGACCCGATTCGGTCGCGGTGACCGGCGTTAGGGTGGGTTGAGTGAACAGGTGGCCCCGGCAACGCGCGCGAAGTATCACAGCGATCACCCGGGGCCTGGGCAGCCTCGATCGGGAACTGTTCGGGGTGATCGCCGAGGCGCAGACTCCGCTGCTCGACTTGGTGATGCCGCCGCTGACCCGCGCGGCCGATCACTCGAAGTTGTGGTTGGCCATCGCTGCGGGCCTGCTCGCCACGAAAAAGCCCGCGGCGCAGCGCGGTGCGGTACGCGGCGTCGTGACGCTGGGGGTCACCAGCTTGGTGACCAACCAGGTCGCCAAGCGAATCCGTAGGCGCCCGCGGCCCTTCGACGACTCGGTACCGCTGGTCCGGCGGGTGCGCCGGCGCCCCACATCAAATTCGCTGCCGTCCGGTCATTCGGCCAGTGCGGCCGCGTTCGCCGTCGGGGTCGGGCTGGAGAATCCACCGCTGGGGTTCGCGTTGGCATTGCTGGCCGGCCTGGTGGGTTTGTCCCGGGTGGCGACCGGAGCGCATTACCCGGGCGATGTCCTTGCCGGTTTCGGCATCGGCGCCGGCATCGCCGTGCTGGGCGGGCGGCTGGTGCCGCCGATCGTCGAGACGACGTTGCCGACTACCGAACCGCTGCGGGTGCCGACCCCGCCACGACCCGACGGCGCCGGAGTCGTCCTGGTCATCAACCCGGCATCGGGCGGCGGTAACGGCGCCCGGGCGCTCGACGAGATACGTCGCGAGCTACCTCGGACCGAGATCGTCGAGCTGGGTCCCGACGATGACCCGGAACAGGTCCTGCGGGCCGCGGCCGGGCGCGCCGAGGTGCTGGCGGTCGGCGGGGGAGACGGCACGGTGTCCACCGCCGCGGCGGTCGCCTACGATGCAGGGCTCCCGCTGGCGGTGTTTCCGGCCGGGACGTTCAACCATTTCGCCAAGGACATCGGGTGCGACACGGTGGGCAAGACCGTCGAGGCGATCCGGGCCGGCAGCGTCGCCCGCGTCGACCTGGTGTGCCTCAACGAAAGCCGGATGGTGGTCAACAACGCCAGCATCGGCGCGTACCCCACCTTCGTGCGGTACCGAGAAAAGCTGGAAAGACGTATCGGCAAGCCGCTGGCCAGCATCTATGCCACGTTGCACACGCTGCGCCACGACCAGCCCGTGCGCATCCGCTACGACAACAAGACCGTGCACACGTCGTTGTTCTTCCTGGGCAACTCGGTGTATCTGCCCACCGGATTCGCCCCCGCGCGGCGTACCCGGATGGATGACGGCCTGATCGACGTCCGCATTCTGGAAACCGGCCGGCGACTGGCGAACGTGCGAATTTTGGGCGCGCTGGCGCTGGGCCGACTGCAACGCAGCCCGCTCTACCACGAACTGCAAGTGCCGGAGTTCAGTTTCGCCGCCGTCGACGGGCCCACCGTCGTCGCTCACGACGGCGAGGTGGGCGAGGAATACGACAAGGCCAGCTTCAGCGCCAAGTATCGGGCGTTGCCGGTATTTCGCCCGCTTCCCCCGAATTGACCTCGGTGACCGAAATCGCCGACCTACCATGTGCCAATGCCGCTCGCGGTTGGCGAGGTGTTCGCGGGATACACCATCCTGCGAGTGTTGGGCGCGGGCGCGATGGGCACGGTATACCTGGCCCAGCATCCGCGGTTGCCGCGCCGCGACGCGCTCAAGGTGCTCTCTGCTGAGCTCACCGCCGACCCGCAGTACCGCGCCAGGTTCGTCCGCGAGGCCGACATCGCCGCCAGCCTGTGGCATCCCAACATTCTCGGCATCCATGACCGTGGCGAGTCCGGCGGCCAGTTCTGGATTTCCATGGACTTCGTCGCCGGCACCGATGCGGCCAAACTGTTGGGCGAACGCTATCCCGGCGGCATGCCGCTGGACCTGGCGGTGCCGATCATCACCGCGGTGGGGTCAGCACTGGATTACGCACACCAGCGCGGTCTGCTGCATCGTGATGTCAAACCGGCCAACATCCTGATCGCCGATCCCGGGTCGGAGACCCAACGGGTGTTCCTGGCCGACTTCGGGATTGCCCGGCCGGTCGACGACACCGCGGGTCTGACCGCCACGAACTTCGCGATCGGCACAGTCGCCTATGCCGCACCCGAGCAGCTGATGGGGGAGCCGATCGACGGGCGCGCGGATCAATACGCGTTGGCCTGCACCGCTTTTCATATGCTCACCGGCACCCAGCCCTACCAGTCGCCCAGCGCCGCGGCCGTCATCACCAAACATGTGATGGCCCCGCCGCCACCGATCGGCGAGCGCCGCCCCGAACTGGCGGCCCTAGATCCGGTGTTCGCCAGGGCGATGGCCAAGAAGCCGGCCGAGCGGTTCACCCACTGCCGCGACTTCACCGAGCATCTGGACTCCCGGTGCGCGCCGGCGCCCATTCAAGGGCAAAGCCACCAGGACACCCAATTGGCGCCGACACGTGCGGCCCCGGTGCCGCCAGCCCAGCCGCACCTCGCCAAGCGGCCGGTACGGCGCACTCGGGTCCTGGTTGCCGCGCTGGTGGCCGTCGCGGTGCTCAGCGCGGCCGGAGTCTTGGCGGCCGTGAAGCTGTCCGGGAACCACGGTCGGAGCAGCGCGGCGGTGGCGGGGGCGCCTTCGGCCGCCGTGCCCAGCGCCGGTCCGTTCACCGGCACCTACCGGGGCGACTACGACGCGGCCACCGGCCCCGGCCTGGACGGCCTAGCCATCCCGGGTGCGACGGCCTCGACGACCACCTGGGGGGTGCGCTCGGTGTGCCGCAACACCGGCTGCGTGGCCACGGCGACACGTCTGGGCGGCGAAACGACATCGTTGCCGACGATGGTGTTCGACGACGTCGGCGGACACTGGCTGTCGGTGGGTCTCACCACCGCCACGTGCCAGGACGTCAACGCCGAATTTTGGGTGGTATTGATACTGCAACCGCGGCCCGACGGCACGCTTTCCGGCGAATTCAGCAAGACCAGCGCCAACGGCTGCGCGATCAAGAAGGCGGTGACCTTCACCCGGACCGGAGACGTCGACGTCACCGCGGTGTCGGATCCGGCGAGCCAGCCGCCGCGGGTGGTGTCGCCGGCCGAGGCACTGCATGGCCGCTACCACGACACGGTCAAATGGGCCAACGGCGCGACACCCAAGCAATATGACTGGGCCGTCCGCACCGACTGTCTGCGCACCGGCGAGCGGTGCATGAGCTTTTTCCACGCGCCACCGGACGGCTCAAAGCCGCTGGTGTTCAGCAGCAGGAGTTGGATCCTGTCGACCGAGCGAGAAGCGACATGCGACGGCGGCGGCACGACGCCGGTCAAAGACACCGCGGAGTTCGCCCTGCCGCAACCGCCGCAGGATCCGATCATGCTGCTCACCGCGCACGGTCACCACGAGCAGATCCAGTCGTGCACCCTCAGCGTCGAGTTCGACGAAACATTCGAGCGCACCGGCGATTAGGCTCGGCGATCGGCTTTGGTGGTGTCACGACCTTGGTCGGCTCACGCAGCCGCGGGTACGTCGGTCGGCGGCTGGTTCCGCGGTGGGGTGGTCGCGACGCTGTGCTCAATGATCGCGCTGCTGCCGGCAACCAGGACCACGCTGATCGTATGCCCCGAGTCCTAGGACGCAACTGCGACTTTTCCCATCAGCCACATCAGTCTCCGCGGGTTCGGGGTGTTTCGTTTTGCCCACACTGTGGCTTGGTTTTCAGCACGCCGACACCGCACCGTCGCTCAAACCCCTTGTGATGGCGGGTGTGTGGGGATGTGGCCCGGTGCACCACCGAATCGACTGTCATGCCGCCGTATCGAGTGTGCGCTCAGGGCTTTGACTGTGTATGTAGGGCGGGAACCGCCGCGATCGGCCGCCCTGACGGCACAGTCGGCGTCGTCAGCGCACAGTCGGCGTCGTCAGCGCACAGTCGGCGCCCCAACCACAAGCACGCGATTTCCACCTTCCCACGCGGGGGCGCAGGCGATCATCGCTGTGAGCGACAATTCGTTGCGCGCCTTTACTTGTCGCGCTTAGCCGGGCAAATTGTGTACCGGGCCGGCCAGAGATCACTGTGAAAGAAGTGACGGCCAGATCTATACTCCGCTGAGCACTCTGGCGTGGCGGCGGCCCGTGTGTGAGGTCTTGTGTTCGCCGCTTGAAGCCCGAAAGTCCGTGCGCTGCACGAGAAACGGTGAGGCGGCTTCCCAATGCCCGTCTTGTGACAGCACCGTTGCTTGTTCTCGGCGCAAGCGACGACCGCTCGCGAGTCGACGGGGACGCGTCAGCGGTGGCGAGGGTTTACCAGGCAGATGTGGAGATCTTTCCCGATATGGGCCACGTCATGATGCTGGAGAGCGGGTGGCACAGTGTCGCCTAAAGTATCGACGACTGGCTGGCTCGCCATGGGCTGTAACAGCATCGACGCTGTCGATGCGCCGACCTCGTTAACACGCGGTGATGATTTCGAACCTCGCACTCGATCGTTCACCGGGCTTGTCGTCATACCACCCGACTGCGGTGCCGACGATCGTGAAAGTCCCATTCCGAAGGCTGGCCTGTGCCGCACCGGTAACGTCCTGGCCGAAGGTACCGGTGAAACCGCCGAGGTTGTTGATTTGCACCAATTTTGCGACAACGTCACCGCCGGTTTCCAGTTGCGCGGTGATGCCGGGATCGTCCCTAAGTGTCTTCAGGGTCCAAAGCCAGCGCACCTGCGTGCAATCCACCAGGTGATGACCAGTGTCGCTACCGTTGATGAGCACTTTGATGGTGCGGGCCTCCACCCGCGCGTGGGATTCCGATGAGCATCCAGCTACGACAGCGGCAATGACCGATACCGCCGCCGTCGCGTTGACGACTCGGTTATACACCGCAGTTCCGACCTTTCCCGTGACTAGGATGACTACGACACTCGGTTTGCTCCCGGCGCGCGGCGACGCAGCCAGGTACCTCCAAGTCAGGTCAGACCGCGCACGCCGATGCAGTGAGCCGCCGCCTTTGTTGGGGGAACTCCTTCCACGCAGGCGTAGCCACGGAAACCCCGGCCAAAACACCGGAGTAGGTATCAATTCGGCAACGATTGAGGACTCGCTACTGCAGGGAGCGCCTCGCGAATGACGCGATCGGCCCACGGCGTCGTGGTCCAGGTGAGCAAGCTTGGAGTATCGATGCAGTCATCGCTGTGGCACGCGCTTGAACCACGCAGCCATCGCCACAGCCACGATGACGGCAAGCGCTCCGGCAGTGGCCAGGCTGATCGTCCAGATCCGTCGATCCTCGATCTCCATCTGACACAGCCTTGTGTAATTGATGTCCGCAACCACCTGGCCGCCCATCGGCACATTGGCCGGGGTTCGGTCGTCTCTGTTTCTGGCGGCGGAGAGATCGGGGGACAAGGCGTTTCCGCACGCGACGGTGTGTAATCCAGGGGAAACCGACACCGGGGCCAGCAGTCCCACCAAACTCACCAGCAATGCCACCACACCAGCGAAAAGTAGTATTCGTCGGATAAGCATGTCTCGTTCATACCCATTGGTGCGCTGATCATTCCAGGGTAAGCGGAACGCCGTTGCTCAGGGCGATCTGTCTTCGGTGCTCGAATGCCCGCTTTGAAGCGCTGCGGGGTTGGCCAATCACGCGGAGTCCGCTGTCCAGTTCGCGGGCCGAACAGGCTGACTGGTGCCTGTCGACAACATCTGAATTTTGTCCAGGCGACGTTCCAGTCGACGTCGCGAACAGCGATGGTCGGCACGCCCGCAGCGGGGGCGGCTGGCCCGATATCGCGGCGCGAGGTCGATCGTGTCACACCGGCACGGTACGGCCTCGATCGCGATGACATTCCATGTTTGCCCTGCTGAATAGGGGGTAAACCCATCGTGCTGGTACAGCATTCGATCGCGCTGGTTAAGCGGGTGAGATCGGTTTGGCGAGCCGCCGATGGCGCCGCTGAGCCGGCACAGATCGATTCACCTACCAGTCACCCGCCCACCCGATAAACCATGCTGTTGCGGGCCAACTCGTAGACGTAAGGCGCAGGTGGTGATGCTCTCCGGCGGTCAGCCGTCGAAGGCAGTTCCCGAACCCAACACCAGAGCCTGTTCCCGGCTTCGTCGCTACTGCATCGTTTCGCTGGTGAGCATCAGATCGCCGAACAACTCGCTACAGCGGCTGCTGTGGCGATCTTCCGTTTCAGACGCGGGCACGACGCCATGCGCGCGGCGATCTCGGTGCATGGTGCATGCGTGTGTTCGCTCACATCAACGGATTCGGGTAGTGGTCACGGGCTGGACCCGCCACGTGCCGCTACACTTGGAAAGGGTATGTGTCCGGCCCCGTTGAGATCGTTTGTCGTCATTCATGTTTCATCGCGCAGTAAAGCCAACGCTGCTTTCCGCTTTGATATCCCACACATGGTTGGGCTGCCCGGTTGGACCGCTGGTCCGGTGTGGCATCAGGTGCGCGACAACCAAGGAGGCACTGGGAAAATGATTGGCCGCTGCAGCCACCGCGCCGTTTGGCCTTCGAAGCACCGCAATAGCGTTGGACGTTGGTGGTTCCCAGCCAAGGCAAACCCGGAAATTCGATGCACCGAGGATGTTGACATCACCACCGGTAAGTCCACCTCCCACGGCGGCCAGTCAAGTGCACCGGCGTCGGCTCGTGCCCAAGCGAGTTCTCATGAATGGCCGGTGGTACCTCGGTGGCGAACACGTTGCTGAAGCAGAAGCGGGCAGGCACCGTGATAGCGCTATTTCGTCAGGCCGCTCGTCGGCGTCGTGATCCGGTAGACGTCGATCGCTTCGGGTAGGCCCTTGAGTTGTTGTGGCCCAAGGCTTTCGAAGGTCAGGCCCGATCCGGCGGAGAGGTCGCGGACCGTGCGACTGGCGAGCACCTCACCGGTTCCCGCCAATGCGCCGATGCGAGCGCCCGTGTGTACCGCCATGCCGCTCCACTCCGCGCCGCGTCGCTCGCACTCCCCGATGTGGACGCCCGCTCGGATCGGGATGCCGCGGGTGGCCAGGGTCGGCACCAGCTCCAACGCACACCGAACCGCCTTGGTCGGCCCATCGAAGAGTGCGAAGATTCCGTCTCCGGTGTGCTTGGCCCGGTGACCGCCGTACTTCTCCAACAGCCAGTCGACTGCCCTGTCGTGCGCATCGAGCTGACGACGCCAGTGCGCGTCGCCGTGGGTGCCAAGTTGTTCGGTGGAGCCGACGATGTCGGTGAACAGCACCGTCTTCAGGATGCGTTCGTCGGGTCGTTCGCTCGGCTTCTCGCAGACGAAGTCCACGGTCGAAGACACGATGTCGCCGGCGATGTCGAAGGGGCTATGGGGACCCTCCGGCAGTGGTTGAAAATGCGCCTCCGGAATGGCGGCGGCCAAGGCCGCCGCCGCCTCGATGGGCACCAACCGATCACCGGGGCGCGCCATGACCAAGGAAGGCGCTCGCACGGAGGCGAGCACACCGCGGACGTCGATCTCCATGAACGCTTTCCACCACAGCTTGGCCATCGTCGGACTCGCCATGGCGCGCTGGAGCTTGCCAAACATTTCCCTTACGCCAGGCGTGTCGGCAGTCGCACCATAGAACAGATCTGCAAGTGCGCCATCTCCCCAGCGACTGTCGATCTCGTCGAGCTGCGATTCGATTTCGGCAGGCGTGAATCCCCACGGGAAGTCGGGCAGCTCTTGGGAATACCGTGCCGTGGTGCCGTAAAGAACAAGGGAGGCAACCCGTTCCGGGTGGGTGGCGGAGAATACCACGCTCACCGATCCGCCCTCGCTGGTGCCGAGGAATGCCGCCCGGTCGGCGCCAGCGGCATCCAGGATGGCTCGCACATCGTCGATGCGCTGGTCTATTGACGGTGGCTGAGTCGAGGGGTCCGACAGGCCCGTCCCGCGTCTGTCCCAAACGATGGACCGGGTCGACTGAGAAACCAGGTCGACGAATTCCGCGTACGGGCTTCCGGGTTCGTCGATCGTGTCGACATTGCTCAGCACCCAGCCCGATACCCAGATGAGAAAAGGGCCGGCGTCGCCGAACACGCGGTAGGCCAACCGCACGTCCCCGTTGCGGGCATAGCGCAGCGGCGCGTTGGTCACGTCAACATCCTGGCATCAGGCGAGTCGAAGGTCTGCGCATTTCGCTCATGCGCTTGCGGGCGCGGCGTCGCCAAGGCGGCCGGCGGCGCACCCACAGCCACCACGGCCCCTCCGGCGCCTTCTCGCGGTGATGCTCAATAGCCGGCCACCTTGTGACGATCCGCGTCAGCTGTGCCCAAGCCGACTGTTTGCCAACCTTGCCGTGCAAGTGGATAGCTTTGAGCTTGTGGGCTATCGCCAACTCGGCCTCTACTGGCCGCGTCCGTAGGTGCTTATCGTTGGTGATTACCACCCACCCGCGTTCGCCGACAATCGGGATCCAGTCGGTGTCGAGGATGCCCGGCGGCAGCATGTCGCCGACGGGCGTGCGGCCGAACCGGGCGGTGTCTTTCCGCACAGCAACAAGCGCTGCCCCCACGCGAAGCAAGTTTTCGTCGACACCGTAGGTCACGTCGTCGAGTTGCAGCATTTCCCGGCTTTACGCTGCCAGCTTCGCGAGCTTGTACTTGTTGGTGTAGTCGATCGCGTCCTGCACCTGCCGCAGGCTTAGTCCGTAGTCGGCGGCCAGATCCTCGCGCCGCTCGCCGCTGAAGACCATTCGGGCGATCGTCACCGGCGACACACGCCGCCCAACAAACGTGGGCTGGCCGCTGTATCGGCTTGGGTTGATCACGATTTCGGGAAACCCTTTGTCGGCAGGAAGCTCAACGATCACGGGCTCGCCAAGGTCATCCTGGCTGAGCGTCGCCGTCTCGGCGAGCCACCGCGCGTCACCAAGTAGGGCTTGGCCGGTGTGGATCGTCATTTCGACGTCGTTAAGGCCGACGTCCTCGCCGGTCACCGTTAGGTCCCGCTCGTGGGTCGACAGGAAAGGGCGAAGGTGTGCCAGTGGGTACCGGAGGTTGAACTGTGCGCGTAGGCGCTCAATTGCCGCGCGCTGCCGCGCGATGGGTACCTTTCGCCGATCGCGGTATTCGGCGAGCATGCGAGTCTCGTGCGAACTCCCCCCAGGTGACCCAGGCCGTGTCTCGGGGCATGACGCGCAGGATCGGCGGGTGCTCTTTGCCGCCACGCTCGTAACCGTTGATCCAACGCTTCGCGGTGCCAGCTGGGAGCCCAATGAGCCGATCGACTTCGGCATACACGTAGACGTCTCGATCGAGCATCGAGGTGACCGACATGGTTGAAAGCATGGCACAACGCTATCGGCGCTGGCCGACAGTTCCGTTGGCGAAGCCAAGATCGCTGTGGGCTGTCGGAGGCAGTGGGTGCGGAGGCAGCGATGGTCGTCGAACTCGCGGCTGGTGTTGCCCGCCGACCTTCAACCGGCGCGGCGCCGGCCACATCGCGTGGGGCTTACGATGATGTGCGATGGCGTGGCGGAGGTTCCTCCACCACGGCCACCTGGTCGATCAGGAAACCACCGCTGAATCGGTCAGGGTTCGCTCGGACCGAACCTAGTGTCCGCTCGGCGCGGTGGTGGCGGGTACCGGTGACGCTTCAGGGACATCGTGGTGACACCGAGCACGAGATTCGAACGGATCGAACAGCATTCACGCTGGTCAACGTGGAGCCGATGACGGGAATCGAACCCGCGTATTCAGCTTGGGAAGCCTTTTCTACGCCCGAACAGGTGAGCGAAAACCGCTGCTCGCGACGTTGCAGTGAGTGACGAAATAGCGCCTCTACCTGCGATTGCAGTATGGCTAAGGGCGCCGTAGGTACGATCCAGGTCCTGCCGCAGTACGGGCACGGTCGGGGGTACGGACGGGGTACGGGGGACACGGACGGCGACACGCCGAGTTGTGTCGGCGGTCCCTGGGAGAATGGCGTCTGTGAGCGCGGTATCCGACTTCCTGACGCAGTCATCCTTCTGGTGGGGCGGGCTCGCCGGGGCGGTCGTCACCGGAGTCATAGCGCCGCTCATTACGGCCCGGTCGGTGCGCGCCAGCGACAGGCGGAAGGCCGACCAAGAGGAGCGCATGGACGCTCTCAAGGCTGAGCGCGAGGACTTGCGGTCCAACCGGCAGATCATTCGCGAGACAGCGACCGCCTTCAGTGAGGTCTGCTCATCAGTTTTCGAGAAGGCGATTGACACCAAGGGCATCTTCAACGCGGTCATCGACGCGGCGGCGACGATGCAGGGGTTGCCGGACAAGAAGGCATTGGACAAGGTCGAGTACGCCGTGGATCTCGTGGACGAAACTAAGCGGATCACCACGGCGTTCAATAACCTGCGCGTCGTCGCCCCGGTGCCCGTGCTGAGTGCGGCGAGCAAACTGAACGCGGCTGTGCTTGCGCTCATCAGTGCGACCACCATGCCCCTTGCCAAACCGCCACTTGTGGCGGAAGCAGGAAAAGCAATGGAGGACTTCACGAACGCGGTCCGCGCTGAGTTGGGGCTTGACCCGTACACCGCTGAGGATGCGGACACGGCACGCAAGAGCTACATGGAAACGCTCACCAAACAGATGAACGACTACATCAAGGAGACCCAAGAGGAGGCGCGTCGCTTCGGGTTTCTTGAACCTGGCGCGGTCCCAATCACCACCATCAAGGCCGGTGACCTGACGGAAGAACATGTCGGCAAGTTCGTGGGGTGCCACGATCCGGGATCGGGCTTCAACTACGGCGCGAAGATTCTGAAGGTCATCCGCAACGAGGAGCACCGCAACCCGGGCATGCTCGTGCGCATACAACACCCGCCAATCCCTGGCGGGAAGCCAGCCCATCAAGAACGCATGCGGCTCAGGTTCGATCAAGAGATTCAACTAGTCGAACTACCGGACCCGAAGGCGTCCTAGTAGCTACTTGCGCTTGGTCGCCTTACCGCGCTTCGCAGCCGCGCGACCAACTTTCGTATTCTTGTTCTTCGTCCGCGCGGCCTTGGCGAACTTCGCGCGGGCTGCCGTCTGCTTCTTGATGGCCATTACGCAGTCCTGTCTCCCGGATAGCCCTTTACCTCGTCGCGCGGTCTGCGGTGCTGCCGGGGCCGACCGACACCGCTGGATGGCGGATCAACGCGCGGCGCACGTCCGGTGTACTTGCCGCCTTCGCTTGGTGGCCGGCCATTGAGGTGTGGCGCGACTGGCCCTGGACCCCAGGAAAACTCGGTACTGAGGTCACCGGCCTGTTCGCACGCAAGCTGAAGAGGATTCCGGGGCCCGCAACGTGGTGGCGCTGGCGGCGGTGGATCGCGGTATGGCTCTGGGTTGCGTAGGAAACGACCCATGGTTACGTCTCAATCGTCGGCGGGGTGTAGTTGAGGTTGGCGGTGATCTGCGCGACGACCGCTGCGCCTCGGTGCCGAGTGCCGGTCCCGAACCCACGAGCAAAGAAGCTTTCTTGGATCGGGTACGGGCCACGCCCAGGAATATGGCGCAGGCCTTGATAAGCCGTATTGACGTGCTCGCGGAAGCCGACCGGGTTGCTGTCGCTGTTCGGCCCGCCAGTAGCGATGACGACGGCGTAATACCGAGGCATATAGTTGGACTTGATGATGAGGGTGTTGTTGTAGGAGCCCCACACCTGTAGTCCGTTGTACTCGGCGTTGGGGATGGGGCCGTGTATCTCTTCGTTTGAGATCCACGCGGGCATCAGCGCGCTCGGGATGAAGTCGTACTTGGGGACTGTGGCACCTCCGTAGTCCACACCCGCCTTCCAGGCCGCGATGCTTGACGCCTCAAAGTCGATGGGATTGACGATCAACACCAGCTGCGAGCCATTCAGCAATCCGTAGCCGTGCTCAGTGACATGCTTGATCATGTTTTCGACGTCAAGGGCATCGAGAACTGTTGACCCGGTGGTGAGGTAGTGCTTGTGATCCCCCGCGAACGTGGTTCCGAGATACGGCGGAGGCACCATGCCGTCGCCGTTCCAAAGCCCGTAGCAAGTATGCCCCCATTCGTTGAGCTGGGTTGTCGGGTCGAGCAGCCGACGCAGGACTGTGCCGGTTGTGAGCTTGTTGTCGGCTTCGAGTACACGCGTGACCTGCGCGGTGATCTGCTCTGCGGTGGCTTCGCGGAGGAACTTCCACGTTGCGCGCAAGGCGATGTCGTAGTCATGAAACGCATAACCAAGGCGTAAAACATCACTCGGCGGTCGGATCGCTCGCGGCACACCGTGTTCCGTGGCGAGTTCGAATGAATCACTCGAAATGCTCTGCGGGATTGCGTCGGCGACATTGACCGTCTTGTAGCTGAGAATGTCGGTGACGCTCTTGCGCTCTTTGTTCCAGAGTTCGAGCACATCTTGAATCTCAGCCCAGACTTCGTTGAGGTCAACGCCGTCTGCTGTCTGATTGACCAATACGTCTCCGTGCGTGGAGACCCCGCCCTTACCGCCAGCCATGTTAAACCTCGCTTGTTTAGTGCTTACGAGGAACCCTACGCCTGAAATAGACAGGCGCGCTTAGCCGTTAGCGGTCTATGGCGATACGTGGTGACACACGGTTGTCTAGGGCGGGGAGCGGTTAAACGGCGTAGCCTCGAAACAACACAGGAGGCTACACATGGCTAGAACGCCGAGCGCCCCGCCGCGTGGTGTGGAGTTGTCACGACTGCCCACCGTTCGTGGTCGAGAAGGCGCGCATGCATGGATTACGGAAACACTCGGAGTTCCGCTGAAGTTGAACTTCGTGCGCGCTGCCGCAAGTCGCCGCGAGATACCGTGCCGTGAAATCGCTGGGGCGCTGATGTTCTCAACACAAGACCTGTTCGATTGGGTCGTGTCTATTACGGAGAGGACCGCATCATGAATCGAGACGAACTGCGCGCCAAGTACGGCATGGATAACCCACCTGACCCCGACAATCCGATAGCCAAGGCGGTGCTCGATGCCGAGCGCGTTACCGCTGGTGCCCATGGTCGCGACAACACACCGCTATTCGATCCCGGCTGGTCACCTGCCATGTGGGAACGTGCAACCAATGCCATGGCCGAACTGCAGAACGGTCTGCGCGACAAAAGCATCAGCCTACTCAACTACGACGCTGTTGGGCTCACAGATGACCTACCCGACGATGCGATGGTGGTGTGGGCTGTCGGCACCCGCCGTGCGCATTTGGGGCTGCCGCACGCCACCAACCACGCCACCCAACGAGTCGACTGGTTCACATCGATGGTGCAGTTCGCACAGGAAGTAGATGACTACTGGAAGTACGGCGGCGAGAACCCATGTTATGCAGCCGACTATGAGCTGCGCTGCACGATCAACCTATCTGACACTTGCACCATGCCGCTGAGCCGTGACGTGAGCGACTACGGGGGCGGGACGACCCGCCTCATGCCCGTTCGCCGAGGCAGGTTCGTGTTGTTGTTCCGCTGCTGCCGTGCATGCGAAGCCCTGGCCGGCAAAACCGCTGATGTGAACTTCAAGATCAGCGTTCTGGAAGCTCAGGCGAAACTGCCGCCGGATGCTGTGATCGACCCCGGCTCTCCGATACCGCCCGTGCCCTAAGCGCGGCACCCGACTGCACTGACCTGCCATGATGCGCGACGACCAGGCAAATTGCGATTCACCACGTTTTGCACCCATAACCGGGTACCCGAGCGTTGGTACCGCCCCTCAGCGTTGGCGGCTAGGGGCTAATACGGCGGGTCGGATAACACACATCGCGACGGGCGCTGACACAGCGCGGTCGCGGTATAGTCGGACTACCGGCCCGGTCGCGGGTCGTTGAGCGGCACGCCTTGGCGGGCGAACGTGCCGTTTCTAACAACCGAAGGGAACCGGCTGCACCACCCGGTGTAGGCCGAAAGTGTTGCGCGCCTTGGGCGTGCAACGGCCTGGAGGTTGTTTCTAGATGGACCCCCATGAGGTTCCGAAGTACAAGGGTGATCGGGGCATTGTCGAGTGCACCGTTGAGCTCGGTGTGCCCGCTGGCGCAGTAACCGAGCGCATGGCACATGTGGCTGTGATGCGTCGCGAGATCATACCCACGCGAATCGGCAACGCGAATTGGTTTTCTCGCCGTGATGTTGAGGAGTGGCTGCGCTCGCGCAAGCAGCCGGGACACTACCGCGCGGGCGAGAACCGAGTGCCGGAACATGTTGGTTTGCAGCCTGTTCCGGGCACCAAGGTTGCTCAGTAGAAATGCGCCACCCCCGGATTGGCGGGCCGGGGGCGACTACCCGAATCAGATGGCAACGAAGCGAGTAAATCCTATGGTAGCTGATCCGACACCCCGCCAGAAGCGACGCAATCCGTTTGCGCTCGTGCGGGATAGCGGCCTGTATCTACCCAACGTGTCTGGGATGACGCTGCTCGAAGCGGCCTTGGCCTATGCCGAGGCCGGGTGGTATGTCCTTCCAACTGATCCTGCCGACATCAAGAGCCCCGGCAGTGTGGTCGGCAGCAAGTGGCACGAGAAGTCCTCTCGCGAGCCGAAGCGGATACGTCGATGGTGGAAAGCCAACCCCGACTACGGAATAGCGCTGCATTGTGGGCGGTCCGGCGCTGGTGCGTTCGACTACGACCAAGACAACATCAACGCCGTGCGCGTGATGGGCCGTGATGACTTGGCCGACGCATTGCTGAGCGCCGAGGCGGTGCAAGGGACACGTCATAACGGCGACCGTGGGCACTACATTTTCCTATTGCCCGACGACGGCAAGGAGTACGGCAACAGCGCTGGCGCGTTCACCGCTGTGGGCGATTTCAGAGGCAAGAACGGCGTCATTATCGCCGCTCCGACACCACACCCCGACGCCGAAAACAAGGGCGGGGAGTACCGACAGCTGAAGACCGGCCCGGTTGGCCCGATGCCGGATGTGTTGCGCGAGTGTCTGTCGGAGGCAGGGGAGTCAGCGGACCCACTCACCGACGCCGAGCTAGATGCATTCCTGGATGCGCACACGGGTGGCGGCTGTGGCCGAGAGAACTGCCCACACAAGATCGACGGCCCGATAGCCAAGTACAACGCGAACGTCGATGCCGGGGCGAGCCGATATCAAACCTTGGTTGCGATCGCACCGTGGGCGCTCTCTGAGGCTGTGGCCGGATGCTACGCCGCACGAGACGTCGTGGAGGCTATGCGAAGTGCGTACAACGGCAGGTTCGGCCCGGATGAGCGCGAACGGTTACAGCGTGTACCGGGTGAGTTCCTGCGGGTTATGAAATGGGCAGCCGCCCAGGCTGTTCCTGCGCGGTCGCACCGGAATGACAAGCCCGAGGTGAAGCGGAGCCAAGCGACGTTACTAGTGGACTTGGCCCTTGAGCGTTACAAGTTGGGCATCAGCACCGATGGAAAGCCGTTTGGGTACAGTCCGACTGCGCCACACGTGGCGTTGGACCTCCGTGGCGGCAAGCTGGGCCTGCGGCAGACCCTGGCCCGTGACTACTTCCAGCGGTATGACGCGGCCGCGACGACAGCGGCTATCGCATCAGCGTGCGGTGTCTTGGAGGGCATGGCCCGAGAGCAACCCCCGACGCCGCTGCACCTTCGGGTCGCTGGTGACGATAAGGCAATACACGTGGATATGGCCGATGAGCACAACCGTGTCATTGAGATTTGTGGCGGGTCATGGCGAATCGTGCACAAGTCGCCCTACATGTTCCGCAGGACCGAGCTGACAAGAGCGTTGCCCGAACCGTCGCGGGAAGGCAACTTGTCGAAGTTGTGGCCGTACCTGAATATTCGTGCCGAGGATAAGCCGTTGTTGGTGGCGGTGATGGTGGACGCGCTAATCAACCCCGGCACCGCAAAGCCCGTGGTTGGGTTTACCGGCGAACACGGCACGGCCAAGTCCGCGAGCGCGACTCGCTTTGTGTCTTTGATTGATCCGTCTGATGTGCCGCTACACAGCCCACCCAAGGACTTAGAGCACTGGCTTAGCGCTTCGGCCGGAAGTTGGGCCGTGGGCCTGGACAACTTGTCGAGTATCCCCGATTGGCTGTCAGATGCCTTCTGTCGAGCATCAACCGGGACCGGCAGCGTAAAGCGACAGTTGTACACCGACGACGGCTTGGCGGTGCTTCGGTTCCGCCGCTGTGTCGTGTTTAACGGTATTGATGTTGGCGGGATGAGGGGAGACCTCGCAGACCGGCTTATCTCCTTTGACCTGCAACGGATCACCGACGACAAGCGCAAGACCGATGCGGAGTTAGAGCGCGCATGGTCAGAGGCATACCCCGACATCTTCGGCGGGTTGCTTGATATTGCCGCCGAGGTGCACGACATGTTGCCTGGCCTGGGCGGAGCGGAGTTGCCGCGCATGGCGGACTTCGCCCGCGTACTGATTTGCGTCGACAAGATCGCTGGCACGGATGGTATGGAGCGTTACCGCGACCGACTGAGCCGAGCTATGGCGGAGAGTGCTGTCAGCGATTCGTTCATTGAGTTCTTGATCGATGCGAAGTACGACACCACCGATGCCGGCAAGTCGGCGGGCGAAGTGTTGTTGGAAGCGAACCGAAGGCGACCGGCTATGGCCGCGCCGCAAGATTGGCCACGGTCGCCGAAGGCCGTAACGGCCCGATTGAAGCGGAATGCTCCGGCACTGCGGTCTATGGGGTGGAGCGTGAGCAACGACGGCGGCAACAACAAGAGCGGAACCACGAAATGGTATGTGCAGCCACCCGATAACGGCGATGGCGGGGAATCTGGCGGGGAATCCGAGGACACATGATCAGGCCAGGCGGGGAATATGGCGGGGAATATGGATGGCCGAAAACAGTGCGTGACCAGGAAAAAGCGGGGAAGCGGGGAATCAGTCCCCTATCTCTTATACCGAGAGAAGGGGAAAAGCATAGGGAGACAGAGAGAAAAGCGAGCGAGGTCAGGGTTATAGAGGTCATGGCGGGGAATAAATCACCCGCTTCCCCGCCCACCCGCCTTGACAGCGCCGACCCACGAAACCGGCAGTAGCGGTCGGAGATTGCATTGATTACTTACGACAAACTGCCGCCCCCATATTGGTGGGAGCCACAGAAGCCGACGCGCCGAGGACACCCCACGCGTCCCAGACGAAACCCGCGCGGAGCGCCTTGGCCAGAGGACCGAACACGACCGGGAGAACGATGATGAGTGGGCGACCGGTTAGCGAGCGACATAAGAATGCGAATAAAGAGAATGCACTGACGTATGAGCAGCGCCTCAATCATCCTCGCCGTTGCGTCGCGCGAAGGCAGCGCGATGGTAAACCCTGCGGCCGCTTTGCGATTCGCGGCGGAACAGTGTGTCGCTTACACGGTGGGGCAACACGACAAGTGCAACGGAAGGCGACGGAGCGGTTGAACTTCGCGAAGGCCATCATGCTGGAGCAGGCGATTCGCGGCATAGCACCTGACCCGCGCACGCCACCAGCCGACAAGCGGTTAGCCAAGGCTGTGGCCAAGCGGGCAGGGAAGCCCATACGCCGCTTCGCCAAGCGGCCCGCAGGCCCACCTAAGCCCGTCGCGCCCGAGCAGCCCGCCGAAGCGCCACAGGAGGCTGCGGTAGCGCCGCCCGAGCGCGCCGAGGACGTGCGAACGGCCCCTGAGCGCCCGATACTCCGGCGACCACCGTTCGCAGAGCCTACGGAGCCGCCGAGCGCGGGCTTGACCAGCCTTGAGGACGCACTAGCCGGTGTCGGCCAGGCCAACCGGCGTGCAGGGGTTAGCCATCGTCGGAAAAGACGCAGGTGAGAGGCCGGTATGAGTGTGCTAGCTGGCGTAGCCTTAACGCCGAATCGAACGATTCGACCGTTACGGCTACGGAGGGAACATGACGCTGAGAGTGATCGGCTACATACGAGTGAGCACGAAGGACCAAGGTAACAATGGCTATGGGCTTGGGGCGCAACATGATTCGCTGCGACAGTTCTGTGAGCAGCGCGGATACGAGTTGCTGACAGTGACGAGTGATGTTGTAAGCGGCGCTGATTCGGCCCGCATGTACGGCAGGGAGGTCGCCATCACGGCCATAGAGTCGAGCGTGGCTGACGCGCTGTTGGTGCGGGCACTCGACAGGGCGACCCGAAGTCAACTCGACCACGCGAGCCTGTTCGAGCGAGCCCAGCGTCACGCATGGCGGCTGATGGACTGTGACGGCGCGGACAGCGGCGACCCGAGCCAGCGGCTTACCGCTGACGTTCGCAATGCCGTGGCCGCTGAGGAGCGCCGCAAGATTAGCGAGCGGACGCGAGAGGGTCTGGCGAAGGCGCGACGGCAGGGCAAGCGTCTGGGTCGGCCACCACAGGTGGACACCACTCTGGCCAAGCGCATCGTCCGCATGAGCACACGAGAGGGCCTGAGCGCCAACAAGATCGCACAGCGACTCACGATGCAGAGGGTGCCGACACCAGGCGGTGGGATGAAGTGGTACCCCACAACGGTCAGCGACGTTCTCAAGCGCGCCAACACGAATGGCGATGCGGCATGAGCGGCTACTGCCCAGGCACACGCATTCTCGTCACCACAGGTGGCGACCCCTACACAGGCCGCTTCGGCACCGTAGCCAACACGTGGCACAACGACGACGGCGAACTTGTGTACACCGTGCGGTTCTGCGAAGAGCGCGGCTACCCTTTGGGCGACCACCACACCGCCTACTACCTGCGGGATGAGGTGGAGCCAGCATGAGGCCGCTCGTGAAGCGCACACCGGAGGGTCGCCGGTACGCGGTGCCAAGCGCGCCCCGGTACCCGGCGCAGGAACCGGCCCCGCAACCTGCAGGCGACACAGCGAGCTACCGCCGCGAGCCACGAGCGAAGCTGAGCGACGACGACGTGCGCGACATTCGCGCCGACTACGCGGCGGGCCGTTGGAGCCAGAAGGACTTGGCCTACATCTACGGCGTGTCGCAACCAACCATCAGCGGTGTCGTCAACGGCGACACCTGGATCCATGTAGCCGACGAACCGAAGAGAACTGAAACATGAGCAAGTTCAATGTTGGCGACAAAGTGAAGGTCGTTCGCGACGAAGACACTCGGCGTGCCGTCGACAACAAGGGTCAGTGGCTGCTGGGCCAAGTTGGCGAAGTCATCTGCTCCGCCAATCCACACGAGGTCATCGTGGAACTAAGTGCTGGTGGGGGCAGGCAGAGCTTCCTGCCGCAAGAACTGCAGGGCATCAGAGAAGGGAACTGACCAATGGCCCGGATTCAGAAGCGCGTGACCAAAAGCGGCGCAACGACATACGTGGTTAAATGGCGGACCCCGGATGGCAAGGACCGCAGCAAGGGCGGCTTCACGACCCGCAAGGCAGCGAACGCCTACGGGACCAAGGTAGAGAACGCCGCGTTGCACGGTCTTGTGTTCGACCCGAACGCGGGCAAAGTGCTGTTCCGCGACGCGGCGGCGATCTGGTTGGATTCGCGCAAGGCCGACACCCGCAACAACGCCGAGAACCACCGCTACGCCCTCGCCCCGGCCGCAACCCGGCGCGGCGACGGCAAGACACTCGGGATTGACGCCGTGTTCGGCGGCTACCCGCTCAACAAGATCACCCGCGAGTACATCCAGGCGTGGGTGAACCGGCTGACCGAGGCGGGCAAGAAGCCGTCAACCGTGCGACACGCGTTCTGGACCGTCCGCATGGTCTTAGACCAAGCGGTCGCGGATGGCCGGCTGGCGAAGAACCCCGCCGAGCACGTCAAGCTACCCAAGGAGCGTGGCGCAAAGGGCGCAAAGGTGGGCGTGGTGGACCGCACACAGTTTCTTACCGCCGCACAGGTTTCTGCGCTCGTGGACGCAACACCTTGGCCGTACAACGTCCTGGTGAACCTGGCGGCGTGGTCGGGTTTACGCGCGGCGGAACTCGGCGGGCTGCAAATCCAAGACATCGAGGTCTCGCCCAGCGGAGGCATGAAGTTGCATGTTGAGCGAACCGCTGCCGCCCACGGGCTTACCAAGACGGACGGCTCAATGCGAACTGTTCCGGTGCCTGGACCGACAGCAAGTCTGGTCCGCGACTACCTCGCGGAGCACCCGCGCCGACACGAGCCTGGGGCGCCCTTGTTCCCCGGTACGCGGCTGACGACACCCCGGCCTACGGGAGTGCGGGCGACACCCGCCGCACCAGGAGCGGCCGCTACGGCTGTGAAAGAGGCAGCGCCGAGCGCGACCGCGAAGGACCGCGCGCGCCGGCAGGCGGACGCCCTGGCCAAACTCACTGTGGAGGACGCGGAGAAACGGTTGGTGCTCGACTGGACGATGCCGCTACGCCACGCGACGTTCTACAAGGCCGTGTTCCGACCCGCTGTGCTCCGAGCCAACCGGACGGCGAGCAAGGCGTTGCTCCCGGCGGGATTGCGGTTCCACTCACTCCGACACACCTACGCGAGCCTGTGCGCGGCAGTGCCCACAATCTCGGTGCGGCAGGTGGCCGAGTGGATGGGGCACGCGAACCCAACGACGACAGAACTCGTCTATACGCACCTCTACGCCAAGGCCAACCACGACGACGAGATGGCCGCGTTAGGCGCGTTGGCTGCGCCGAAGCCGACCTACAGCGGAAATGTTGTGCCGCTGCACGGTTAGACGCCGCCCCGCTCGCGGAACGTAGTGCCCGCCCGTTTGAGTAGTCCGCGCACGCGTGTGATTCCGTAACCAGTCTCGGCGACAATCTGACGGATGCTTTCGCCTGCCTCGTAGCGGATGCGAAGTTCCTTGCCCACTCTGTCGGCGGTCGCTGGGTCCAGGCGCACGTGCTTGCTGACGCGGGGAACCTCAATCGCTCCACCGGCGTAACCCTTGTGCACCCGACCGCGCGGCGTCACGTCCTCGGCGGCCTCATCACCCCAGACGGTCCAGTTGGGTCGGGCATGGCGGGCGAACAACTCAAGGTACGGCCCCGGCGAACACGCTTCGATGAACGAGTACTGCTCATCTGGTTTGCGTGAGTGTTCGCGCTTCCGTGTCTCGATGATGTTGACCTGGCTGCGCGCGTGCGGAAGCGTCCGCATACTTCCGCGTACGCCAAACAGAATGATCTCGGTCACGTTGCGGAAGTAGAAGCCGACGCCCCGGCCATCCGGTCCGCCGTCTTTGCGGCGCTTCGCCCATATCACGTTCGACACGTAGCGGTAGCCCCACGCCTCCATCACTCGAAGTCCATCGGGGAGAAGCGCATTCGGAACCCACAAGTACAGGTGAGAGTCACGCGCGATCACGTTCGACACCGGGATGCTGCAAATCGCATCCACGTCCAGTGTGGAGTAGCGGTCGAGCCTGCGATGCTCCGGCGCAACCTTGCCGGTGCGGTTGGTGAATCGCCAAGGCGGGTCCGCTAATACTGTTTTCCAACCACCCTCCGTGGTCGGGAGCGGGGGAGGTTCAGCGGCATCCCGTAGTGGCGCAGCGCTCGGTCGCGGTTTGACCTCTTTGATCGGTTCTGCCAATGTCACGCGACCGCTCCCCTCAGCATCTAACGAACAAAGTAGATCTTCATCGAACAAAGTAGATCTTTGATCGGGATCGTAAGGCATCGGGTCCATGAGTTGTTGGACGTTGGAGGTTGGCGGCGTGTTCCATTCACTCGGCAGGTTCGCCTGGGACCTTCACCTCAGCCAACGGCGGCATGAGTTCCTCGGCCTCGGCTTTCATCTGGTCGTGGACCACCTTCGCGTCGACCCAGCGATCAAATCCCCTGTTGCGCCAATCTGACTTGAAGTCCTCAGCATCGTCGAGCAGCTTCTTGACTTTCTGCGCCAGCTCGATACCGGTGATACGCGCCGGTTCGATCCCCACCAGGAGAAGGGGACACTCGCCCCCGCCACCAAGGTTCACCTTTGGGATGAGCTTGTCCCAATGGGTAGATGCTTGACCGTACTTCTTGTTTCCATCCTTGCTCTTGATGGTCGGATAAATGAGCGCTTGGAGATTCGGTCCTCGCGTCACGATCACTCCGATGGCAATTGCTCCCTCGCGGTGCAGCGCTTGGAAGTTGTTTAGGTCGCGGTCGTAGAACGGGTCCTTGTTGTTCCACTCCATCTCGACGGCGATGCCAGGGAGCGGCTCTGCAAGCGTGCCTTTGCCGAACATGTCCACCTCATGAGTAGGTGTGCGACTAGTTCGGAGCGCGGTGCCCTCCAGTTCGACATGTTTGACGATGGCGAGCTTCTGCTTTCCCCAGATTTTCTGCCCGCCTCGCTTCATCTCCGCCAACGAGTCATCGAAGCGCTTCACGAACACGGTGCGGCCACCACCACCTGTCCGAAGCTCCTCCAACGTCGGGTGAAACTGATCGAGCGCCGTGACGAGATCGGTGAATCGCTCGCTAAATGATTCCTTGAGGATTACGTCGGCGTATCGCGTGGCGCCGTAGGTGTAGCCGGTCGGCCAACCACCAGTGGTGACCTCCCGAACCTCGCCCGCTAGATCGGCAGCGTCGTTGTCAGCAGGGGAGCTTGTCGAATCCACGCTGGGAAGCTACCAGCGGGCTATGGGCTCCTGCGCGGGAATCAGAAGGCAGCCAGCCCGACGTCCGCAACTCGGGGTACGGACGGGGTACGGAGCCACCGAACGACCCCACCCTCAAACAGCATTCGCGCTGGTAGACGTGGAGCCGATGACGGGAATCGAACCCGCGTATTCAGCTTGGGAAGCTGATGTTCTGCCATTGAACTACATCGGCGTGGTTGCTTCAGAAGGCTAGCATCCGGGTCATTCCATCACTCCCAGGCAGTACAGGATCAAGAATCCGGCGAAAAACATCACCGCCATCCACGGCCGCTCCGGCGTCTCGTGCGCCTCGACCAGCAACTCCTCGACGACCAGCCACAGCAGCGCCGCCGCCGCGAAGGCCAACACCAGGGTAAGGACGCTGGCACTCGCGCCGCCGAGTACCAGCGCACCCAGCACCGCCCCCGCCGCGGTGACCAGGCTGACGCCACCGGTGATCACCGCGGCCCGCATCCGATGCACTCCCGAGCCGGCCAAACGCAGCGCCACCGTCAGCCCAAGAAACAGCACCTCGACCGTCAAGGCGATCGCGATGATGACCGCGGTGCGCTTCGACACGGTCGCGCCGGTTGCGACCAGCAACCCGTCGATGAAGAGGTCGACGGCCACCACGGCGAGAAACCCGATGGGCAGGACGCCGCCAGACACCTCGACGTCGCCGGCAGCCTCGTCGCCGTCGAAATGCCGCAGCCCGATCAACACCGCGACGCCCGCGCAAAAGCCCACGACGATCAGCCACAGCGAACCCCGGGCGCGCAGATCCGGCAATACCTCACCGGCCACTGCCGCCATGACCACCCCCGCGGCGAAATGCTGCACGCCACTGACGAGCGCAGGCGACGGGCTCCGCACCACCGCGACCACGCCGCCGATGATCCCGGCGACGACGGGGAAGGCGACCAGGGACGCGGCCGTCGTCACGATGTTGATGGCAACCTCCCGGGTCCGGTCGAAAATGTGTCATCGCGCAACCGCGCGAACCGCAGATCAAGGAGCATCATGTCGCAGGTACTGGTCACCGGATTCGGAGCGTACGGCAACACGCCCGCCAACCCGGCGCAGCTCACCGCCGAGGCGCTGGACGGTCGTGTCATCGCCGGCGCCACGGTGACCGCCCGGATCGTGCCGAATGTGTTCTTCGAGTCGATCGCCGCAACGCGGCGGGCCATCGCCGACATTCGGCCGCAGGTGGTGGTCATGTTGGGCGAATATCCGGGGCGCGCCATGATCACTGTCGAGCGGCTCGCACAAAACATCAACGATTGCGGGCGATACGGGCTTGCCGACAACGCCGGCACGGTTCTGGTGGGAGAGCAGACGGACCCGGCCGGCCCCGTTGCCTACCATGCGACGGTGCCGATCCACGCCATGGTCGTCGCCATGCGCGAGGCCGGCGTGCCGGCCGACATCTCCGATGCCGCCGGAACCTTCGTCTGCAACCACCTGATGTACGGCGTCTTGCACCACATCGCGACGAACGGCCTGCCGATCCGCGCCGGCTGGATTCATCTGCCGTGCCTGCCCAGTGTTGCCGCCCTAGAACACAACCTCGGCGCTCCGAGCATGTCCGTGGAAACAGCGGTCGCCGGGGTCGCCGCCGGTATCGCGGCAGCCGTTCGACAATTGTCTGATATCGGCAAGCCCGTCCGGTCTCGATTGCAGATCTGACATCAGTACTGGTAGCAGTACCTTTGCCGGTGTGATTCGATAAACCGCTGGTTTACGCGAATAATAATTTCCTATTAGGGGATGTTTATTGTTTCGTGATCTCGTAGAGTGCGTCAGGTGGGAAGGCACTCGTTAGCCCGGGAACGGCGAAGGTCGCCAGCTGTCCTGGCCACTGTCGTGGCCCCTGTCCTTGCCCCAGCTGCTGTGTTCTTCGCGGTGGCCGGAGATGTCGGTCCGTCTGACGCGCGCGTTGTCGACCCGGGTGAGGGACCCTGCTGCGTGGAGATCGTGGCCGCCACTCCGGCGGCTTTGGTGTCGAGAATGCCTGGTGGCGAGGCTGGCATGGGTTTGGGAGGCGGTCAGTTCGCTGCGGCATCCCGGTGGCGGGTCGACACCCGGTCCCGGGCGCTGCCGCCGGGGGTTGCGCCAGAGCAGGGTCTTCAGGTCAAGACGATCCTGGTGGCCCGCAGTATCAGTGCGCTGTTTCCCGAGGTCCACGAGATCGGCGGCGTTCGAGCGGACGCGTTGCGGTGGCACCCCAACGGGTTGGCGCTTGACGTGATGATTCCGGATCCGGGCAGCGCCGACGGTATTTCACTGGGTAATCAGATCGTCGGCTACGTGTTGCTGCACGCAAGCCGATTCGGCATACAGGATGCGATTTGGCGGGGCGTTTATTACACGCCCGAAGGCGCACGCAGGTCCGGTGCCGGCCATTACGACCACGTCCACATCACCACTACCGGCGGCGGCTACCCGACCGGCGAGGAAATCTACCTGCGCTGAGCCTCGCGCCAGCCAACTGAGCCGTGCGCCGCTGAGCCGGCGCCACCCGCTGCGAAGCTACCGGCAGCTACGCTCGTCGGGTGCTGCTCTCTGACCGTGACCTCAGAGCCGAAATCTGCGCCGGGCGGCTGGGCATCGACCCGTTCGACGACAGCCTGGTACAGCCGTCCAGCGTTGACGTCCGACTCGACTGCCTGTTTCGGGTTTTCAACAACACTCGCTACACCCACATTGATCCGGCCAAGCAACAGGACGAGCTGACCAGCCTGGTGGAGCCGGCCAAAGGAGATCCGTTCGTCCTACATCCGGGCGAGTTCGTGCTGGCCTCGACATTGGAGCTGTTCAGGCTGCCCGACGATCTCGCCGGACGGCTGGAAGGCAAGTCGTCGCTCGGCCGGCTGGGATTGCTCACCCACTCCACCGCCGGATTCATCGATCCCGGCTTCAGCGGCCACATCACGCTGGAGCTGTCCAACGTCGCCAATCTGCCGATCGCTCTGTGGCCGGGAATGAAGATCGGCCAGTTGTGCATTCTGCGATTGACCAGCCCGGCCGAGCACCCGTACGGGAGCAGCAGCGTCGGATCCAAGTATCAAGGTCAGCGCGGCCCGACGCCGTCGCGTTCCTACGTGAACTTCATACGTTCTACATAGCTTCGGGCCGGCTCCGGGCATTGTTTGTGGGACTAACATCTTTTTAGGCGTGTTCTGCTCCAGTCCACCGCCGGTCGCAAAACCTTGGGAGGGGTTTTGGACGTTGTACTCGGCATTTCGATGGCACCGGCCGCGGTTCGGATGGCGTTGGTCGAAGGCCAAGACGGTGACGGCCTGATCGTCGAAGAAGACACCTTCTCCGTCGGCCCGGACCCATCCACCAATAGCGCATCCGACCAGGTGATCGCTGCGATTCTGGGCACCCGGCAGGGCGCGGTCGAGGCCGGCTTGCGGCTTTCCTCCGTCGGCGTGACGTGCCCCGACGACACATCGGCTGCGGCTCTGCGCGACGCGCTGGCCGCCCACAAGCTCGAAAACGTCATGCTGGTTTCGGCGTTTCTGGCTGCGGCCGCGTTGGGGCAGGCGGTCGGCGGCGCCGTCGGCTACGAGCGGACGGCGGTGTTGTTCGTCGAACCGGACACGGCGACGTTGGCGGTGGTCGACACCGCCGACGGGGCGGTCAGCGAGGTGCGCCGGCAGCTGCTTTCCCAGGACGACGACACGGCGGTGGCCGAGGTCGTCGACATGGTCGCCGGCGTCGAGTCGATGCCGTCCCGTCCCGACGGTGTCTACGTGGTGGGCGCTGACGTCGACATTGCCCTGATCAAGCCCGCGCTCGACGCGGCGACGCCGCTGACGGTACGCGTGCCGGAGGAAGACGAGATGGCCCTGGCTCGGGGTGCGGCGCTGGCGTCGGGCAACGCACCGTTGTTCGCTTCCTCCACCGCGGCTCTGGCGTACGCGCAGGATCTGCCCGATCCCGACCTTCTTCGCGACGAGTTCGTCGCCGACGCCACGCCGGACGACTCCGCCGGCCGCCGGTCGGCCCTGTTGATCGGTAGCGCAGTGGCGGTCATCGCCATCGCCGCGGTGGTGGCGCTCGAGGTTGCCCTGGCGATCAATATCCGCCCGACCGTCGCCTTGCTGCCCAGGCCCAGCGAGAACCATCTCGTTGCGCCGACGGAGCCCGCTCCCGCGCCCACGCAGGTCGCGGCCGCTCCGCAGCCGAGGATCGACCTGCCGCGACCCGCTGCGCCACCCCTAGCCGCGAGCCCGCAACCACGGGCTCCATTGCCCGCGGCCTCGGTCCCGGCCGCTCCGGTTCTACCGGCTTTACCGGCCCCGGTGTTGCCGGCTCCGGAGGTTCCAGCTCGGCAGGCTGCGCCGGCGCGTGATACGGCCGTCGTAGTTCCGCCGGTGTTGCCAATCCTGGTGCCCCCGGTCCTCGCGACTGGTCCCGAGACGCTGCTGCGCCCGCCGGTGCCCAAGGCGCCGGCGCAAGTGCCGCGGCCCCAACCGCAGGCGCCTGCGCCTCGCGTCGAGGTTCCGGCGTCACCACCGCGGATCGCGAGTCCCGTTCCTCGTAAGCCGGTCCGACTACCTCCTCCGGTCCTGGCGCCGTCACCCAAACCGGGGCATGGCCCCGGTGGTGGTGGCGGCGGTCGAGGAGGGCTGTTCGGCGGCGGTCCCGGCGGTAAGGGGCCGGTCGGCGGTAAGGGTCCGGTCGGCGGCAAGGGTCCGGTCGGTGGCGGCGGTAAGGGTCCCTTCGGCGGTGGTGGCCACGGCGGCTTCGGCGGCGGGCACCGATCCAGATAGCAAACTTCGAATAAGCAAGCGCGGGTTACTGGCGCGGCGGACAGTGATTTGTGGTTGTCGCAGCAAACCAACTCCGAGAGTGATTGCGGGCCGCGAGTAAGATGGGAATACCGGGTTGGGGACCCGGGGCAAGGTTGGCAGTCACGTATCCGCGACGACGCAAAAGACTATATGGGGGAGCTTTGGACACCGTACTTGGTGTGTCGATGGCGCCAACCGCAGTCCGGATGGTGCTGGTTGAAGGCGAAAACGGCGACGGCGCACTAGTTGATCAGGACGAGTTCGACGTCTCCGGTGACGGGGACGCGGCGACTGCCAGTGCGGCCCAACAGGTGGTATCGGCGATCCTGGGCACCCGCGAAGGCGCTTCTGAGGGTGGCTACCAGCTGGCCTCGACGGGTGTGACCTGGCGGGATCCGGCCCAGGCCGCTGCGCTGCGTGAAGCGCTGGCCAACCAGAAGATCGAGAAGGTGGTGCTGGTCTCGGCATTCTTGGCCGCGGCCGCCCTGGCTCAAGCGGTTGGCAACGAGACCAACTATGCGCACACGGCGCTGCTGTTCATCGAGCCGGAGACCGCGACCCTTGCGGTGGTCGACAGCGCGGATGGCTCGATCGCCGACATCCAGCGACAGCTGCTTTCCGACGACGACGACACCGCCGTTGCCCAGTTGACGGAGATGGTCTCGGCCGCCGAAAGCCTGGAGACACATCCGGACGCCATATTCGTCGTCGGCTCCGGTATCGACATCCCGATGATCAAGCCGGCGTTGGAGACCGCGACCGCGCTTCCGGTGACCGCGGCCGAGGAGCCCGATACTGCGCTGGCCCGAGGCGCGGCACTGGCCTCGGCTAATACCCCCCTTTTCGTGTCGTCGACGGCCGCGCTGGCCTACGCACAAGATCCCGGTACCGGCGCCCTGGATCCGAACCGGCTCGATGCCGCCTACTTCAACGACGTCTCCGACAGCGTGCAAACCGGCGAGGGGCCGTTGGCTTACAGCGCCGTCCCGGACAGCGTCGTCGCCGACAGTGCGGTGCCCGATGATCAGCCGGAGCGCAAGCCGTTCCCGCTGCTCGCGAGCATCGTGACGTCGATCTTCGTCATCGGCGTTGCGGCCCTTGCGCTTTCGTTGGCCGTCAGCATCCGGTCGTCAACCGATGTAAAGCCCGACCCCGGCCATAACGTCGTGACACCGTCGGCGCCGGCACCGGCAGCTCACGCTCCCGCGCCGACACCGCAAGCTCCCCCGCCGACACCCCAAGCACCGGCACCTCAGGCTCCTGCTCCGCAGCAGCCCGCACCGGCTCCCCAGGCTCCGGCTCCGGCGCCGGCCCCCCAGGCTCCGGCACCGGCTCCCCGGGCTCCAGCGCCCGCTCCGGCTCCGATTCCGGTGGCTCCCGCGCCCGCGCCGGCACCGGCGCCGGCCGCTCCCGCCCCGGCACCGGTGCCCATTCCGGTGCCCGTGCAGATACCGGTGCCCCCGATCTTTGGTCCCGGCGGTGGGGGCGGCTTCCCGGGCGGCGGCGATGACGACGATCATGGCGGCGGCCGCGGCGGCGGCCGCGGTGGCGGCCACGGGCACGGTCGCGGCGGTTTCAACATCCCGTTTATCCCCGGCCTCTGATTTCGCCGGGTAGCTGTCACCTGTCGTTCAGCGCCACGATGTGGTCTGCTCATCGCGGGCACCTACACACGGTGGTGTGAGATGTACCGTCTTCGGCACCGGTTACCTGGGTGCCACCCACGCCGTCGGAATGGCGGAATTGGGACACGAGGTCCTGGGGGTGGATATCGATCCCGGCAAGGTTGCCAAATTGGCCGGCGGCGATATTCCATTCTACGAGCCCGGTTTGCGAAAGCTGTTGACCGACAATCTGACTGCTGGCCGGCTGCAATTCACCACCGACTACGACCTGGCCGCCGACTTCGCCGACGTGCACTTCCTCGGCGTCGGCACACCGCAGAAGAGAGGCGAATACGGCGCGGACCTCCGTCACGTGCACTCCGTCATCGACGCGCTGGTGCCGCGTCTGAGCAGGGCGTCGGTCCTCATCGGCAAGTCGACGGTCCCGGTGGGTACTGCTGCCGAACTGGGGCGCCGGGCCGCGGCCCTGAGTCCCCGGAATGCGACCGTCGAAGTCGCGTGGAATCCGGAATTCCTGCGCGAGGGATTCGCGGTCCAGGACACGTTGCACCCGGACCGCATAGTCCTTGGCGTACAGGATGATTCGACGCGGGCAGAGGCGGCGGTTCGCGAGCTGTACGGCCCGCTGCTGCAGGCGGGCGTGCCGTTTCTGGTGACTGACCTGCAGACCGCCGAGCTGGTCAAGGTATCTGCGAATGCCTTTCTGGCAACCAAGATCTCGTTCATCAATGCGATTTCGGAGGTGTGCGAGGCCGCAGCCGCCGACGTCAGCCTGCTGGCCGACGCGCTCGGGTACGACCCGCGCATCGGACGCCAATGCCTCACCGCCGGTTTGGGTTTCGGAGGCGGATGCCTGCCCAAGGACATCCGCGCATTCATGGCTCGCGCCGGCGAACTCGGCGCCAACCAGGCACTGACGTTCCTGCGCGAAGTAGACAGCATCAACATGCGCCGGCGCACTCGCATGGTCGAGCTGGCCGCAATAGCGTGCGGCGGTTCGCTGCTGGGCGCCAACATCGCGGTGCTCGGCGCGGCGTTCAAGCCCGAATCCGACGACGTGCGAGATTCGCCGGCACTCAACGTCGCGGGCCAGCTGCAGCTCAACGGTGCCGCGGTCAACGTGTACGACCCGAAGGCCCTCGACAATGCGCATCGAGTGTTCCCCACCCTGAACTACGCGGTCTCGGTTGCGGAGGCATGCGAGCGCGCCGACGCCGTGCTGGTGCTCACCGAATGGCGTGAGTTCGTCGACCTGGACCCCGACGACCTGGCCGACAGGGTGCGGGCCCGTGTCATTGTCGACGGTCGCAATTGCCTCGACGTCTCCCGGTGGGAGCGCTCGGGCTGGCGGGTGTTCCGCCTCGGTGCCCGGCTGCCGATGGGTGACACTCAGAACGGCGCTTGAGCCAGATCGCCGGTTCCTCGCGGTGACCGCCGTGGCCGGTGCGTGCGGATCAACCGTCGCCGCGTATTATGCAGTTCCAATGAACGATGGAATATCAGTATTCCACTGAGTCTTGGAGCAGCTGAATGGCCGGACAGTCGAATCGCAAGGCGGCGCTACTGGAGCAGATCGCGCGGGTGGGCAAGGCGCTGGGTAACGGCCGGCGTTTGCAGACCCTCGACCTACTCGCCCAGGGTGAACGCACGGTCGAGGCGATCGCGACTGCGACCGGGATGAACCTGACTACGGCATCCGCAAATCTGCAGGCGCTCAAGAGCGGCGGCCTGGTCGAGGCTCGTCGCGACGGGACCCGCCAGTACTACCGGCTCGCCGGGGACGACGTGGCGAGGCTGTTCGCGTTGGTGCAAGTCGTCGCCGATGAGCATCTGGCGGACGTGGCAGTCGCGGCCGCCGCAGTGTTGGGCTCACCCGAGGATGCGATCACCCGCGAAGAGCTGCTGCGCCGGCAGAACTCCGGCCAGGTAACGCTTGTCGATGTGCGACCGCACGAGGAATACCGGGCCGGCCATATCCCGGGCGCCATCAATATCCCGGTAGCCGAGCTGGCCGATCGGCTCGCCGAACTTCCGGCCGACTGCGACATCGTCGCCTACTGCCGTGGTGCCTATTGCGTCATGGCCCCCGACGCAATCCGTATTGCTCGCGGCGCGGGCCGCGCGGCGATGCGTCTCGACGACGGAATGCTCGAATGGCGGTTGGCCGGACTGCCGGTGGCCGAAGGGGCGGCAGTCCGAAGCCCATAGCGCTGCCCCGACATTGATGCGGATTACCGGGTTGCTGTCCCCGGCCTACGGCGTTGCTTGCGCAGCAGCAGCCCGGGAATGAGCATGGGCACCCGGTTGCGGTATCGCCGGTAGTCATCGCCCAGCGACCGGCTCAGGTCATGCTCTTCGAGAGGCAGGGCGACCAGGATGTAACCGGTCGTCATTACCGCGAACAGCAGATGGCCGGCGGTCATCGTGGGCGTTGCCCAGAATGCCACGATGAACCCCAACATAATCGGGTGCCGCACCAACCGGTAGAGCATCGTGCTGCGGAATTCGAGGTGGGTGTAGGTCCGTTCCCGCGCGGCCAGATAGACCTGCCGCAGGCCGAACAGGTCGAAATGGTTGATCATGAAGGTCGACGTGAACGCGATGACCCAGCCCAGCCAAAACAGCCCCTGCACAAGAAGTTTCGCCGGCGGCCAACTAACGGCCCAGATGACGGCAGGCATCGCTCGCCATTGCCAGAACAACAGCAACAACAGCAGGCTCGACAACAGCACGTAAGTGCTGCGCTCCACCGTCGCCGGCACGACTCGGGTCCACCGCGACTTGAACCACGGGCGCGCCATCACGCTGTGTTGCACCGCGAATAGCCCTAACAGAACGATATCGACCACAACCGCCTCGGACGTGGACGCTGTGATGCCGTTGTCTACGGTGCGCGGTACGAGCAGATTGCCGACGAAACCGATCGCGTAAAGGAATGCCGCTACGAAGATCAGGTAGCAGATCGCTCCGTATCCGACTACCAGTACCCGTCTCATGTTTGCCCTCCTGGTTTCGTGGTGCTGCGACGGTCTTGCGCTTTCCAGGGCACGTGGATGCCGGCTCGCCGTGAAACCAGGCGCCTCCCGTGCGGGCGGTTCGTGAAGTGACGTTTGACCTGGTGAGCAGTGGTCACCAGGTCACTATAATCCACTAATCTATAATTCAATAGAGTACTGACAGAGACTTGGCCGGCCCGGCCGGATCGGCCCTACCGGCTGCAACAGAAGGGACGCGGTATGTTCTTCGCCGGGCAGCCGGAGCTGGCCGTGGAGCAGCACGAACACTGGCAGGACACCTACCGGGCGCATCCGGCGATGTACGGGTTGGGCCCGTCGCTGCCGGCCGGGTATGCACTCGAGGTCTTCCAGAGTGCCGGGGGCAGCAGGGTGCTGGAATTGGCGGCCGGCCAGGGCCGGGACAGCCTTCATTTCGCCCGCGCGGGTTTGCAGGTGCTGGCCACCGATTTCAGCGATGTTGCGGTTGCGCAGCTGCGCCGAACCGCGCACTCGCAGGGCCTGGATGGTCGGGTGCGGGCACTCGTGCACGACTTGCGCGCGCCACTGCCCGTCGAGATCGGGTCCTTTGATGCCGTCTTTGCCCACATGGCGTTATGTATGGCACTGTCCACCAAGGAAATTCATGCGGTTGTCGCCGAGGTCCGGCGGGTGCTGAAGCCGGGCGGGAAGTTCGTCTACACCGTTCGGCACACCGGCGATAAGCACTACGGCATGGGCCAGTGTCATGGCGACGACATCTTCGAGTGCGGCGGGTTCGCCGTACATTTCTTCTCCCGCGAACTGGTCGACAGCCTGGTCGCCGACTGGATACTCGACGACGTACACGCCTTCGAAGAAGGCGAATTGCCCAGGCGGCTGTGGTGCGTCACCGTCGCCAAGCCGAAGTAGTGCCGGTCTTTAGACCAATGCGCCGTCACGTTGCGGGGTAAGCCGCAGGCGTGCCCCATGTTTGGGGACGGTCGTGATGTTGCGGACCAGCGGACTCTCGCCATTTGTCGGTCCCGACGCGGTGATGGTGAACTGGCGAAAAATCTCTTGCAGGACAGCGGCGCCTTCGGTCAGCGCGAATCCGGAGCCCAGGCAGCGGCGCACACCCCCGCCGAAGGGGAGCCAGGTGTTCGGCGCCACGCTGCCGTCGAGGAATCGGCTGGGACGGAACTCAGTGGGCTCGGGGTGTGATTCCGCGTTGGCATGAGCCAGCAGGATCGACGTGTTGACTACCGTGTCCGCCGGCAGCCGCCATCCGCCGATCTGGGAGGGCTCGGTGAGTTTGCGTGCCGTAGAGGCGATTACGGTGTGTCGGCGCATCCCCTCTTTGAACACCGCCGTCAAGAAGCCGTCATCACCGCCAGCGGCGGCCGCCACGACCTGGCTTTGGATCCCGGGGTTGCGGGCAAGTTCCCACAGTGTCCAGGACAAGGCCGCGGCTGTCGTCTCATGCCCAGCCAGCAGCAGCGTGATCAGCTGATCGCGAAGCTCCGCATCGGTCAGCGGCGTGGTGGCCGCGTCGTCGGTCTGTAGCAGCCGCGACAACACGTCGGTACGGACTTGGAGATCGGAAGCACTTTGGCGGGAGGCGATTTCGCGGTAGAGGAGCTCGTCGATCCGGCGCTGGTTGGCCAAGAAACGCTTCCACGGGTTGACGTGCTTGAGCGACGGATAGCGAAGCACGGCCAGGATCAATGGGTGGATGTCGACAATGTCCGGCAGCCGAGTGGTCAACTCCGCCTTGACTTCTGGGTCGGTGACCCCGAATACGACCCGCAGAATGACGTCGAGGGTGAGTGCGTTCATGCAATCGAGGCTGTTGATGTGAGCATCGGCGGGCCATCGCGCGATATGTTCGCGCGCAACGGAAGTGATCATGTCGCGGTATCCGCGCAGCGCGGCCCGACTGAACGCCGGCATCAGCAGCGAACGCAGCCGCGCGTGCTCGGCTTCGTCGGTGGTCAGCACCGAGTGCTCTCCCATGACAAAGCCGAGAATCTGGTTGCCTTCGCCGGCGTGCAGCGTCCTGGGGTCGGCCGAGAATATTTCCTTGATGTGCTCGGGACGCGTGAAGACCACCAGGTGGTCGGCATACGGCGGCACGCGCAGCGAGAAGACGTCTCCGTACTTGCGGTGCATCGCCGGCAGGAACCATTCCCGAAACTTCAGGTACAGCACGCTTTGGACGAGGCGGGGGAGCCGCGGTCCTGGTGGCAGGCTCGCGGTCGCGGTGTCGCCGTTGAACGCTCCCATAAACCGGACAACCCTGTTTGCCATCACGCTCCCGCATCAGTTAAACAAATGTTTGATGTAAACGAATGATTATCACGGTAAGCTGCGGCTGTGCAACAGCCGCGCACCAACCGCGACAAACTCCTCGACGGCGCCCTCGCCTGCCTACGGGAACGCGGTTACGGAAATACCAGCTCGCGTGACATTGCCCGCGCCGCGGGGGTGAACGTCGCGTCGATCAACTATCACTTCGGGGGTAAGGAGGCTCTGCTCGACGACGCGCTCAGCAGGTGCTTTTCGACGTGGAACGAGCGGGTCCGGGAGGCGTTCGATCAATCGGCGGCGACCGGTCCTTCCGGACAGATCCGCGCTGTCCTCGAGGCGACCGTCGACTCGTTTGAGCAGATCCGTCCCGCCGTGTATGCCTGTGTCGAGTCGTACGCGCCGGCGTTGCGCTCGGAGGGGCTACGAGAGCGCCTTGCTGCTGGATATGCAGAAGTGCGCCAACATTCAGTGGATCTGGCTCGCACCGCCCTCGCCGGCTCCGATGTCGAACCGCCCGAGAACCTGCCCGCCATCGTCTCGGTATTGATGGCCGTCATCGACGGCTTGATGATCCAGTGGATTGCCGACCCGGCGGCCACCCCTCGATCGGCCGATGTTCTGCGAGCACTCACCGACATCGGCGCCGTCGCGTCCCAGTCGTCGTGAATCGCACCCTCGACGCTTATTCCTGAACGCATGATCGACGGCCCAACCGGATGACCCTTGCCGGAACTCCGCACTGTATCTACTATTCCATAGATATTTAGAACACGTGAGGAACGAGCCGCGCGGACTGCTCGTCGGGCACGAGATGGGCAACGTGTCGACCGGAAGGGAACCAACATCATGAGTAAGACGATTGTCATCCTTGGGGCCGGTGTCGGGGGTCTCACCACCGCCGACACCCTTCGTCAGCTGCTGCCGTCCGATGATCGGGTCATATTGGTGGACAAGAGCTTTGACGGAGCCCTCGGCCTTTCGCTGCTCTGGGTGCTACGGGGATGGCGCCGGCCCGACGAAGTCTGCTTCCGCGCGACCCCGACGTCGCTACCCGGCGTCGAGCTGGTCACAGCTACCGTGGATCGCATCGACGTCGGCACCCGTGCGGTGCACACCAGCAACGGTGTCCTCGGCTACGACGCGTTGGTGATCGCCTTGGGTGCCACGCTCGACGAGGCGGCGGTACCCGGATTGGCGCAGGCACTCCAGGCCGGCGTCGCGGGCCAGTTCTACACGCTTGACGGGGCGACGGAACTGCACGGAAAGGTCGACGCGCTGGACCGCGGCCGGATCGTGGTGCTGGTGGCAACGGTGCCGTTCAAGTGCCCGGCCGCGCCGTTCGAGGCGGCGTTCCTCATGGCTGCCCAACTCGGCGACCGTTTCGCCAACGGCACCGTACACATCGACACCTTCACCCCCGATCCGCTGCCGATGCCCGTCGCAGGACCCGAGGTCGGCCAGGCTCTGGTGACGATGCTCGAGGATTGTGGCATCGGTTTTCACGCCCGCAAGTCCGTCACCGCAGTCAACGCGGTGGAACGGACGTTGCAATTCGGTGATGGCACGATCGAGCCATTCGACCTGCTTGCGGTGGTTCCGCCGCATGCGCCGTCGGCCGCGGCGCGATCAGCCGGGCTCAGTGAATCTGGGTGGATACCGGTGGACCCGCAGACGCTGTCCACTAGGGTCGACGGCGTGTGGGCTCTCGGTGACGCGACTGTGCTTACTTTGCCGAATGGCAAGCCGCTGCCCAAGGCGGCGGTGTTCGCCCAATCCCAGGCTGGAGTCGTCGCGCACGCCGTCGCTCGCCATCTCGGCTACGACGTGCCGGAGCGTCTGTTCACCGGCGAGGGTGCCTGCTACGTCGAGACCGGTGATCACCGGGCCGCCAAGGGCGCGGGCAACTTCCTGCGCGCTCCGGCACCTTCGGTGACCTTGTACCCGCCCTCGGTGGCATTCCACGACGAGAAAGTTGCCCAAGAAAGGGCCTGGCTGGGCCGCTGGAATACGCTAACGTCGGCACGGTGACCGACGGCCAAGAGGGTTACCCGCTGGTTGCGCCAAAGGACTTCGACGCGCCTTCGGTGTTCCGCCCCGCAAATCTGCTGCGCGAGGCTCGCCGTCAAAAGTCGTTGCCGGACAATCCTGTTCCGGCGGTGTGCGTTCTGGATCCCGACGGAGACGTAGTACGGCACCTGGCCCGGGCCGGGAACGGATATCGCCACCCGGGCTGGGCCTGCTACCACACCGAGATGTGGGTCGTCGAGGTCGACGGGCTCGAAATCGGGGTTGTCGGAATGGCTGTCGGCGCGCCGTTCGCGGTGTTAGTCGCCGAACAGTTGTCCGTATCCGGCGCATCATTGCTCGTGAGCATCACGTCCGCGGGACGCATCAGCGGCACCGAGACACCGCCCTATTTCGTGCTCATCGAGCGGGCGCTTCGCGACGAAGGAACCAGCGCGCACTACGTCGCACCCGGTGAATGGAGCTATCTGGCTGCGGGGCTCAAAGACAAGCTCCGAAATGCCTTCGACCAGAACGGTATCCACGTGGTGGCAGGAAGTTCTTGGACGACCGATGCTCCTTACCGCGAAACGGCACTGGCCATCAAGGAAGCGGAGCGGCGCGGAATCGCATGCGTCGAGATGGAGGCAGCAGCGCTGTACGCCTACGCAGCTGCGGCAGGCCGGAATGTTGTCTGCCTGGCGCAGATCACGAACACCATGGCCGTTGACGGCGACGACTTCGAAAAGGGCAGCGACAACGGGGTCAACCTTTCGCTCGCGGTGGCCTCTGCCGTCGCGACGGCGATCCTTGGCTCGCCGTAGGTCTGACGTTTCTTTCGGCGTTGCGGCTGCTTGAACAACAGTGCCGCTTCCAAGAATTCGTCAAGCATCCGTGCAGCGGTGGCCACGAGAATCGTTCTCGTCAACCAAGCGGCCGCGGCGGCCAGCCAACGAGATGGGTACCGAACATGACCAACGACCGCCAGGCGACTGCGTTTCCCCGGGCTGAGTCTGTGAGCCCGCTGGCGATCAACGGCTTTGCGATCGCGGCGCTGGTGACGAGTGTGCTGGGCTTGCTGTATGTGAGCATTCCCCTCGGAATCGTCGCGCTCTACCAGATCGCCCACCGCCGGCAGCAGGGTCGTGAACTTGCGATAGCCGCACTGGTGATCTCCGCATGGTGGCTGTCTTCCCTTGTCGCGATTGCCGTCGCAATACTCCTCGTGTGGCTTACGCGTCCGGTTCGCCAACCGCGCTGAGCTCATGCCTCGAGCGCCTCGGCACTCGGGGCGCTATGACCGAACTCCGCGCCGCGGATAACTTCGGGCCGCGAGTAGCGTGACCGCCGTGGATTACCCGTCGGCATATCTTGACCAGACCCGCGAATTTGGTGACCTCGTCCGCAACGCCGACCAATCGACGCCGGTGCCGAGTTGTCCGGGCTGGAACGTCGGACAGCTGTTCCGCCACGTCGGGCGTGGCGACCGCTGGGCGGCGCAGATAGTGCGCGATCGACTGGACAGCTTCTTGGACCCGCGCAGTGTCGAAGAGGGAAAGCCGCCACCGGATATGGACGACGCCATCGCCTGGCTGCGCGGTGGAGCGCAGCGTCTCGTCGATGCCGTCGAGCAGACCGGTACGGAAACGCCGGTGTGGACATTTCTCGGTCGTAGGCCGGCGGGCTGGTGGATCCGGCGTCGGCTGCACGAGGTGGCGGTGCATCGCGTTGATGCGGCAATCGCCATCGGGAGCGAATTCACGCTGCAACCGGACATCGCAGCCGACGGAATCAGTGAATTTCTGGAGCGCATCGCGATCCAGGCCGGGGGCGCCGGTGCTGCTCTGCCGCTGCAGGCCGGCGACACCTTACATCTGCACGCCACCGATCCGGGGCTGGGTGCCGCGGGGGAATGGACGGTCGGCGTCGACGAGGGCCGGATCACGTGGTCCCACGAGCACGGCAAGGGAACGGTGGCGCTTCGCGGCAGTGCCGCCGAGCTGCTGCTGGCGATGGTGCGCCGAGTTCCGGTCGCCGACACCGGTATCGAGGTGTTCGGTGATGAT
Organism: Mycobacterium persicum; assembly: GCF_002086675.1. Classification (GTDB taxonomy): domain Bacteria; phylum Actinomycetota; class Actinomycetes; order Mycobacteriales; family Mycobacteriaceae; genus Mycobacterium; species Mycobacterium persicum. Next base: position 70,135 of record NZ_MVIF01000015.1, read on the forward strand.
GCCGTGTGGCGGAAATGGCTGGATGGCACGCCTCTTTAGACTGGCAGACCATGACCACTTCGGAGATCGCCACGGTGTTGGCTTGGCACGACGCGTTGAATGCCGGTGATGTGGAGACGTTGGTGTCGTTGTCCAGTGACGATATCGACATCGGTGATGCGCATGGGGCGGTGCAGGGTCATGAGGCGCTACGCCGATGGGCCGGCTCGGTCGTGGTGGCGGCGGAGCTAGGGCAGATGTATGTGCACGACGGCGTCGTGGTCGTCGAACAGGAGATCACCGACCGTGACGATCCCGGGGCCGTCAGGACCGCCGCGTCGGCATTCCGCGTGGTACGTGACCATGTCACCGCGGTCTTTCGTCATGACGACTTGGCCTCGGCGCTGGCGGCCACCGAACTCACCGACGACGACCTGGTGGACTGAGGAGCCGCTGATGCGCGGAATCATCTTGGCCGGTGGTTCGGGGACCCGGTTGTATCCGATCACCATGGGGATCAGCAAGCAGCTGTTGCCGGTCTATGACAAGCCGATGATCTACTATCCGTTGACCACGCTGATGATGGCCGGTATCCGCGATATTCAGGTGATCACGACGGCTCATGATGCGCCGGGGTTTCATCGTCTGCTCGGCGACGGCAGGAACTTTGGGGTCAATATCAGCTATGCGACTCAGGGTCGGCCCGAGGGACTGGCGCAGGCGTTTGTGATCGGTGCTGATCACATCGGTACTGATTCGGTGGGTTTGGTATTGGGAGACAACATCTTTTATGGTCCCGGGCTGGGGACTAGTCTGAGCCGATTCCAATCCGTCAGTGGTGGGGCGATTTTCGCGTATTGGGTGGCCAACCCGTCGGCATACGGAGTGGTCGAGTTCGGTGCCGATGGCATCGCGTTGTCGTTGGAGGAGAAACCGGCCACCCCGAAGTCGCATTATGCGGTGCCGGGGCTGTATTTCTACGACAACGACGTGATCGAGATCGCCAGGGGGTTGAAGAAGTCGGCCCGCGGGGAGTACGAGATCACCGAGGTCAACCAGGTCTATCTCGACCAGGGCCGGTTGGCGGTGGAGGTGCTGGCCCGGGGCACGGCGTGGCTGGACACCGGGACATTCGACTCGCTGCTGGATGCCGCCGATTTCGTCCGGACGCTGGAACGTCGGCAGGGACTCAAGGTCAGCATTCCCGAGGAAGTGGCGTGGCGTCTGGGCTGGATCGACGATGAGCAACTGGCACGGCATGCGCGCAGCCTGACCAAGTCCGGATACGGTAGCTACTTACTGGATTTGTTGGAACGCAACTGATTTCGGTCAACTCCGCGCATGACTTGCCGGCAACAGGCGGCGCACAATTTGCTCGCCTCACTCGGAAATTTTCATGGGGAGCAGGAGTGCCGCGGTCAACGATGTGCTCTTGCGCGGGCGTGGCTGCCCGTCGGCTCCGGTCAAACCTCCTGTGATGGTAGGCGTTCGGGGGATATCTCCCGTGCTCACCGAATCGGCGGTCATGCCGGCTGTATCGAGTGTGCAGTCAGGGCTTTGACTGTGTATGTAGGGCGGGAACCGCCGCGATCGGCCGCCCCGACGGCACTGTCGGCGCCGTCGGAGCACAGTCGACGCCGCCAGCGCACAGTCGGCGCCGCTTGCAGCGACAAGCCACGGCCGGTGCAACGGATTTGTCGCGCGTAGCCGGGCACAACGGATACCCGGACCATTCAGATGGCTCATGTGACTGACGTGATCAGTCGCCGGCGCGCAACGGCGGCCGGCGCGGCCGCACCCGCAACCCCGGGCCGGCGGTGCGGACGAGGCCGCAGTGCGCCGCGGTGAGTTCACAAAGGCCCAGTGCCGCAGGATAACTCGTAACCCACCGCCGGTCCGCGGCACTGGGCTGGATCCCGAACTCAGGAAGTCAACCCGCGGTTTCTCGAGCATGCTTACCATGGCGTACAGTTTTCACAGTGCATATTGTAGAAACGGACGGGGGTGCGACCTGATGACCGACCGAGACCGCCATGACCTCGATGTCCGAAACCTTCCTGACGAGAGTCGCAGCGCGGTCAAGCACGTCGATTTGTCGGCGACGGTCGCTGCCGCGCGCGGCGACGGCGAGCTGGACTTCGGCTACCGCGCCGAACTGCGCCTCGCCGAGAACATTGTCAACCCGGAGACCTGGGCCGGCGGGATAGAAGACAAGCGGGCGATCGCTCCGCGGTTGCGTATCGGTCGTGACCGGTGGCTGAACCTACTGTGGCTGATTCCCATCGGGTTCGCCCTGTTGGTCTTGGCGGTGGCGGTGGGCAAGGGCCTGCACAACATGCCGGCCGTGCAGGCATTCATCCAGCGATATCCCGGTACCCATGCTCCGTCCGGCGTCGGCCCGGGCATTCCCGCGTGGGTGGGCTGGACGCATTTCTTCAACCTGTTTCTGATGATGTTCATCATCCGCTCCGGGATTCAGATCCTGTGCGATCATCCACGGCTGTATTTCAGTCGCAATGCCACGCCGGGTAAGGACGAGTGGCTCCGGGTGGCAAAGCCGGTGCCCGATGACCCGCTGTGGACGGCCAAGGACGATTCGGTTGCCCTGCCCGGTCAATTGGGACTGCCGGGAATTCGGCATTCGATTGGGCTGGCGCGGTGGTGGCACCTGGGCGTCGACGTCTTGTGGTTGCTCAACGGCGTGGTCTTCTATGTGCTGCTGTTCGCAACCGGTCAATGGCGACACATCGTGCCCACCAGTTGGGACGTCTTCCCCAACGCCGCGTCGGTGGCTATCCAATATCTGTCGTTGAGTTGGCCGATCGACAACACCTGGGTGGCATATAACGCGTTGCAGCTGCTGGCTTACTTCACCACCGTCTTCATCGCCGCACCGCTTGCCCTCATCAGCGGTCTCGGAATGTCGCCGGCGCTCTCGATGCGTTTCACCGTGATCAGCAAGCGGCTGAGCATTCAGACCGCACGCTCGCTGCATTTCCTGGTGCTGGTGTATTTCCTGTTCTTCATTCTCGTGCACGTCACGTTGGTGTTCGCCACCGAGGCGTTGCGCAATCTCAACCACATGTTCGCCGCCCGCGACGACAACGGCTGGGTCGGATTCTGGACCTTCGCGGCGGCCATGGTCGTGGTAGCCGTCGGCTGGGTGATGGCCACGCCGTTCACTTTTCGCCATCCCCGCACCGTGCAGCGAGTCGGTTACGCGCTCGTCGGGCCGCTGCAGCGGTTGTTCGAGCACACCAACCCCAAGCCCGGCGCATTCACCGAGAAGGACATCTCGCCGTACTTCTGGCACAACGGCACCTACCCGGAAACGGTTGAGTACAAAGAGTTGGAGAAGAACAACTTCGTGGATTGGCGACTGCGGGTCTACGGTCTCGTCGAGAACCCCACCGAGTTCTCGTTGGCCGACTTGCATCACCTGCCGTACCACGAACAGATCACCCAGCATTTCTGCATCCAGGGTTGGTCGGGAGTCGCGAAATGGGGTGGCGTGTCGATGCAGACGATCATGGACATCGTCAAACCGTTGCCGGGGGCCAAATGGGTGGTCTTCTACTCATTAGGGCCCGGGGCCGACGGCGGAATCTACTACGTGGCACACCCGATCCAGCAGATGAGCCATCACCTGAGCATGCTGGCCTACGACATGAACGGCGAACCCGTGAGCTACGGTCACGGTGCGCCGCTGCGACTGCGTAACGAATTGCAGCACGGCTTTCGACATGTAAAGTGGCTCAAGGGCATCGAGTTCGTCGCGCACTACTCCGAACTCGGCAGCGGCTACGGCGGTTACAACGAAGACCATGAATTCTTCGGACGTCACCAGACCATCTAGGGTGGGCCAGTCAACGGACTCAGCCGGTTTGGCGGGTGATCAGCTCGTCGAGTTCCGGTGCGTCCGTGCCCGTTAGACGTCGGTGCATGGCCCAGGCGATCCTGGCGCCCTGGACTTTCGCGTGCTCGGCGACGGGTCCTCGGAACATTTCGTCGACCGTGTGGTTCCATACCGTCAGCCAGCGGACGAAATGACGGCTGCTCAATGGTGTTCGTTGATGGACGCTCCGGTGGGCGTGCAATGCGCTGCCCCGGTAGAGTCCGGCGCGAAACAGCACGGTCTCCCAGAAGTCGGCCATCACCGGGATGTGCATATCCAGACCCTTGCTCCGCAAATCGTCGAAGGGCGCGGCGAGCACGTCGTCGATCATCACCCGACCGTAGAACCGGCGCAGCAGCGCCTCAATGTCCGTGCGGTCGCGGACATCTGCGACAGGGTGGCCCGGCGGCACACGCGGTTCAGTCATGCCCGGTCATCCTGACAAGACATAGTTCCGGCTCGACGAATGGCTCGAGTTCGGCCTTTATCGCCGGCCGCGATGCAGCCGGATCACGTTCGCTTGCGGCCCAATCCGCGAAAAGGCCCTGCAGCAGACCCTGGTGCAGGGCGCAGCCCACTTCCGGGTGGGCTCGGGCCAGTTCCCGCACGGGGCAGCTGTGCAGCCGAATGGTCTGCTGGGTGGCCCTGTTCGATGATGCGGCCGGCTGCAGCTCAGGGCCGAACCCCATGCGGGCGAAAACCCTCGCGATCAGCGCTGCGCGCGTTCCGAGCATTTCCTTGGTCTCGACATCGCCGGAAGCATGTTGCCGGGCAACGTCTTCGCTTGTCGAGTCCCCCGAGATCCGCCGGGCCCATCGCCGGCCGGCGGCCTCGGCGCGGCGGCGACGCTTGTCGGGGGTGTCGCCCAATTCCAGCGCCAGGATCTCGGCCAGGATCTGATAGTCGAGCCGCTCGCGGACCGCGAGGTAACCGGTGCGGGGACGACCGACGCCGGAGCCGGCGATCCGGGTGCGCTCGACGACTCCGTCATTGCACAACGCGTCCAGGTGAAAGCGCACCGTGGTCGGATGCAGTCCCATCTGGGCGGCGAGCTCGGCTGCGTCGACCGCGTGGGAGTGCATGCGCACCAACTCGAGCACTCGTTGCCGCTGCCGGTTGTGGCCCATGCGATGCGGCGGTCCGCTCGCCGGCTCGTTTCGGTCGTTCATCCCAGGGCGCTCCTCGTCACATTGCCTAGCCCCTATTTAGAGGATATTATTCATTAATATAGCACTTGATGTCCGTCTCCGCATGATCTCGGAGATGGCTTGGGGCAGAACAGCAATCGGAGGCGCGCCGTGTTGGACACCGCGGTGGAAACCAAGACCATCGAGGAAGCGATCGAACTGGCGTGCCGGGCTCCCTCGCTGTATAACAGTCAACCGTGGCGGTGGGCGGCCGAGGGTGGCCGGTTGGAGCTAACCCTGGATCCCACTCGGCTCCTGCGCGCGGATCGAACGATGCGGCAAGCGCATATCGGCTGTGGCGCCGTACTTGACCACTTGCGGGTAGCAATGGCGGCCGCAGGGTGGCGCGCTGGTGTCGACCGATTTCCCAACCCGGACAACCCCTTGCACCTGGCCACGGTGGAGTTCACACCCATCGATCGGGTCACCGATGAGCAGCGGCAGCGTGCCGACGCGATTCTGAGGCGGCGAACCGATCGACTTCCGTTCCTGGCGCCGACCACGTGGGAATCGGTTGAGCCCGTGCTGCTTAACAGCGTGGACGCCGACGACGTCCGCCTGGACGTGTTGCCGGAAGAGCTGCGGCCCCGACTGGCCGAAGCGGCCGAACTCACCGAATCGCTGCGCCGGTACGATTCGTCATATCACCGCGAACTTGATTGGTGGACGGCGCCATTCGAGGACTCCGAGGGCATTCCCTTTAGTTCTCTGGTTTCGGCCGTCGAGTTCGGCCGGGTGGGGCTCAATCGCGCCTTTCCATTTACCCGCAACCCCGAAAGGCGGACCGGGGTCGGAAGCGACCACTCGAAGATCCTGATGCTGTCCACCGATGATGACAGTCACGGTAACGCACTGCGATGCGGCGAGGCCCTGTCGACCGTCCTGCTGGAATGTACGACGGCCGGCTTAGCCACCTGTCCGGTAACGCATTTGACGGAGCTGTCAGCTAGCCGCGAACTGCTCGCGGCGCTGACCGGTCACACCGACCTACCCCAGGTCCTGATCCGGGTGGGCAACGTACCCGCACTGGACAAGGCGCCGCCGCCCACACCGCGGCGTCCGCTTGCCGACGTGTTGCGGCTGAACCGTGAGTGACCGTTGAGCGAGGAAATCCATCGTGCCGAAATCGGCGTCCCCGGACTCAGAGGAGCATACGATGCCCAATCTGGCTGTTTCTACCGTCGCTGAAGCGAGAACACCACGAAATCGACTGTGTGATAGAGACGTTCGTCGAAGAGCTTGAGCTTGGCTACATGCCGCCCGAAGCATTGACCGCCGCGTTGGACGCGCTGCGCCGGCACATCTACGTGGAGGAGGTCTTCCTTTTCCCGCCGATCCGCCAAGCCGGGATGGTCATGCCCGCGGCGGCTGCCGCAGAGCTGCCGTCAGCTGCTGGCTCAACTCGAACAGCACAACTCCAAGGAGGAGCCGGTCGTCTATCCGCACGCTGACGTCCTACCACCCCAAAGGACCGCGGAATTGGCCCGGTTCATCGAATCCGGCCACACCCCCGATGGGTGGGTGTGCCAACACGCCAGTGGGTGAGGTTTGGGCGAACCTGCCCTGGTCGGCAATTGCCCGACATCGGACTTCGCGGCCAAACCCGGTCGACCAGAACCTTTGCGCCATCGGCCCGGCCAAGTCGTATGCCCGCGCCGTCGCGGGCCTACGGCAGCCCGTTCAACCCGTTCGCGCCTATTAACAGCCCGCCGGTGCCCCCTGCGCCAGGGCTGCCCGGGGTTGGGCCGGTTCCGGCGTTTCCGCCGTTTCCGCCGTCGCCGATCAGCGCGGCTGAGCCGCCCCGTCCGCCGGGCCCGCCCGTCACCCCGCCGGTGCCGCCGGCCCCGCCGTCACCGCCATTGCCGAACAGCCCGGAGTTGCCGCCCCTTTCACCGGTCCCGCCGATATTGGCGCCGTAGCCGCCGGCCCCACCGGTGCCGCCGTTAAAGAAGCCCGAACCG
>NZ_MVIF01000160.1 GCF_002086675.1 Mycobacterium persicum
GCCCACGCGCCCTGGCGTAAGCCTTGATCGACATCAACCCCAAATGCTCCATCGGCATCGACGAATACACCCACGGACCCCACAGTTTTTGCGCGTCGACATAAGACCGCCCGTTGGCACGCACCCCCGGAGGATTGACCAACAAAACCGTCACGCCACCACCCACCCCACAACCATCAACCAGCACCGAGCACCCGCTCACCCCCGGCCGCCACGCGCGCTTCTTGGCGGCGCCGCCTCAGCCATGCGAGCCTGCGGGAGATGCGCCGAGGTTCCCCGTCATAGTCATGCGGATGGTGGTTCGACGAACTGGATCGCCCGGCCCGGTTCGACAACGTCCGCCTGGCCCCGCCATGAACACTCCTCGATGTACCGTTCGAATATCACGGTTGTCAGCCGAGAGTCCGGATCCATCTGAACGATCCTTGCTACGTTCGGGTTATCCGTCAGTCGGGGTACCTCGACGGTCTGCCAGATGTTGTCGGGGCGCACATCACATCCCACGACTGCGGTTACCGTCCCACTGCAGTTGTCGGCGTATGCCCTGGCCGCGTCGTGCCAAAACCGGACCAGTTCCGGGTCACACTTATTCCATCCCGGAATTGGCTGCATCCCATTTCGTTCGAGCAGCATTTTCAGTGTGGTGCCGTTCGCCTCACCCGCCAGCTGTTCGGCGATTCTCGAACCGTCCGGCCCGACGCTCACTCCCCGCGCATCAAGACCCGACCAATAGTAGGCCGTATCGGGATCCGTCTTTGTCAATTCCACCAGCTCGTCGTATGACGGCAAACTGCCCGGCAGATAGTAGGTGCCAGCGACTACGAGGCCATCGGTTGAATTGCGGAATTCGGGTGTCTTCTCGTCGTCGCTCGGGCTGTCGCTATGCCGGAGATGGTCCTCGCTGCCCGGGCCGGCGGTTGTCGGGCGGCGCGCCACACCTTCCGTCGTCCACGTCTCATCCGACGTGCCGAACAGCCGGTCCATTTCGGCAAGCAGACTTTCGGCATAACCCAGGAACTCGGCCGCCCGCTCGACCGCGTCGACCAACGGGGCCGGATCAGCCGCGAACGGCTCAACCATCGCCGACCTCGCGCAAACCCCGCGCCGACCTCATCTCGTTGATCTGACAAGCGACACCTAGGTGCCCGATCGACGTCCCCGAAATCAGCAAACTCGGTGGCAGCATCAGCAGCCTCGCGTCGTCCGGTCCGGGTCGTCCGGTCGGCCCGCATCTTCGGACGCAACCGCACACGACGAATCCGCGGAACTCCGCATGTTCGCGGCTTCCGCGCGCACGGTGTACTCAGCGTCCATTGCGGCATAGCGTATCGGGAGCCCCGGGGTGCTCGCAATTTGTTGGGCCGAACCGTCTAATGTCGCGCGGTCGATTTGTTGCATCAATTCGCAGCTGCATACCCGCGTTCGGGTGTTGTCGATCCGGTTATCGATCGCTTGGCGTTTTTCACCGTATCGGAATTCTGCGTGGTGGTCAGTATTGAGTCCGAGGGTCGGGAGTATCTGCCTGAATACCAACAAAACAACAACGGATTTTGGTCTTCGCCGACATCCCGCGGGTGGCACAATCGCGCGGACAACTGAAATGTGGACTCGTCACTCCGGCGTTGAGTGACACCGTAGCCCGTTCCCGAAATCGAGGGCCCGAACCGACGTCCCCGATGCGTCTTATCCACGCTGCGCTGTTTGCGCCGCGCACCATAGCGCCGCGAGATTCCCTTGATCGGGCACCCGGCCGCGGGTAGCGTAATGCCAGACAATTACGAAACGCTCAGTATCGTAATTGGGAATCGTGCGAAAGGATCGGCTTCGATGCGCAGCGGGTACGCCGGCCTGCCCTTCACCACCTCCACCCCGGAGATCGCGTCCGCGCTCGACGACGTCAGCATCCCGACACTGTTGCTGTCGCTGGTGCACATCACCGGCGATCCCCGTTTTCTTCGTGACTTCAAGCCGATGGGGCTCTTCCTCAACGAAGTCCAGGGATTCATGTCCGAGGAGGACAAGGCCCGCGCCCGCGCCGAAGCCCTATCGGTAATCTCGCAGTACCGCGACCTCGGCTGCCCCGAACCCGAGCCGCTGAGCATCGACCTGATCCGGGAAATGATGGATTGGGCGGCCTGCGAACACGTTCCCGACGACTACCTACCCCTGGTGCTGGAAGAGATGGACCTCGATGGAGTCGACCCCCGCCGACCCGCCCCCATCCCGTCCGAGCGCGCTGCCCAGCTGCCGGTCGTGGTGATCGGCTGCGGCGAATCCGGAATTCTGGCCGGAATCCGGTTGAAGCAGGCCAACATTCCCTTCACCATCATGGAGAAAAACGCCGGCCCGGGCGGAACATGGTGGGAGAACAGCTATCCCGGAGCCCGGGTTGACGTGGCGAACCATTTCTATTGCTACAGCTTTGAACCCAACAACGACTGGACACATTTCTTCGCCGAACAGTGGGAGCTGCGAGACTATTTCACCCAGGTGATGGACAAGTACGGCGTGTCCGAGCAGGTGCGGTGGAACACCGAGGTACTGGCCGCCGAGTGGCACGACGACGACGGCATGTGGACGGTGTCGTTGCGGTCGCCCGACGGCCAGACCACCGTCAACGCGCGGGCCGTCATCACCGCTGTCGGTCAGCTGAACCGACCGTATATCCCGGCATTCGATGGTGCCGACACGTTCGCCGGACCGTCGTTTCACTCCGCGGCCTGGGACCACTCCGTCGACTTGACCGGCAAAAGGGCCGCGCTGGTCGGGGCGGGGGCCAGTGGCTTTCAGATCGCGCCGGCGATCGCCGGCGGCGTCGAGCAGCTCATTGTCTTCCAGCGCACCGCCCAATGGATGTTCCCCAACCCGATGTATCACGCCGAAGTGGGCGACGGCGTGCGCTGGGCGATGCGGCACCTGCCGTTCTATGGCAGATGGTATCGATTCCTGCTGCTGTGGCCGGGCGCCGACAAGGGACTCGACGCGGCGCGTACCGACCCGACTTACCCCGACCAGGACTATGCCGTCAGCGAGATGAACGCCGCGGCCCGGATGATGTTCAGCCAGTGGATCACCGGCCAGGTCGGTGACGACGACGAGCTGCTGGCGAAGGTGATGCCCGACTATCCCGCCACTGGTAAGCGGACATTGCAAGACAACGGCAGCTGGCTGCAGACCTTGCGACGGGACAACGTCGAATTGGTGCGCACGCCGATCCGGCGAATCACACCCGGCGGCATCGTCACCGAAGACGGTCAGCCATACCCCGTCGACGTCATCATCTACGCCACCGGGTTTCGTCACACCGACGTGTTGTGGCCGCTGAAGATCCTCGGCCGCAACGGGATTGACCTGCGCGACAGCTGGGGCACCCGGCCCTGTGCCTATCTTGGCATCACGGTTCCGGAGTTTCCCAACCTGTTCCTCATCTACGGGCCCGGCACTCATCTGGCCCATGGCGGTAGCCTGATCTTCCAGTCCGAACTCCAGATGCGCTACATCAATCTCTGCCTGGAACACCTGATTGCCAACGATGTGCATTCGATGGAGCCGACGGCTCGAGCCGCCACTGAATGGCATCAGCGTACCCAGGCCGCAATACAGCAGATGGTGTGGTCACATCCGGCCGTCAAACACTCTTACTTCAAGAATGCCGACGGGGAAATCCACACCGTCAGCCCGTGGCGGCTCAGTCAGTACTGGGCGGCGGTGCGAGAACCGGACTGGTCTCAATTCGTTCTGCGACAAAGAAAGTGAGCACCCCGACATGCGCACGGTAGTCATCGACGGGCCGGGAAGCATCGGCGTCGACACCCGTCCGGACCCGGCGCTTACCGGACCCGACGGCGTCATCGTCGCCGTGAGCGCCGCCGGTATCTGCGGTTCGGATCTGCATTTCTACGACGGCGACTATCCACTGGCCGAACCGGTCGCCCTCGGTCACGAAGCGGTCGGCACCGTCGTCGAAGCCGGACCGCAGGTGCGTTCCGTCACGGTTGGTGACCAGGTCCTGGTGTCCTCGGTCGCCGGCTGCGGCGGCTGCGAGGGGTGCGCGACCGGCGACCCGGCGATGTGTCGTTTGGGCCCACAGATTTTCGGTTCCGGCGCGCTGGGCGGCGCGCAGGCCGATCTGCTGGCAGTGCCCGCCGCCGACTTCCAGGTGCTCAAGGTTCCCGATGCGATCACCACCGAGCAGGCGCTGCTGCTGACCGACAATCTCGCCACCGGTTGGGCGGCCGCCCGCCGGGCCGACATATCGTTCGGCGCAACGGTAGCGGTCATCGGTCTGGGCGCGGTCGGGCTGTGTGCGGTGCGCTCCGCGTTCCTTCACGGTGCGGCAACGGTTTTCGCTGTGGACCGAGTCGAGGGCCGGCTGCGCCGCGCCGCGGGATGGGGCGCCACACCCGTCGGCTCGCCGGCGGCGGAGGCCGTTCTTGCCGCCACGGGTGGCCGTGGCGCGGATGCGGTGATCGACGCCGTCGGCACCGACGCGTCCATCACCGACTCGCTGACCGCGGTGCGGCCCGGCGGCACCGTCTCGGTCGTCGGGGTACATGATCTGCAGCCGTTTCCGCTTCCGGCCCTGGCTTGTCTGCTGCGCAGCATCACGCTGCGGCTGACAATAGCGCCGGTGCAGCGCACCTGGGGGGAGTTGATCCCGCTGCTTCGGTCGGGCCGCCTTGACGTCGACGGCATCTTCACCACGGCGCTGCCGTTGGACGAGGCGGCCAAGGGCTACGCGATAGCGGGTTCCCGGTCGGGCGACGACGTGAAGGTCCTGCTCACCCCTTAGTAGCCGTGATGTATTGGGAGTGCATCAAACCGTCGATCTGCACGTCCACCTCCGGAGGCGTCATTCCGTAGCCGGCCTGCAACTCGAGGGTGTTGCGGACGGGTTCAACCACCCACCCGCGCCCGGCCAGCCATTGCGCCGGGTTGGTCTTGTCGTCATAGCTGAGAGCCGAGAAATCCACGTTGCCAGACAGATTGACCCCTGGGTGGGCCGCTTCCAGAGCGGCCAGTTGCTGGTGGTCGATGCGGGTGCCCAAGGCGCCCACGGCAACTCGACTGCCGGGTGCCGACAGTTCGTCGATCCTTGCGAACAGCGCGTCTTGGGCATCGCCGGTCAGATACATCAACAGGCCTTCCACCGACCAGGCGGCGCGTTGTCGCGGATCCAAGCCGGCCGCTTTCAGCCGCTCCGGCCAGTCGGTACGCAGGTCGGCGGGCACCTCGCTGCGGCGGGCTTTGGGCTCGGCGTTCCGCTGGGCCAGAACGCGTGCTTTGAATTCCAGAACTTTCGGCAGGTCGATCTCGAAAACCGTTGTTCCGAAAGGCCAATCGAGTCGATAGGCGCGCGAGTCCAGGCCGGCGGCGACGATCACCGCCTGCCGGATCCCGGCGTCGGCGGCCGACCGGAAGAAGTCGTCGAAAAAGCGGGTCTGCACGCCGTAGAGGCGGGGGAAGGCCGTCTGCTCGTCGGAGGTTACCGGGTTGGCAAGCAGCTCGGTCAAATACGGGTCCCCGGACGCGGCGACGAAGTGTTCGGCATAGTCGTCGTGGACCAGCGGGCGCGGGCCGACGGCATGTAACGCGCGCCATCCCGCCACCAGCAACGCGGTGTAGCCCACGCTACTGACGATGTCCCACTGGTCGTCGTCGGAGCGAAGCGATCCGAATTCAGGTGTTGTCACGGGCCGTCCTCTCGTGTCACAGCTCCAGCATTACCGTCACGGGGCCGTCGTTGACCAAATCCACGTGCATGTGCGCACCGAAGACCCCGGTTTGCACGTGTGCACCCAGGCCTCGCAACGCTTCGGCGAACACCGCTACCAACGGCTCGGCCACAGCGGCCGGTGCGGCGGCGTTCCACGAGGGCCGCCGGCCTTTGACCGTATCCGCATAGAGGGTGAACTGGCTGACCACCAAGATCGGTGCGTGGACGTCGCACGCGGACTTCTCGTCAGTGAGAATCCGTAAGTTCCACAGCTTTTCGGCGAGCCGCCGCGCCTTGTCGGGATCGTCGGTGTGGGTGACGCCGACGAATGCCAGCAGGCCTTGTCGCTCCGGCCGGATGGCGCCGACGACCTTGCCGTCGACTACCACCGCCGCCGACGAGACCCGTTGGACCAGAATCCGCATGGAGTTCGATGCTGCCAGGACGGCTTTGACCGCGAACACGCTGGGTAGTCTCGTCGTATGTCGGTGCTGGTCGCGTTTTCCGTCACTCCGCTGGGCGTGGGGGAGGGGGTCGGCGAGATTGTGGCCGAAGCGGTTCGGGTGGTCCGCGATTCCGGCCTGCCCAATGAGACGGATTCGATGTTCACCGTGATCGAGGGCGATACCTGGGAAGAAGTGATGGCGGTAGTGCAGCGCGCGGTGGAGGCGGTGGCCGCTCGCGCGCCACGGGTGAGCACGGTGATCAAAGCGGATTGGCGTCAGGGGGCGGTAAACGCGATGACGCAGAAGGTTGCTTCCGTCGAGCGTTATCTGTCGCCTTGAGCCTGCACCGCCGCGGTGAACGCCCGCTCGGCCGCGCCGCCGTGGACGGCAAACACCACCCGCCGCAGCGAATTCGCTTGGTGCCGACAAACCGCGTCGACCATCAGTCGCGCCGCCTCCTCGACCGGGAATCCGCCGACGCCGGTGCCGAATGCCACCAAGGCCAGCGAGCGGCAGCCCAGCTCGTCGGCCTTGCGCAGGGTCGAAGCGGTGGCGCGGCTAATGATCTCGGCTGAGGTCGCTCCGCCCAGCTCCATCGTCGCCGCGTGGATGACGTAGCGCGCCGGCATCGCGCCCGCGGTGGTTTCGACCGCTTCCCCAAGTCCGATGGGTGCCTTCTCGTTCGATTCGCGCTGCACTTCCGGTCCGCCGGCGCGCGCTATCGCCGCGGCGACGCCGCCGGCGTGGCGAAGTTGAGTGTTGGCGGCGTTGGTGATCGCGTCGAGTTCGAGCTCGGTCACGTCGGCCTGAAGTACCTCTAAGTCGATCATGCACACATTCTCGCGCGCCGAACACCGGCAATCACCCGCCCTGCACGGCGAGCAGATCCGACAGAAATGGCTGAGGCAGCTCGACGGTAGCAGCCGCCAGCCGCCTCGATGGCCGACGATCAACCGGGCAACGCGTCTGCGACCGGGCGCAGTTACCGCGCGAATCTCGGCCAACCGTCAGCTGGGTCGGGTAGTTTGACTCGAGCGCAGAAACCTGGCGCCTTGCAGAAAGGCAGGCACATGGCCCTTGGTCCTACCCCACCACCGGCCCGACGGGCATGAACGCCGACACTCCCACGGAGGGTTTGCCCGGCCAGCCCGGCGAACCCGGCCAGCCGGGTGGTCAGGGC
>NZ_MVIF01000161.1 GCF_002086675.1 Mycobacterium persicum
CCGCCGCCGCCCCCGAGAGCCCGCGCCCCCCGTGACGAGCCCCCGGCCCCCTACCCGGCCCCCCGGCCGCCGGCCGGGGACGCCGCTTCTCCTTGCCCTCTGACATTTTCGATTTGGATCTAGACGCGGTTGCGGCGGCACTACACTGTCGATACTCACCAGGGGTATGGGCACTTGGTCCAAATGCGGCCACCGGGCCCCCGTAGCAACCAAAACACCTTTGAACTGCGATACAAAAGGCGGTGGCGGAGGGATTTGAACCCTCGGACGGTGTTAGCCGTCACACGCTTTCGAGGCGTGCTCCTTAGGCCGCTCGGACACGCCACCGTCGAGCAGCTTACCGAACGGGTGGCCGGTCACCCCAATCGCTGGCGGGCGAAGAACTCCTCCAGCGGTACGGCGCAGTCCGCGGCGAGCACACCGCCGCGCACCTGCGGACGATGGTTGAGCCGGCGGTCGCGGACCACGTCCCACAGCGACCCGACCGCCCCCGTCTTGGGTTCCCAGGCGCCGAACACCAGGCGAGCGACCCGCGCCAGCACCAGGGCACCCGCGCACATGGTGCACGGCTCCACGGTGACCGCCAGCGTTGTCCCCTCCAACCGCCAGCCGTCACCGAGCACCGCCGCCGCCGCGCGCAAGGCGAGGATCTCCGCGTGCGCGGTCGGATCACCCAGCGCCTCACGGGCATTCACCGCGCGGGACAGTTCTGTTCCGTCGGCGCCGACGACGACCGCTCCGATCGGCACGTCACGCGGTCCCGCCGTCGTTGCGGCCGCCAATGCGGCCCGGATCAGCTGTTCGTCAGTACTCACCGACGCGGTCAGCGGTCACCGGCCGAGGCGGTCGATCACCGCCGACAACTGCTCGGCGAAGCCCATCTCCCGGGCGATGCGCCCGAGCTGCTCGTCGGCGTAGAGGTCGGTCTCGTCCAGGATGACTCCGAGCACCGCCTCGGGCAGGCCGATATCGGCCAGCAGGCCCAGGTCGCCCTCCTCGAACGGCTCGGCATCCTCGAGGTCGTCGGGATCTATCTCGGCGTCCAGGCTGTCCAATGCCTCGGCGGCGATGTCGTAGTCCAGCGCCGCCGTCGCGTCCGAGAGCAACAGCCGCGTCCCCGAGGGTGCGGGGCGCACGATGATGAAGAACTCGTCGTCGATGTCGAGCAGCCCGAACACCGCTCCGGAACTGCGCAGTTCCCGCAGCTCCGTCTCGGCGGCGGTCAGGCTGGTCAGCGCTTTCCGACCCATCGCCGCGCAGCGCCATTTGCCCTCTTCACGCACGACGGCAACACCGAAACCGTCCGGCGCGTCGGCGGACGGGCCCGGCGCGGAGGCCCGTTGTGCTCCCATGGCCGCTTACGCTAGTCGCTGACCAGGCCCGTGACCAGACGGCCCCGCTGCGACACCGGTGGCCGGCATCACCTGGAACCAGGCACCGACCGGACAAGTGTGCCAACCTTGGGACTGTGCAGACGACACCGGTGTGTGTGCTCGGGCTGGGGCTGATCGGCGGCTCGATCATGCGAGCCACGGCAGCGGCCGGCCGCGAGGTTTTCGGCTATAACCGGTCGGTAGAGGGAGCCCACGGCGCCCGGGCCGCAGGATTCGACGCCAGCACCGATCTTTCCGCGACGCTGACGCGGGCCGCGGACATCGAAGCGTTGATCGTGCTGGCGGTTCCGATGCCGGCATTGCCCAACATGCTCGCCCATATCCGTGAGTCGGCCCCCAACTGTCCGTTGACCGACGTCACCAGCGTCAAATGCGCGGTGCTCGACGAGGTCGCCGCCGCCGGTCTGCAGGCCCGCTTTGTCGGCGGTCACCCGATGACGGGCACCGCCCACTCGGGCTGGGCGGCCGGCCACGGGGGGCTGTTCACCCGAGCCCCCTGGGTGATCGCCGTGGACGACCATGTCGATCCTCAGGTGTGGTCGATGGTGATGACGCTGGCGCTGGACTGCGGGGCTGTGGTGGTCCCGGCCAAGTCCGACGAGCACGATGCCGCCGCGGCCGCCATCTCCCACTTGCCGCATCTGCTTGCCGAGGCGCTGGCGATCACCGCCGCCGAGGTGCCGTTGGCGTTCGCGCTGGCCGCGGGGTCGTTCCGGGACGCCACCCGAGTCGCCGGCACCGCCCCGGACCTGGTGCGCGCGATGTGTGAAGCCAACACCGGCCAGTTGGTGCCGGTCACCGACCGGGTCATCGAGTTGCTGGGCCGCGCCCGCGATTCGCTGGCCGGCCACGGCTCGGTGGCCGATTTGGTCGACGCCGGCCACGCCGCACGTACCCGCTACGAGAGCTTCCCGCGCTCCGACATCATCACGGTGATGATCGGCGCCGAGAGATGGCGCGAGCAACTGGCCGCCGCGGGCCGGGCCGGCGGGGTGATCAGATCCGCTCTGCCAATCCTGGATAGTCCACGATGAATCCCTCGGCGTCGACGGTCACGGTGGTGTCGGCGACCGGTGATCGGAGCTTGATCGCATCCAGCCGTCCCTCGCTGGTGTAGCTGACGGTGGCCGCATCGACGGTCATCTCGGGGACATTGACATAGACCATCGGCAAGGCCAGTGACTCGGCCTTCTCGTGGATCGCGAGGCGCCGGATCGGCAAGGCATTGAAGAACGGACTGAATACCAAGTCGACGTCGAGCGCACCGTTGTACGCCGCGCGCCGCTCGCCCTGGTGGTCGGTGACCAGCCACATGTTCTCCTCGTCGCGGGCGATAGCAAGCTGTCGTTCCCGCTCGGCCAGCGTGACGGTCAGGCCGAACCGCTTGGTGGCGCCGGACTCGTCGGTCTGCAAGTCGTAGTAGGCACCGAAGGCCGGATTTGTTGCGGTGGCCGCCGCCACGATGCGGCCGTTGGCCCTGATTCGCTTGCCGGACACCTGGATTCGTACCGATTCCATGCGGGAGACGTCCTGGGCGCGCCAAGTCAACATCGCCGACCAGACGCGCCGGGCCGGATCCGAGGGAGCGGAGTTCACACCCCTACCGTAGGACGTGTCCGTCGGCCGTGGCCAAATTAGAGCTAACTGTGACGTCAATTTCGCGATTTGGCCGGCTTGCGGGCTTTCTCAGGCGGCCGGTGCCCGGCGCCGACGCCCATACCGCCAACGCCAGCACCGCGTCCAGGACCAACGCCAGCGCAGCCACCATCACCGCACCGACCAGGGCGATGTGGAATTGGCGTTCTTTGATCCCGTCGATCAGGTAGCGGCCCAGCCCGCCCAGACTGGCGTAGGCGGCCACCGTCGCGGTGGCAACCACCTGCAGCGTCGCGCTGCGCAGCCCGCCGAGCAGCAGCGGCATCGCGTTGGGCAGTTCGACCCGCAGCAGCACCCGCGATTCCGTCATCCCCATCGCCCGGGCGGCATCGACGACCAGCGGGTCCACTCCCGCGATGCCTGCATACGTGCCGGCCAAGAGCGACGGAATGCCCAGCAGCATCAGCGCCCCGATCGGCGGACCGATTCCCAACCCGAAAACCAGCACGCCCAGCAACAGCACACCCAGCGTCGGCAGCGCTCGCAGCCCGTTGACCACGGCGACCACCAGCACCTGGCCGCGGCCGGTGTGCCCGATGACCATTCCGATCGGGACGGCGATCAGCACCGCGGCGGCCACGGCCAGCGCGGTGTATTCCAGATGCTCCACCGTGCGGGCGGCCAGCCCCGCGGGTCCGGTCCAGTTAGCTGCCGTGGAGAAGTAAGACCAGGTTTGCTCGAGGAAGTTCGTCGCTTTCATCGGCTACCGCCGACGATGGTGGATCTGATCCGGCGACGGCTAGCCGACGCACGCTCCCACGGTGTGGCCAGCCGGCCGGCCAGGCTCAGCAGCATGTCGATGACGACGGCCAGGGTGAACATCGCGATGATGCCGGCCACGATCTGGTCGCTTTTGTCGGTCTGGTATCCCGCCGTGAACCAGGTGCCCAGGCCGCCGATGCCAATCACCGAGCCCACCGAAACCATCGCGATATTGGTCACGACGACCACCCGCAGCCCGGCTACCAGTACCGGGATCGACAGCGGCAGTTCGACTTTGATCATCCGACGGATCGGTGAGTAGCCGACAGCGACGGCCGCGTCCCGCACCGGTGCCGGTACCGCATCCAGCGCCTCGAGCACGGCCCGCACCAACAGCGCCGTCGTATAGGCGGTCAGCGCGACGATGACGTTGGCCTCGTCGAGGATGCGCGTCTTGATGATCAGCGGCAACACCACGAACAGCGCCAGCGACGGGATGGTGAACACGATGCTGGCCGTCGCCGTGGTCAATCGCCGCAGCACCGACGCGTGCTGCACCGCCAAGCCCAGCGGCACCGCGATCGCCATCCCGATCAGCACCGGAATCAGCGACAGCCGCAGATGGATCACGGTCAGCACCCAGGCGGTGTCGAGGTGGGTCAGCAGATAACGCACGCCTCAGCCCTGCCGTCGACGCGTCACCGCGGCCAGCACATCGTCGGCCAGTACCGCGCCGATCACCTTGCCGCCGCCGTCGACGGCGACACCCATCGACGAGGGCGACGACAGCGCCGCGTCCAGCGCCTGGCTGAGGTTGCCGTTGGGGCGGAACACCGAGCCGACGACGGTCACGGTGTCCGCCAACGCGGCGCCGTTTCGGTGGCGGCGCAGGCCGTTGGCGTCGATCCAGCCCATCGGCGCGTGGCCGTCGTCGACCACCAGCAACCAGCCATCCGGGAGTGGCTTGTCGTGCAGGGAGTTTGCGGGCACGCAGCTGATGTCGTGCAACGGAAGGCCGGCGCCGTCGATGAGCTGCAGCAACCGATAGCCGCGGCCCAGCCCGATGAATTTCGACACAAAATCGTTGGCCGGTCGCGAAAGTAGCTCAGCCGGCTCGTCGCATTGCTGTAGCCTGCCGCCGGGCGCGAACACCGCCACCACGTCGCCGAGTTTGAACGCCTCGTCGATGTCGTGCGTGACGAAGACCACGGTTTTGTGCAATTCGCTTTGCAGACGCAGAATTTCATTCTGCAGGTCGTGGCGGACCACGGGGTCGATGGCCGAGAACGGCTCGTCCATCAACAGGATCGGCGGGTCGGCCGCGAGCGCGCGAGCCACTCCGACGCGCTGTTGCTCGCCGCCGGAGAGTTGCGCCGGGTAACGCGTGGCGACCTTGGGACTCAGCCCGACCCGCTCGAGCACCTGATAGGCGGCTTTGCGGGCGGCCCGGCGCGACTGTCCTTTGAGCACGGGCACCGTCGCGACGTTGTCGATCACCCGTTGGTGCGGCATCAATCCCGCGCTCTGGATGACGTAGCCGATGCCGAGCCGCAATCGCACCGGGTTGACGCCTGCCACGTCGGTGCCGTTGACGGTGACGGGGCCCGAGGTCGGCTCGACCATCCGGTTGATCATCCGCAGCGCGGTGGTCTTGCCGCACCCGGACGGGCCGACGAACACGGTAAGCCTGCCCGGAGGGACTTCGAGACTCAACCGGTCCAGGGCGGTGGTGCCGTCGGCGTATACCTTGGCGACGTTGTCGAAACCGATCATGGCTGGATAGGGTGGTCGAAGCCGTTGTCGCGCAACCATTTCCGCGCCGCCTGGTCGGGATCTACGCCGTCGTTGCCCGACACCGCGGCATTGAGTTCGGCCATGCCTTCGGTCGTCAGCTTCGCTGAGACCGCGTCCAGGACATCCTTGAGGCGATCGGACTTCTTCTGCGAATTGACCAGCGGCACAATGTTGCCGGCCAGAAAGTTGTGTTCCGGGTCCGCCAAGACCACCAGGTTGTTCTGCCGGATCGCCGGCGAAGTGCTGAAGATGTTGGCTGCGTTGACGGTTCCGTCGACCAGCGCGCGCACGGTCACCGCGCCGCCGCCGTCGTTGATGGTCGTGAAATTGGCTGGCGCGATGTCGAGTCTGTACTTCTGGCGCAGGCCGGGCAGCCCGGCCGGCCGGGTCTGGAATACCGACGGCGCCGCGAACTTCACCTCGGCAGAATGTGCGGCGAGGTCGGCGATGGTCGTCAGATTCCAGTTGGTGGCGGTCGCCTTGGTGACGGTGACGGTGTCGGTATCGGAGGCCGGTGACGGCGTCAGGATCGACAGGTCGCCGGGCAACCGCTTGTAAAGCTCCAATTCGACCGCATCCAGCATGGTCACCGTGGAGTCTGGCTGAAAGTACAGCAGCAGGTTGCCGATGTACTCCGGCACCAGATCGATGGAATGGTCTTTGAGCGCCGGTATGTAGGTCTCACGGCTACCGATACCCAGCCGCCGCCCGACGTCGAAACCGTTGGCCTGCAACGCCTGCGCATAGATTTCCGCGACGATCTCCGATTCCGGGAAGTCGCCGGAGCCGACGACGATCGACTTGATGGTGCCATTTGACGACCCGAACGGGTCGGCGTTGCCGCACGCCGCCACCGGGCATGCCGTCACCACGCAGACCGCCGCGGCAAGTGTCGCGCGACGCGCGCGCCGCAGCATCCTCATGCCGGTGACACTATCTTGAGGACGATCGGGGCGCCGCAATCCCGCCTCATGCCCGTTTCCCGCGTAGCTTGGTTTCATTCCGAGCGGGATGGGAAGAAGATGACAGTATGACCAGCAACCCCTCAGGCCCGCGTGAACAGCCACCCTCGGCTCCCAGACCTCGTGTGACCGCCAAGGACCCGGCGTCCACACTGACCCGGGCCGGCGCCCTGTGGTCGTCGTTGATCGCCGGGTTTTTGATCCTGATCCTGTTGCTGGTCTTCATCGCGCAGAACACCGCCTCCACCCCATTCACCTTTTTGGGCTGGCACTGGAGCCTTCCGCTGGGAGTGGCCATCCTGCTGGCCGCCGTCGGGGGTGGGTTGCTGACGGTGGCGGTCGGCACCGCGCGGATCATTCAGCTGCGCCGGGTCGCCAAGAAATCCCACACGCAGGCATTGCGCTCCGCCAGCCCGCCGCCTCGTTGACCATGCGGGCTGGGACCTACTTTTCTGGCTACGGCGATCCGTTGCGCCCAGCTGTGCCGCCAGCCTGGCCGGCGCTGCCGCCTTTGCCGCCGCTTCCGCCGTTGACGCCGTTGCCGCCATTGCCGCCGTCGCCGTATATCGACGCTTGGTAGGTGCCGTTGAGGACCGCCCCGGCATTTCCGCCGTCACCGCCGCTGGCAGCCCCGACGCCGGAACCCGCGTCGCCGCCATTCCCGCCCGAGCCGATGAGCCCGAGTCCGCCGCCCCCGGTGCCACCGTCGCCACCGGTCCCGGTGGGAGCTATACCGCCGTGTCCGCCGACACCGCCCAGGCCGAGCCCCAACCCGCGGGCGACACCGCCATTGCCACCGTTTCCGCCGGTCCCGCCGGTCCCAATTGCGGCCC
>NZ_MVIF01000162.1 GCF_002086675.1 Mycobacterium persicum
ACCCTGGCCCGCGGCGGCGGTGTTGGTGGCACCGTGCCCGCCACTACCGCCGTTGCCGAACAACCAGCCGCCGTCCCCGCCGGCGGTCCCGGTTCCCGGAGCCCCGTTGGCGCCGTTGCCGATCAGTGGACGCCCGGTAATTGCCTGGACAGGCTGGTTAACGATATCGAGCACATCCTGCTGCAGGGTGTGCAGCGGGTTGGGGCTGGGCGGAGCGGGAATTCCGTCGGCACCCAACAGCAGCCCGCCGAGGCCGCCGAGGCCGGCCTTGCCCGGGGTCGCGCCGGTGCCTCCGCTGCCGCCGTTACCGCCGTTCCCGATCAGCACGCCGTCGCCGCCGGTGCCGCCGTTGCCACCGGCAGCGGCCGCGCTGGCGCCGCCATCGCCGCCGTTACCACCATTGCCGATCAGGCCGGGCTTGCCGCCGCCCCCGCCGGCCCCACCGGGGCCGGTGTTACCAGCGCCGCCGGTGCCGCCGGCCCCGCCGGAGCCGTTGAGCATGCCGGCGTTGCCGCCGGCGCCCCCGGCTCCGCCCTTGGTGAACCCCGCCCCGGCGGCGCCACCGGCGCCGCCGGAGCCGAAGAACATGCCGGCGTTGCCGCCGGTCCCGCCGTCCCCGCCGCCGGTGACGAAGCCTTGTCCGCCGGAGCCGCCTGCTCCGCCCGCGGCTCCGATGGCGAGCATGCCGGCGTTGCCGCCGGTCCCGCCCGCGCCACCTACGCTGGCCGCCCCTCCAGGGCCACCGCTACCACCGGCACCGAACATCCCGCCGGCGCCGCCCGCTCCGCCTTTCCCGCCGGCGCCGGAGAGAACGTTGCCGGTTGCGCCGGCTCCGCCGGTGCCGCCGTCGGAAAACATCCCGCCGACACCGCCGGCTCCGCCCGCGCCGCCGGATGCGCCGGCACCGCCGGCCCCGCCGACTCCACCGTCGGAGAACAGCCCGCCGGCTCCGCCGGCCCCGCCGGCGCCGCCGGTGGCGCCGACTCCGTTTGTCAGGCCGCCGGGACCGCCGTTCCCGGCGGCGCCGAAGAGCATGCCGGCGTTACCGCCGGCCCCGCCGGCCCCGCCGCTCACACCGCCGGCATCCGTCGAGCTCCCGCCGGCGCCGCCGGCGCCACCGGCGCCGATCAGCATGGCGTTGCCGCCGGCCCCGCCGGCCCCGCCGGCTTTGCCGGCGGCCGAGGTGTTGCCGCCGGCCCCGCCGGCTCCGCCGCTACCGAGCAGCCCGGCTGCGCCGCCGGCGCCGCCTTTCCCGCCGTCGGCGGTCGTCGAGGACGTTCCGGACCCGCCGGCTCCGCCGTTGCCGATCAGCCAACCGCCGGCGCCGCCATTGGCCCCGGTGCCCGGGGCACCGTTGGCGCCATTGCCGATCAGCGGACGCCCGGTAGCCGCGATGAACGGCGCATTGATCGCGTCGAGGAGCGGCTGCAGCGGCGTCGCAGCGGCATAATCGGCGGCCGCATACGATGTCCCGCCCGCGGTTAGGGCCTGCACAAACTGCTGGTGGAATGCGGCGGCGTGCCCGCTCAGCACTTGATAGGCCTGGCCGTGCGCACCGAATAGTGCCGCAATCGCCGCCGACACCTCGTCCGCGCCCGCGGCCAGCAAGCTCGTCGTGTTGGCCGCGGCGGCGGCATTGGCCGTGCCGACCGCGGTCCCGATATTGGCCAAATCTCCTGCCGCTGCCACCAGCGCCTCCGGCGCCGCGAACACGAACGACATCTGACACCTCCCGATACGCCATGACGTGCGTTGTCATGCCGATCTGGAGCCTCCCCCGTCACCAGAGAAAATCGGCCAATACAGCGTATCGCTGTGCGGCCGACACAGTTGTGGGTTTGCCGGAAATCCGGACCAGGTTTTGCGAGCCGGCGTTTGCGACCCGCACCCTCGACGGTGACGGACCGAGCGGCCGAGCCCCACATCGATGACGGGACTTGCACTGTGGCCGTCCCCGGTGTTCGAATAGCGATAATGAAAATCATGTTCAAAACGTCCGGAAGCTCGCGGTGATGTGGCCGGTGTGGATGGCGTCACCGCCGGAGGTGCACTCGGCGTTGCTCAGTAGCGGCCCCGGGCCCGGCTCCCTGCTGTCCGCCGCCGCGGCGTGGTCGGCGCTGAGCGCCGAATACGGCGCGGCGGCAGACGAACTCACGGTCGTGCTGGGCGCGGTCCAGGGCGGTGCCTGGGAGGGTCCCAGCGCTGAGCGGTATGTGGCCGCCCACGTGCCCTATCTGATGTGGTTGATGCAAGCGGGCACGGTCAGTGCGGCCGCGGCCGCCCGGCACGAAACGGTGGCCGTCGCCTACACCACCGCTCTGGCGACGATGCCGACGCTGGCCGAGCTGGCGGCCAACCACGCCATCCACGGTGTCTTGGTGGCGACGAACTTCTTCGGGATCAACACCGTCCCGATAGCGCTCAACGAGGCCGACTACGTGCGGATGTGGATCCAGGCGGCCACCACCATGGCGACCTACGAGGCGGTGGCCGGCGCTGCTGTCGCATCGACACCCCAGACCACCACGGCCCCGCAGATTGTGACAGCCGAAGCCGACGGCGGACATGACCATGAACACGGGGGTGAGGCCACCCCGATCGACAACGTCGTTGCTGACGTCCTGCGCATCATCACCGGCGGCCGGGTGATATGGGACCCCGCCGAAGGGACCGTCAATGGAATCCACTACGACGAATATACGAATGCGGCCCAACCCATGTGGTGGCTTGTTCGTGCTCTCGAATTCAGTCAGGACTTTCAAACGTTCGCCAAGGAACTGTTCACCAACCCCGCGGCGGCGATGCAATTCCTCGTCGAACTGATGCTGTTCGACTGGCCGACCCACATCGCGCAGATCATCCAAGCGCTCGGCCAGTCCCCGCAGTTGCTGGCTGTCGCCATCAGCGGCGCCATCTCCAACCTCGGGGCGGTGACCGGCTTCGCGGGACTGTCTGGCCTGGCCGGAATCCAGCCGGCCGGGATACCGGTCGCGGCGCCGTCGGTAGCCGCCGCACCCACCATGGTGCCGGTCGCCGCGATGACTCCGACCGTTACCGCGTCGGCCGCAGCGCCTGCGCCGGCGCCGGCCTCCATGACCAGCACAGCCGGCCCCGGCCCGGCACCGCCGCCGGCCCCAGCCGCACCGGCCTTCGGCTATCCCTTCCTGGTGGGCGGCGGTCCGGGCATCGGGTTCGGTGACGAAATGAGCGCCAGCGCTGCCGCCAGTGCCAAGAAGAAGGCGCCCGAACCCGATTCCGCCGCCGCGGCCGCCGCGGCAGCCGCCCGTGAGCAGGCCCGACGGCGGCGACGCCGCAGGACGGCGCTGCGTGGCCACGGCGAGGAGTTTATGGACGTTGAGGTCGACCCGGACTGGGACGTACCGCAGAACGAGGAGCCGGCTGCGACCGCCTCGGATCAAGGTGCGGCGAGTTTGGGGTTTGCCGGCACGGTTCACAAGGACACGGCCGGTGCGGTGGCAGGCTTGGCCACGCTGGCCGGTGACCAGTTCGATGGCGCACCCAGGGAGCCGATGCTCCCCGGTACCTGGGAGCCAGACGGTCCAGCCAGGCATTAATGTCGGTGGGGTGCGTAGTGAAGGTGACACCTGGGACATCACCACGAGTGTCGGATCGACCGCGCTGTTCGTCGCCACCGCACGGGCTTTGGAGGCCCAAAAGCCCGACCCACTGGCCGTCGATCCGTACGCGGAACTGTTCTGCCGGGCCGTCGGCGGTTCCTGGGCCGACGTGCTCGACGGCAAGGCTCCCGACCACGACTTGAAGAGCGAGGACTTCGGCGAGCACTTCGTCAATTTCCAGGGCGCCCGCACCAGGTACTTCGACGCCTACTTCCAGCGGACCGCCGACGCTGGAGCGCGCCAGGTGGTCATCTTGGCGGCGGGACTGGATTCACGCGCCTACCGGCTGCCCTGGCCGGACGGAACCACGGTCTTCGAGCTGGATCGGCCGCAAGTGCTCGATTTCAAGCGCGAGGTGCTGTCCCGCCACGGCGCCACGCCGCGCGCCGAGCGACGTGAGATTGCGGTCGACCTGCGGGAAGACTGGCCACAAGCGTTGCAAGACAACGGCTTTGATCCTGCCAAACCGTCGGCGTGGATCGCCGAGGGGCTGCTGATCTATCTTCCGGCCACCGCGCAGGAGCAGCTGTTCACCGGCATCGACAACCTCGCCTGCCCCGGCAGCCACGCCGCAGTGGAGGACGGCAGCCCGCTTCCCCCGGAAGAATTCGCCGCCAAAGTGGAAGAAGAACGTGCCGTCGTCGCGGCCGGTGACGCGAATCCGTTTTTCCAGTTGGTCTACAACGAGCAGTGCGCACCGGCCACCGAGTGGCTTGGGGCACATGGCTGGACTGCCCTCGGTACTCCGTTGGTCGAGTATCTCCGTGAGGTCGACCGGCCGGTGCCGGAACCGGGGACCGAGGCCGGGGAGCTGTTTGTGCGCAACACTCTGGTCAGTGCCACCAAGCCGTAGGTTTGGTGAGTTCACCTCGGGCGGGAACTTTTCCTGGCCGGCGTACGACTACTCACGGCCTTCCACGTATTCCGGCAAGGAGGCCTGTATGGCGCTAGCCGCTGCTCCCGACCGACTGGCGTGACTATGACGGCACCGGTGTGGATGGCCTGGCCCCCAGAGGTGCATTCGACCCAGCTCAGCAGCGGCTCCGGGCCGGGCGGCATGCTGGCCGCGGCGTCGGCGTGGAGTTCGCTGAGTGCCGAGTACGCCGCGGCGGCAGATCAGCTCGCCGAGTTTCTGGGAGCGGCCTTGCCCTACGTGGTTGGCGGCCCCGATGTCGGGTTCGACTCGGCGATGAGCGCTTCAGCCTGGCGAACCGCGTCAGAACCCAACCAGGCCGCAATACCGGCGGCAGCCGCCGCGGCAGCGCGAGAGGAGACGCGGGCGCGGCGCCGCCGACGGGCCAGGCTGGCGGCTCCCGGCTACCGTTACGAATTCCTGGAATCCGAATCACCCTCGGATACAGAGCCTTTCCTTTCGACGCCGTCCGACCGCGGGGCGGGAGCGTTGGGATTCACCGGGACGGCAAGCCGCGCAGGCGTTGGCGACGCGGGCTGGACTGGCGACGCTCACCGGCGACGGATTCGGCGGGGGGCCGGCGGCGCCGATGGTGCCCGGAACGTGGGACACCAGGCCGGGTGCAGGAAAACCCGCTGCTGTCAACGACAGTCAGGGTCAACGGGACCACG
Organism: Mycobacterium persicum; assembly: GCF_002086675.1. GTDB lineage: Bacteria > Actinomycetota > Actinomycetes > Mycobacteriales > Mycobacteriaceae > Mycobacterium > Mycobacterium persicum. Next base: position 5,223 of record NZ_MVIF01000162.1, read on the forward strand.
CGTCTGGAGAGTAGGGTAGCGCTCCCGGCAGTGCGTCACGCACGCAAATCCGGGGTGCCATCCGGCTGCCGATATCGACGAATCCTTCGCTGGTGCATGAAAGATGTTGGGAAACGGCGATATAGTGATCGGCTGGCATGGAAGCTGGTCTATACGACTGCCACCTCGCAGAGCGCCAACCCATGAAAGCCCAAGTCCCGCTTACAACTCTCGGACGCGCTCATCGCCAGGTAGTGCCGGACGTACCACCAACCTGACAAGCCAACCGAAATCCTATCGGATAGTTTCCATTTCGACGCGAAGATGTGTTCGCGCAAATGAATTCGACAAACAATCTGGATCCGGTCACCGCCAATATCGCATTGTCGCGTTCGAAACGACGCACTTGTCGGGCTGCGGATGAAGTTCGGATGGCAGATCCCCACCATGTCCGCAACCGTCGTATTCAGGCCCGGCCCAACGACTCCCACCAGACAGATGGCTACCGAAACGTAGCTTTTCCCTACGTAACCGTAGCTATCTGCAACTGTTGACAATAGTAAGGATCCGTGAGATTTTTTCGGCATCATGCTCGGCGGTAGGCCGATAAGGACCTAAGCCATGCCGGCAGGACGGATGCAATCGGAAGGATTCGATAGTGACATTGCAAGTGGTTCCAGAAGGTTTGGCTGCGGCCAGTGCGGCGGTGGAAGCGCTGACCGCTCGGTTGGCGGCCGCGCATGCTGCTGCGGCACCGCTGATTACCGCGGTGGTCCCGCCGGCGGCGGACCCCGTGTCGATACAGACCGCCGCCGGGTTTAGCGCGTACGGCAACGAGCACGCCGCGGTGGCTGCCGAAGCCGTTGAAGAGCTGGGCCGTTCGGGAATCGGTGTCGGTGAGTCCGGTGTGAGTTATGCCGCGGGTGACGCCGCAGCGGCGGTATCGTATTCGGCCTTAGGTGGTTGGGTGTGACGGCGCCGATCTGGATCGCCCTACCGCCAGAAGTACATTCAGCATTGCTGAGCACCGGTCCGGGTCCGGAGTCGCTGCTGGCAGCATCTGCTGAGTGGACATCGATGAGTGTCGAATATGCCTCGGCGGCAAAAGAACTCACGATCATCCTGGCAGCGGTGCAGGCTGGTGCGTGGCAGGGCCCCAGCGTCGAAGCGTATGTGGCCGCCCATGTTCCGTATGTGGCGTGGTTGATGCAGACCAGCGCCGACAGTGCGGCAACGGCCGCCGGGCACGACACCGTCGCCGCAGCCTACGTCAGCGCACTGGCCGCGATGCCCACCCTGGCGGAATTGGCCGCCAACCACGTCACCCATGGCGTGTTGGTCGCGACGAATTTCTTTGGGATCAACACCATCCCGATCGCGCTCAACGAAGCCGACTACGTCCGGATGTGGATCCAGGCCGCTACCACCATGAGTGTCTATGAGACCGTCAGCGGCGCGGCGCTGGCGGCTGCCCCGCACCCCATCCCGGCGCCGATCATCGTCACACCCGGTGCCAATGAAATCAGCAATGCCGTGGCAACACTTACCCTGACCCCATTTCCATGGCAGGAACTGATGCAGTTCTTGGCCTTGGTCGGCAAGGTATGGGCATTGGATTTCAAGCTTTTCGCAATGGTTTTCCAAACCTATGGTGCGGTATTGTTCCAATTGCTCGATAATCTCGTGCATTTGCACTTGATAGCAGCCGTGGTAGATCTGCTATTTTTGGCGGCACTTGGGCTGCCACTTATTATTGCAATCGCGATAATTCCGCCTCTTGTCTACGCCACAGTCTTGGGTGTTACCACAATTGTTGTCGGATGGATTATTTCGAATTTGATCGGTGTTGTTCCGCTTCTGGCGAGTCCTTTGTTGGGAGGGCTGGCCGCTGCTGTTGTCCCCGGGGTAGCTGGAATGGCCGGTTTGGCCGGACTGGCTGCTGCTCCGGCGGCGGCTGTGGCGGCCGCGCCGGCTGCGGGATTGGCTGCTGCTCCGGCGGCTATGGCAATCGGGGCGGTGG
>NZ_MVIF01000163.1 GCF_002086675.1 Mycobacterium persicum
GCCAAACCATCCGGCGTCACCACCGCGACCGCCGATCCCCCCGGCCGCGCCACCGATCCCGCCGGTGCCGCCATTTCCTAACAGCAGGCCGCCGGCGCCACCGGCCCCGCCCGACGCGCCCACACCGCCGGATCCACCAGTTCCGCCATTGCCGATCAGGCCCGCAGCTCCGCCGGCACCGCCCGCCTGGCCGGCGGCACCAGCCGCACCACGGCCGCCGTTGCCCCACAACAACCCGCCGTCGCCGCCGGCCTGCCCCGGCGCCAACCCGTCGACGCCATTACCGATCAACGAACGCCCAACGAGCAATTGAGTCGGCGCATTGACGATGCCCAACATGGCCTGCTCAACATTGGCGAACTCAGCGGCGGCATAGGCGGCTGCGCCGCCATTCAACGCCCGCACAAACTCCTCGTGAACCAACCCGATCTGCGCCGAAAGCTCCTGATATTGGCGCCCATAGCCGCTAAACAACGCCGCGATCGCCGCCGACACCTCATCGCCGGCCGCCGCCGTCAACTGCGTCGTCATCGCCGCCGCCGCCGCATTGGCCGTGCTCACCGCCGAGCCGATCGCCGCCAAATCCGACGCCGCGCCAGAAACCAATTCCGGCGCCACCAGAAGAAAGGACATGACAGACCTCCACCAGCCGGCAGCCCCCGCTCACCTGTCGGTATAGGCACCGGCGATGCCACTAACGTGAAGTCTTCGTGAAGTCGCCACGCAGATCGCGAAATTGCACCCGGGACCGACACCGGCGCTACCGCCGGCGGCAGCAACCTACTACTGTGCATAGTCGAATCGCAGTCAGCAGGCCGTCATGCGATCTGCCATGCTCCGAACCCAGCAGGAGGCATTGAGTGAACCGCTTCAAGATCCGCCTCACCGCGGTGGGCCTGGTCGCACTGATTGCCGCCATGGTGAGTGCCTGCGGAACCGGTCAGATCTCGCAAACCGCGAATCAGGAGCCCGCCGTCAACGGCAACCGGCTCACCATCAACAACGTGCTGCTGCGCGATGTCCGGATCCAAGCTCTGCAGCGCAGCGGCGATTTCCTGCAGCCCGGCAGGAAGGTGGACTTGGTGCTGGTGGCTATCAACCAATCCCCGGATGTGGCTGATCGTTTGGTGAGCATCGGCAGCGACATCGGCACCGTGACGATGACCGGTGACGCGCGGCTGCCCGCCGGCGGGATGCTGTTCGTCGGTACGCCGGACGGCCAGCTCGTCGCGCCCGGCCCGCTGGGGTCGAATCAGGCGGCCAGGGCAAGCGTCGTCTTGACCAAGCCCATCACCAACGGCTTGACGTACAGCTTCACCTTCAACTTCGAGAAGGCCGGACAGGGCACCCTGATGGTGCCGATCGCGGCGCCGCTGGCTCAGCCGCACGAGCAGGCGACGGCTCCGGTCCGGCACTAACGCCCCACCCAGCCGGCCGCGCCGCGGCTGTCGTACCCGACCGATACGGTCACGGCGTGGCTAACGTGCGTTCGCAATTCCGCTGCTCGGATTGTCGTCATCTCACCGCCAAGTGGGTGGGGCGGTGCATGGAATGCGGCAGCTGGGGCACGGTCGAAGAGGTGCCGATACGCAACGGGGTCGGCGTCAGTGGTCGCCGGCTGCCGGTGCCGGCGTCGCGCGCCGTTCCGATCAGTTCGGTGCAGCCCAACCTGAATCGGCACCGTCCGACCGGCATCGACGAGCTGGACCGGGTGCTGGGCGGCGGCGTGGTGCCAGGGTCGGTGACGCTGCTGGCCGGCGAACCCGGTGTCGGCAAATCGACGCTGTTGCTCGAAGTCGCGCACCGCTGGGCGCAGTCGGGGCAGCGCGCGCTGTACATCTCCGGCGAAGAATCCGCCGGACAGATCCGGCTGCGCGCCGACCGCATCGGCTGTCACAGCGAACAGGTGTATCTGGCCGCCGAATCCGACGTGCACGCGGTATTGGGCCACATCGAGACCGTGCAGGCGGCGCTGGTCGTCATCGACTCGGTGCAGACGATGTCCACCAGCGAGGCCGACGGCGTCGCCGGCGGGGTTACCCAGGTGCGTGCGGTGACGGCCGCCCTGACCGCCGCCGCCAAGGCCCACGGGTTCGGGCTGATCCTGGTCGGTCACGTCACCAAGGAAGGGTCGATCGCCGGACCGCGGTCACTAGAGCACCTCGTCGACGTGGTGCTGCATTTCGAAGGCGACCGCAACGGCGGGTTACGGATGGTCCGTGGAGTCAAGAATCGATTCGGCGCCGCCGACGAGGTTGGGTGTTTTCTATTGCACGACAACGGCATCGAAGGAATCGCCGACCCGTCAAACCTGTTCCTCGATCAGCGGTCCGCTCCGGTTCCCGGTACCGCCATCACCGTGACACTCGACGGGAAGCGGCCGCTGATCGGGGAAGTACAGGCGTTGCTGGCCACTCCGGCCGGCGGTTCGCCGCGACGGGCGGTCAGCGGAATCGACCACGCCCGCGCGGCGATGATCACCGCAGTACTGGAAAAGCACGCCCGGCTGCGCATCGGTGTCAACGACATCTATCTGTCAACCGTAGGCGGGATGCGATTGACCGATCCGTCGTCCGATGTGGCGGTTGCGATCGCGCTGGCCTCGGCGTACGCGAACCTGCCGCTGCCCACAACGGCGGTGATGATCGGCGAAGTCGGGCTGGCAGGCGACCTGCGGCCGGTCAACGGCATGGACCGGCGGCTGGCCGAGGCAGTTCGTCAGGGATTCACCATCGCATTGATCCCGCCCGGTCGCGAGGCGGCGCCGGCGGGTCTGCGAGCACTGCGCGCGCCTACTATCGTGGCGGCGCTCGAGCACATGATCGACGTTGCCGACCACCGCACCAGCGCCCCCGCGAGCGTGTGTCGTCTGGACACTCATCACTAAGTGGCCCCGCTCATAGCAGAATGCACGCTGTGACACGTCCGACACTGCGTGAGGCTGTCGCCCGCCTGGCACCCGGCACCGGGCTACGGGACGGCCTGGAACGTATCCTGCGCGGCCGCACCGGCGCCCTGATCGTGCTCGGCTACGACGAGAACGTCGAGGCGATCTGCGACGGCGGCTTCTCCCTAGACGTCCGCTATGCCCCCACCCGGCTGCGCGAGCTGTGCAAAATGGACGGTGCCGTGGTGCTCTCCACCGACTGCAGCCGCATAGTGCGGGCCAACGTGCAGTTGGTCCCGGATCCGTCGATACCGACCGACGAATCGGGCACCCGCCACCGCTCGGCGGAGCGATCCGCGATCCAGACCGGTTACCCGGTGATCTCGGTGAGCCACTCGATGAACATCGTGACCGTCTATGTCGGCGGTGATCGTCATGTGCTGACCGACTCGGCGACCATCCTGTCGCGAGCCAACCAGGCGATCGCGACGCTGGAACGCTACAAGGCCCGGCTCGATGAGGTCAGCCGGCAACTCTCCCGGGCCGAGATCGAAGACTTCGTCACGCTGCGCGACGTGATGACGGTGGTGCAGCGGCTCGAGCTGGTCCGGCGAATCGGGTTGGTGATCGATTACGACGCGGTGGAACTGGGCACCGATGGGCGGCAGTTACGGCTACAGCTGGAGGAACTGCTCGGCGGCAACGACACCGCCCGCGAGTTGATTGTCCGCGACTACCACGCCAACCCGGAACCGCCGAGCAAAGCCCAAATTGACGCCACCCTGGATGAGTTGGACGCACTCTCGGACACCGAGTTGCTCGATTTCACTGTGCTGGCAAAGGTTTTCGGCTATCCCACGACGGCGGAGGCACAGGACTCGGCGCTGAGCCCGCGGGGCTACCGCGCGATGGCAGTCATCCCGCGACTGCAATTCGCCCATGCCGACCTGCTGGTGCGTTCCTTCGGAACGCTGCAGGGTCTATTGGCCGCCAGCGCCGGCGACCTGCAATCTGTCGACGGCATCGGCGCGATGTGGGCCCGCCATGTGCGCGAGGGGCTGTCACAGCTGGCCGAGTCGACGATCGCTGACCAGTAGAGCGTTAACCGCCCTGAGCGGGCGGGGCCTCCGGCGGCGGCGCCACGGCCGGGCCAGGCGCCGGCGGTGGCCCCGGCGGCTGCGGCGGCTGGTTCAATACGAACGGAACCGGAAGCGACCGAAGGTTGCCCAGCTGGACGACGAGGTTGTACGTGCCGGGACCGATCGCCGGCCGGGGCAATGGGCAATGCGGCGCCGACCCCATCCCGGTCCAGGTCACCGCAGTTGTCACCTGCTCCCCCGGAGTGAACATCTTGACCAGGGTCTCGTTGGAGGGCGCGCAGTCCAGGTTGGACCACAACCGCTTGTTATCCAGCGAGTAGACGTATGCCGCCAGCACCGCGGCCCCGACGTCGCGTTTACAGCCCACTAGCCCGATGTTGGTGACAACCATGGTGAATTTCGGCTGGTCGCCGATGTAGTACTGGGGCGCGTTGGTCAATCCCTTGACTGCGAGCGTGGAATCCGGGCAGTCGTCCCCCTCTTTCAGCACCGGCGGCGGTTGCACCGCGGCGGTAGGAGTCGGCATCTCCGGGTTCTGCCCCTGCGGAGCCGCCGGAGCGTTGGCGGCACTTTGCCCGCCCGGTTCCGGCGCCTGCGGCGGGTTTGAGCCCGGGTGGCTTTGCGCGGAGCCCGGTTTCTCGGCGTTGACGGGTTTGGCGCCGGCGGTGTTACCGACGAAGGCGACTACGGCAGCCACCGCGATTCCGATCACCACGACCGCGATACCCAGGGCCAGTCCCCTGCGCCGCCAGTAGATCTCGGTAGGTAGCGGGCCACGCGGTTCCAGATCCAGCACATTCACACCGTAGGCCCAGGTCACGCCGACTTGTTTGACCTGCCTCGGCGTGTCGCGAGGTTAGCTGGGCCCTTTCGAGCGTGGGCCGTGTTAGAGGCCGGATTAGCGGCGCCGGAAGGTCAGCCTTCCTCGCCGATATCACCGACGTGATCGCGCAACACCGCCCGGCCGTCGGAGAGCTGGTAGGTCACACCCACGATGGCCAGCGTGCCGGCGGCCACCCGCGTCGATATGGCCGTCGAGCGGGCCATCAGCTGCGCCACCGTCTCGTGGATGTGTCGCTCTTCGAACTCGTCGACCCGCTTCAGTCCGTCGCGCCGGCCCAACAAGATCGATGGAGCCACCCGCTCCACCACATCGCGCACATAGCCCTCCGGCAGAGCGCCGCTGTCCAGTGCCGTCAGGGCTGCATTCACCGCACCACAGCTGTCGTGGCCGAGGACGACCACAAGCGGGACGTTCAGCACGGTCACCGCGTACTCGATGGAGCCCAGCACCGCCGAGTCGATGACGTGCCCGGCCGTGCGGACCACGAACATGTCGCCGAGGCCCTGATCGAAAATGATCTCCGCGGCCACCCGGCTGTCGGCGCAGCCGAAGATCACCGCGGTCGGCTGCTGCCCAGCGGCGAGGCTGGCGCGATGCTCAACGCTTTGGCTGGGATGCTCGGGCTTGCCGGCGACGAATCGCTCGTTACCCTCTTTGAGTGCTTTCCACGCGGTTACCGGGTTGGTGTTGGGCATGTCACGCATTCTGCCGTACCGGCCGGTGACCGCTGCGCAGCACATATCATCCGCCAATCTTCTTGCTTGGTACGAGCGATCGCGTCGCGACCTGCCGTGGCGCCGGCCAGACGTCAGTGCATGGCAGATTCTGGTGAGCGAGTTCATGTTGCAGCAGACTCCGGTGTCGCGGGTGTTGTCGATATGGCCTGACTGGGTGCGGCGCTGGCCCACCGCGTCGGCAACGGCCGCTGCGACGGCCGCCGATGTGCTGCGGGCCTGGGGGAAGCTGGGCTATCCGCGCCGGGCGAAGCGTTTGCACGAATGCGCGACCATCATCGCGCGGGACCACGGTGACGTGGTCCCCGACGACGTCGAAACGCTGGTGAGGCTGCCGGGTGTCGGTAGTTATACCGCACGCGCGGTGGCGTGTTTCGCGTACGGCCGGCGGGTGCCGGTGGTGGACACCAACGTGCGCCGGGTAGTGGCTCGTGCGGTGCACGGGCGCGCCGATGCGGGTGCGCCGTCGGCCGCCCGGGACCACGCCGACGTCCTAGCGATACTGCCGAATCATGAATCGGCGCCACGCTTTTCGGTCGCCCTCATGGAACTGGGTGCGACGGTGTGCACGGCCCGCGCCCCGCGCTGCGGTTTGTGCCCGGTGAGCGGCTGCGCATGGCGGACCGCTGGATATCCTGCCACGGACGGTCCGCCGCGGCGCGTGCAGGCATATGCGGGAACCGACCGACAGGTCCGCGGACGGTTACTAGATGTATTGCGCGCCAAGGACTCTCCAGCAACCCGCGCCGAGCTCGACGTGGCATGGCTGATCGATACCGCACAGCGTGACCGAGCGCTGGATTCGTTGCTGGCCGACGGCCTGGTCGCAAAGACTGCCGATGGCCGATTCGCGTTGGCGGGCGAAGCGTAACCTCCCGATTGGCCTGGCTACCCGTCCGGGATCGGCGCCAATCGCGTTGCCCACAGGCTACGTCTTTCCCGTGAGCCCATCGTTGCCGAGCAGCAGCCCGGCGGTGCCGCCGGCGCCGGGGTTGCCCGCGGCCTTGCCGAGCCCGGCGTTGCCGCCGTTGCCGCCATCGCCGATGACGACGCCGTTTCCGCCGGTGCCGCCGGCGCCGCCCTTGCTGCCGGCGCCGGTGGTGGTGCTCGCCGCGCCGGCGCCGCCGTCACCGCCGTTGCCGATCAGCCCGGCCTTGCCGCCGACCCCCCCTGCCCCGCCGGTGGCG
>NZ_MVIF01000164.1 GCF_002086675.1 Mycobacterium persicum
GGGTGGGACGGGCGGTCGAGTACTTGGCCCGATCACCCGCTGCCCGAGTGGCGCACTGAGCATCGAGGGGCCATGATTCGCACCACTGTGACCGCATCGGACGGCGTCGCACTGGCCGTGCATGCCTATACCGAGATCGACCCGCGGCGCCCGACCATCCTGGCCATCCACGGCTACCCGGATAACCACCACGTGTGGGACGGCGTCGCGGCGGAACTTGGTCATCGCTACCCCGGCAAATACAACGTCGTGGCCTACGACGTGCGCGGGGCCGGCGAATCCGGACGACCGGCCGGTCGGTCGGGATATCAACTCCCCCAATTGGTTTCCGACGTCGGCGCGGTGATCGACAGCCTCGGCGTTGACCAGGTACACCTGATCGGGCACGACTGGGGCTCGATCCAAGGCTGGACGGCGGTCACCGACGACACCGTGCTGGGCAAGATCGCCTCGTTCACCTCGATCTCCGGGCCGCACCTGAACTATGCGGGCCGGTTTCTGCGCTCACCGCGTACGCCGCGCGCCGTGGCCGCCGTTGCCCGACAGCTCCTGGCCTCCTCCTACATCTGGTTCTTCCTGTGTCCGGTTGCGCCGGAGATCGCGATCCGGTCGCGGTTGCAAGTGAAAGTGTTTGAGGCCGTTGAGCGTATCGGGAGATCAAGCACCCGTAGCCGGCGGGGCGCGTCGCCCCGGTCGCTCGACGACTACCGCAACGGGCTCAACCTCTACCGCGCCAACATGCCCGCACCGTTTCTGGCACCGCCGGCGCAACTGCCGCAGGCCGGCGTCCCGGTGCAGGTGCTGGTGGCGCGTCAGGACTATTTCGTGACGCCGGCCCTGCAGCGGTTTACCGGCTCGATTCCGGCCGAGCGCAGGGTCGTCTCGATCGAGGGCGGGCACTGGGTGGTGACCTCGCGTCCCGACGTCATCGCGAGGCTCACCGGCGAGTGGGTCGATATGGTCACCGAAGGGGCGGCTCCGTCGGGTGAGTCCACCCGACCGCGCGCTGTGCGAGGCACCCTCGCGCTGGTCACCGGGGCGGGCGCCGGGATCGGCCGGGCCACCGCGGTGGAGTTGGCCCGTCAGGGTGCGCGTGCCGTCGTGATCGTCGACCGAGACCTTGCCGGGGCCAATGACACCACCGAGGCCGTGCGGGCAGCCGGCGCCGAGGCCGCGGTTTACCAGGTCGACGTCAGCGACGAAGCGGCCGTGAACGACCTTGCCGCACAAGTGCGCAACAAGCACGGCGTGGTCGACGTCCTGGTCAACAACGCCGGCATCGGGATGGCCGGCCGGTTCCCGCAGACCACGTCGGAGCACTGGGACACCATCATGGCCGTCAATGTTCGCGGCGTCATCAACGGCAGCAGAGCGTTCGGCGCCCAGATGGTGGAGCGCGGCCAGGGCGGCACGATCATCAACGTGGCGTCGGCGGCGGCGTATGTGCCGTCAAAATCGATGGTCGCCTACGGCACCTCGAAAGCGGCGGTGCTGGCGTTGAGCGAATCGATGCGCGCCGACTTCGCCGACGAGGGCATCACCGTCACGGCGGTGTGCTCGGGCTTCGTCATGACGGCCGAGCAGCAGGAGCGCGCCCGCGAGAAGGCCGACGCCGCGTACCGCCGGCGTAACTACCCCCCCGAGGCCACCGCCAAGGCGATTGTCCGAGCCGTCCGGACCGGCCCGGCGGTGTTGCCCGTCGCGGCGGAGTCGCGGCTCGGCTATACGCTGCGCCGCGTCAGTCCGTCGCTGGTTCGGCTGTTGGCGCGCTTCGACATTCGGCAGACGTAGGGAAACGGCTGTGGCGCAGACTATTTGGAGCAGCAGACCCGCCGATCTTTATGGTCGTCGCGGCCGCGATCGCATGTTGACCGCATTGTGCGGGGTGGGCGCTCTCTTCGGCGGTTTCGCCTCGGCGTCGCGGTGGACGCCATCGCGGATAGTGCCGGTGCAGCGGAACATTGCCGCCGTGGTGGCCAAACGCGAGCTGCTCACCCCGGACGTGGTCGCGTTGACGTTGGCCGACCGTGACGGCGGGCTGCTGCCATCCTGGACCCCCGGAGCGCACATCGACGTTCGGCTGCCCTCGGGGCGACGCCGGCAGTACTCGCTGTGCGGTCCGCCCGGGAGACGCACCGACTACCGCATCGCCGTGCGACGGATCGCCGACGGCGGCGGCGGTTCGATAGAGATGCATGACGCCTTCCGCGAGGGCGACACGCTGACGTTCGAAGGCCCCCGCAACGCGTTCTATCTCGTCACCGACGAGCACGACGTGCTGTTCGTGATCGGCGGCATCGGGGTGACTCCGATCCTGCCGATGATCCGCCTTGCCGATCAGCACGGAATCGATTGGCGCGCAACCTATGCCGGCCAGAGCCGAGACTACATGCCGTTGTTGGACGAGGTGCTGGCGGTGGCGCCGGATCGGGTCACCGTCTGGGCCGACGACGAGCGCGGCCGCTTCCCCACCGCCGAAGATCTGCTTGCCGACGCCGGGTCGACGACGGCGGTGTATGTGTGCGGGCCGACCGGGATGCTGGAGTCGGTGCGGGCAGCGCGCGACCAACACACCGACGCGCCGCTGCACTATGAGCGGTTCGGTCCGCCGCCGGTGGTCGACGGTGTCGCCTTCGAGCTGGAGCTGGCGCGATCGCAGCGAGTGCTCACGGTGCCGGCCGACCGGTCGGTGCTGGGCGTCATGCTCGATTGCGATCCGGCGACGGCATATTCCTGCCAGCAAGGGTTCTGCGGGACCTGCAAGGTCAAGGTGCTGGCCGGCGAGGTTGATCGTCGGGGGCGCGCTGCGGAGGGTGAGGACGAAATGCTGGTCTGCGTCTCGCGCGCTCGAAGCGATCGTGTCGTGATCGACGCCTGAGTTCGACTGAGAACGTTGGGGGTTGGTTGGCCGACATTTCAGCTACACGTACTCGTTCCGTGAGAGGACAAGCGTCTGCGTGGGTGCGGAAATGTCGACATAGTAATGACCCGCACCGGTGGTGGTATGAGTCATCGCCGTCAACAACTCGATGACTTCCATCGCCTTGGCATCGTCAAACCGCCACACAACCTTGTCGTCGTGCAGCTCGATGTCGGCCGCGCCGGGAACGATCAGGAATTCGTGGATCTTCCCGTCGTGCGCCATTCGCGAATACCCCTGGCGCTCAGCCTGAACCAGCGTTACGAGGACGGTATTTACCCCGGCGGTGTCCATGGCCAACAACACCGCGTCGTCACCGAAGTAGAACTTTGGAGCCAGTTCGGCACGAACTACGGTCATGGTTCTCATGCTTTCTCACGGGCAGCCGAGGCGGCTCAGCGCACTCCGTTGTCGGTCCGAATCACATCCTCGATCAGAGGTGGATGCCTTTCTTCGCTTCCCGCACGTGGCCGATCTCATCGTCGAGCCCTCACAGCTGACCCTCTAGAATTCGCACGGTCTTGGATATTGTTGGCGCACTGGGTAAATCCTGCCAACGATAGCTGCTCCAGCGTTCCAGTCCCAGGGTTCACTGAGTGAAGACTGCTGGCTGGCGGTGCGTCGCTGGGCGTGACCCATGGCCAGCGCCCGGATTATCGACGCGCAATCGCTCAAAGCTGCTGACTCCGCCAGCAGGGCCACTCGCGTGTTTGACCTGTCTTGGCTCACGATTGGGGATTAGCATTAGCGGGCCGCAACGCCTCTGAGGTGCTGCCACGCCGCTGGATGGTCGAACGCGCAAGCGCTGCGCAAACGGGCCATGATGGGCCTAATGGTTCGCCGCGTCGAACCACTGCCCGGCCGGCGCCCATGGCAAACCAGCTCACGCAACGTAAAGTCAGCTCTTCGCGAACGCGTCCTGAGATGTCCTCAGCGCAGCCGAGCCGTCAGGGCGCAGTTAGTTGGTTGGTGATATCGAGTCCGGCGCCAGGATCATGGCGATGATCGGTCGTGTTCCGGCACTCGCCATCAAGGATGATTTGTCCGTAACTGTGGTCGGACGGCAGAAAGCTGATATTCGCCGTCACGCCGTTCTTATTCAGGGTTGTGCCGTGCAGATGCTGTCCCGGAGGGGGGCCAGCGTTCCAGCCGTGGGAGAGCATCGCGGCCCGAACTTGCTGGAAGTAGGTGTCCGGCTCGCCGTGAATCAGGAAGGTGATCGTGACTGTCCCCTGATAGGGCGGATCGCCTTGGTCGTTGCACGAGGCGAAGGAGAACCCACCGCTGACGCCTTGCAGGTTCGCGGCGGTGACGATTTGTTTGGCCGGCTCGATCACCTGGGCCTTGATCTGATCGTCGGTCATGGGGTGAGCCGAATCATCAAAGGGATTAGACGAGCCCGAGGAATGCGGTTTGGGAAACACCAGCGAACACGCTCCTAACACCATAACGGCGACCACGGTTACGGCAAACATTGCTTGCCGTAACCACACGCATTGCCGCTCAGTGGTGATGTTGGTCATCGAAAACATGATCATCGGTAACAGATCCTGGCGGGCGGCCCCACTCCGGGTCAATGACGGCGGGCGTGCCGGGTATACCGACGCCGACCGGACCCACACCCGGCATGTTGACCTTGCCCACCTGATAGCGGTGTTGGGCCGTCATGCCGTCGGATTCCAGCGCATCACCGTGACCCGAAGCGATGTCGGCCATGCTGTGCAAGGCCTCGCTCCCGCGATGGTAATAGTACGAATGGTCATGCGGATTAATGCCGTCAGAGCCGGGCACCTCGGCGCGAAAACGCACCGATCCGAATCCGTCGGCGGCCGGGTCAGCGCCCAGGCCGGGCGTTAAACCAAGCACCTGACCGCCAATGTTGTCTCGGTTCACATAATGGCTAAGACCATTCAGCTCCCCCAGCATCCCAACGGGATCCGTCGAGGCGTCACCCACATACACATGCCCACCGTCAAGATGAAAACTCGCGGCGTTGGCGGCAAGATCGGTACCCGGGCAACCGATCAGCACCGCATCGTTCGCGTGCATCTGACCCAACGCGAACGCGTCAGCCACCGTGGTTGAACCATACGAGTGGCCCAACACGGTGACGTGCTGACCGGCGCCGAGGTGGGTGGCCCACAAACCATTGACATCCTGCGCCAAGGCCTGACCGCCGGTTCGCGCCAGCTCCGGGGTGGAAATTCGTTGAACGTCGTTGAAGTCATTGGGAGCGTCGTAGCCCATCCACGCGATCACCGCGGTGGGGTTCTTTGGGTCGGCGGCGTTGGCCTGCTCGAACAGGTTCAGCGCGTCGTTGTGGCCCTCGTGCAGCCAACCACCCCTCACGCTGCTGCTGGTGCCCGGCACAATCACCGCGGTGTTCTTCGCCAGGTCCGGGTTACCGATGGCGATCGCCGCGCGACCCTTACCGCCGAAAGCCAGCGGGTCGTACGCGAACAGATAGGTGGGGAGAGGGTGGCGAGGATCATTCCCGGCGTCGTGGTCGAGACCCTGCTCGGTCTGATCGGCGTTCTGGTAGCGGGTGATGTCGGTGGCCGACAGACCGTACTTCGTCGGATCGCGCACCACATCGTCGACAGGCACGCCGTAGCGGCTGGCGATGTCGCGTACCCGGTTGAGGTCCTTTGTCATCACCGCGAGATTGGCGCCGCTGCGAGCAAGGACCGGGACGCCGTTGAGATTGCCGATCTGATCAGGGTGCTCAGCGATGAGCTGCTGTCGCTCCTCGGGGGTCAAGGACGTCCACCACTTGTTGACATCCTCCGGTTTCGTGCCGGGTGGCGGAATCTGAGGTTTTGCATCCACGGCCTGGAGAACGTCGGGGTCGTAGCCATCGGCACGTAACGTGTCCAGCGACTTGTCCAGGTAGCGTGAGTAGCCATCACGAAGCGACTCGACCTGGCCCAGAGCGGATTTGGTGTCAGCGATGGCCTCGTCTTCAAGACCGGTGATGTGGAGATCCAACAGCTTTCTCTCACCCGCGGTCAGGCGGATGTCCTTCTCCGCTTCCAGGGCCCGGCCGATTTCATTGTCGAGTTCCTGTAGTTGAGCCTCCAAGGTCGAGATCAGCAGTGTGCCGGTTCGCTGTGCCTGGGCCAACGCGGCCGCGATGTTTTCTAGGTCCACCCCGATCTTGGGCAATTGCAGGGACTGCGCACCCAGCGCCTTGGTCACCCGCTGCACCTCGGCGGAGTCATTAATCGGGTGAATGCCATCCTCGCGATACCATGCCGCCTCAAACCGACGACGCGCCTCCTCGAATGCCGCGTCAGCCTCAGCGGTGCAGCGACCGGCAGCATGAAACGCCTCCGCCAGATCAGAAATCTGCGACGGGCGACCAACTTGCAGACTGTGGTTGATCGCCCAGGGGTCACCGCCGGCTTCGGCGATCAGCGCTGGGCTACTTATGTAGCGCAGCGGAACCTGTCAAACCATTTGAGACGTGTCAGGCTGCGTGTTCTGTGTCGGTGTTCTCCTTCGGTGGTTCGTTGATCCAGGCTGCTTCGGGCAGCTTGGGTGGGGCGGGTTTGCGGCGGAACCGGTCGGGGTTCGCCGCGTAGGCGGCGGCGAGGGTTTCGGCGCGCCGGGCCCGGATCTCGATGGCGGTGCCGTCATGGATCGACGCCGCGGTATGCAATCCGATCCCGGAATGCCGATGCTCATGGTTGTAGTAATGAAAGAACTTGTCGCAGAACACTTCTGC
Organism: Mycobacterium persicum; assembly: GCF_002086675.1. Lineage (GTDB taxonomy): Bacteria > Actinomycetota > Actinomycetes > Mycobacteriales > Mycobacteriaceae > Mycobacterium > Mycobacterium persicum. Next base: position 6,648 of record NZ_MVIF01000164.1, read on the forward strand.
TTGATCGAACGACGCGAACCGCTCCGGGAACACCGGGCAGTATTTCATCGTCTTGAACCCCGACTCAGAGTAGGGATTGTCATTCGACACGTGCGGGCGCGAC
>NZ_MVIF01000165.1 GCF_002086675.1 Mycobacterium persicum
CCGACTCAGGCTTGCGCCAACCCGCACGAGGCATACCCTACAAACTACACCCATGTAGTCTTAACTGAACGGTATTGGGCCTAACCAGGCCTAACCAGCCTCACGAATGCCGGCGCCCGGCCCGCCTAATATGTGCGAACGTGGCACGCATCGGGTCGGTTGGCCGTTAATGCGGCCACGGTGACCGACGTCAGCGGTACCCCGGGCACGGCCCCCGCACCCGGCGGGCCGATCACCCGCGGCAGCGTGGCGCGGGTCGGCATCGCCACCGCCGTCACCGGGCTGTGCGGCTACGCGGTGATCTACTTGGCCGCCCGCAATCTCGCGCCAGACGGCTTCTCGGTCTTCGGGGTGTTCTGGGGCGCTTTCGGGCTGGTCACCGGGGCAGCCTTCGGATTGCTGCAAGAAACCACCCGGGAAGTCCGGTCGATGCACTACCTGGACGTATTGCCGGACGGCGGTCGTATTCATCCGCTGCGGGCCGCCGCACTGGTCGGCGTCGCCGCAGCCGTCGTGATCGCCGGGAGCGCGCCGCTGTGGAGCGCGCGGATGTTCGTCGAGGCGCGGTGGCTGTCGGTAGGACTGCTCAGCGTCGGGCTGGCCGGATTCTGCCTGCACGCCACGCTGATGGGCATGCTCGCCGGGATGAACCGGTGGACCCAATACGGGGCGTTGATGGTGACCGACGCGGTCATCCGGGTTGCGGTGGCCGCGGGCACGTTCGTTCTTGGATGGGGTCTGGTCGGCTTCCTGTGGGCCACCGTGGCCGGCTCGGTGGCCTGGCTGATAATGCTGGCGGCGTCGCCCGCCACGCGGGTGACCGCACGTTTGCTGACACCCGGCAGCATCGCCACGTTCCTGCGGGGCGCGGCTCATTCGATCACCGCGGCAGGTGCCAGCGCGATCCTGGTGATGGGTTTTCCGGTGCTGCTGAAGCTGACCTCCGACGAGCTGGGCGCCCGGGGCGGCGTCGTCATCCTGGCGGTGACCTTGACGCGAGCCCCGCTGCTGGTGCCGCTGACGGCCATGCAGGGAAATCTCATCGCCCATTTCGTCGACGAAAGCACTCACCGGATTCGCGCGCTGCTGGCTCCGGCCGCGGTGATCGGCGGCGTCGGCGCGATCGGGGTGCTGGCGGCCGGCGTGGTAGGCCCCTGGCTGCTGCGCGCCCTGTTCGGGGCGCAATACCAGGCCAGCGGCGCGCTGCTGGCCTGGCTGACGGCCGCCGCGGTGGCGATCGCCATGCTGACGATCACCGGTGCCGCGGCGGTGGCGGCCGCGCTGCACCGGGCGTATTCGCTGGGCTGGGTCGGCGCGACGGTGGCCTCCGGCTTGATGCTGTTGTTACCGGTGCCGCTGGAGACCCGCACGGTCGTCGCGTTGTTGTGTGGCCCACTGATAGGCATCGGTGTTCATCTGGCGGCGCTGGCGCGTAGCCGATGATCAGTGCAGACCCAACGTGTAACTTGTGGACTTAAATGACCTCGCATTACCCCGACGTCTGGATCGTCATCCCCGCCTTCAACGAAGCCGCTGTGATCGGCGACGTGATTGCCGACGTGCGGTCCGTCTTCGACCACGTCGTCTGCGTCGACGACGGCAGCACCGACGGCACCGGCGACATCGCCCTGAGGGCCGGGGCCCATCTGGTACGCCATCCGGTCAACCTGGGCCAGGGCGCAGCCATCCAGACCGGCGTCGAGTACGCCCGCAGCCAGCCCGGTGCTCAGGTGTTCGCCACGTTCGACGCCGACGGCCAGCACCGCGTCAAGGACGTGGCCGCCATGATCGACCGGCTGTCCGCCGGTGACGTGGACGTGGTGATCGGGACGCGCTTCGGCGGCTCCGTGACCAACCGTCCACCGCTGCTGAAGCGACTCGTGCTGCAGACCGCGGCGCGGTTGAGCCGACGAGGACGGCGACTGGGCCTGACCGACACCAACAACGGGCTGCGGGTGTTCAACAAGACGGTGGCCGACGGCCTGAACTTCACCATGAGCGGCATGAGCCACGCCACGGAATTCGTCATGCTGATCGCCGAAAACCATTGGCGGGTAGCCGAAGAGCCCGTCGAGGTGCTCTACACCGAGTATTCGAAGTCCAAGGGCCAGCCGCTGCTCAACGGCGTCAACATCATTTTCGACGGGTTCTTGCGAGGAAGGATACGGCGTTGAACTGGATCCAGGTGTTGCTGATCGGGTCGATCGTCGTCCTGCTGGTGTACCTGCTGCGGTCGCGCCGCAGCGCGCGCTCGCGGGCGTGGGTCAAGGTGGGCTACGTGTTGTTCGTGCTGGGCGGCGTCTACGCGGTGCTGCGGCCGGACGACACGACGGTGGTCGCACACTGGTTCGGGGTGCGCCGCGGCACCGACCTGATGCTCTACGCGCTGATCATGGCGTTCAGTTTCACCACCCTGAGCACCTATATGCGGTTCAAGGACCTGGAGTTGCGCTACGCACGGTTAGCGCGGGCCGTCGCGCTCGAGGGCGCCCAAGCGCCGCAGGCGTGACTGCGACGCAGCACCGCCGGATTCAGTAGTTCGGCGAATTCAGTCTCCTAACGGCCTGGTCAATTCGTCGGCGTCACCGACCTGCTGGGTGTACATTGCCGCTCAAGTCCAGGTGTTTCGCGGGCTCTTCGACTTCGCCTTGAGGTCACCGGGAGTTGCCGGCGTTCGCCCCTGATGTTGCCCGGCGCAGCTGCGCGCGGCGTGGGGAGAAGGTGCACTGAATGTCAGTCGAGTTCTGTTTGCTCGGCGACGTCGCGGTGCACGTCGACGGGCAGCGGCTCGACATCGGTCACGCGCGCCAGCGGTGCGTACTGGTCGCGTTGCTGGTCGACGTCAACCACCCGATTGCGGTGGACCATTTGGTTGATCACGTGTGGTCGGATCACCCGCCGCACCACGCTCGAAACTCGTTGGCCGGGTATGTATCTCGACTGCGGAACCTGTTTTCGGATACCCCGGGCGTAGCGCTTGCCCGGGAGCCGGGCGGATATGTGCTGAGCACCGACGCACTGTCGGTGGACCTGCATCGGTTCCGGCATGTGGTGCGTCAAGCGCGGGGCTGCCAAGATCCGCTGCAAGCCGCAGACCTGTTCGAACGCGCCCTGGGCGGCTGGCGTGGCGAGCCGTTTCCCGCGCTGGACACACCATGGATCAACAACCTGCGCAGCACTCTGTTGGGCGAGCGGCTGTCGGTGGTGTTGGACCGCAACGACGTCGCACTTCGCGTCGGACGCCACAGCGAGGTGCTGGTGGAACTCACCGCGGCGCACGCCGCTCACCCGCTCGATGAACGCCTGGCCGGACAGCTGATGCTGGCCCAGTACCGCAGCGGCCGACAGGCGGATGCGCTGGACACCTACCGGCAGATGCGGCAGCGACTTGCCGACGAACTCGGCGTCGACCCCGGCGCCTCGCTGGACCAGGTGCACCAGCAAATTCTTACCGGCGACGAGCAGCCGCCGGGCCGCGCGCCGACGCCGCACCTGGTGGTGCCGGATCGGCCGCATTCGGCGCTGCTGCGCCGAGCGACAAGCTTCGTCGGCCACAAACACGAAGTGGCGCGCGTGATCGAGTCGATGGCCGAAGGTCCCCTGGTGACGTTGACCGGAGTCGGCGGCGTCGGTAAGACCCGGCTTGCGCTGGAGGTCGCGCGGCGTGAGCAGGGCCGTTTCAGCGAAGGTGTAGCCATCTGCGAACTGGCCCCGCTGGAGCATGGCGCAGCGGTCAGCCACACCATTGCGACAGCCTTGCATCTGCAGCAACAGCAGGGGTTGGGCATCGAAGACTCGGTGATCGAATACCTGCGCGCCCGCGAGGTGCTTCTGGTCGCCGACAACTGCGAGCATGTCGTGGAAGCGGTCGCCAATCTGCTGGCGCGGATCATCCAGCACTGCCCGAAAGTGGCGGTGCTGGCGACCAGCCGCCAACCACTTGCGATCGATGGCGAGCGGATTGTGGTCGTCCCACCGCTGACGGTCGACGATGCCACCCACTTGTTTGCCGATAGAGCCCGAGCGGGCCGGCCGGATTTTCATCTCCAAGATCAGCCTGAAGGCGCGGTCGCGGAGATCTGCCGGATGGTGGATTGCCTACCGCTGGCAGTGGAGCTGGCGGCGGCCCGCATGCGGATGATGAGCAGTACCGACGTCATCCGCCGTCTCGACACCCTTGGTGTGTTGCGCGGCGGCGCGCGGGGCAGCCTGCCGCGCCAGCAAAGCATGGCCGCCGCGATCGACTGGTCGTATCAACTGCTCACCCAGGCTGAACAAGCGCTGTTTGTGCGGCTCTCCGTCTTCGCCGGGAGCTTCGACCTGGATGCCGCGCACGGCGTGTGCGGCTCCGACGGCGACGTCGCAGAGGACACCCTAGACCTGCTCGCCGGTCTGGTCGACAAGTCGATGGTGGTGGTGCGCAGCGTCACCGACCGGACTCGCTACGGCATCCTGGAAACCCTTCGGGCCTTTGGCCGCGAGCACCTGCGCGAAGCCGGACTCACCGATACATATGCGGCCCGGCATGCGACCTACTACACCGAACTGGCCGAGCGGGCCGCAACCGGATTGCACGATAGCCAGGAGCAAGAGTGGGTCGAGCGGATGATGCCGGACTACGACAACCTTCGCGCCGCGTTCGAACGCGCGATGGCCGACAGCGCCACCGACCTTGCCCTTCGTCTGGTCGCGGCATTACCCGAGCTCCTTGGACTACGCATTGGCTACGAAATGGCCGAATGGGCCGAACGCCTGATCACGGTGACCCACCCCGAGCATCCGTTGTTCGCCACGGCTGTCGGGGTGGCGGCACGCGGCGCCTGGGCCCGCGGCGACTATGCCCACGCGCGGTCGCTGGCGGAGCTCGCGCAGGGCCGGGTGCCCGGCCCCGGTACGGCACGGGTGGCCTACCCGGCAGACGTGCTGGCCGACGTCATCTTCTTTGAGGGCGATTCGCAGTGGGCCCTCGATTACTGGGAAGGCGAGGTGACCCGCGCCCGCGGGGATGCCGACCCGATCCGGCTGGTGTGGACGCTGTATGAGATTGCGATCTGTTCGGGCGCGCTGGGCAAACCGGACTACGGCCTGCCGGCCGCTGAGGAGGCGGTGACGCTCGCCGACAGCACCGGCAACCCGACAGCACGGTCGATGGCCTACTTTGCCCTGGGTTACCTGCTCAAGAGATCGGAGCCGGTCCGCGCGACGGCCCTGTTCGACCAGGCGGCGCAGCTGGCTGCGGCGGTGCAGAACTTCTGGCACAGCGGCACCGCATTGATGTCGGCCGCGGCAACGCGCGCCGTACACGGTGATCCCGTCGAGGCGGCGCGGATGTTCATTGAGGTGCTCGACCACTGGGACCGCGTCGGCGACTGGTTCGAGCAAGGGGCGGCGCTGCGGTACATCACCCGGTTGCTGGTCCGCTTGGGCGCCGACGACGACGCCGCCTTCCTCCACTGCGCGTTTGTCAAGGCGGGCATGCCGTCGCCGTTGCGAGACGAACAATTGGAGGCCCTCATCGACCGCTTGGGCGCGAATCGATTCGAGGCACACCGCGACTCAGTCAGCGACAGCGCCGCGATGGTGGCTCGGGCTCGGTCGAGCCTGCAACGGTTCGTCACTCCCCCCGCATGATGCACTGACCAGGCCAAACGGCCCGCACAAGCGCATTTCATGATTCGTCAAGGCCTGCCGCACACCCTCCAGGCACCCTAGGGCCAGCAGCCGGCGCCCGCGCGCGGGCAATGCCGGCAGCGAAGCTAGGCGCTAGGAGGACCCATGTCGTTTGTCATCGCCGCACCGGAGGTGGTGGCTGCCGCAGCCGGTGATCTGTCGAGGGTCGGCTCTGCCCTCGCCCAGGCCAATGCCGCGGCCGCGGGACCGACGTTGTCGGTGCTGGCGCCCGCAGTCGATGAGGTGTCGACGGCGCTGGCCGCGTTGTTCGGTGACCACGCCGCGACATACCAGGCTCTCAGCGCCGAGGCGGCGGCATTTCACGACCAGTTTGTGCGCACCCTGCAGGCCAGCGCGAGCGCCTATGCGGCCACCGATATCACCAGCGCCGGGCACCAGCTGCTTAATGCGATCAACGCGCCCACCATGGCGTTGTTGGGCCGCCCGCTGATCGGCAATGGTGCCGACGGCGCGCCGGGCACCGGTCAGAACGGCGGCGACGGCGGGCTCTTGATCGGCAACGGCGGCAACGGCGGGTCCGGCGGAACAGTCACCGTCAACGGGAGGACGAGTGGCTTGCCCGGCGGAAACGGGGGCTCCGCCGGACTGATCGGCAGTGGTGGACGCGGCGGGGTGGGTGGATCCGGCCAGCGCAGCGGGGCCGGCGGCAATGGTGGAAATGGCGGGCTGTTGTTCGGCCATGGCGGGGCCGGCGGGCCAGGTGGACTCGCCGCCAACATTGGCGGACCCGGGGGCAATGGCGGCGCCGGTGGGCTGCTGTTCGGCAATGGC
>NZ_MVIF01000166.1 GCF_002086675.1 Mycobacterium persicum
GCGCCGACTACGCCCACTGGCTCCAACCCGAGCATTCACCAAACATCACCATCCACCGTCTTAACTGAACGGTATTGGGCCTAAGCCTCCTGACTGGGTCAACTCGTCGGCCCCTAGGTAGTCGAGTCCGACGCCGAAGAAGTCCAGCCCGACACCGCCGCCGTCCAAACCGACCAGACCGACCGCGTCCATCCCCAAACCGGTCGTATCCTCGGCCAGTCCCAGCTGGCTCCCACTCAGTCCGGTCAGGCCCGTCGCCGCCCCCTCCAGAGCGTCGACGCTGTTGCCGGCGCCCTTGAGCGCGCCCTTGCCGGATATGCCGGTCAGACTCGACAGGGCGGTGATCGGCGCGCCGGCCCCGGACGACGCCACCGTCGCCGCGCTTCCCGTGGTCGCCGACGACAGCGCCCCGGCGGACGGGCCCGGCGTGGCCATCCCTTGCAGCACCTGCGGGACCGTGGACAACGACGACGTCATGGTCTGCGCATCGGCGCCGGCCGAGCCACCAACGGTGTTGCTCACCGCGGCCGTTTGACTTGTCAGCCCGCCCGCATTGGTGGTCTGCGGCGGTGAAGCGAACGGCGCCAGTCTCGTGACCGCCGCGGAGCTGTCGGCGTAGGCGTACATCGCGGCGGCATCCTGAGCCCACATCTCGCTGTAGTGCGCCTCGGTGGCCGCGATCGCCGGTGTGTTCTGCCCGAAGATATTGGTCGCCACCAGGGCCGCCAGCTCCGCCCGGTTCGCCGCGATCACCGGCGGCGGCACCGTCATGACGAACACCGAATCATAGGCGGTCGCCGCGGCCACGGCCTGAGTGGCCGCTTGTTCGCAGCCGGTGGCGGTCGCCCTCATCCATGCCAGGTACGGCGCGGCGGCGGAAGCCATGGACATCGACGCGGGCCCCGCCCACGACTGCGCCGTTACGCTCGACACCACCGACTCGTAACCGCTTGCCGCCGAGTGCAATTCGATTGCCAGATCCTCCCATCCGGCGGCTGCGGCCAGCATCGTCCCGGGCCCCGGCCCCGCATACATGCGACCGGAATTGACTTCCGGTGGCAGTCCCCCAAAATCCATCGGGTATCCCTTCCTCTTCGTGTTATCTGTCCTCGCTCAGCCGGTGTGGTTTGGGTATCGCCGGCGTGACCCGCGCCGTGGTGCCAGCTCAACGACGGCCGTCGGTATCGAGCTCGGCATTCGATAGCCCCGGCAACCGCCGAATCGTGAAACATCTCAAGTGGGCAGGTCGGCACACCAACAGCCCATACCGACAAAATGCATATCAAACACTTGCCTACAACACATATACGACATATACGCCGGGATCCATGTTGGAAGCGCCGGACGTGGCCGGGGATGGCTACATTTGAGGTTGTTATGAGCTCCGTGACGATCCCATGTGAGCTTGACAGTATGAGGAACCATGACCGCAATGACCGGACAACCGCGCAGTCAACGTCCGCGCCAAGCCATCCTGGGGCAGCTGCCCCGCATTCACCGTGCCGACGGTTCACCGATCCGGGTTTTGCTGGTCGACGACGAGCCGGCGCTGACCAATCTGGTCAAGATGGCGCTGCATTACGAAGGCTGGGACGTCGAGATAGCCCACAACGGCCGGGAAGCCATCGCAAAGTTCGAAAGAATCAGCCCGGACGTTCTGGTACTGGACATCATGCTGCCCGATGTGGACGGGCTGCAGATTCTGCAGCGGGTCCGCGAATCCGACGACTACACGCCCACACTGTTCCTGACCGCCCGGGATTCGGTAATGGATCGGGTCACCGGTCTGACCGCGGGCGCCGACGACTACATGACCAAACCGTTCAGCCTCGAGGAACTGGTCGCCCGGCTGCGCGGACTGCTGCGCCGTTCCAGCCATCTGGCGCCCCCGGCCGACGAATCCCTCAAAGTGGGCGACCTCAAGCTCGACGCGGCCAGCCGGGAAGTCACCCGCGGCGGGACGCCGATATCGCTGTCGTCGACCGAGTTCGAATTGCTGCGGTTCCTGATGCGCAATCCGCGCCGCGCGCTGAGCCGCACCGAGATCCTCGACCGGGTCTGGAACTACGACTTCGCCGGACGCACCAGCATTGTGGACCTGTATATCTCCTACCTGAGGAAGAAGATCGACGCTGACCGCGAGCCGATGATCCACACCGTCCGCGGGATTGGATACATGCTGCGACCAGCGGAATGAGCCGGCAGTGACCGGGGACCGCAACACCCCTCGCTGGTTTCCCCGTTCGTTACGCGGGCAGTTGCTGCTCGGCGTGCTCGCTGTCGTCACCGTAGTGCTGGTGGCCGTGGGCGCCGTATCCGTACTCAGCCTGCGCGGTTACGTCACCGCGATGAACGACGCCGAGGTCGCGGAGTCCTTACATGCGCTCAGTCACGCGTACGCCAGATACCGCAACGGCGAGCACACGTCGATACATACCGGTACTCCCCCGGTGTCCCAGGCGCTACTGGAGTTCACCGGGCAAACCCCGGGCAACCTCATCGCGGTGCTGCGCGACGGGGTGGTCATCGGCTCGGCCGTCTTCTCCGAGGACGAGCCACAGCCCGCGCCGGCCGACGTCATCCGCGCCATCGAAGCCCAATCCTGGGACGACGGCCCCGCCCGTGTCGAAACGCTGGGCAGCCTGGGTTCCTACCAGGTTGCCAGCCGCGCCGCCGGGTCCGACCGACTCATCGTCGGCGTCTCGCTCAACCTCGCCGAACAGATCATTTCCCGCAAGAACATCACCACCACCGTGCTGGTCGCCACGGCGCTGGTGATCACGGCGGTACTCACGGCCTGGGTGGTCGGATATGCCCTTCGGCCGCTGCGTCGGCTCGCCGCGACCGCCGCCGAAGTCGCGGCATTGCCGCTCGCCGGCGATGACCACCGGATCGGCGTGCGAGTCCGGCCCGAAGACACCGATCCGGACAACGAAGTCGGGATCGTGGGCCACACCCTGAATCGATTGCTGGACAACGTCGATAGCGCACTGCAGCACCGTGTCGAATCCGACCTGCGGATGCGGCAATTCATCACCGACGCCAGCCACGAGCTGCGGACCCCGCTGGCCGCCATCCAGGGCTACGCGGAACTGACCCGTCAAGACAGTTCGGCCCTGCCCCCCACCACCGAATACGCGTTGGCCCGCATCGAGTCGGAAGCCCGGCGGATGGCATCACTGGTTGACGAACTGCTGCTGCTGTCCCGGTTGGGTGAAGGCGAAGACCTGCAGACCGAAGAGCTCGACTTGACCGATCTGGTCATGAACGCCGTGAACGATGTGACGGTGGCAGCGCCGAGCCATTGTTGGGTCAAAGAGCTGCCCGACGAGCCGGTGTGGGTCAACGGCGATCATGCCCGGCTGCATCAGCTCGTCAGCAATCTGCTCACCAACGCCTGGGTGCATACCCCGCCCGGTGTCACCGTCACCACGGCGATCACCTGTCATACCGACGCGACCGACGGGTCCTACGCCGAGCTGACGGTGACCGATGACGGACCCGGCATCGACCCCCACGTCGTACCCCATCTATTCGAGCGGTTCGTCCGCGCCAACACGACGCGTTCGGGTGAGTCCGGCCATGGATTGGGCCTGGCCATTGTCAACTCGATCGTCAAGGCGCACGACGGTTCGGTGACCGCCGAATCCGCGCACGGCCGCACCGTCTTTCGGGTCCGACTACCGATGATGGACCGGCCGGGCACCGGCACCGGATAGCCGCACCGCCGCAGCGGCCGTAAAACTCGCGGCTGACGCCGTAAAGAAACCGTTAAGGCCGCTCCCGCCCGGCTTCGGTCGCGCCTAGCCTCTGTCTGGCCTCTACCGGAGAGCGGTTGTCGTTGCGTGTCGAGAAAGACAGATATGTCCGTGGTGGTTTACCTGGCGCTGACCCTGGCCGTCTTCGCCGCGCTCAGCGCACTGCTGAAGTTGGATTTGTGAGCACCGCCAACGCCGTCGGTCTGGCGCTTGCGGCGCTTGTCGCGCTGTTGCTGGTTGCGGCCCTGGTGTATCCGGAGAAGTTCTGATGAGCGACGGCACAGCGGCGGTGCTGTTCCTCGCGCTGCTGGTCGCCGCTCTGGCGGCGGCACACGTCCCGCTCGGTGACTACATGTACCGCGTATACAGCGCTGAAAAGCACTGGCGCGCAGAGCGATTCATTTACCGATTGGTCGGGGCCGACCCCGACGCCGAACAGACCTGGGCCGCATATGCCCGTAGCGTGCTGGCGTTTTCGGCGGTGAGCATTGTCTTCCTGTTCGCCCTGCAGCTACTGCAGGACAAGCTGCCGCTGCACCTTGGGCATCCGGCCACCCCGATGACACCCGCACTGGCCTGGAACACCGCGGTCAGCTTCGTCACCAACACCAACTGGCAGGCGTATTCCGGCGAATCGACTCAGGGACATCTGGTGCAGATGGCCGGTTTGGCGGTGCAGAATTTCGTGTCCGCCGCGGTCGGCATGGCCGTCGCCGTGGCCTTCGTCCGCGGGTTCGCCCGCAACCGCACCGGCGAACTCGGCAACTTCTGGGTGGACCTGGTGCGCGGCACGCTGCGCATCCTGCTGCCGATAGCCGTCGTCGGCGCGGTCGTGCTCGTCGTGGGCGGCGTCGTGCAGAACTTCCATCTCAACGATCAGGTCGTTACCACGCTGTCCGGGGCCCCGCAGACCATCCCGGGCGGCCCGGTCGCCAGCCAGGAGGTGATCAAGGAGCTCGGCACCAACGGCGGCGGCTTCTACAACGCCAACTCCGCACACCCCTTCGAGAACCCGACCGCCTGGACCAACTGGGTAGAGATCTTCCTGCTGCTGGTCATCAGTTCCGCGCTGCCCCGCACCTTCGGCCGACTGGTCGGCAGCAAAAGGCAGGGCTATGCGATCGCGGCGATCGTCGCGGTGATCGCCGCCGTCAGCCTCACCACCATGCTGGCGTTCCAGGTGCAGCACCACGGCACCGTGCCCACGGCGGTGGGTGCGTCGACCGAAGGCGTCGAACAGCGCTTCGGCGTTGCCGACTCGGCGGTCTTTGCCGACGCCACCACGCTGACGTCCACCGGCGCCGTCGACTCGGCCCACGACTCCTACACCAGCCTGGGCGGCATGATGACCATGTTCAACATGCAACTCGGTGAGGTCGCACCCGGCGGCACCGGCTCGGGCCTGTACGGCATCCTGATCCTGGCCGTCATCACCGTGTTCGTCGCCGGGTTGATGGTCGGGCGGACCCCGGAATATCTGGGCAAGAAGATCACGCCGCGGGAAATGAAACTGGCGGCCGGATACTTCCTGGTGACTCCGCTGATCGTGCTCGTCGGGACCGCCGCCGCAATGGCGCTGCCCGGCGAGCGGGCCGGCATGGCCAACACCGGGCCGCACGGGTTGTCGGAGGTGCTCTATGCGTTTACCTCCGCGGCCAACAACAACGGCTCGGCGTTCGCGGGTCTGGCGGCCAATACGGCCTGGTACAACACCGCCTTGGGCCTGGCGATGGTCTTCGGTCGATTCCTGCCGATGATTCTGGTGCTGGCGCTGGCCGGTTCGCTGGCCCGACAGGGGACCACCCCGGAGTCGGCCGGCACCTTGCCCACCCACCGGCCGCAGTTCGTCAGCCTGGTGGTCGGGGTGACGGTCGTCTTGGTGGCACTCACCTTCCTGCCCGCGCTGGCACTCGGGCCGCTCGCCGAAGGGATCCACTGAAACAGTGACGCGCACAACCACTTCGGCCAAACACCTGCTCGATCCGGCGCTGCTGGTGAAGTCGCTGCCGGACGCCGTGCGCAAGCTCGACCCGCGCACCCTGTGGCGCAATCCGGTGATGTTCATCGTGGAGATCGGCGCCGGGTGGGCGACGATTCTGGCATTCGGCGACAACACCTGGTTCAGCTGGCTCGTGGTGTTCTGGCTTTGGCTGACAGTCATTTTCGCCAACCTCGCCGAAGCGGTCGCCGAGGGGCGCGGCAAAGCGCAGGCCGACACTTTGCGCCGGGCGAAGGCCGACACCGTCGCACACCGGCTCAGGGATTGGTCACCGGGCGCGCTGGACAGGTGTGTCGCCATCCCGGAAGACGTCGCCGCGCCACTGCTGCGGCCCGGCGACATCGTGGTTGTCGCAGCGGGGGAAGTCATTCCCGGCGACGGCGAGGTCGTGGAAGGCATTGCCTCAGTGGACGAATCGGCGATCACCGGCGAATCCGCACCGGTGATCCGGGAATCCGGCGGCGACCGCTCCTCGGTGACCGGCGGGACGACCGTGCTGTCAGATCGCATCGTCATCAAAATCACCCAAAAGCCCGGCGAGAGCTTCGTGGACCGGATGATCGCGCTCGTCG
>NZ_MVIF01000167.1 GCF_002086675.1 Mycobacterium persicum
GGAAACTTCGGCGGCGCAACCGGCGGGGTCGGCGTCGGCGACGGCGCCGCGATTGGGCTCCTCGGTAGCGGCGGCGCTGGCGGAGCGGGCGGCGCCGGCGGGCTGCTGTTGGGGCCAGGTGGTACCGACGGGTTGTGATGTTGCCGGCGATACCGCCGCAGAGCGAGCAGCACCGCGAAACCGCCACCTTTAAGCGTCCTGGCCCGCCAGGTCAGAGGACTGATCGATATCGGGGATCAACCAGTCCGGCCCGGCGGTTGGCTCCGAATCAATGCTGTGCGGCCACCTCGTTCCCCCGTTCGGGCCTGCGTTCTCGTCCTGCCAGGCGGTAAGGTGCGCAGCGACGACACGTCCCGGTGGTGGCAGCTGGCCAACCTCAGGATGGTGTTCATTGCCGGCACGCTGCGACGTCGGCTGGGGCGCGACGTTTTGGTGCGACGTGTTCAATACCGCCGCCGCGGGTGGAATAGTCCGGGCTTGGATGCGGTCCGCGATGCCGAGGAAGCTCTCGGCCAGCTGTGCCGCCGCTTCGTTCCCCAACACATTGTGCTGGTGGGTCATTCGATGGGTGGCCGCGTCGCCGCACACCTGGCCGGCCGAGGTGACATCGGGGCAGTCGTGGCACTGGCGCCGTGGTGGACGGAAAGCGACGGAGACCGGATCCCGGTCCGGACCCGGCTATTGGTTCTGCACGGCACCGCCGACACCTGGACCGACCCGCGCAGTTCGCGTACCCAGACGTGTCGGGCTCGCCGGCGCGGGGTGGACGCCATGTGGGTGGGCGTCGAAGGCGCGGGCCATTACATGGTGCGGCGGTGGAGCGAATGGCACCAGCGCAGCACGGATTTCGTTGTCGAATATTTGGCGGCTCCAGTGGGCTCTTCGGTGGGCTACAGCCCAGGCAGGCAGGAGGGCAAGTAGCACGGGCTGTCCGGAGGCTGGGCTCTCCGGAGGATGTTGGCCAGCTTGATAACCGCCATGCCCAGCATCGCCTGCACCTGCGGCTGTTGCTCTGCGGGAAGACCCCGTGTTTCTTTATCCACGATGGTTACCTGCTGTTGGAGTTGTGCTAAACGCTGTTGTCGCGCCTCCGGGGTGATGTTGTCCCAGCTGTCGTCCAGGTCGGAGATTTGCTGCAGCAGATCTTGTACCTCCGACCTAAGGTCGGATCCGAGGTTGGGCTGCAACGGGTAGACGCGGACCGGCAATGGGTGAGCGGTCACCTCGGCATGCGCGGGGCTGGCTGTCAGCAGCGTGCCGGCCAGCAGGCCAGCCACCGCGATCGTGATGATTTTCATGGCGGTTCGTTTTCCGGGGGGGTGGCGGCGTTGTCGTGGCGATGACACACCGACCGCACAGTTACCGATCCCAACGTGCGGGTACTGCCCGGCTGCGCAGGATCATCGCCTCAGGAAGCGACCCGGCACCGGATCGGCATGGTTCACATCTCCGACAGTTGTGGTGGACCGCATGATGACACGGTCCGGCGCCGCGCGAATCCTGGTGTACGTCAAAGAACTTCATTGGCCTGCAATGGAGCGCCGGTTTGCCGGGCACTGCGGGACGTTGCCGCCGCGGGTGTGCCCCAGGGTCGTCCCCGGTATGTCGGCGCGTGCCGAGATTCCGCCGGTACTGACCGGGCGGTCCTCGAACGAAACGGCACAACGTGGCGAGCGCCACCGCGGATATGCTGCGCAGTCACAACTGCGTGTCCGTATCGGCAAATCGTCACGCCAGGCCCGTCACCGGAGACACAATGATGAGGCACCTTGTCCGTCCCCCGCGCGGAGTCCGTCCCTGCGCGGAACCACAGAGCTTCGTTGAAGCGCTTGGAGCAGGCCGTGGCCGATTCCCATGACCGAGTCACCGTCGTCGTGGCCGACGACCACCCGGTAATGCGCCAGGGGGTGGTGCGGGCCCTTAGGTCCAGCGGGCGGGTGGAGGTCGTCGCCGAGGCGGCCGACGGTCGCGCGGCGCTGGACGCCATCCGCCGACTTCGGCCTGCGGTCGCACTTCTCGACTACAAGATGCCCGAACTGGACGGTCTTGAGGTGACCCACGCCGTCGCCCGTGACGGATTGCCCACCAGTGTGGTGCTGCTGAGCGCCTTTGATGACAGCCCCGTCGTCTATAAGGCTCTGGCCGAGGGCGCTTCGGGGTTTCTGACAAAGGAATCCGACAGCGACGAGATCGTCAACGCCGTGCTCAGATGTGCCGAAGGAGACTCGTACCTGCCGGCCGGGATAGCCGGGGGATTGGCCGGTGAGGTGAAACGGCGGGGCAAGGGAGCGACAACGTTACTGACCGAGCGCGAAGCCCAGGTGATCGCGATGATGGCCGATGGGCTGTCGGTTCCGCAGATCGCGTCACGACTCCATTTGGCGCGCAGCACGATCAAGACGCATGCGCACAGCCTGTACGAAAAACTTGGCGTGTCTGATCGGGGAGCGGCCGTAGCCGAGGCGATGCGGCGCCGATTGCTCGAATAGTTGCCGGACAGCCATAGCCTTGGACTGATCGCGGCGGTGCTCCCCAAAGCGGGCCTGCTGCGCGGTTTCGGCCGACGTTCAACACCGTTCCGGCTCACGATCGGTTCGGCGCGGCACCGTCGCCGAGGCGGTGGTTGGCGCTGGGTGCCGAAGCGGCACCGTCACTTGCAGGCGCGCGCCAACGGGTCCCTCGATGATGGTCAAGGTGCCGCCGGCGGCTTGGACCCGCGCCCGGTGCGAGGCAAGACCGATATGGCCCTGGGTAAGGCGACGCGCTGCGCCGTCACCGGTGAGGCCGATGCCGTCATCTGTCACGTCGATCCGAGCGGCGTCGCCGTCGATCGCCAGTTTCACCGTCGCCGATCTGGCCTGCGAATGACGGGCCACGTTGGATACCAATTCGCGGATCACCCCGAACAAGATCGGGTCGATCGCATTCGGCTGCGGATAATCGATGTCCGTTGTGATCGCAATGCCAGACCGGGCCGCTGCGACGGCGACGAGCTTCTCTACCGCAGCCGCCAGGCCGACTTGGTCGAGTAGTGCCGGGTGTAGCTCGAAGGTCGCCTCGCGCAGCAGACGGGAAGCGTCCTGCAGGCTAGCCAGTGCCTGGTCGAGGGGTGCATCCGGGGACCGCTTGAGGAATCCGGCAATATCGCGACGGGCCGCAAGCACGTCTTGCAACGGTCCGTCATGGATGAACTCGGATATCTGCCGCCGCTCGGCCTGCGATGCGGTCATGGTCTCGGCAAGCAGCTCTTCGCGCGAGGTCGTGAGTTCGGCCAGTTCGTCGATATTGCGCAACCGGAAAATCACCACCAATAGCGCTGTGCCGCAAATGAATCCATACATCAGCACGATCACTGCCGTCTCCCGTGGACCAACCCGGCTCATGATCACGGGGTCTTGAAGGACCGATGCGGTGAAGACCGCGAAGGCGCAGGCCAGCACCATACCGGCGCGCCGCAGCGACAACTCGACGGCTACCAGGCGCGGCAGCAGCGCCATCACCAACAGGGGAATATATCCGCCGGGTGAGAGCAGTTTGAAACCGAACACCGCGGCGACATCCGTCAGCGCGAGTGTCAACAGCGCCCGGTCGTCGTTGAGCAGTTGACTTGTGCCGGCATAGGTCAGCAGCAGCGCGCCGACGGTCACGAATGCATAGACGCCCAGCAGCACGGCCTGCGCCGGCAATCGAGCCGGCTCGGTGAGGGTCAGCATTGCGCTGAACATGATGACGGCGACGCCGACGCGCAAAATGGACCCGCCCTGCAATGAGCGCAACCGTTGTTTGCGGAGGACCTGCTCGATATCCGTGCTGTTCATCGGTGACCTGGGCTCAATCGTTGGGGCCGTTAGCGTTTACCTTATTGTCGGGTGCTGCTAATCGGGTAGCGTCCATTCCGCGAATGCGCTTTCTCGAGAGCGGCCCAGCCGACCGCAGCTACGGCACGAAGACGTCGTTGAAGACTCCCGAGAGGTTGGTGCCAACGTTTCCGATACCCGAGTCGAAGGCCGCCTGTGTCAGATCCACGGTGCTCGTGTTGAAGGAGCCCGAAACGGTGTTGCCCAAGTTCGCGAAGCCCGATTCCAGCCCGCCGTAGTTGAGGTAGCCCGAGTTTCCGGTTCCGCCGGCGTTGCCCAGGCCCGACGAGTTCGCGACGGCGTTTGCCAGCCCCGACACGGCCCCGGGTGCGGAATTGAAGAGGCCCGAGGCGCCGCCCCCGCCGGAGTTGAAGAAGCCCGACGACGGGTCGGTGGTCGAATTGAAGAATCCAGGGCTTTGCTGGTAAGTGAATCCGAAGGTGTAGGGACCTAGGGTTCCGCTGCCGGGCAGATCAAATGTTTGAGCAATGGTTTCGGCTACCGTGGTGGGCGCGAGCAGGGTGTACGGACCGAGTGCCCAGCCGCCGACGCTGCCGTCGTACAAGGTTGTTGTGATGGTGGTGCAGTACCCCAGGAAGCAGATGGTCTGTTGTAGTTGGACCTTTATGGGGATGCTGGAAATGTGGAATAATTCCAGGGTAATTTCATTGACGTTGCCGCTAATAGGTATCTCGATGGGGGCATTCACGTCGTAGTGCCAGGGGATTTCGGGAATGGTCGACGAGTACGAAATGGTAATCAGGCCCTGGTAATCGCCCCGCCACAAGAAGCCGTTGCTGTAGTTGCCCGAAATGAACGCGCCGGTGTCGACGTTGCCCGAGTTCGCAACGCCGGTGTTGGAGTTGCCGGTGTTGGCCAGGCCGGTGTTGGCGTCGCCCGGGTTGAACAGGCCGGTGTTGGTGTTGCCGGTGTTGAAGCTGCCGGTGTTGGTGTTGCCGGTGTTGTAGCTGCCGGTGTTGTAGTTGCCGGTGTTGGCGATGCCGGTGTTGGCCAGGCCGGTGTTGAAGGCGCCGGTGTTGGTGTTGCCGGCGTTGGCGAGGCCGGTGTTGTGGTTGCCGGAGTTGGCGATGCCCCAGTTGCCGTCACCGGAGTTGGCGATGCCGATGTTGTCGGTGCCGGAGTTGAACAGGCCGATGTTGCCGCTGCCGGAGTTCAGCGCGCCGAATCCGGTCTGGCCGTCGCCGGTGAGCCCGATGCCGATGTTGCCGTTGCCGGTGTTGCCGAAGCCGATGTTGCCGTCGCCGGTGTTGCCCGCGCCGACGTTGTGGCTGCCGGTGTTGCCGAAGCCGACGTTGCGGACCGCCGCGGTCAACGACGGGCCAGTGTTGGCGAACCCGATATTGCCGTTGCCGATATTGCCGCTACCGAAGTTGGCGCTGCCGAGGTTGCCGCTGCCCATGTTCAGGTCGCCGACGTTGCCGCTGCCCAGGTTGTAATCCCCAGTGTTGCCGAAGCCCACGTTCAAAGCCCCGATATTGCCCAGGCCCGCGTTGAACATCGTCCCGGTCGCGCTGTCGCGCAGCACGCCGGCCAGGTTGGTGCCGATGTTCGCCACGCCGGAGAGGTTGCCCGCCGCCAGGAGCCCTTGGGTGCTGGTGTTGTAGACACCTGAGATGGTGTTGCCGGCGTTGGCCAGGCCGGATTCGAGGGAGCCGACGTTGCGGTAGCCCGAGACGCCCGCGCCGCCGAGGTTGCGGAAGCCCGACGTGTCGGCGCCGGCGTTGCCGAAGCCCGATGCGCTGCCGGTGCCGGAGTTGAAGAAGCCCGACGACGGGCTGGCTGTCGAATTCCCGAAACCCGGGGCCGCCGGGATATCGATGATCTGGATCGTCCCGCCCTGTAAGGCGCCGATGACCGTCGCATCAATGGACGTAGCTGGGCCGCCGATGTCGATGGTCACCGTGGGACCGGTGAGGGTGGATGACGAGATGGTGACCGGTCCCAGATAGAAGTCGCCGTCGAGAAAGTATGTCTTGGGATAAGTATAGCCCGGGATGGTGTATTCCTGCCCGCCGACCACCAGTGTTTGCTTAATGGGATTGACGGACTCGACGTCGATGGGGACGGTGGGAATATCGATGGCGAGATGAGCGCTGATCTGGCCCTGGTTGTCGCCGGTCACGAATAAGCCGTTACTGTAATTTCCCGTGCTGAAAGCGCCAGTGTCGACATTCCCTGGGTTGAAGTACCCCGTGTCATAATTGCCCGGGTTCGACGAGAGCCTGCTGAATGCCACCGTGCCCGCCTTTGTCTCCGGTGCCCTTAACACCGGCAGTGAGCTGTCGGGCTTC
>NZ_MVIF01000168.1 GCF_002086675.1 Mycobacterium persicum
CCGGGCTTGGGAGCCGGACCGGGACGCGCGCCGGGAGCCATGCCGGGGTGGGGCGCCGGGGAGCTGGGCTGTCCCGGCGGCGGCGTCACCGGTTGTCCGGGTTGCGGCGCCTTCGGAGGCGCGGGAGTCGCGGTGGCAGCCGGCGGGCGGGGCGTGGCTCGGGTGGGCGAAGTTGCTGTGTTGCCCGAGTCGGCGGCCCTATCGGGTGTGACGGCCGTCGGCGCGCCGTTGCCGGCCGCCTTGGCAATCGCCTTGTCGAGGGCTTGGTCAAGGGACTGGTCTGCGGCTTTGCCACCATCTGTGCCCGGTCCGGCCACGGGGGCCTTGGCGACAGCCCGATCGGGGCCTTTCTCCGGGCCCTTGGCGGGGGCCTTTTCGGGGGCCGGCTTGGCGCCACCGAACGATTCACGCAGCCGGCGGGCGACCGGCGCTTCTACTGTCGACGATGCGGATTTGACGAATTCGCCCTGTTCACTCAGTCGGGCGAGCACTTCCTTGCTGGTAACACCGAGTTCCTTGGCCAACTCGTGTACGCGGGCCTTACCTGCCACTACATCTCCTGTCTATGAGGCGACGACAGTTGTAGGCCGCGCCTCGGGTTTAGCTATGACACATTGTCATCGGGACTTCACGGTGTGCTCATGTTCGTTGCTGCCTGTTCTGTTGCTCAGTGGGAAATCCACTGATGTGTTCGACCACCGCTGAGATATCCGGCGCACCGGTGATGCGCAGCGCTCTGGTGAAAGCCCTCCGCCGAATTGCTTGTTGTAGGCACTGCGGTTCGGGATGCAGCCATGCACCCCGCCCCGGCAGCCTTCTGCTTAGGTCAACGATCACGGCGTAGTTGCCGTTCCCCGTTGACTCAGCCACCACTCGAAGCAGTTCGACGGCCAACTCTCGCTTCCGGCACCCGACGCACGTCCGCACCGGTCCGCTGGGACGGTCGGAACATCTGTGCGCCGCCACCGAAGGCTCGCGCTGGATCACGGCTAAGTCTAGCGTCACCGAACCGGCCGCCAGAACCACCCGGGGATGGCGTTATGGTTCCGACGCCGACGCTAGCGATCGTGTGCCATTCCGCGGCTGGCGCCCTGCTCAGGGTGACCCGCCGGGTGTCCCGGTGAATCGCCGCGGATGTCGATGCGCCATCCGGTGAGCCGAGCGGCCAGCCGCGCGTTCTGCCCCTCCTTACCGATTGCCAGCGACAACTGGAAGTCGGGCACCACCACGCGGGCGGCCCGCGCATTCTGGTCGATCACCGACACCGAGACCACCTTCGCGGGCGACAACGCGTTGGCCACGAAGCGCGCGGGATCCTCGTCGTAGTCGATGATGTCGATCTTCTCGCCGGACAGTTCGCTCATCACGTTGCGCACCCGCTGGCCCATGGGGCCGATGCAGGCACCTTTGGCATTGAGACCCGGGACGTTCGAGCGCACCGCGATCTTGGACCGATGGCCGGCCTCGCGAGCCACCGCAACGATCTCCACCGACCCGTCGGCAATCTCGGGAACTTCCAGGGAGAACAGCTTGCGTACCAGGTTGGGGTGGGTGCGCGACAACGTGATCAGCGGCTCGCGGGCACCACGGCTCACGCCGACCACGTAACAACGCAGCCGGTTGCCGTGCTCGTAACTCTCGCCGGGGACCTGTTCGGCGGCGGGGATCACGCCCTCGGAGGCCTTGGTCTCGCTTCCCATCCGGACGATTACCAGACCGCGGGCGTTGGCCCTGCTGTCGCGCTGAATCACACCCGCGACAATCTCACCCTCCCGGGTCGAGAACTCGCCGTATGTGCGCTCGTTCTCGGCGTCGCGGAATCGCTGCAACATCACCTGACGAGCTGTCGTCGCCGCGATGCGGCCGAAACCCTCCGGGGTGTCATCCCATTCGCTGATGAGGTTTCCCTCGTCGTCCAGCTCACGGGCGATCACCCGGACGACGCCGCTCTTACGGTCGATCTCGATGCGAGCGTCGGTCTGGTGACCCTGGGTGTGCCGGTAGGCGCTGAGCAGCGCGGATTTGATGGTTTCGAGCAATTCGTTGACCGAGATACCCCGGTCGACCTCAATCGCGTGCAGCGCGGCCATGTCGATGTTCATGATTCGGCCTCCGTACCAGCGGCCCCGCCCGCCGTCGCCAATTCGAGCTCGGCTCGGGCCGGCGGTGAAAACTCCACTTGGACAACAGCTTTCAGGACCTGCGCCAGTGGAATCTGGCGCACCGCCCAGTCCCGGCCCTGCCGGACCACCAGCGCCACGGTGTCACCGGTCAGTTCGCCGACCCGGCCGGTCAGCCGGGATCCGTCGGACAATTCGAGTTCGACCTTGCGACCGCGGGCGCGGCGGAAGTGTTTTTCGCTGGTCAGCGGTCGTTCGACACCGGGCGAGCTGACTTCGAGAACGTACCTGTCGCGGATGGTGTCCAGGCCGTCCAGCAAAGCCGACGCGGAGCGCGACAGGGCGGCGATGGTGTCCAGGTCGAGTGCGGCGTCGCCATCGGCGACCACCGTGATCCGCGGTGGGTGGGCGCGGGTGTCGATGACCACGTCCTCGATCTCGTAGCCGGCGCACGCAAATGCCCCACCGAGTAGCTCGATCACCTGCGTCTGCGAAGGTAGCCCGGTGGTCACGGCGAGCTCCTCATCTTGAGTTGTCCGGTCATCTGGCGGATTTCGCTGCCAGGGCGGTTCCCCCGGCCCGCCGGCGCCCAATCGTCGGCGATCCACAGGGAACCAGCTATCCACGATACGCCAGGAACCGCCGATGCCGTCGTGATCAGGTCGTGGAGGTTTCACCTCCCCGGATCGTGGTCCTCCCTTGTCGTGCGCAGCTCGTTGGTGATGGCAGGATGTTGCTGTGCCAAGAGCAGTACCTGTCGTCAACAGGCGGGGCGTGCTCGCCGGCGGTGCCGCTCTCGCGGCACTCGGGGTGGTCGTGTCCGCCTGCGGCGAGTCCGCCCCCAAACCGCCCGCGGTCGATGAGCTCCTGGCGCCCTTGGAGCAGGCCCGACGCGACAGCGCGCTGGCGTCGGCCGCCGCGGCCGCAATCGGCAATCCACCGCAGGTCGCCGCTGCGCTGACGGTGGTGGCCAGCCAACGCGGCGCGCATGCCCGGGCCCTGGCCACCGAGATCGCCCGAGCCGCGGGCAAGCTGGTGTCCGCCACCAGCGAAACGAGTAGCTCGAGCGCCAGCCCCAGCCCCACGGGCACCGAACCCCCGCCACCGCCACCGCCGGTGTCCGACGTGGTGGATTCGCTGCGCAAGTCGGCCGAGGACGCCAGTCGCCTGGTTGCCACCTCATCGGGCTACCGCGCGGGTCTGCTCGCCTCCATCGCCGCTTCCTGTACGGCGTCCTACACGGTGGCCCTGATGCCCGGGGGACCCTCCATATGACCTCGTCCGAACCGAGCTTCGGGGCCAGCCCCAAACGGTCGCCCGCCGGCAAAGATGCCGACACCGCGGCGCTGAGCGACGCCCTCGCCGTCGAGCACGCGACCATCTACGGGTATGGCATTGTGTCGGCGCTCTCGCCGCCCAGCGTCAACGACTTGGTGGTAGAAGCGTTGAACCAACATCGCCAACGCCGTGACGACGTCATCGCGATGCTGGCCGCCCGCAAGGTCGCCGCGCCGGTGGCCGCGGCGGGTTACCAGTTGCCCAATGACGTGGGCAGCCCAGCCGATGCGGCTCGGCTGGCCGCGCGCATGGAGAACGACGGCGCGACCGCGTGGCGTGCCGTCGTCGAGCATGCCGAGACAGCCGATGACCGGGCGTTCGCGTCGACGGCTTTGACCCAGAGCGCGGTGATGGCCGCCCGGTGGAACAAGGTCCTGGGAGCCTGGCCGATCACGGCTTCGTTCCCGGGCGGCAACGAATAGCTAACCGCTGATGGCTGCCGCGATATCGGTTGCCAGCGAGGCGCCAGCGGCCAGCGCGCGGGTCTGACCGGTGAACCGGTCGCGCAGCTCGACCACGCCATCCGCCCAGCCGCGCCCCACCACGACTATCTTGGGCATTCCCAGCAGTTCGGCGTCCTTGAACTTGACACCGGGCGAGGCCTGACGGTCGTCGAGCAGCACCCCGACCCCCAGTTGATCCAGTTCGGCGGCCAGTGCGACGGCTCCGGTGCGCGCCTCCGCGTCCTTGTTGGCGATCACCAGGTGAACATCGAACGGCGCGATCGCCGGCGGCCAGCGCAAGCCCAGCTCGTCGTGGTGTTGTTCGGCGACGACGGCGACCAGCCGCGATACCCCAATGCCATAGGAGCCCATGGTCAGCCGTACCGGCTTGCCGTCTTCGCCGAGCACGTCGGCGCTGAAAGCGTCGGTGTATTTCTGGCCGAGCTGGAAGATGTGTCCGATCTCGATGCCGCGCGCCATGACGAGCGAGCCAGCACCGTCCGGAGAGGGATCGCCTTCGCGCACCTCGGCAGCCTCGATGGTGCCGTCAGCGGTGAAATCACGACCCGCAATCAGGCCGACGACATGCCGGCCTGGTTCGTCCGCCCCGGTGATCCAGCTGCTGCCATCTACCACCCGCGGGTCGACCAGATAGCGAATATTGTTGTCGCGCAATGCCTTAGGTCCGATGTAGCCCTTGACCAGGAACGGGTATCTGGCAAAGTCGTCGTCGTCGAGCAAGGCGTATTCGGCCGGTTCCAGGGCCGCGCTCAACCTCTTGTCGTCGACCTCGCGGTCGCCGGGCACTCCGATGGCCAGCAGCTCCCAGTCCTTGCCGGGTTGGCGGACTTTGACCAGGACGTTCTTCAGGGTGTCCGCGGCGGTCACCGTACGGCCCAGGTCGGCCTGGTTGGCCCAGGCGACCAGTGTGGCGATGGTCGGGGTGTCGCCGGTGTCGTGGACCACCGCTTCGGGTTGTCCATCGATCGGTCGGGTCTCCGGGCGCGCGGTGATGACGGCTTCGACGTTGGCGGCATAACCCGACTCCGGACACCGGACGAAGGTGTCCTCTCCGACCGGGCTTTCGGCCAGGAACTCTTCGGAGGCGCTGCCGCCCATGGCGCCCGAGACCGCCGAGACGATGACGTAGCGCACTTGCAGCCGCTCGAAGATGCGCTGGTAGGCCTCACGGTGTGCGTGGTAGGCGGCCTTCAGGCCGGCGCTGTCGATGTCGAAGGAGTACGAGTCCTTCATCACGAATTCGCGGACCCGCAGGATGCCGGCGCGCGGGCGGGCTTCGTCGCGGTATTTGTTCTGAATTTGATACAGGACCAGCGGAAAATCTTTGTAGGAGTTGTATTCGCCCTTCACGGTCAGGGTGAACAGCTCCTCGTGTGTCGGCCCGAGCAAGTAGTCATTGCCGCGGCGGTCCTGCAGCCGGAAAACACTGTCGCCGTATTCGGTCCACCGGTTGGTGGTCTGGTAGGGCGCTCGTGGCAACAGCGCGGGAAACAAGATCTCCTGCCCGCCGATGGCGTTCATCTCTTCGCGGACGACCCGCTCGATGTTGCGCAGTACCCGCAGCCCCAGCGGCAGCCAGCTGTAGAGTCCCGGCGCGACGGGCCGGACATATCCGGCTCTGATCAGCAGTTTGTGGCTGGGCACTTCGGCGTCGGCGGGGTCGTCACGCAGGGTGCGCAGGAACAGCTGGGACATCCGGGTGATCACAGGCGGCAAGCCTAGTGACCGCTATGGCGGCCGGACCCGCGCGGTTGCCGTATAGGTGCGTTGGCTTCTCCCGGTTTTGCAGCGCAATGTCTGCCGCGCTGCGTCACATCGGCATTCGCATTGCGCCATGGCCAGTGGAGCGTCCGGCTGTCCCGCGCACAGTCCGTTTTGCGGGCGCAACGGCGAAGCCAATTCCTTGGACGGGGCGGGTCAGCCGTCTGGGCCGGATTGTCCGGCGGCGCCCGCGATACCGTCTGAGCCGGCGCCACCGCTTGAGCCACCACCCAGCCCTTGGCCACCCTGACCCCCGGTGC
>NZ_MVIF01000169.1 GCF_002086675.1 Mycobacterium persicum
GATCAAACAATAATCAGCACCTATCAACGACCAGTGGTGCGCTCCTCGCGGGTGATCGAGACCAAATGCATCGATGATGTACCGTTTTGGTGAGCTTGGAGTAGTAGGCGCGCAGGGCTGCGCACTGGGTGGTCGGCACCATCGAGATCCAGGCGCCGCGCCGACGGAACCACGAGCCGATTGGAACCCACGCGTTGCGGGTCGGCTCCATCACGACACGCAGGGTGTCGTGTTCGACCAATCCGATGTCTTCTCAGAGCTTTTCGAGTTCGGCAGGCCGGGTGAAGAACTTTCGTCCCGTCCATATGAAGGTCCCCTCTGAGCGGGCCAGCGTGGCTTGGTGAGCGGCCCGGCAGGCCAGGTCGATACTAAGGTCAGGTCCACGAACATCCTTTCGGCTGATACAAGGTTGCTGGCCGGGCAGCTCGGCGCTACCCACGGTTTCCGTTCCCGCACGCTAGCCGACAAGATTGGTGCCCATGGAGATTCCGTTCGCCGACGCCGTGCGCGGCCGCTTCGGCCGCCGCGACGCCGAGTTCGACTTCATCGAGGAGTTCGAACACGACGCCTTCGACGGCGAGGCAGTCGAGGCGGCACCCGACACCGTCGACCTGCCCTCGGCAGAGCCGGCCCTGCTGCTGCAGAAGATGGAGAACCGGCTGATCCGGCAGCACCTGGCCAACCCGGACGTGTTGAGCGACGAGGAGCTGCGCACGTTGCGCTACATCCTCAATTTCGCCAGGCTCGCCGACTTCGAGCCGGGTGCCGCGGGCCCGGGCGGCAACCGTGGCCGTGGCGACGTCTCGGTCGGCGCCGAAGTGGCACCGTGGCGCTCTAGGGTTACCGACGCGCTGTACGGACCGCTGCGCGAAGAGGCCGACCCGGTCACTGCCCTGAAGGCGGCACGCGATGCGCTGCACGGCCTGGCGGCCGACCAGGACGACCAGCGACGAGTGCTGATCGAGCGCCACGGCAACGACTTCTCGGCCGCCGAGCTAGATTCTGAGGTCGGCTACAAGAAGCTCGTCACGATTCTCGGCGGCGGCGGCGGGGCGGGCTTCGTCTACATCGGCGGCCTGCAGCGGCTGCTGGAGGCCGGCCAACTGCCCGACTACATGATCGGTTCGTCGTTCGGCTCGATCATCGGCAGCCTGGTCGCCCGATCCCTACCGGTGCCGATCGACGAGTACATGGAATGGGCCAAATCGGTGTCGTACCGGGCCATCCTCGGACCCGAGCGGCTGCGCCGCCGTCATGGCCTGGCCGGCGTCTTCGCGCTGCGCTTCGACCAGTTCGCGCTGGCCCTGCTCAGCCGGGAAGACGGCGTGCGAATGCGGATGTCGGACTTGGCCATTCCGTTCGACATCGTGGTCGCCGGGGTGCGACGGCAGCCGTATGCGGCGCTGCCGTCAAGGTTTCGCCGTCCGGAACTGGCGGCGCTGCAGTTGCGGTCGCTACCGTTCCGCCCGATCGGTATCGGACCGCTGGTAGCGGCCCGGATGTGGCAGGTGTCGGCCTTCATCGACTTGCGGGTGGTCAAGCCCATCGTGATCAGCGGCGACGACCCGGACCGGGACTTCGACGTCGTCGACGCGGCGTCGTTCTCGTCGGCCATCCCCGGTGTGCTGCACCACGAAACGCGCGACCCTCGCATGGTCGGAATCCTCGACGAGCTGTGCGCCGAAAAGGACATCGCGGCGATCGTCGACGGCGGCGCGGCCAGCAATGTGCCCGTCGAACTGGCGTGGAAGCGGGTGCGCGACGGCAAGCTCGGCACCCGCAACGCGTGCTATCTGGCCTTCGATTGCTTTCATCCGCAATGGGATTCGCGGCACATGTGGTTAGCCCCGATCACCCAGGCCGTCCAGTTGCAGATGGTGCGCAATCTGCCGTACATCGATCATCTCGTCAAGTTCCAGCCGACGCTGTCGCCGATCAACCTGGCGCCCTCCGTCGCCGCCATCGACCGCGCCTGCGAGTGGGGACGCGACAGCGTCGAACAGGCCATCCCGGTGACCACCGCGCTGTTGCAGCCGACGTGGTGGGAAGGCGACGGTCCGCCGGTAGCCGAGCCTGCTGCGCGCGCGAAGTCGGTGGCGTCGTCGATGAGCTCGGTGCTGGCCGCGATCCAGTCGCCGACCGGACGCTGGGCGCGGTGGCGAAATCGCCACCTGACATAAGACCGCCGGCGATTCACTCGGGTGGCTACCATGGCCCTCATGCCAGAGCCGGTCCCGGCTTCCGAGGAAACCGCCGCACTCGGCGGCGCGACTGCCGCCCTGCCGAATTCGGCACCCACCGACGCGGTTCATACGGCATGGTCGCGCAACGACGAACCCGACGAGCGCCAGGACATCCCCGACGACGATGGGGCCTCCACATCCGAACCGGCCGGTCAGTCCTGGGGCACCACGTGGGGACGCGCCGCGGCGTTGCTGCTGCTCGGTTTCGGTGTCGCGACACTCATCGTGATCGGCGGTTGGGCGCTGACCGCCGAGAAATCTCCCCGTCAGGAGACGCAGCCGGCCGCGGCTCCGCCGGCGACGACGGCCGCCTCCACGGCGACCACCGCGCCGGCTCCCACGACCATCGGCTCGAGCCCGGAGCAGGACAGCGACTACATCAGAGCCCTCAACGACCGCGGCATCACGTTCGCCAATCCCGATGCCGCCGTTTACAACGGCAAGTTGGTCTGCATGAACTTCCGTCGCGGCATGACGGTGGACCAGATAGTCGCGGCATTTCGGGCGAGCAATCCGGCGCTGAGCAGCAACGCCGAAGATTACGTGGCGATCTCGATGCGCACCTATTGTCCGTAACGCGGCACCGTCCGGGTGTTCCCGGACAGTGCGGTGGGTACCTACGCATCTATGACGGATCCGCGTAACCGGAATTCCCGCCAACCCACCAACCTCAACGGCCGGCTCACGCGGCGCCGACACAAGCTTGCACCGGACCCCGGCATTCGACGCGCCATCCTGGTGGCCGCCTCAATGTCGGTGCGCGAGCACGGGGTACGAGGGCTCAACGTCGCCACCGTCCTGGACCGCGCGCAGCTGAGCACCCGTGCCTTCTACCGGCACTTCGAATCGAAAGACCAACTGGTCGCGGCGGTCTTCCTGGAGGTGGCGCGGGTCGAGGCGACGCGGCTGCGAACCCATATGGCCAAGGCCGCCAACCCGGTCGAGGCGGTGGCCGCCTGGATCGACGCGCGACTGGACCTGGCCTTCGACGAGACCGTGAAGGCCGACCTGCGTCACCTGGCCGTGGAGGCCCAATCACACATGCTCACCACCCCCGAGCTCGTCGCACCCGCATACGCCGAAACGCTCGAGCCACTGGTCGAACAGCTTCACCTGGGCCTGCAACAGAACGTGTTCGACGACATCGACCCGGTGAACGAGGCGCAATCCATCCAAGGTGTGGTGTGGGCCAGCACCGAGCAGCAGTGGGCGTCGGGTGATGGTGAACGCGGCGGCGTTCGGAAACGCACCGTCCGGTTCTGCCTGCGCGGTCTGGGCGTGGCGCCGGACACCATCGCCGAAGTGGCCGGCGCCGGCTGCTAAGCCGGCTGCTAACCCGGCTGCTAAAAAGGTGCGATGGACCTCGGCTTCACCGGATCGAAAGCTGTCGTCACCGGAGGCAGCAAGGGCATGGGCTTGGCCATCGCGGAAACCCTTGCCGCCGAAGGAGCCAGTGTGGCCGTCATCGCCAGGGGCAGGGCGGCGCTCGACGCGGCAGTGGACAGGCTGCGCCGGGCCGGTGCCCCGGATGCCGTCGGATTCAGTGCGGACATGGCCTACGCCGCCGCCATCACCGATGCCTTCGCCGCCGTCTCGGAGCGCTGGGGGCAGCTGAATTGCCTGGTCCACACCATCGGGCCGGGCGACGGGTATTTCGAAGACATGGACGATGCGGCCTGGGATGCCGCGTTCACGCTGGGCACCATGTCGGGTGTCCGGTCGATTCGCGCGGCCTTGCCGTTGCTGCGGGCCGCTGACTGGGCCCGCATCGTGACCCTGTCCGCGCACTCCATTCAGCGGCAG
Organism: Mycobacterium persicum; assembly: GCF_002086675.1. GTDB lineage: Bacteria > Actinomycetota > Actinomycetes > Mycobacteriales > Mycobacteriaceae > Mycobacterium > Mycobacterium persicum. The sequence goes on from NZ_MVIF01000169.1 coordinate 4,047, forward strand.
AGTCCGCGTTTGGTCGGCTACACCGCATCGAAGGCAGCGCTGACCAGCGTCACCAAGAATTTGTCGAAAAGCCTTGCCAAGGACGGCATTCTGGTGAACTGCGTGTGCCCGGGGACCATCGTCACGGCCAGCTTCACCGAACAGCTCACCGATCTCCTGGCCGCCGACGGCCTGGACGCCACCAATCCGCACGACGTTATGACGTGGATTGACAAGCATTTTCACCACCCATGTGATCTGGGCCGCGCCGGTCTTCCCGAGGAGGTAGCGTCCGTCACCGCTTACCTGGTGTCGCGGCGCAACGGCTATGTCACCGGCGCGACGGTGAACGTCGACGGGGGCTCGGACTTCATCTAACCGGCGGCGCGACCGTCCCGCCGAAACGGCAGCACATGCACCAATGGCACGACGATGGCTCCGACGGCCAATCCGATGACCGCCGAGGCCCCCGTGTCGACCAGCCAGGCCAGCACCGCGCCCATGGACCCCGCAGCGTGACGCACCTGCTCCTCGACGTGGTGAACCAAGGCGTACGGCGGGTGCCAGCCGACGCGGTCGCTGCCGACCAGCAGGATGTGGCCGCCCACCCACAGCATGGCCACCGTCCCGACCGTCGTGAGCGCTGAGAGCAGTTTCGGCATCGCGGCGACCAGGCCCCGGCCGACCTGCCGGCCCAACCGGGATCCGGTTTCGGCAAGCCGCAGGCCCACGTCGTCCATCTTGACGATGGCGCCGACGGCCCCATACACCACTGCGGTGATGATCAGGGCAACAACGACGAGGATGACGAGCCGCGGCAAGAACCTCTGGCTGGCCACCTCGTTGAGGGCGATCACCATGATCTCGGCCGACAGGATCAGGTCGGTCCGGACTGCGCCGCTCACCACCTCCTGCTCGCTGGCCGGGCCGGCCCCGGAATCATGACCGCGGATGCTGCTCCACACCTTCTCGGCGCCTTCATAGCAGAGGTAGGTCGCACCCAGCATCAGGATCGGGGTCAGTAGCCACGGCACGAACTGACTCAGCAGCATCGCGGCCGGCAGGATGATCAGCAGCTTATTGCGCAGCGATCCGATGGCAATGCGCTTGATGATCGGCAATTCTCGCTCGGCGGCGATCCCGTGCACGTATTGCGGCGTGACCGCGGTGTCGTCGACGACCACTCCGGCGGCCTTGACGCTCGCGTGGCCGGCGGCGCTGCCGATGTCGTCGACCGAGGCCGCGGCCAGCCGCGCCAGGGCCGCGACGTCGTCCAGGAGGCCGAACAGCCCCGCGCTCATGGCGTCTCCCCCATGGCGATCGAGGTTACCGTTTGCCGTTGCACTTGACCGTCGGCTAAGCCGGCTGAGCCGGCCCCGTTCGCCATGATCGCCTTGGCGCCGGTCTGCGCACGTTCGAGCGATGGCGCTGCAGCCGACGTGAGCCACCACGTCGACGTCGTCGGCTGGCGCCGGGCAGGCGCCGGCCCGCGCAACGCCGTCGGGAAGGTGTGCCCCAGGGCATTGTCGACCGGCACTCGGCCCACGGTCGCGCCACTGCGCGGATCAAGGATGGTCAGTTCGGTCGTCTCGGGCACTCGTGAGACTTCACCCGAAGAGCCGAAGCTAAACCCGCGCCTACCGCATGCTTGGGACTAAATGTGGACTAAATGCAATACCGTTCAGTTAAGACGGTGGATGGTGATGTTTGGTGAATGCTCGGGTTGGAGCCAGTGGGCGTAGTCGGCGC
>NZ_MVIF01000016.1 GCF_002086675.1 Mycobacterium persicum
CTCATCACTCGAATATTGCTCAGCGCCGCGACAACCGCAAAGGGTTACGGCGATACGGCACCGGATTGATCACAAACTCATGAGGCCCGGTGCTCGAGTGAGCACCGGGCCTGGTGTCGAAGTTTCTAACGACCGGGTGTGGTGGCGGGTGCAACCGAGGACGGCACCTGCGCGGGACCGCCGGGACTCACCGCTGGGACGCCACCATTGGGACCTCCCATTCGGTGCATCATCGCGTGGGGCTTGTGATGGCGGTGGTGGCCGTAGCCGCCGTGACCGCTTTGCATCCCGAGCCGGAAGCCGGTGAAGAAGATCACCGCGACGATGAACACGATTCCGGCGACGATGGCCACCCACGCCGCGGCTTTGAAGACCTTGGGGGTCTGATGGGGCGCTGGTGGCAGCGCCGGCGGTGGGGGTGGTGCCACGGCGGTCGACGTCGGCGCTGTCGGTATTTCAGGTGTTTCGTTCATGACACGCATGATGCCGGGGCAAACAGTGGTGGCGGCTATGCACAACTTATGTAGTAGCTATGAGCCATTCTGGCCAATCGCCCGGCGGGCAGGGCGACCTCTGGGCGGCGGCACCGGCGGCACCGGCGGCACCGGCGGCACCGGCGGCGCGGGCGGCATCCAGATGATCACGGCTTGAACGGATTGACCGCGAACTGGATCACCCGGTACGGCGCACGGGCACGCGGGTCGGCGTTGTTCCACTGGCTGACGAATATCCGCAACTCATCGAGCGTGGACCCGGGCGAGATGTAGCCGCCATACGGCTGCGCCAGCCGATTGTCGTAGGGCGGCGGCAGGCTTTCGGCCGGCTCGGGCCACTCCTCCTCGTGTTGCACCACGGTGGTCACTGGCGCGGTACCGAGTGACGTCGGGTCGTCGGCCACTCTGACCTCCATGTCGCCGTTGCTGGCGTTGAAATACGAAAGCACCGTTTTGCCCTCGATCTGCTTAATGCTCATCTCGCCGACCTGGTCAAGCCATAGCGGGGTCGGTGGCTTGTTCCAGCCGCCGCCGGCCCCGGCGGCCCAGCCCTGCCAGCGGGACCGGTCGGTGAACGCCTCCGGGGTGGCCCGGTACAGCACCACAGGTAGCCAGCGGGTGAAGCTGTTGGCCACGATGTACACCCACCCGCTGGGCGATTCCGGGGTAGGGATCGGGTCGTAGTACCCGCTGATCTGCGTCTGTCCCCAGCGCTGGTAGGAGGCGTCGCGCCGAGACCCCGGAACTGTCTGCCAGCCGCCGCGCGCCGCTTCGGCCACCACCAGCCGCGTGCTCTGCGGCACCAGGTCCTTGGTCGTGGTCACCATCAGATAGTTGCGCCGGTTGATCTGCACCACCCCGGCGGGCAGCTGCGAATCCCCGGGTGGCGTCGGGTCGGCGAGCAGCGGCTTGCTTACACCGGTGACGCCGGTGTAGCGCACCCCGGCGGGGTCGTCGACCGACGCGGTGTCGACGTGCAACGCAACCGGCGAGTACCAGCCGCCGAACCCGACACCCTGGCCGGCGAAGCTGTCGCCGCAAACCTGCAGCAATTGGCTGGGGAATTCGACGAAGTCGCACAGGTCCGTGGCCCCGATACCGTAGTCACCGGTGGGGGTTCCGGTGCCGGCAGTCGGACCGATCCGCAGCACCTGACCGGGTTCCAGCGGCTGCAGGATCGGCTGCGGCAGCGGCGCCGGTGGATCGGCGTGCGCGACCCAAAAGCACTGCGGGACAAGTAAAGACGCTACCAGCGAGCACCGCGCGACCCAGGCGGAGCTCACCCGCATGTCACAAGTCGGCGGCCAGCAACTCGGCGATCTGGATGGTATTCAGCGCCGCCCCCTTGCGCAGGTTGTCGCCCGCGACGAACAGCGCCAGACCGCGCCCGTCCGCTACCCCGGGATCGTGCCGGATGCGCCCGACCAGTGACTCGTCCACCCCGGCCGCGGCCAGCGGCGTCGGCACGTCGACCACCTTCACACCGGGCGCGCCGTCAAGCAGCTCACGAGCCCGCTCAGGCGAAAGCGGCCGGGCGAACTCGGCATTGATGGACAAGCAGTGCCCGGTGAACACCGGCACCCGCACGCAGGTACCGCTGACCGCCAGGTCGGAAATGCCCAGGATCTTGCGGCTCTCGAACCGCAGCTTCTGGTCCTCGTCGGTCTCCCCCGAGCCGTCGTCCACCAACGACCCGGCCAGCGGCACCACGTTGAATGCGATCGGCGCGACGTACTTTTGCGGCGGCGGGAAATCCAGCGCACCGCCGTCGTGCACCAACGCCTCGGCGTCGTCGATGACCGCACGCGCCTGGGCAGCCAACTCGGCCACCCCGGCCAGGCCACTACCGGAGACCGCTTGATAGGTGGAGGCCACCACGCGAACCAGCTGGGCTTCGTCGTGCAGCACCTTGAGCGCCGGCATCGCGGCCATGGTGGTGCAGTTGGGATTGGCGATAATGCCCTTCTTGAGGGGCCCCGCCCCGCGCACGTCGCGCGCGAAGTTGACCTCCGACACCACCAACGGCACATCGGGGTCTTTGCGCCACGCCGACGAATTGTCGATCACCGTCACGCCCGCGGCGGCGAACCGCGGCGCCTGCACCCGCGACATCGCCGCCCCCGCGGAGAACAGGGCGATGTCCAGGCCGCTCGGATCCGCCGTTTCGGCGTCTTCGACCTCGATCTCCTGACCGCGGAAGGCCAGCTTGCGGCCCTGGGAGCGGGCCGAGGCGAAGAACCGCACCGAGCTGGCCGGGAAGTCGCGCTCGTCGAGCAACGTGCGCATCACCTGGCCCACCTGACCGGTGGCACCCACAACTCCTATCGCAACCATCTAACGTCCCGTCCCCGCATAGACCGTGGCCTGCTCGTCGCCGCCGAGTCCGAACGCCTCGTGCAGCGCGACCACCGCCTTGTCCAGCTCGGTGTCGCGGCACAGCACCGAGATCCGGATCTCCGACGTCGAGATCAGATCGATGTTCACCCCGACGGCGGCCAGCGCCTCACAGAACGTCGCGGTCACCCCGGGATGGCTGCGCATGCCCGCCCCGATCAGCGACAGCTTGCCGATGTGGTCGTCGTAGAGCACCTGGGAGAAGCCGATCTCGTCTTTGAGCGAGTCCAGCTTGGCCACCGCGGTCGGCCCGACGTCGCGCGAGCAGGTGAAGGTGATGTCGGTCTTGCCGTCCTCGATCTTGGAGACGTTCTGCAGCACCATGTCGATGTTCACCTCGGCGTCGGCGATGGCGCGGAACACCTTGGCCGCATAGCCCGGGATGTCGGGCAGCCCGACGATGGTCACCTTGGCTTCGCTGCGGTCGTGCGCGACTCCGGTCAGGATGGGGTCTTCCATAGGTACGTCCTTGATCGATCCGACGACGACGGTGCCCGGCCTGTCCGAATACGACGAGCGGACATGCACCGGAATGTTGTAGCGGCGGGCGTATTCCACACAGCGCAGCATCAATACCTTGGCGCCGCAGGCCGCCATCTCGAGCATCTCCTCGAATGTGACGGTGTCTAGCTTGCGCGCGTTGTGCACGATCCGCGGGTCGGCGGTGAAAATGCCGTCGACGTCGGTGTAGATCTCGCAGACGTCGGCGCCCAGCGCCGCCGCCAGGGCGACCGCGGTGGTGTCCGAGCCGCCGCGGCCCAACGTGGTGACGTCGCGGGTGTCCTGGCTGACGCCCTGGAATCCGGCGACCAATACGATGCGGCCTTCGTCGAGTGCGGCCCGGACCCGTCCCGGCGTGACGTCGATGATCTTGGCGTTGCCGTGGGTGCCGGTGGTGATCACCCCGGCTTGCGAACCGGTGAACGACCGGGCCTGGGCGCCCAGCGATTCGATCGCCATGGCAACCAGCGCGTTGGAAATGCGTTCGCCGGCGGTCAGCAGCATGTCGAGCTCACGCGGCGGCGGCACCGGGCACACCTGCTGAGCCAGGTCCAGAAGATCGTCGGTGGTGTCGCCCATCGCCGAGACGACGACGACCACGTCGTTGCCCTGCTTCCTGGTCTCGACGATGCGTTCGGCGACCCGGCGAATCCGGTCGGCGTCGGCCACCGAGGATCCGCCGTACTTCTGCACGACGAGCGCCACTGATCTTTTCCTGTCTGGGATTCTGGTCCTGGATTCAAGTCCACAACAGAATACGTGGACGAGCATCGAGGGTGAGCTGACGGCATCGAGTGAGCGCTCCGGGCGGAACTTCCGCGATTTGGACGCCCTCAGCGCACGCCCAAAGCCGTCAGCTCACACTCGATATCAGTGGTTTTGGTGATCGGGCCGATAGCGGTAGAGTGCACAACGTGCAGCGGGTGCTCCTCCTCGGACGCCGCGACGGGGTCTGATCCAGACCGGCTTCCCGTCGCGGGACGTTCGCGATTGCGCCGGTCTGAGGTTCCTTCTGACACCCCGGAGCAACTACCGTGACAAATCCTGATACACCCGACGCGTATCGATCGGCGCGAACCGTCGTCAAACCTTCCGGCCCACCGCGACCCGGCCAACCCGGCTGGAATCCCCAGCGAGGCTCGTCGATGCCGGTCCACCGCTACCGCCCCTTCGCCGAAGAAGTCGAGCCCATCCGCCTCGCCGACCGCACCTGGCCCGACCGCGTCATCACCCACGCCCCTTTGTGGTGCGCGGTGGACCTGCGCGACGGCAATCAGGCGCTGATCGACCCGATGAGCCCGGCCCGCAAGCGCCGCATGTTCGACCTGCTGGTTCGCATGGGCTACAAGGAGATCGAGGTCGGGTTCCCGTCGGCCAGCCAGACCGACTTCGACTTCGTCCGCGAGATCATCGAGCAGGGCGCCATTCCCGACGACGTCACCATCCAGGTGCTGACCCAGTGCCGTCCGGAGCTCATCGAGCGCACCTTCGAAGCGTGCCAAGGTGCCGCAAAGGCCATCGTGCACTTCTACAACTCGACGTCGATCCTGCAGCGCCGGGTGGTGTTCAAGGCCGACCGGGCCGCGGTGCAGGCCATCGCGATCGACGGCGCCCGCACATGCCTCGAGGAGGCCGCCAAATATCCCGGCACGCAATGGCGTTTCGAGTATTCGCCGGAGTCCTACACCGGCACCGAGCTGGAATACGCCAAAGAGGTCTGTGACGCCGTCGGCGAGGTCATCCAACCGACGCCGGACAACCCGATCATCTTCAATTTGCCTGCCACCGTCGAGATGGCCACGCCCAATGTCTACGCCGACTCGATCGAGTGGATGAGCCGCAACCTGGCGCGTCGCGACTCCGTGATTCTGAGCCTGCATCCGCACAACGACCGCGGAACCGCCGTCGCCGCAGCCGAATTGGGCTATCAGGCCGGGGCTGACCGGATCGAGGGCTGCCTGTTCGGCAACGGGGAGCGCACCGGCAACGTATGCCTGGTAACCCTGGGGCTCAATCTGTTCTCCCGCGGGGTGGACCCGCAGATCGACTTCTCCAACATCGATGAGATCCGGCGCACGGTGGAGTACTGCAACCAGCTGCCGGTGCCCGAGCGGCACCCCTACGGCGGCGACCTGGTCTACACCGCGTTCTCCGGCAGCCACCAGGACGCCATCAACAAGGGCCTGGACAGAATGAAGATCGCCGCAGATGAGGCCGACACCGATGTTGAAGACATGCTGTGGCAGGTGCCGTATCTGCCGATCGACCCGCGCGATGTCGGCCGCACCTACGAGGCGGTGATTCGGGTCAATTCGCAGTCCGGTAAGGGCGGGGTGGCCTACATCATGAAGGCCGATCACGGCCTGGTCCTGCCGCGGCGGCTGCAGATCGAGTTCTCTCGCGTAATCCAACAGATCGCAGAGGGCGCGGCGGGCGACGGCGGTGAGGTCTCACCGAAGGAGATGTGGGACGTATTCGCCGAGGAATACCTCGCCCCGGTGCGGCCGCTGGAGCGCATCAAGCAACATGTCGATGCCGCTGACGACGACGGCGGCACCACCAGCATCGTCGCGACCGTCAAAATCGACGGCGTGGAGACCGAGATCAGCGGCAGCGGCAACGGCCCCCTGGCGGCGTTTGTCGACGCACTCCATCCGGTTGGCTTCGACGTGGCCATCCTGGACTATTCCGAGCACGCGATGAGCGCCGGCGGCGACGCTCAGGCAGCGGCATATGTCGAGGCGTCGGTGGCGGGCAAGGTCGTATGGGGCGTGGGCATCGCGCCGTCGATCACCACCGCGTCGCTGCGGGCGGTGGTGTCGGCGGTCAACCGGGCCAGCAATCGGCGATGAGCTGACGCCTGCCCACCGGCGCCGCCGCCGTAGGACCACTATCAGGTGTGCATGCCGTCGGCCGCTCCGAGTATTCGCTGCGGCTCACTACTGCTCGAATAACGCACCTAACAGCCGGTCGACGACTCCGGCCGGATTCGGTGCTCCGCCCGGTATCGTGAGGTTGCTGAACAGGTAACCGTTCAGCAGCCGACTCAACTCGTCCATCTGCTCAGGCGTCGGGGTGAAGCCCGCCGCCTCGAGGATCAGCGTGGCGGACTTCACCGCGGCGGCCTGAAGATCTTTCAGGAACGGCTGCAGCTCGGGCCGGCGCGTCCCCTCCATGAACAGCTCGAACCGCGCCAGCGTGTAGCGTCGCGCCCGCTCGTCGGGGTCGGCCAGCATGCGCGTCAGGAGCGCTTTGACGCCGTCACGGGCCAGCGAACCGACCGCGGTTTGCAGCGCCGCCACGCGTTGCCAATGAAGGTCGACGGTGCGCGCCGCGGTCGCTTCGAGAAGTGCCTGGCGTGTCCGGAAGTAGTTCGAGGTGGTGCCCGCGGGCAGGCCCGCCCGCTCGTCGACCTGGCGATGCGTCAGCTCGCCGATTCCCTCCTCGGCGAGTATGCCGATGGCGACGTCGAGGATCTGCGCGCGGCGTTGCGGATTCGGCGGCATCAGTGGGTGTAGCGCAGCCGCCAGAACATGGTCAGGAACGCCGGATAGACCGCGATCAGCAGCAGGTAGCTGAACGACATCGGAAACCACGTCACCATCGACACGTCCCTGACCACATAGGACATGTAGAGGTGCAGCGGCACGCTGCCGGCGATGTAGACCAACGATGCGGTGAAGAACAGCCGATGCCGTTTGCCGGTGAACCGGACCCGGTGCCACACCAGAATGCCGGTGATGGCCGCATACGTCATCGGCACCAGCAGGATTCGGTCCGTCGTTACCGTCACCATGTAGCGCAGGGTCAATTCGTCTCCGAAGACCACCCGGTACAGGTGCAGGACGACGCCGAGCGAAATCGTCAGGATCGCGGCTTCCCGGAAGAAATAGCCGTGCCGGCGGTACACGGTTCGGCCTACTACATCCGTAGTGGTTGCCATGGGTAAGACGTTACCACTACGGTTGTAGTGCAAGCAAGGTTCAGAAGAGGGCGAGCTGATTGTCGATCAGGCCGGGATCGGTGAATTGCTCCATGCTCGTGCCGCCGGTGACGGACTCCACGCGGTCCATGAACTGCACGTCGGATAACACCGGTACCCCCAATTGCATTGCGTGATATCCCTTGCCCTGATCGGGAGCGGTCTCGTTGCAGACCACAAGCGAGGTCTCGCGGTCCACGTCGTCGCTGTAAGCCAGTCCGGCGTACAAGATCCGCTCGACCAGCTCCTCGTGGGTGCGCCCCACCTCTGCGGCCAACGCCACCCGCATGCCCTGCACCAAGGGCCGGCCGGTGACGTAGCGGCCCGGGTTGAGATACGGGCAGAGCATCCGCGATGCCATCACCTTCAGCGGGCGCAGCTCGTCATGAGTCACCCGCCCGTTGGGCCAATGACGCCGGGTCACCGGCCGTATCGGCAGCCAGACATCCAGTTCCCGAGCGCGGGCGAGAGCGGGCGTCAGCACTCCGGTCAACACCAGCGCGTCGTCGAACGCGTCGTGGGGGCGCTGCTGGGTGATACCCCAGTGCGCCGCGAGCGTCTCCAGCCGCAGGTTGTCCATGCCAAGCTCGAGCCGGCGTGCCAGCTCGACCGTGCACATGACGGTGTCGACGGGAAGTTCGGCGTCCGCGAGTTCGGCTTCGGCGGCCAGGAACGCGTAGTCGAACGCGACGTTGTGCGCCACCAGGGTGCGCCCGCGCAGCACTTCGACCACGTCACCGACAATGTCGGCGAATTGCGGCTGGTCTTCGAGCATGGCCGCGGTCAGACCGTGGACATGGGTGGGGCCCGGGTCCACTCCCGGATTGAGCAGGCTGACCACGGACTGCTCCACCCGCCCGGCGGCGTCGAGGCCTAGCGCGGCGATGCTGATGATCCGGGCCTGACCAGGGCGAAAGCCCGAGGTCTCGACGTCGATGACGGCCCAACCCCCGTGTGGGTGGCTGGCCGGCCGTCCCCAGGTGTGGCTCACAGAATGAGAATCGCATGCGCGACCGACATCAGCGGCGTCGCTGCGCATCGTGTCGGGCATGAAACCACACGAGGGCGACCCGCCGCGCCCGGCGCCACAAGCGCCGAGCTTGCGATCGCCCCGCAACCCCACCAGGGCGACCCGCCGCGCCCGGCGCCAAAAGCGCCGAGCTTGCGATCGCCCTTAAACTCACCCGGGTGATCACCACCCGGGCCCGCCTTGCCCTCGCCGCCGGAGCGAGCGCGCGCTGGGCATCGCGGGTCACCGGGCGCGGAGCCGGCGCGATGATCGGCGGTCTGGTCGCGATGACCCTGGACCGCTCGGTGCTGCGCCAACTCGCCGTGGGCCGTCGCACCGTGGTCGTCACCGGGACCAACGGCAAGTCGACGACCACCCGAATGACGGCCGCAGCTTTGGGCACGTTGGGCGCAGTAGCCACCAACGCCGAGGGCGCCAACATGGACGCCGGCCTGGTGGCCGCACTGGCCGCGGATCGCCATGCCAAGCTGGCTGCCCTGGAAGTCGACGAAATGCACGTGCCGCACGTGTCCGACGCCGTGGAGCCCACCGTCATCGTCCTGCTGAACTTGTCGCGGGATCAGCTGGATCGCGTCGGCGAGATCACCGTGATCGAACGCACGCTGCGCGCCGGGCTGGCGCGGCACCGGCAGGCCGTCGTCGTCGCCAACTGCGACGACGTGCTGATGACCTCGGCGGCCTACGACAGCCCAAACGTCGTGTGGGTGGCCGCGGGAGGTTCCTGGTCCAACGATTCGGTGAGCTGTCCTCGCAGCGGCGAGGTCATCGTCCGCGAGCACTGCCACTGGTATTCCACCGGCGCCGATTTCAAGCGGCCCAGCCCGCAGTGGTTCTTCGACGACGACACCCTGTACGGGCCTGGCGGGCTCGCGCTGCCGATGCGGTTGACGCTTCCGGGCGCGGTGAATCGCGGCAATGCCGCCCAGGCCGTCGCCGCCGCCGTCGCGCTGGGCGCCGACCCTTCGAAGGCGGTCGCGGCCGTGTCGAGTGTCGACGAGGTCGCCGGCCGCTACCGGACCGTGCGGATCGGTGCGCACGAAGCCCGCATCCTGCTGGCCAAGAACCCGGCCGGCTGGCAGGAAGCGCTGTCGATGGTGGACAAGCACGCGGCCGGGGTGGTCATCGCGGTCAATGGGCAGGTGCCCGACGGCGAGGACCTGTCGTGGCTGTGGGACGTCCGTTTCGAGCATTTCGAAGAGACCCCAGTCGTCGCCGCCGGCGAACGCGGCACCGACCTGGCGGTGCGTCTGGGATACGCGGGTGTCGAGCATACATTGGTGCACGACACTATGGCGGCCATCGCGTCCTGCCCGCCCGGGCGGGTCGAGGTCGTCGCCAACTACACCGCGTTCCTGCAGCTGCAACGGGCACTGGCGCGACATGGCTGAATCCAAAATGCGGATCGGGCTGGTACTACCCGACGTGATGGGCACCTACGGCGACGGCGGCAACGCCGTGGTGCTGCGCCAACGACTGCTGCTGCGCGACATCCCCGCCGAGATCGTCGAGATCACGCTGGCCGACCCGGTTCCGGAATCGTTGGACCTCTACACGTTGGGCGGCGCGGAGGACTACGCGCAGCGGCTGGCCACCAAGCACCTGCTGCAATACCCCGGCCTGCAGCGCGCGGCGGCCCGGGGCGCGCCCGTGCTGGCGATCTGTGCGGCCGTCCAGGTGCTGGGCCAGTGGTATGAGACATCCTCGGGAGAGCGGGTCGACAGCGTGGGCCTGCTCGATGTCACAACCACGCCGCAACCGGCCCGCACCATCGGCGAACTGGTCAGCACGCCATTGCTGACCGGTTTGAGGCAGCCGTTGACCGGCTTCGAAAACCACCGCGGCGGTACCGTCCTGGGCCCCGCGGCGTCGCCGTTGGGGGCGGTGGTCAGGGGTGCCGGCAACCGGGCCGGTGACGGCTTCGACGGCGTGGTTCAGGGCAGCGTGATCGCGACCTATATGCACGGGCCGTGTCTGGCCCGCAACCCCGAGCTCGCCGACCTGTTGCTCAGCAAGGTGGTAGGTTCGCTACGACCGCTGGAGCTCCCCGAGGTGGACCTGCTGCGCCGCGAGCGGTTGGCTGCTCGCTAAGGCTAAGGCTAGGGCCGCCAGCCTCTGGCCAGCAGTGCGTGGCGCACCCGGGCGATTACCTCTTCGGACCTGTCTTCGGCGATCACCCGGATGACCAGCCAACCCAGCTGCGCGAGCGTACGCAGTCGCCGTTGGTCGTGCGCATACCGCCGGCGGTCGGTGCGGTGTTGGTCACCGTCATATTCGGCCGCCACCTGGTATTTCTCCCAGCCCATATCCAGCATTGCGATCAGCCGCCAATCCTTCTGCACCGGTATCTGCGTGCTGGGCGTGGGAAATCCGGCATCGATCAGCAAGAGCCGCAGCCAGGTCTCCCTGGGGGACGCCGCCCCCGCGTCGACGAGGGGCACCGCCGCCCGCAGTCGCCGGACACCACGCGCACCTGGATAGCGCGTGGCCAACAGGAGCACATCTTCGGTTGAGAACGGCGTCGCTCGCATGAGCGCGTCGAGGCGCGCCACCGCCTGCCCGCGCGGCAGATGCCTACCGAGGTCATAGGCCGTCCGCGCCAACGTGGTCACCGGCAGGCCCGCTACCCGGGTGATCTCGTCATCGGCCAGGACTTCGTCGCGAGCGACGAGCCCCCGCGGCGGCCTGGTGTTCGACCAGACCAACTCGATGGCGACGTCATCGTCGATCCATTGCGCGCCGTGTAGTGCGGACGCGGCTACACCGGAGATGACCGCTCGGCGTCCCGACCATAACCATGCCCCGATGGTCCGGTCGCGCAGTGACAGGTTGTGCCGCTGCGGGGCGTAGACACCTGGGTACACCGGCCGATACCACCGTTGCAGCTCGTGCCGGGTCATTTTTCTGGACGTGACCGCTTCGCTCCCGAGGAAAACCGCCGTCATGGCTCGAAATGTTGGCAGCGAGAGCCGACAACTCGCCGACCCTGTAAATCTGCAGGGAAAGTGCGAGTAGCGGCCTGCAAAATTACAGGCTCGGCGAAATCAACGGCGAAATCAATGGCGAAATCACGGCGACATCACGGCGACATCACGCGAGCACCCGGCGGCCGGTCAACGCGCGGCCGAGGGTCAGCTCGTCGGCGAACTCCAGGTCGCCGCCCATCGGCAGGCCCGATGCGATCCGGGTGACGGTCAGGCCGGGGATGTCGCGCAGCATCCGCACCAGGTAGGTGGCGGTGGCCTCACCCTCGGTATTGGGGTCGGTGGCGATGATCACCTCGGTGATGTCGACGTCGTCGACCCGCTCACCGATGCGGCTCAGCAGCTCGCGGATCCGCAACTGCTCAGGGCCGATCCCGGACAGCGGATCAAGCGCACCACCTAAGACGTGGTAGCGGCCGCGGAATTCGCGGGTGCGCTCGACGGCTTGGATGTCCTTGGGCTCCTCGACGACGCATACCAGGGAACCGTCGCGGCGCGGATCCGCGCAGATGCGGCAACGTTCGCCATCGGAGACGTTGCCGCACACGGCGCAGAACCGCACGCCGTCGCGCACCCGACCCAGTACGGCGGTCAGGCGGTCGATATCCGCTGGCTCGACCGACAGCAGGTGAAACGCAATGCGCTGCGCACTCTTGGGTCCGATACCCGGCAACTTTCCCAGCTCGTCGATCAGATCCTGGACAGGTCCCTCGAACATGTCGGTGCCGGTCAGACCCCCGGCGCTCCCGGCATCCCCGGCCCACCAGGCATACCCGGCATCCCGGGCGCTCCCGGCATCCCCGGCCCACCAGGCATACCCGGCCCGGGTGCACCGGGCGCACCGGGCGGACGCATCGCCCCGGCCAATGCCCCCAGCCGTTCCTGCGCCATCTTCGTCACTTGCTGTGATGCGTCGCGCATCGCACCGACGATCAGGTCCTGCAGGGTCTCGATGTCGTTGCGGTCGACGACCTTGGGATCGATCGTCACACCGATCACCTCGCCACTGCCTTTGACGTGAACCTGGACCAAGCCACCACCGGCTTGGCCGTGCACCTCAGAGTTGGCCAGTTGGTGCTGGGCTTCCAATAGCTTCTGCTGCATCTGCTGCGCCTGGGCCAGCAGTGCCGACATATCGCCTCCAGGTTGCATGACAGTCCCCTCGCATCTTGGTCTCGAGTTGGTTTCGCCTGCGGTTGTCGGGCGATTCGAAACACCTAGCCTAGACCGCGCCACGTTAGCTTTGCGCAGTGGACGTACCAGTAAGCCTGCGTGTCGGGATCGCCTTCCTACTCCAAAGGGTTGCCGGCGTGCTCGTCGCCGCCGCGGCACCGCTGATACCGATTGTCCCCACAGCCGCCGCCACCCCCGCCAGCATCGCCGGCATGGTGGTATTCATCGATCCCGGCCACAACGGGGCCAACGACTCGTCGATCGGGCGCCAGGTACCCACCGGTCGCGGCGGCACCAAGGACTGCCAAGCCAGCGGAACGTCGACCAACAGCGGCTATCCGGAACACACTTTCACCTGGGACACCGCGCTGCGGCTCCGGGCCGCGCTCAACGCGCTGGGGGTGCGCACCGCCATGTCGCGCGGCAACGACAACGCCCTGGGGCCATGCGTCGACGAACGGGCCAACATGGCCAACGCCCTGCGCCCCAACGCGGTCGTCAGCCTGCACGCCGACGGCGGGCCGGCCACCGGCCGCGGCTTCCACGTCAACTACTCCGCGCCGCCACTGAACGCGACCCAGGCCGGACCCTCGGTGCAGTTCGCCAAGGTGATGCGGGACCAGCTGCAGGCCTCGGGTATTCCACCGGCCAACTACATCGGCCAGGACGGACTGTACGGACGTTCCGATCTGGCGGGCCTGAACCTGGCGCAGTATCCGTCGATCCTGGTCGAGCTGGGCAACATGAAGAACCCCGCGGACTCGGCGCTGATCGAATCAGCCGAGGGCCGGCAGAAGTACGCCAACGCGCTGGTGCGCGGCATCGCAGGTTTCCTGGCCGCCCAGGGCCAGGCGCGTTAGCCTTCCAGCTGCTTCTTCAGGTTGGCCAGCACTTCGCCCTGAATTCGCTTCAAGCCCAACGGCGCAAACGTCTTTTCGAAGAAACCCTTGACGCCGCCGGCGCCGTTCCAGCTGGTCTTGACCGTGACGCTGCAGCCGGGACCCGCGGGAGCCACCGTCCAATTGGTGATCATGGACGAGTTCGCGTCCTTTTCGATCACCGTGTGGCCCGCGACGTCGACGTTGACTTGCACATTGCGCACGCGTGATTTGGTGGCCTGCAGCCGCCACTTGGCGACCGTGCCCTGCCCCTGCCCACCCTCGAGCACCTGATACTCGCTGTACTGCGGAGAGAGGATTTTCGGGCGGACATGGCGATAATCGGCCACCGCGTCAAGGGCGGCCGCGGGCTCGGCATTGATCAAGATCGTGCTGGCTGCGCTCACCTGTGCCATCAGGCGCAACTCCTCCGTATCGAGCCCGCGCGCGGATGCAGGGGCTGTGGTCGGTGACTACGATATATGTGATGCCCGCCCGTGAATCTGCGCTGTCCACCTACACCTCGGGCGTCCAGCGGTTGCTGGCGAGCTATCGATCCATCCCTGCAACCGCGACCGTCCGGTTAGCCAAGCCCACCTCAAACCTGTTCCGCGCCCGCACCAAACGCGATACCCCCGGCCTGGATACCTCCGGACTGACCGGCGTCATCGGTGTGGATCCCGATGCCCGCACCGCCGACGTAGCCGGCATGTGCACGTATGCGGACCTGGTCGCGGCGACGTTGCGTTACGGCCTGTCGCCGCTGGTAGTTCCGCAACTGAAGACCATCACCCTCGGCGGGGCGGTCACCGGCCTGGGCATCGAGTCGGCATCGTTTCGCAATGGCCTGCCGCACGAGTCGGTGCTGGAAATGGACATTCTCACCGGCGCCGGCGAATTGCTCACCACGTCTCCCGACCAGCACGCCGACCTGTACCGCGCATTTCCCAATTCCTATGGAACACTGGGCTATTCGACCCGGCTGCGAATCGAGCTGGAGCCCGTGAAACCCTTTGTGGCGTTGCGGCACATTCGATTCCACTCATTGGCCGAGATGATCGCGGCGATGGAACGCATTGTCGACACCCAAGGACTCGACGGGCTCCCGGTGGATTACCTCGACGGAGTCGTCTTCGGCGCCGACGAGAGCTACCTGTGCGTGGGCGTGCGAACGACGACTCCGGGCCCAGTCAGCGACTACACCGGAAAAGACATCTACTACCGGTCCATCCGGCATGGGACCGGAGTCAAAGAAGACCGGTTGACCATCCACGACTACTTCTGGCGCTGGGACACCGACTGGTTCTGGTGTTCACGCGCCTTCGGCGCGCAGAACCCGCGGCTGCGGCGCTGGTGGCCGCGCCGCTACCGGCGCAGCAGCGTCTATTGGAAGCTGATGGCGGTCGATCAGCGCTTCGGAATCGCCGACCGGATCGAGAAACGCAACGGACGTCCGGCGCGCGAACGGGTCGTGCAGGACGTCGAGGTGCCCATCGGGCGCACCGGCGAATTCCTGGAATGGTTCTTAGGCAATGTGCCGATCACACCCATCTGGGTGTGCCCACTGCGGCTGCGCAACCCCAGCGGGTGGCCGCTGTACCCGATCCAGCCGGATCGCACCTACGTCAATATCGGGTTCTGGTCGTCGGTGCCGGTAGGCGCCGCCGAGGGCGTGACGAACCGGGCGATCGAGGCGAAGGTGAGCGAACTCGACGGCCACAAGTCGCTCTACTCCGACAGCTACTACACCCGCGAGGAGTTTGACCAGCTCTACGGCGGGGAGTCTTACAACACCGTGAAAAAGATCTACGACCCGGACTCGCGTCTACTCGACCTCTACGCAAAGGCGGTGCAACGACGATGACAACGATCAAGGAGGCCAGCCGTCCCATAGCCGGGGGCAAGCTGACCATGGCCGAAATCCTGGCGATCTTCACCGCTCCTGGACAGCAGCCGCTGAAGTTCGCAGCCTATGACGGCAGCACTGCCGGGCGTGCCGACGCGGCGCTGGGTCTGGAACTCACGTCTCCGCGCGGCATCACCTACCTGGCGACGGCCCCGGGTGAACTGGGTCTGGCCCGCGCCTACGTGTCGGGTGACCTGCAGACCCGCGGCGTCCATCCCGGCGACCCGTATCAGCTGCTCAAGGCCCTGACCGACCGAGTGCACTTCAAACGCCCGTCGCCGCGGGTGCTGGCCAACGTCGTGCGCTCGATCGGTGTCGAAAACCTGCTGCCGGTCGCGCCGCCGCCGCAGGAGGCGCCGCCCCGGTGGCGCCGGCTGGCCGAGGGTCTGCTGCACAGCAAGTCCCGTGACGCCGAAGCCATCCGCCACCACTACGACGTCTCCAACACCTTCTACGAATGGGTGCTCGGCCCGTCGATGACCTACACCTGCGCGGTCTACCCGCACGCCGACGCGACGCTGGAAGAGGCCCAGGAGAACAAATACCGGCTGATCTTCGAGAAGCTGCGGCTACAACCCGGCGACCGGCTGCTCGACGTCGGTTGCGGCTGGGGCGGCATGGTGCGTTACGCAGCGCGACGAGGGGTCCATGTGTTGGGTGCCACGCTGTCGGCCGAGCAGGCCAAGTGGGCGCAACAGGCGATCGAAGACGACGGCTTGACCGACCTTGCCGAAGTGCGGCACTGCGACTATCGCGACGTGGCCGAGACGGGATTCGACGCCGTCTCGTCGATCGGACTGACCGAGCACATCGGCGTCCGGAACTATCCCGCCTACTTCGGCTTCCTCAAGTCGAAGTTGTGCACCGGCGGCCTGCTGCTCAACCACTGCATCACCCGCCACGACAACAAGTCGGCCCCATTCGCGGGCGGGTTCACCGACCGCTACGTCTTCCCCGACGGAGAGCTGGCGGGCTCGGGACGCATCATCACCGACATCCAAAACGCCGGTTTCGAGGTGCTGCACGAGGAGAACTTCCGGCATCACTACGCGATGACGCTGCGTGACTGGTGCCGCAACCTCGTCGACCACTGGGAGGAGGCCGTCGCCGAGGTCGGGCTGCCCACCGCCAAAGTGTGGGGTCTGTACATGGCTGCATCGCGAGTGGCGTTCGAACACAACAACATTCAGTTGCATCACGTGCTGGCCGCCAATGTGGACCCGTGGGGCGAGGATGACCTGCCGCTGCGGCCCTGGTGGACGCCTTAGATTTCCTAGTCGATGGGCCGGGCGCCCAGTTCGTTACGCAGCAGCTCGAGTGCCACCTCTTCGGGGTCGCGGCGCGGCTCGGAGGGGTTGTTGCGGCCGGCTTCGGCGAGCATGCTTTCCTCTTCGTCTTCCCTGGGCGGAGCGGAATCGGTTTCTGGCACAACCTCTTCCGCTCTCGCGGGCGCCGAGGCTGCGACGGGCTCGGGTCCGCCCACCTCGCAGCGCACCCGCCAGGCGACCCCCAATGCGTCTTTGAGCGCCTCGGCGATGACGTCTGCATTGCGCTGTTCGGACAAGCGCCGCGCCAGCGGCGCCGAATCGTGGGTCAGCACCAGGGTGTTGCCCTCCAGGGCGCGAACGGTGGCCCCCGCCAGCATCACCTCGGTGGTGCGGCTGCGCTGGCGCACCTTGTCGCGCACCGTCGGCCACATGGTACGAACGGCGGCCGCGTTGAGTTCGCTGGACGCCTTCTCCGGTTCGGGAGTCGATTCGGGAGCCGGCTGCGGCGGTGTGGGACGGGGCGGGGCCGCGGTGTCCGGCGGTCGCGCGGGCGGTGTCGGACGACTCCGCGCCGCGGCATCCGCCGGCCGCGCGGGCGGTGTCGGACGACTCGGCGCCGCAGTGTCCGGTGTCGCTGCAGCGGCCGGGATCGACATGGCCAATCGGGTTTCGATCCGCTCGACACGTTGCAGCAACGCCGATTCGGCGTCACTGGCCGACGGCAGGAGCAGCCGCGCGCAAATCACTTCCAGGAGCAAGCGCGGCGCAGTCGCGCCGCGCATCTCGCCCAGGCCGGCCTGAACCACCTCGGCATACCGGGTCAGGGTCGCCGGCCCGATGTGCGCCGCCTGATCCCGCATCCGGTCCAGCACGTCCTCCGGCGCATCCACCACGCCACGAGACACGGCATCCGGAACCGCTTGCAGGACAAGCAGATCCCGGAATCGTTCCAGCAGATCGGTGGCGAAACGGCGAGGGTCGTGCCCGGCGTCGATCACCGATTCGACCGCCCCGAACAACGCCGCCGCATCGCCCGCGGCCAGTGCGTCGACCGCGTCGTCGATCAGGGCCACATCGGTGGCCCCCAGCAGCCCCAGTGCCCGCTGGTAGGTCACCCGGATGCCGTCGTCGCCGTGGTCGGAGCCGGCCACCAACTGGTCCAGCACCGACAGCGTGTCGCGCGGAGACCCGCCGCCGGCACGGATCACCAACGGGTACACCGCGTCGTCGACGACGACGCCCTCCTGCTCGCAGATTCGCCCGATGAGCCCTCTCATGGTGCGCGGCGGCAGCAGCCGGAACGGGTAGTGGTGAGTGCGTGACCGAATCGTGGGCAGCACCTTTTCCGGTTCGGTGGTCGCGAAGATGAAGATCAGGTGCTCGGGCGGCTCTTCGACGATCTTGAGCAGCGCGTTGAAACCGGCGGTGGTCACCATGTGCGCCTCGTCGACGATGAACACCCGGTACCGCGATTGAGCCGGCGCGTAGAACGCGCGATCCCGCAGCTCGCGGGTGTCGTCCACGCCGCCGTGACTGGCGGCGTCGAGTTCGACCACGTCGATGCTACCGGGCGCGTTGGGCGCCAGCGCCACGCAGGAATCACAGACGCCGCACGGCGTGGCCGTCGGGCCAAGGGCACAGTTCAAGGAGCGCGCCAGGATGCGCGCCGACGACGTCTTCCCGCAGCCGCGCGGCCCTGAAAACAGGTACGCGTGGTTGATCCGGCCGGCTTCCAGGGCGACCGACAGCGGCTCGGTGACGTGCTCCTGCCCCACCACCTCGGCGAAGGTTGCCGGTCGATACTTGCGGTAGAGAGCCACGGTCAGCAGGCTACTCAGCTTGGGTGACTAGCGCCCGGCTGGGCATCCAGTGTGCTCTCACGGCGTCGAGGGTGCACACCGGGCGGGATTTCCGCGATTTCTGCCGCCTTGGACGCACAGCGAAAGCCCTGAGCGCACAGTCGATCTAGCTGTGATGACCAGGATCCAGCAGCGACTCAGTGGCCGCCAACAACGCACACGTCGCCAGCCCGTCGACGGCGTCGCGCAGGTCGGGAAGCGACGGGAACGTGGGCGCGATCCGGATGTTCTTATCGTCGGGATCCTTTCGATACGGGAACGACGCACCCGCCTCGGTGACCGCGATTCCGGCGTCCTTGGCCAATGCCACCGTGCGTCGGGCCGTTCCCGGCAGCACGTCGAGGCTGATGAAATAGCCGCCCTTGGGCTCCGTCCAGGAGGCGATCTTGGAATCCTGGAGCCGCTGATCCAGGATCTCCAGCGCCAACTCAAACTTGGGCGCCAGGATCTGCTGGTGGCGCAGCATGTGCAGGCGCACGCCGTCGGCGTCGCCGAAGAACCGCAGATGCCGTAGCTGGTTGACCTTGTCCGGGCCGATCGATTTCTTCCCGGCGTGCTGCAGATACCACGCGATGTTGCCCAGCGACCCGCCGAAGAAGCTGACGCCCGCTCCGGCGAAGGTGATCTTCGACGTGGACGCGAAGACGTAGGGGCGGTGCGGGTTGCCGGCCTTGACGGCCAGTCCTAGCACGTCGACCTGACGAATGAAGTCATGGGTCAGGGTGTGCACCGCGTAGGCGTTGTCCCAGAACAAGCGGAAATCGGGCGCGGCTGTCCGCATCAGGGCCAGCCGGCGAACGGATTCCCAGGAATAGGTGACACCGGTGGGGTTGCCGAACACCGGCACCGTCCACATGCCCTTGATCGCGGCATCGGCGGCGACCAACTCTTCGATCAGGTCGACGTCGGGGCCGTCGTCGAGGATCGGGACGGGGATCATCTCGATGCCCATTGTCTCGGTAATCGCGAAGTGCCGGTCATACCCGGGGACGGGACACAGGAACTTGACGCTCGGTTCGTCCTTCCACGGCCGGGGCGAATCGACCCCGCCGTAGAGCATCGAGAACGCGACCACGTCATGCATCAGCTCCAGGCTGGAGTTGTTTCCCGCGATCAGGTTCTGGACCGGGATTCCGAGCAGCTCGGCGAAGATGGCTCGCAGCGCCGGCAGACCATGCAGGCCGCCGTAGTTGCGGGTGTCGACCCCTTCCGGGTCGCGATAGTCGTCTCCGGGCAGGCTCAGCAGCTGGTTGGACAGGTCGAGTTGCGCCGCGGACGGTTTGCCGCGAGTCAGATCCAGCGCCAGCTTCTTGGCCTGCAGCTCCGCGTAGTCCTGCCGATGGCGGTCATGCAGCGCTGCCAGCTCGTCACGGCTGAGGGAATCGAACGACACCATGCGGCCCTTTCGCCGTCGAACGCGGTTACGCCTCCCCTGACCAGAGGGGACCCCGCGCACCCGACAGAGCCCGTTGACCCTTGCTGCCTTCCGGCCCTGGGGGAGTTCACAGGATAGACGCCGCGCGGGGTCCAACGATCAAGTCTAGTACCCCGGCTGACGCGCTCGACGACGGCCGCAAGACACCTGGCCCCGTCCAGCGGCTACCATATCGGCGGAGGATTCGCCTAGTGGCCTATGGCGCTCGCCTGGAACGCGGGTTGGGTTAATAGCCCTCGCGGGTTCAAATCCCGCATCCTCCGCCATAAGTCCGCAGCGCGGACACACACGGTGTGGGCCGGCCAGCTTGTGGGGCAACGTTAAGCTGACCAGTGCCAACCAGTATGAGGAGGCATATGCGCCGCAAGTGGGCCGTCGTTTGGCACGCGTCGTTTTCGATCGCCGCCGGCCTCCTCTACTTCTATTTCGTATTGCCCCGCTGGTACGAGCTGATGGGCGAGACCTCGCACGCGTTGGGAACGACGCTGCGGATCGTGGCCGGCGCGCTGATCGGCCTGGCCGCTCTGCCGGTGGTGTTCACCCTGTTGCGCACCCGCAAGCCAGAACTCGGCACCCCGCAGCTCGCGCTGTCGATAAGAACCTGGTCGATCGTGGCGCATGTGCTGGCGGGCGCGTTGATCATCGGCACCGCGATCAGCGAGATCTGGCTCAGTCTGGACTCCGCGGGACAGTGGTTGTTCGCGATCTATGGGGCCGCCGCCGCCATCGGGTTGCTCGGGTTCTTCGCGTTCTACCTGTCGTTTGTCGCGGAATTGCCGCCGCCGCCACCCAAACCGCTCAAGCCGAAAGCGACCAAGGAGCGGCGCAGTCGCCGCAAGAAGCCAGGCGACTCCGACGAGGCTGAGACCGAAGAGGCCCAGACCAAAGAAGCCGAGGAAGAAGAGGCCCCGGCCGCTGAAACGACCGAAGCCGAAACCCAGGCAACCGAAGAGGCGCCGGCCGAGCCGGAGACCCCGGAATCTACGGCTGAGGCCGAGCCGGAAGTGACGGCCGAGGTAGCAGCCGAGACCGAAGCCGCCGAGGAGCCCGAAGCGGCCGAGGAGCCCGAAGCGGCCGAGGAGCCGCGGAGTGCGATACGCAACCGCCGCCCGACCGGCAAGACGTCCCACCGTCGCCGGCGCACCCGCACCCGCGGCGGGGTCACGGTCGAGGATTAGCTCAGCGCCGGCGAAGACGCTCCAGGTAGTCGGCGATCCCCTGCCGGGTCTGCTCGGCACCCCAGCGCCGGCGGACGCCGTCGTCGATGTCGCCGGATTCGCGCATTCGTACCACCGTGGGTGCCCGCAGCTGGATCTTGGTGTGCCGGTATGCCTCGGCCGGAATGTCACCAAGGCTCGCTGCCTCCGCGACGGCCGCTTCGAGGAGGTCCTCGTCGACGACGGTGTGCGCAAGTCCCCGCGCGACGGCCTCGGTCCCGCGGAACGTGCCGCCGCCCAGCAGCACCTCCTCGGCGCGGTCGCCGCACGCATAGCGCATCACCTCCAGCGCGGCGACCGGGAAGGGCACTCCGACCCGTACCTCTGATGCGCCGATCTGGGCATCGGGGCTGATCAATCGCCGATCGCAGGCGCAGGCCAGCACACACCCGCCCGCGATGGCCGCACCGTTGATTGCGGCCACCGTCGGCCCGGGATAGCTGAACATCGCCTCGAACGCGCCGGACAGCGCCGGGATCAGCCGATCGGTATAGGCCGCACCGCCGTCCAGCACGCGATTGAGGTCCACACCGGCGCAGAACACCCGCCCGGCGCCGGTGATCACCAGCGGGCCCTGCAGCTGGTGCAGAACGTCGGTCAGCTCACCGAGCAGCTCGACGTCGAGGGCGTTCACCCGCCCCGATGAGAGCGTCACCACTTGCGCCGTTTCCCGAGTCTGGATGTCGATCACACTGACACTCCATCACCACGACCGAACAGCGGCGCTTGCGGGTCGCTCGAATACTTGGGATCGGTAGCGACCGAGCGGATTTGTACTTGCTGCCATGACGCCGCCATCGGGGCGGCGCACAACGGAAGGAAATCCGATGAAGCGTGTTATCGCGGTGGCGATTGGAACCATCGGCGGCGCTGCGGTACTGGTGGGCTGCTCCAGCGGCGGTCACACGGCCAGCCCGGCATCGAGCGTCTCCACCGGCGGTGGCGGCACTCAGGTCCAGGTCGGCGGCACCGATCTTCCCGGACTGAACCCGTCCTCGGTGACCTGCGTCAAGCAGGGCGGCAAGATCAACATCGGCAGCGGCTCCACCGGTGGTCAGCAACAGGCGCTGGCGGTGGTGATGACCGACGAGGCGACACCGCGGGTCGAGTCGCTGGCGCTGGTCGTCGACGGCAACGCCCTGTCCGTCGCGGACAACATGGGCGCCAAGGTGGGCTCGGCCAAGGTCGCGGTGGACGGCAAGACCTACACCATCACCGGCCAGGCGCAGGGAGCCGACTTAAAGAACCCGATGGCCGGAATGATCACCAAGGACTTCAACATCAAGGTGACGTGCGGCTAGCGCGGCAGATCCCGGCCGGCGGACATGCCTCCATGTCCGCCGGCCGGACTTATGATGCAGCCGTGTCGATCTCCGACGAGCTCGAACGCGCCCGGCGCCTGGCGTTCGCCGCCGACGAGGAGGGTGCGCGGCAACTGCTGCTGTCGCTGATGCCGCGTATCGAGCAGGCCGACCGAGACGACCTCATGCTGGAGGTTTTCGCGCAGCTCGGTGAGATCTACCTGGCTCGCGGCGCCAATGACGGTGTGGAGGAATGCATTCGGCGGATCCGCGACTGTGTGGCGAGCTATTCCGGGATTCTGGCCGGCGCGATGCCCGAGGCCGCCGTTCAGGTGCGGATGTCCGACGCGGACATCGCGTGGATGGTCTGCCGCTACTCGCGGCGCGCTCAGTTGCTGCACACCGGCCTGGCAGCGGCGCGCGGCGATCACCCCGGCGCCCAGACGGCGCTGGCGGAGTTGGCTGCGTTGGTCAGCGACTCCGGTGACGCCTTTCCCGACCTTGCCGGCGAGGGCGCCTGCCTGCTCACCCATGCCCGCCTCCGGTGCGCTGTTGCGCTCTGCGACGATGACCTGCATCCCCGATCGCTGCACCTGTGGGAGCAGATACTCGACGCCGTCAACCGGCCTACCGGCGAGGATTATGACGACTACCTCTGGGTTTGCGCGGCCACCGGATACGGCAGATTCTGCGTCGAGACCGGGCGACTGCCGGAAGCCGAGCCCTGGTTACTCCGGGCCGGAGCCCGCGCGGCCGCCAACGGCTGGGAATTCGCTTCGGCCAGAACGCAGTTGGAGCGCGCGGCGGCCCGCTGGCTGGTCGGCGACCACGTGATGACCGAGCAGTTGGTGTCGCAGGCTCATCCGGTCATCGCCCGGTACGCGCGGGCGCACGATGTCGCCCGGTGCTGGCTGTATCTGGGACTTGTCCGGTTGGCAAGCGGCGCACTGGAAGCCGCCGACGAATGCTGGGAACACGCCGAACGGCATTGGCGTGAACTGGGCAAGCCACTGCCTCTGCATCGTATTCTGCTGCAACGCAGCTGGATCCCGATCTTCTGCAGTCGCTTCGCCGAAGCGGTCGAGATGATTGCGCAAGCGCGCGAGTTGCTCGACTCGTCACCGCGCAGCAGTTGGCTGCAATACGCTCAGCTGGATAGCCACCTGGGCACCGTGTGGCGGGCAGACGCGCTGGCCGACTTGGGTTTTGACAGTTCCGGCGACCCGGAGGAGACGTTGCAGGAAACCGAGGCGCGGCAAGCCGAGGGGCTCGGCATCCTGCGCGGCGAGGTCGGGACCGCGCGATACCGGCGCGCGCTGACCAAGCTCGAGCAGGCCGCCGAGCTCAAGGTGCCCGCGGCGCTCGCCGTCGACTCGGTGCGCTATTCGATCGCCGACGCAGACGCGAGAGCACGGTGGGCCGCCAACGTCTCGGCGCCGATGCTGGCCGGCGCCTTCGCCGTCGCCTGGGAATGGGAGAACACCGGCCTGGTCAGCGAGCTGGTCGAATACCACAGTGCCAGAGGAACTTTCAGCGGCGTGCCGGAACGGCCGGCAATGGGCGAGTGGGCGTCGACCACCACGGCAACGGCATTGGCCGACACCGAGCCGGAGCCGGCCCTCGCGGCCCTCGCGGCAGCGGGTCCACCGGCGCAAACCGGTAACTCGCTGACCCGGCTTGGGCCGTTGCCGCCGCTGCGGATGGAGCCGGACGCCGAGCCCATCATGAGTCACTATCGGGCACTGGCGTTTCAGCGATACGGGCGCGCTGTCACCGCCACCGAGCCCGCCTGGTCGACCTGGCCATGAGCGATTCGGGCCGGCTGACTCTGGTCCTGCGATACGCCGACGTCGGAATCGCCACCTACGCCAGCTTGCGGATCGTTGGCCAGCCGTCGAAAACCGTTGCCTGGGTGGTGGAAGAGCCGATTCTGCTGGCGGCCCTCGACGAACTCGCCGACGCGCTGCCGGAGCCGCACGGCTCGGAGAGCCGCCGCGATGCCATCGAACGGTCACTGGCCACCGGTCCGTTCGCGACGCCGGATGCCGAACTGACGCTCGCCTACATCCTCGGTGTGCTGCTGATCGGTGCATCGGGATGGCAGCTACTGACGGAGTGCGTGTCGTCGCCGCGCCCGGTGCTGTTCGTCGCGCCCAGCGCCCGTCTGGCACGGGTGCCTTGGGGTCTGCTGGCGGTGCCGAAATCCGGACCCAGCAAGGAAGAGCTGGTGCGCGCCCGGCAGGAGGCCATCACCGCCAGCGGCCGGGCGGCCGCCCGCATCCCGTGGCAGCTGGCCGATATCACGGCCCACACCGACGGCTACCGGCTGATGGAGTTGGTCGACGTGCTGCTGGCGGTGCCGCAGAACATCGTCAATGCGCCGCGGGCACCGGCCGGCTGGGACGCCCGGCAAGACGGTCCGCCGGTGCTGGTCCTGGATCCCCGCGTCCCCGGGCAGCGGCCCGACTCCGCGCTGGGATCGGTGCTCGGCCGCCCATCGGAGCACACTGTGCTGGCGCGGCACTTTGCCGAGCTGATGCAACGCCGCGCGGTGTTGCCGGCCGTCGAGGCGGCAGTCGAATTGTTTCGCCGCAGCGATGCCGACCGCTGGTGGCTGGCCGGCTTACTGGCTCAAAACCCGAGCCGACTCGTATATGTCGGGCACGCGAGTTCGGCCGACAGTGATCTCGGCCGGGCCGACCGGGCCGCGCTGCACCTGGCCTGTCGGGCGGAGATCGCCGGCGATGCCGACGCGGTCGGCGAGCACCGGCCACTGACCGCGTCGGATCTGATGGCCCTGCGGTTGCCGATACCGCCGCGGGTGGCACTACTGGCCTGCGCGTCCGGCGGTGACTATCGGTTCGACGAGGCTACCGGCCTGGTGGCGGCGATGATTCTCGGTGGGGCGCAGCTGGTGACGGCCACCCTATGGTCGCTGCCCACTACCGCCGCCTATCGCCAATTCGCAACCGCCGGTGACGATCTGGTCGATCCGATGGCCGACGCGGTCGCCGCCGTGGACCGGGCCCACGACAACGTCGACGCCGGATGTGCCGTCAACCGCTGGCAGCGCGACCAGATGCGGCGCTGGCGGGACGGAGACGTCACCGCCAGCCCGCTGTATTGGGCGGCCGTGGTCACTTTCGCGGTCGACGGCGCTCGCTGACGGTCATGCGAAGCTCAGGCCGCGAGCGCGGACGGCCAACACGTCATCGGGCAGTGAAAGCGCCTCGCGGTCAGCGGGATCGAATGCCACCAGGACGACCAGGCCGGGACGCAACGCCGCTTCGTCAGAATCGTCGTCGTCACGCACCAGTCGGCCGATGAACGTGTCGCCGTGCACGCTGGCCACCTCGATCCAGATCTGGCGCTCCCCCGGGCCGACCGCGCGCACGGTGCCCACCCCGACGGTGCGGCTGTCTGCTGCTGCCGGGCGGGAGCCGCGGGCGAGTCGGCCAACGAGCATCACCGTCGCCGCGGCCAGGGCAACACCGGTGAGGGCGAGCCACGACCAGTGAAACATCAGGTACAGCAGGGTGGTTGCGATCAGCCCGATCTCGGCGATGACGGCCGGCAGCTTCGACGTGTTCATGCCACCAGGCTCTGGTATGCGACCGGCTACCGAACCCAACTTTCGGGTTATCACTATGGCCGCCCATACCCCTATCCTGTCGAGATGAGCGCGGATCCGCGGGTGGCGATGGCCGTAGCGGTGGGTCACCCCCGCCGGGCGGTGATCGACCGGGCGTGGCGCGCAATCGGTCCCGGTGTCGAGGTGCTCAGCAGTGATGACGGCGGCCCGCTGAGCCGCACCGTCAAACGGATCATCGATCCGCTGGTGCTGCGGTTGCGATCCAATCCCCAGTATTCGGCCCCGGTCGTCGACCCCGGCACGGCCGCGGCAATGAGCGACCTGATCATCGGCTGCGGGCACGAATTGCGTTGTGCGGCTGCGTGGTTCGACGTGCTTAAGCGAGAACGGCGGCGGCTGCGAATTCGCAGCGGAAACGCCCAAGAGCTCTACTTCCCGGTGTGTTTCGAGTTGGCTGTGACGAAAGGTCCACCCGCGCCGGATGATCGTGAGACCGCGGCCGCGGTGCTGCACGAGGTGCATCAGGGTCGGGACCGCACCGCCGTCGAAGTGCTCAACGAATACGTGTCGAGCGCCACGGTGGTCGCCGGCCTGACCGCGCAACTCGACCGCAGCTGGCGGGACATACGCGCCCCGGAAATGGCTCTGGACACCGTGGTCGAGTCGTTTCTGGCCGGGTTGGGAACCGTGCTGGATGCCGCCACCGGTCACCGCGCAGCCGCCGCCCGCCAGCGCGCCTGGTGCGCGCTTATCGCCGATGCCACCCCGTACAACCTGGGAGCGCTGGCCCGCGTCGACGATGCCCAGCTGCCGTGGTCGATAGTGACACTGGGGCTCAGTTCCGCTGCGCCGCAACGGCGCCCACAGGTCGTCGGCGGCTCCGACAGCGACCGCCCGCTCGACCGGACGGTGGTCGATCGGGTGCGTGCCACGCTACGGCGTGCCCTGGATCGCGACGCACTACCCGATGTGCCGCTGTTGTGCGCCGAGGAGGTGGACCGGGCCTGTGCCCCGTGGGGTCTGCTGGCCGAGGACAAGCAGGCAACGCTGGTGGCCGGCATCGAGGTCGCGGTCGAACTCGCGCCCCTGGACCGGTCGACGACCAATCGGTACCCGCTGGCCGCGCAGATCCAGTCCAGGTTGCGTAAGGAGGCGTACGTCCTGCACGCCCGGCGCTATCTCGCCGAAGGCGGGCCGATCCATCCCCGGCAGCAACAGGTTGTCGACGACCTTGCCGCCTACCCGCAGCCCTACCTGAGCCGACTGTGGGCTCGGCTGCACGGACGTGACGTCTGGCAGGAGCCCTGCGAGGACGTCGACGACGTGCGATCGCTGCTGGAGGGCGTTGCCCGGTCGGTCAGCCTCGACCACCGGCAGCGGATCAAGTCGATGCTGGAATTGCAGGTGGCGGGATGAGATTGGTCGCCGAATCCGGTTTGTGGACGACAGGCCCGGCTCATCCCGCGACGACACCGCTGACCGCGGTGCTGGAAGTCAGTGGCGCGGTGTTGTCGTGGACCATCGACGACCCGCCCGACGACGCCGCGACCCACATCGCCTTCACCGACGTGTCGCGCGCGGACTGGCTGTGGCGGGTGGTCGGCGAGACCGGCCATGTGGCGCTGACATCGGCGCTGGCCGCGCATCCTGCCGGTGACCTCGAGCTCGCCGGCGTCGACGTGGTGTCGGGGTCGACGGCCCCGCTGCGCAGGCTGGCGTTGGGCCACTGGCTGCGACGCTGGTGGCCCGCCAGTCAGCGCGACGGCATCGCCGGACTCGACCGGGCTCTGCTCGACGTCGAGGTGGCGGTGCTGACGGCCGGCGTGCAGGGCTTCTTCACCGACGACACCCTGGATTCGGATGTGGCCGGGCTGCTGGCACCGCATGCCGCCGCGCTGCTTTCCCACCTGCGGACAGACGATCGACGTGTCCTCGAGCTGGTGCGGTCCGGCGCCCGGCTGGCCGACGAGGCGGGCCTTGACGACATGGCCTGGGCGGAACTGTCCGCGGCAGTTGATGATTCGTCGGTTGTCGCGACGTTGCCGAGCGGCCGCCGGGACGACTACGCGCTGGCCGCCGGCACCGACGGGGCTCCGCGGGGCGCGGCATCGATCGGCCGGGGCGTGGCGTCGATCAACTGGGGTGCGGTGCCGCCGGGAATCTTCGATGCGGCCGAGGACACCGTCGACTGGAGTGTCGAGCCGGCGGGCCCGGGCGTTGTCGCGGTGATACGCGCAGCCGTCGTCGGGCCGGATGCGCCCACCGACATCCCGGTACGGGTGAACTCCGGGGAGGTCAGCGGCGCCGGAGCCCTGGACGCCGGCGGCCGGGCCACCCTCGCGCTCGCCGACGCACACCGGCACGCGATGGCGCAGGCCGCGGCCTGGAACCACGATTGGCCGCGGACATCGGTGGTGATCGGCGCCGATGTCGACGAATCGCGGCACACCCGCGATCGGGTCCGCCGCTGGGTGCGGGAGCGGTTGGACCGACCGCCGGCCGACGCGTTCCTCGCCGAAATCCTGGCCGGCGAGTCCGCGTATTGAGCCGGGATTCGCTGTCGCCGCGCAACCGGCATCCCTATGCTGAGCGAGTGCCAAAAACCTATCGGGTCGTGCAATGGACCACCGGAAACGTCGGCAAGAGCGCACTGCAGGCGATCGCCGCCAACCCAGCCCTCGAACTGGTGGGATGTTATGCATGGTCGCCGGAAAAGGTCGGCCGCGATGCCGGCGAATTGTGCGGCATCGCACCGCTGGGCGTGGCCGCCACCAACGATGTCGACGCGCTGCTGGACCTCGAGCCGGACTGCGTGGTCTACAACCCGATGTGGAAGAACGTCGACGAACTGGTTCGCATCCTGTCGACCGGCGCCAACGTGGTGACCACCGCGGCCTTCATCACCGGGCACAACCTGGGTGCCGACCGCGACCGGATCCTGGACGCGTGCCGGCGGGGCGGCTCGACGATCTTCGGCTCCGGCGTCAGCCCCGGCTTCGCCGAGCTATTGGCCATCGTGTCCGCGATGGTCTGCGACCGGATCGACAAGGTCACCGTCAACGAGGCCGCCGACACCACGTTCTACGACTCCCCGGCGACGGAAAAACCGGTCGGCTTCGGCCAGCCGATCGACCACCCGGACCTGCAGGCGATGACCGCGCACGGGACGGCCGTTTTCGGCGAAGCGGTCCGGTTGGTCGCCGACGCGCTAGGGATCGAGCTCGATGACGTGCGCTGTGTGGCCGAGTACGCCCAGACCACGGCGGACCTTGATCTCGGGTCGTGGACCATACCGGCAGGTTGCGTCGCGGGTGTGCACGCGAGCTGGCAGGGCGTGCGCGACGGCGCCATCGTCGTCGAGCTCAACGTCCGCTGGCGCAAGGGGCAGACGCTCGAACCGGACTGGAAGATCGACCAGGACGGCTGGGTCATCCAGGTCGACGGGCAACCGACGGTCACCACCCGGATCGGCTTCTTGCCGCCGCCGTACTTTCAGGCCGAGACGATCGCCGACTTCATGGTGCTCGGCCACATCATGACGGCGATGCCGGTGGTCAACGCGATCCCGGCCGTCGTCGCCGCGGCGCCCGGCATCGCGACCTATAACGACCTCCCGCTGACCCTTCCCCGCGGGACGATGCCGCGGCGCAGCGCATAGCGAATAGCGCAAACCCGCTCCCCGGCGCCGAACACGATCGTAGAGTTCTGGCGGAAAGGGGTCACGGGCGATGAACTTTTCGGTGCTGCCACCGGAAGTCAATTCGGCGCGGATCTTCGCCGGAGCGGGGACGGCGCCGATGCTGACCGCGGCGGTGGCCTGGGATCGGCTTGCCGACGAATTAGCCGCCGCTGCAAGCTCGTTCGGCTCCGTGACCACGACGTTGGCCGGTCAATCCTGGCAGGGGCCGGCGGCTGCCGCAATGGCCGCGGTGGCCACTCCGTACACCGCCCGGCTCGCCACGGCCGCGGCCCTGGCTGCGCAGGCGGCGGGGCAGGCCCGGGTGGCGGCCGCCGGCTACGAGGCCGCGCGGGCGGCATCCGTGCATCCGATGACGATCGCGGCCAATCGCGGTCGGCTGGTGTCGCTGGTGTGGTCGAATCTGTTCGGGCAGAACACCCCGGCGATCGCGGCCACCGAAGCCTGCTACGAGCAGATGTGGGCTCAGGATGCGGCCGCGATGTCCGGCTATCACGCGCTGGCGTCGGCGGTGGTCGCGCAGTTGCCACCGATCAACTTCGGTTTCGGCAACATCGGCTCGCTCAACCTGGGCGGTGGCAACACCGGCAATGCCAACCTGGGCAGCGGAAACATCGGCAACACCAACCTGGGCAGCGGAAACTTCGGCAACACCAACCTCGGCAGCGGAAACTTCGGCGACTTCAACCTCGGCAGCGGCAACGGGAACTTCTTGGACGCGGTGCAGGCCAACTTCAACGTAGGCAGTGGGAACAACGGCAGCAATAACGTGGGCTTCGGCAACTCGGGCCCGGGAAGTTCGGCGGGCAATGGAAACGTCGGCACTGGGAACCTGGGCAGCGGAAACTTCGGCAACGGCAACAGCGGTAACAACAACGTCGGATCCGGAAACAACGGTAACGTCAACGTGGGATACGGCAATGTCGGTGATCGCAACTGGGGCCTGGGCAACAGCGGCAACAACAACATCGGCTTCGGCAACACCGGCAACGCAAACATCGGTATCGGGCTCACCGGCGACAACCAGCGAGGCGTCAATCTCGCCGGCTGGCTGAATTCGGGCAGCGGCAACATCGGCTTCGGCAATTCGGGCACCGGCAACATCGGGTTCTTCAACTCCGGCAGCGGCAACGTCGGCATCGCTAATTCCGGGCTCAACAGCTTCGGCGTCGCGAACTCGGGCCAGGTCGACACGGGCATCTGGAACTCCGGCGACACCAATACCGGCGTCGGGAACTCGGGCTCCGGCGCCTTTGGCGGCGTCAACACCGGCTTCGGAAACGGCGGCTATCACAACACCGGTTTCGCGAACGGGGGCTCGTTCAACGTCGGCAGCTTCAACTCCGGCAACCACAACACCGGCGGCTTCAACTCGGGTTTCATCAATACCGGCTACTTCAATTCGGGCCCGTTGAACACCGGCCTGGCGAACTCGGGCGGTATCAACACCGGCCTGTTCAACGCGGGCGAGCTGAACACCGGGTTGGGCAGTTCGGCCGACCAGCCCGGGCCCAACTCGGGCTTCGGCAATTCGGTTTCCGGCAGCTCAGGGTTTTTCAACGGCGGCGAAAACAGCTCGGGCATAGGCAATATCAGCGGTCTCGGCTTGGACTCCGGCTTCTGGAACCAGGGCGGCGGCGGCCGCGCTACCGGCTTCTTCAACACGGGCGCAGGCTTCGGTGTGGCCGGCTTCTTCAATTCGGGCAGCGGCGGATTGAACTCGGGCTTTTTCAATTCCGGTGCCACCGGCAGCAACTCGGGCCTGCATAACACCGGTGGCAACAGCTCGGGCGGCTTCAACAGCGAGTCCGGGCAGTCGGGTTTCTTCCGCTGAGGGGCCCGATGCCCACTCGCTGCGCCGAATCATGGCGGAGGTTTCACCCTCGCCCGATGCCGGGTATCCAGGGATAATGAGTGCCAAGAACAACAAGGGCAAGCTGAAAAACAAAATCGAGGACCTGGGCGGCCGGGCCAAGGAAGCGATCGGCAGGGCCACCGGAAATCCGGATACCACGAACCGAGGCCGGGCCGACCAGGCGAAGGCCAACCTGAAGGCTGCCGGTGAGAAGGTCAAGGATGCCTTCCGGAAGTAGGGGATGACCACGATGGGCCAGCGCTGGCTGACGGCGCAGTTGGCACGGCTACGCCGGTTGACAACCGGCGCCGCGGTCGCAGTGGGCACGGTTGCCGCGTTGACCGCGGCACCTGCCGCCCAGGTTCCGTCGGCATCCGCCGAGCCATGCCCCGACGTCGAGGTGTTGTTCGCCCGCGGCACCGGCGAACCGCCGGGGATCGGCAATATCGGAGCCTCTTTTGTGGAGGCGCTGCGCTCGCAGATCGGTGCCAGGTCACTTGGGGTCTATGCGATCAACTATCCGGCCAGCAGTGACTTTTCCAGCAGTGATTTCCCGCTCACGGTTATCGACGGGGTTCGCGACGCCAGCACGCATATCGAATCCATGGCGGCCAGCTGCCCGGCGACTCGGCAGATACTCGGCGGCTACTCTCAGGGGGCGGCCGTGGCCGGTTACGTCACCTCCGCCGCCGTGCCGCCCGATGTTCCGGCGGCCGCAGTGCCCGCGCCGATGCCGGCCGAGATCGCCAATCACGTTGCGGCGGTTACCCTTTTCGGAACACCGTCGGGTCAATTCCTGAACCGGTACGGCGCACCGCCGATCGCCATAGGGCCGCTGTATCAGCCCAAGACGATCGAGTTGTGCGCGAACGGCGACGGCGTTTGCGGTGCCGGCAACGATCCCGTAGCCCACGTCTCGTATGCGATGAACGGCATGACAAGCCAGGGCGCGGATTTCGCGGCGCGCCACCTCTAGGACCACCCCCGCCGAGCGTGAACCACGCGACGCTTCGTCGGCGTTGCGTCGTCGGATGCACAGTCGGCGCTAGCTTCGTGAGTCCCGCCCCGGCCGCGTGCCGGTCGGCCCGCCGTGCACAATCGCTCCATGCATGTTCTGGTAACCGGAGGTACGGGGTTCGTCGGCGGCTGGACCGCCAAGGCCATCGCGGATGCGGGGCATTCGGTGCGCTTCCTGGTCCGAAATCCGGCAAAGCTGGAGAGGACCGTCGCCCAACTGGGTGTCGACACATCGGACTTCGTTCCCGCCGACATCAAGGACCGCGACGCGGTACGTGCGGCGTTGACCGGATGTGACGCCGTCGTGCACAGTGCCGCACTGGTTGCCACCGATCCGCGCCAGACACAACAGATGCTGAGCACCAACATGGAAGGCGCGCGCAACGTCCTCGGCCAAGCCGTCCAACTGGGGCTGGACCCCATCGTGCACGTATCCAGTTTCACCGCGCTTTTCCATCCCGACTTGGAAACCCTGACGGCCGACCTGCCGGTTGTCGGCGGAACGGACGGTTACGGAACGTCGAAGGCGCAGGTCGAAATCTATGCGCGCGGCCTGCAGGACGCCGGCGCACCGGTGAACATCACCTATCCCGGCATGGTTCTCGGCCCGCCCGTCGGGGACCAGTTCGGTGAGGCCGGCGAGGGAGTCAAAGCGGCGCTGCAGATGCACACGATCCCCGGGCGCCGGGCGGCGTGGTTGGTGATCGACGTCCGCGACGTGGCCGCCGTGCATGCCGCGCTGCTGGAACCGGGCCGTGGACCGCGCCGCTACATGGTGGGCGGGCACCGGATTCCGGTGACCGAGCTGGCCACCATGCTCGGTCAGGTGGCCGAGACACCGATGGTGAGCGTCCCGGTTCCCGACACCGTGCTGCGCGTCGCGGGGACGCTGTTGGACTTGGCCGGTCCGTACCTGCCGTTCGACAATCCGTTCACCGCCGCCGGGATGCAGTACTACACCCAGATGCCGGAGTCGGACGACTCGCCCAGCGAGTCCGAACTCGGCATCACCTATCGGGATCCGCTCAGCACCTTGGCCGATACGGTCGCAGCCCTGCGGGCGTAGCCGGTTGCGTCGAGATTGCCGTTAGGGCTGTGGTTTTCCGTCGGTGCACGACCGTGGCGGCAATCTCGGCGAGAAATCACGGCAGCGCGTCGGGGTGCTGTGTTTCGTCCCCCTCGGAGGGCGGGATAGGCGAATTCTTCAACCACGTGCGTAGCCGGAGAAGTTCGTTGATCACGATGCCGATGCCCACCAGCACCAGCACCGTCACCACAATCGCGGTGGTCACGTACTCCATGGTGACAGGCCGGCCAGTTGCCGGCATGCCCCGCGCTGAACGGCACCGTACCGGGATCGCTAAGGTCAGACGCACCTTGCCGTACCGGGCCACACCGGCCCACCAACAAGGGGGTGCGCGGTGCCGACAATGGGCCGATACCCACGCTTGCGGGAGAGGCTTCACCACGCTGTTCTCGATGCCCCGGCCGATACGGATCCGGCCCTGCGACGCGCCGCCTACCGCGGCGATAACCTGCCCGAGCCGTTGCAGGCATATGTGGACAAGCTGCGCCGGCATGCCTACCGGGTGCAGGACAGCGACATGGAGCGGCTGCGCGGAGCCGGCTATTCCGAAGACCAGATATTCGAGGTGACCATCGCCGCCGCGCTCGGTGCGGGTGACAGCCGCCGGCGCGCGGGTATGGCCGCCCTCGACGAGGCGTTGCGATGAGACTGCACAGCGTCGCACGTGGTCGATTCGGCACTCGCCTGGTGTTCGCGGCGTTGCGGGCCGCGACCCGCCGCGACATACCCGACATCATCAAGATGCGGCACTACCGTCCACGCTTCTTCGGCAAGCCGTTCTTCTCGCTGGCTCAGGCGGTGATGCGGGGACCATCGCCGTGGACGGTCGGTGAGCGAGAACTCTTCGCCGCCTTCGTTTCGGAGCAAAACCGTTGCCAATTCTGCGCCACCACCCATGAGGCGGTCGCTTCGGCTGTCCTCGACCCCACGATCACCGTTGCGGCAGTGAGCGATTGGCGTACCGCCCCGGTCGACGACCGGGTACGGGCGACGCTGGGCCTGCTGGAAAAGCTAACCCGCACACCCGATGAAATCGGACCGCCCGATGTGCGCGCGGTGCTCGACACCGGCGTCAGCGCGGAAGCGGTCCGGGACGCGATCGAGGTCTGCGCGTTGTTCAACACGATCAATCGGGTGGCCGACGGTCTCGACTTCAGGCTGCCGACGACCGCCGAGGGCGCCTTCAATGCTCGAGTTCTGCTCCGGCTGGGCTATCGCTGAGCGGGCATCGAGCCGAACCGGATATCGGCGCCCGCTTCGTGACATGATCGGCGGTGCATGAAGGAGGCGCGATGTCAGACCACCCGGCAAGTCCGCTCCGGCATCTCGTGCAGTCGCTGGGCGGCGGCCAGCAGGCCTCGGAGGCGCAGGTCCGACACGCAGCCTGGGTGGCACGGTGCGTGGGTCGCGGAGCATCGGCCCCGCTGCACCCCAACGATGTGTCAGCTCTCGCGGAAAGCCTCCAATCCAGAGACTTTGCCCCGGGAACGGTCGTGTTCCTGGCCGACCGCGCCGCCAGCGGGGTGTGCATTGTGCGGCAGGGACGGCTCGAACTCGCGGTCGGCTCCGGGCGGCGGCGCGTGGTGGTCGACGTGCTTCGCCCGGGTGATGTCGACGGCGACATCCCGCTGCTGCTCGACATGCCGCCGCCCTACACCGCAAGAGCGCTGACCGATTCGAGCTGCCTGTTTCTGGATCGGCAGGCATTCGATCGGCTGCTCGCAACCCACCCGGCGATTTCGCGGCGTTGGCTGTCGAGCGTGGCGCAACGAGTGTCGGCCAGTCAGTCGCGGTTGATCGGACTGCTTGGCCGGCCGCTGGCGGCTCAACTGGCGCAGCTGCTGCTCGACGAGGCCGTCGAGAACCACGTCGAACTGGCGCAGCGCACTATTGCGGCCATGCTCGGTGTCCAGCGTCCGTCAATTAACAAGGTGATCAAGGACTTTGAACGCGATCAGCTGATCCGGGTCGGATATGCGGTCATCGAGATCCTCGACGAGGCCGGGTTGCGCGCTCGCGCGCAATAACTTTCGAATCCGGGCCTGAGGTAGCCGGGGGGCGCCCGGCGCCATCGTCGAGTATTTCGCTGGTCATATTGGGATAGCCGCGTCCGAATTGGGTATCCATCGGCTAGCCATCACGAAGGAGCAACCGGCATGGCCAAAGCAACCGTTCCTGTCGGCATCGAATCGCACGCCGAGCCCGAGCGCGTGCCGAACGCCATGCCTTGCGGCGGTTACCCCGGGGGTAAGTGAGGCATGGCCTTACCGCACCGGCCGAAGGCGGTGGTATTCGACGTCGTCGAAACTCTGATCTCGTTGGCGCCATTGCGATCCCGATTCGCCGACATCGGGCTGGCGGCCGAGCTGGCCGAGCGCTGGTTTGATCGGCTATTGCGCGACGGGATCGCGCTGAGCTTGGCCGGCGACTACCAGCCGTTTCCGGTGGTCGCCGCCGCGGCACTGCGTACGCTGGCGCGAGACGAGCTCGACGAGGACGCGGTGGGCCACGTCATGGCAGGCTTCGGCGCGTTGCCCGCCCACCCCGACGCCGAACCCGCCATGCGAACCCTTGCCGATTCCGGGATCTCACTGGCCTGTCTGAGCAACGGCACCGCCGAGGCCACCATGGACTTTCTCAACCGCTCCAGCCTGGGGCGCTATGTCGATCAGGTGATCAGCGTGGCCGAGGTTCGCAGCTGGAAACCCGCGTCGCCGGTCTATACGCATGCGGCGGGCGTGATCGGGCACCGGCCCGAGGAACTCGCGCTGGTCGCAGTACACGCCTTCGACTGCCACGGCGCCAAGCGCGCCGGCTGGACGACCGGATGGGCCGGCCGTACCGACGGGCACTACGCCGAGGTCTTCGCTCCGGCCGACGTCGTCGGGACCGACCTCGTCGATGTCGCCACCAAGCTGCTCGCGCTGAGCGCTCACGCTTAGTTGCGGCCGAGCGGTGGGCATCCCGCGCCGGCCAAATCTCGATCAAATCCCGTGATACCGAGGCGCTGGCAGCGGCGGATAACAATTCTTGAAAACAGTGGTCATATGCGAAAAGGGTGATTTATATATATACCGTTGTCGCTCCAACCACCGAGGAGAGCACCATGAAAATCACCACCTTGATTCAGGCGGCAGTCGCAACCCTGGTCGTGGCAACCGCCGGGGTCACCAGTGCACCGACTGCGTCGGCCGCCTATCCGATGGTCGGCAAACTTGGCACCGAACTGACGATGACCGACAGCGTCGGTCAGGTTGTCCTCAGCTGGAAGGTCAGCAACCTGCAGCCCAGCAGCGATGAGACGCCGGGCTACCAGGTGGCCGGGAAGCTTTGGGAAGCGACAGCGACCGTCAAGGCCATTCGGGGCAGCGTCACTCCCGCCATTTCGCAGTTCAACGCCGTCGCTCCCGAACAAGCGGCTTACCGGGTTCTGTGGTTTGTCTCTTCGCCGTCCAACATCAGTGGAGCCACCATTCCCGAAGGCGCACAATCGACCGGAAAAATCCACTTCGACGTCACCGGCGCCTCGCCCACCACGGTGACGATGAACAACGGGATGGAAGACCTCATGATTTGGGGGCCATAAGCTAGCCAGGCGCCTCGGCAGCGGGCTCGGCCGGCCCGCCCGGCTCGAGGGTGACCATCGGCGGTAGGGGTAGCGGGGTCGGTGGCAGGCCGCCGCCGTAGGAGGCCTGCCGCACGCCGACGACAAGCGTCAGCACGTAGGTGGGCGGCGTGTCGGGCGGGAAGCCCAGCACTCTGACGTCCTCGGGGATCGGGTCGGGACGCAGGCAGATTGTTGCCAAACCCCTTCCGGCCCAGTAGTCGTCGGGGTTTCCGGGCAGGAGTCGGTAGTCGAAGATCGTGATGGTCCTGCTGCCGTCCACCCGTTTGTCGAACGGGATGTACACGCCGGGCAGTTCGTACGGGTTTGCCGACTCCCGGTAGCGGTTCTCGTTGGGAACGGTGCGCTGACCTTCAAGTTGCACGGCAACCCGCTGGTGCCGCGGGGGGCCGTCCGGGTACCACGAACCGCTGATTTCGGCCCAGTCCCAGCCCGGGCTCGGCTGACAGTCCGGTTCGCCGTAGGGAATCCAGTGGATCGGATCGCTCGGCAGTTGCACTTCGAGCAGGGCGCCTTTGGGGATGAGCTGCGGCACCCAGGTGCGGTTCCACCAACTGAGATTGTCGCGATGCTGTTGGTTGAAGGTGTAGCGACCTTCGCTCTCCATCGGCTGCATTGACGGATCGGCTGTTGCCAGGCCGACGGCCGACAATGTCGATAGCACAAAAGCGATGACAAGTGGGCGGCGCATCATCACTCCATCGCATGCTGTCCGGGCGGATCGATCATGAGAAGGCCCATCATTCCCCTGTCTTCGTGCGGCAGAATGTGGCAGTGATAAACGGTCATGCCGGTCACGTCGGGGCGGAAATACATACGTAGGGTGTACCGGCCGAACGGGGGTAGCCGGAAGGTGTCCCACCACACGTCCGGCTCCGTCTGCCAGCTGGTGTCCCCGGGTGGGATACCGTGGATGTCGACGACCTGAAACGGGTTGACATGGATATGAATTGGATGCTGAAAGACATCCTCATTGATCATCGTCCACTCTTCGATGGTGCCAGCCTCGACCTCGGTGTCAATCCGTTGGTGATCGAATTCCTTTCCGTCGATGAGGAACTGCACTCCCATGCCGGTCCGGCCGGTGATGTCTCCGGAGAACACCATGGTGCGACGGCGGGCGATGGGCAGGTTCGGCATCTGTGGCGGATCCACCAGGGTGGTGGGCATCCGGCTGTTGACCTTGTTCCCGGTCACCACCAATGTGCCCAACGGCATCGAGGGGCGCGGACCGCCGGGGTGGCCCTGGTCGTAGGCTGCCGCGTAGATCCGGTAGCGGCCCGGCTCACGCCCCTTGATGATGAACTCGGCCCGGTTGCCGGCGGCCAGCATGATGTTCGGCCGGGGCCGCGGTGTGTGGTAAGGCGTTCCGTCCGTGGCGATTTGGTGCAGCGTGTGACCCTCGACATGTAGCCAGATCGACCGATGCGGGCACGCGTTGAGAAACCGCCAGCGCTGCGCCTCCCCCGGTTTGATACTGATGTCGGGCAGCAGTTGGCCGTTGAGGGGGTAGTACATGGACGACGGCACCGCGGGAATGGATTCGAAGGGTGCGTGACCCGCCATGGGAACCACCACGGCGAACGGCACCTCGGCACTGTCGTCGGCGATCCACATCTCGTTGACGACGATGGTTCGCTCTCGCATTTCGGCAATCTCGGGTATCGCGTCGATGTCGCCCTCGACGATGATCGGACCGGACAGCCCGTTCCACAGCTGATGGGCCGTCGCCGTGTGGAAATGCGGGTGATACCAATGCAACCCGGTCGGCTGGTTGGCCGCGATGTTGTAGCTGTACTGGTGGTCTTGCAGCGGGCCCAGCTGAAGTCCCACGTTGTCCCCGGGGTCCTCCGGAGACACCTGCAGCCCATGGGTGTGCAAGTTCGTGTCGACCAACTCCTGGAACATGGTTGCCCTTCGCTCCCACCTATTCCAGAAGTCGTGGACGCAAGCTCGCCGGGTGTCGAAACGCGGGTCGTTCGACTTGGAGGCGCAATAGGGCACCATGAAAACATTATTTGTGGGAA
Organism: Mycobacterium persicum; assembly: GCF_002086675.1. Taxonomy (GTDB): domain Bacteria; phylum Actinomycetota; class Actinomycetes; order Mycobacteriales; family Mycobacteriaceae; genus Mycobacterium; species Mycobacterium persicum. The sequence goes on from NZ_MVIF01000016.1 coordinate 39,320, forward strand.
TGCCTACCGGAACGATGCGGTTCTTCAGCAAAATTCGTAGGTTGTCGCCCTGCCGTATCCGCAAGATCGGTCCCGGAAACTGGCCGTTGTATGTCTCCAGGGTCAACTGACGACCGCCCAGCTCTACCGGATTGGTCACCGCCTCCAGCGAATAGTCCAAGACGCCGTTCTCGCTGGACACCTGAGGCAGGTCTCGCAGCTCTTCGCCACCGGCCCGCGCCGGACCGGCGCTCCTGATCACACCCGCGCCGGCCGTGACAGCCATCAGGGCCAGAAATGTCCTGCGGTCCAGGGGATTTCGCCGCAGGCGACGCCCGAGGGATGCAGATTCCATTGCGGATCCTTGTCGTCGTGGAAGTCAGCGCAGAGCGTAACCCACACAGGCGGCCTGGAGAAGCCGATCTTTTACATCGTTATCCGGGGTGAGGTTATCCGGGGTTATCCGGGCCGGAGGCCGATTAGCAGAAGTGTTATCCAGATGACTATTCGGTTGAAAGAACTCGCGCACCCGAATACCGGCCCGGACCTCGCCGCAAAGGCTGCGGCAATGGCCAGAAAAACCTGGCCGGCAAAGCAGGCGGAGCGTATTGTCTGCCGTCATGAGTCCCACCACGCGCAGCTGGGCGGTGATCGCCGCCGTGACGGGCGCTGCCCTCGGCTGGCTGCTGACTCCCGCGACTGCACTGGCCGACCCGCACAACCCGCACAACGTCACCTACATCGTGAAGGTGGACGCGCCCATTTCCAGCGCTCGAGCGATCTACATGGTCAACGACAGCTATACGGCTACCGCCCCGTTGAGCGCGACAGGCCGCGAATTCACCACCAACACCATGCTGGCCGATCCGGCGAAAGCTGGTATGCAAGTGAGCATTCCGTCACCGTATGCCGGAAACGTGCACTGCGAGATCGACGTGGACAACAATGTCGCCGCAATGGTGGATCAATACGTGACGTCGTCGCCCGGAGCTCCCGGCGACCCGGATACCTACGGGGTGGTGGCCTGCGGCGCCTCCCCGCTACCCGTACCGCAGTGGTGGGCCAAACTCTGCGACGCCTGGTGGTGTGTCGACACTTCCTTTCCTTCCAACGCTCGCGACGAGGCCCGTACCGACGTGACGCGGGACTCCGACCCTGAGCACAGCCCGACGTGGCCGCGTCGCCCCTACGAACCGGCGCTTTAGTATCGAGCGGTCTTGCCGCCACCACACGCTTCCGCTGAACCAGGGCGATTCTTCGGCGCTCGCGATGGTTCAATGCCGATGCGGCGCGAGCAACGCCGCCTGACCAACGACGGGGCGACGCGTCGCCAGCCACTCGCGGGTGCTGTTATGCGATCGTTCGATGAGCCGGGTGGTATGCGAGAAGTCGATTGGCGTAACACCGAGTGGACACAGCGGTGGGACGACGCGCAGGTCGACCGATTTCTCATAGGTGGCGACATCCACGGCCAGGCGTTGGTTGATGGCAAGGGTCAAGGCGTATATCGCCATCGCCAGCGCCCCCCTTGGTGCTTCGGGCAGCGCGCATGGGTAGCCGGTCGGCAGCACCCAGACCAGATCGGCGCCGAGCGCCACCGCGTGCGACAGCGGAGTGTTGTTGACGACACCGCCGTCCATCAGATCCCGTCCGTCGATGTTCACTGGGGGAAAGACGGCGGGAATGGCGGCGCTGGCAGTGATCGCGTCGACCGCGTCACCCGAGGAAAGCAGGACGTCGTGGCCCGACAGCACGTCGGTGGCCACCACATGCAGCGGTATCGGTGCATCCTGCAGCCGGGAAAACTGCAGATGGCCCTTGAGAAGCCGCCGCATACCGTGGCTCGGCACCAGGTTGGAACGCAGACCGAGAAAACCCAACAGCCCCACGATCGGGCGGGTGGGGAACACGTCTTCTCTCGATATCGACCGCCACAGGTCGGCCAGCATGCGAATGCCCTCGACATCAGCACGCGACGCCAGCCAACCGCCGTTGACGGCGCCGACGGAGGTGCCGACGATCAGGTCCGGCCTAATGCCGCTTTCGGCCAAACCGAGGAGCATCCCCACCTGGATAGACCCGAGGCTGCCGCCCCCGGAGAGCACAAACGCGGTTGTCATAGTTCACCTATTAGCACGTACCGGCACCGCATCTATCTGATCCCACGCTGATACCCGGTCCGGACCGTTCCGCAACCGGCGTGAACATGGACAATTGTCAGCACGCTGACCAACCTGTGTTTTCCGTCGAGCCGTTGGGCTGGACTATGGACGTGACGAGCAGAAGACTGTCCATCGGCGCGACCATTCCGGTTCGCCACCTGAACATGACCACCGGCCAAACCTCGCGCGGGCCATTCCGCCGGCCTACTGACGCCGGAATCGGCGATGGCACAACCCATTTGGCCTTGCTAGCCCCCCTTGTCGCTCTTGCAGCCCTCATCGCCTTGATCGCCGGGTGCGCCCGCGGTGCTACCACGCTGCCGGCTGCGGCGCCGGCGGTAGCGTCGGTCGCGACGTCCGGATCGGCCGGCGCCCATCTGCCCGTGCCGGCGCAGTTGCAGTTCACCGCCAAGACCCTTGATGGCCGCATATTTTCGGGCGAAGGCCTGTCGGGCAAGCCTGCAGTGCTGTGGTTTTGGGCGCCGTGGTGTCCCGTCTGCCAACGGGAAGCCGCAACGGTCGGCAAAGTCGGCGCCGCGTATCCCACGGTGACCTTCGTAGGGGTAGCCGCGCAAGACCAGGTACCGGCGATGCGAGACTTCGTCGACAGATACCAGCTCACCTCGATGCCGCAGCTGGCCGATACCGACGCGGCGGTCTGGGCGAAGTTCGGCGTGACGGCGCAACCGGCTTTCGCGTTCGTCAGCGCAAACGGCACTATCGACGTCGTCGAAGGTCCCTTGACCGAACCCGAGTTGACCAAGCGGGTTAGCATGCTGGCTGACCTGTGATCGACACGACCCCGCTGGTCCTGGCGCTGACCGCCGGGCTGGTGGCCGCGCTGAACCCGTGTGGATTTGCGTTCCTGCCAGGCTATCTGGGCTTGGTCATCGCCGGCGGCAGCCAGATCACGTCGCGGCCAGCGGCGCTGGCCCGTGCTGGAGCGGCCACGCTTGTCATGTCAGCCGGATTCCTCACGGTGTTCGGCCTCTTCGGTCTGCTGATTGCGCCACTGATCGCCTCGGCGCAGCAGTATGTTCCGTTTGCCACCGTGATCATCGGTGTGTTGCTGATCGGTTTGGCGGCCTGGCTGCTCAGCGGCAGAGATATCGCTGTGGTGGCGCCAAAGATTTCCGGTGGCGCACCAACTGCGCGCCTGCGTTCCATGTACGGCTACGGCGTCGCATACGCGGTGGCCTCGCTGTCGTGCACGATCGGGCCATTTCTGGCGTTGATCAGCACCACATTTCGGCGCGGCTCGATACACACCGGGGTTCTGGCATTCGTGGTCTACGCCCTCGGCATGGCCATCACTGTGGGAGTGGCCGCACTGGCCGTGGCATTTGTCGGGTCATCGGCGGCGGGTGTGCTCCGTCGCATCCTGCCCGCCCTCGGTCGCGTGGCAGGCCTGCTGCTGCTGCTGACCGGGCTCTACGTGACCTATTACGGTTACTATGAGATCCGGCCGTATTTCACCGACGCCGACACGGAGGATCCCGTCATTGAAGCCGCCGGTGCGGTGCAAACGTGGCTGGTCCAACGCGTGGACTCGCTCGGGGTATGGCCGCTGCTGGCTATTCTCGCCGCACTCCTGACTGGCGCCCTCGGATTGCGAATGTTAGCCTGTCGCAGCATGTTTCGCCGTAGCACTGCATCGTCAAGCGGTTGACAGGTGCACCGCCGTCAGCCGGATTGGCGGGTTGGATTCGTTCCATGGAGGTGGATCTGAATGTCCGCATTCCGAGTCCGGGGGCGAGACCGCTCAGCGGAGCTAGCCCCGATAGCCGATTGCGCCGACTTTCGTCATCGCCCGGGACCTCGAGACCGGCTTTCTGAGTGAGCTTTTCGACTGTCATCTCGGGTGTGCTGCTGGTGGGGCGCCCGCGCGCCGCCATGTCCGGGTAAGTCACCGCGTTCAACGCCGTGGTCTAGGCGAACCTTTCCAGCCAGGTCGTCACCGCGTACAACACCGCGTAGGTGCCAACCGCGATGCCCAGCGTGGTCGCCAGCCGCCACCGTAACCGGCGGATGCCGCCGAGACTGCACTGATTGCGCCGCCGCAACGCAATCCATACCAGCAGCGCGAGGACGCCCAGGCCACTCAGCCGGAACCACCACGCGTAGTTGCCGTACAGATTGTTGGCCCACACCAATGCCGTTGCACCGCTGATGATTCCGAACATCGCAAGGACGGTGGGTCCCACACAGCACAGGATGCCGACCAAACCGCCGGTGATGCCGATGCGCCAGATCGGCAGCCGGCCATCCTTAAACGATGGTCTTTGCGGAGGAGCTTCTTCCGGCTCGCCTTCCACGCGCACACCGTTCCAGAACGCGACGTGGTTCTTGATCCGACGCGCCAGCGGGCTCGGACGTGGGTAGTACCACGCGGCGTCCGGATTCACATCACCGTTGACCGATACGGTGTAATAGTGCGCCAGGCCCTTCCACGGGCATATCGACTTCGTCGAGCTGTCGACCAGGTGCTCGCGCCGCAGCGACTCCGGCGGAAAGTAGTCGTTGCCCTCCACCCGGACGGTTCGCGGCGCCTCGGCAAGCACCGCGCCGTTCCAGACAGCACGAATCATTCTGGTCAACCTCCTGCAATCATCCTTGCCGCTATAGCACGCTATTGCGGTGCGCCGCGCAGCTGAACTGTAGTCCTGATGACAGTTGCGCGCGGGCACGCTACCCGCCGTGATGAGCTACCCCGGTTTACCGGGCCGATGGGAAACGGGGCACCAGTGACGACGATGAAACGGGATCGCGACGAGGTATTCCTCGAGTACACCAGGAGCATCTGCCCGGTGTGCAAGGTCGTGATCGACGCACAGGTCAACGTCCGCGGCGGCAAGGTATATCTGCGCAAGCGCTGCCGCGACCATGGCGAGTTCGAGGCCCTGGTGTACGGGGATGCCCAGATGTACTTGGACTCGATGCGATTCAACAAACCCGGCACCATTCCGCTGCAATTTCAGACCGAGATCCGCGACGGCTGTCCCACCGACTGCGGGCTTTGCCCGGATCATAAGCAGCATGCCTGCCTGGGGTTGATCGAAGTCAACACCCACTGCAACCTGGACTGCCCGATCTGTTTCGCCGACTCCGGTCACCGGCCCGACGGCTACGCGCTCACCTTGGCGCAGTGCGAGACGATGCTCGACGCACTCGTCGCCGCCGAAGGCGAACCCGAAGTCGTGATGCTCTCCGGCGGCGAGCCGACGATCCACAAGCAGATCCTGGAGTTCGTCGACGCCGCCCAGACCCGTCCGATCAAGACCGTCATCATCAACACCAACGGCATTCGGCTGGCATCGGATCGGCAGTTCGTCGCCAACCTTGCGCAGCGCAACCGGCCGGGGCGCCCAGTGCACATCTACCTGCAGTTCGACGGCCTCGAGGAAGCCACCTATCGCCAGATCCGCGGCCGTGATCTGCGGGACATCAAGGCCCGCGCGCTGGACAACTGCGCGGCGGCGGGCCTGACCGTGACCTTGGTGGCCGCCGTCGAGCGCGGGGTCAACGACCACGAACTCGGCGCCGTCATCCGTCACGGTATGGCGCAGCCAGCGGTGCAATCGGTGGTGTTCCAGCCGGTCACCCACGCCGGCCGGCACCTGCAGTTCGATCCCCTGACCAGGCTGACCAACTCCGATATCGTCCACGGCATCGCCGCCCAGCTGCCCGCCTGGTTCCAGGCCGACGATTTCTTCCCGGTTCCGTGTTGTTTTCCCACCTGTCGATCGATCACCTATCTGCTCACCGACGGTGAGCATGTGCTGCCAATTCCGCGACTGCTTGACGTGCAGGACTATCTCGACTACGTGTCCAACCGGGTGATCCCCGACCTGGCGATTCGCGAAGCGCTGGAGAAGCTGTGGTCGGCGTCGGCGGTGATGGGCACCGACACCACGATCGAACAGTTGCAGCGGGCGGCAGCCGCGCTCGACTGCGCCAACGCCTGCGGGATCAACCTGCCCGAGGCGCTGGCCAACCTGACCGATCGGGTCTTCGCCATCGTGATCCAGGACTTCCAGGACCCCTACACCCTGAACGTCAAGCAACTGATGAAATGCTGTGTGCAGCAACTCACTCCGGACGGGCGACTGATCCCGTTCTGCGCCTACAACTCGGTGGGCTACCGCGAGCAAGTCCGCGAACAGCTCACCGGCGTGCCGGTTCCCGATATCGTGCCCAACGCCGCCCCGCTCGCCGGTCTGGTGACCGATTCCCCACACGGTTCCAAGCAGGCCGGCCACCGTGCGACGCCGATCACGCTGTCACCGCAGCAGATCAAAGCCTGCTGCGCCGAAGCTTATTCCGGCGACATCGTCACCCTGCTGCTCGGCGACTCCTATCATCCGGGCGGCGCGGCACTGACCCGCAGGCTGGCAAACCGGCTGGGGCTACGGCCAGGGCGGCGGGTTGCCGATGTCGCCGCCGGGCGGGGCGCCACCGCACGACTGCTCGCCAGTGAATACCATGTCGAGGTCGACGGGGTGGAGCTCAGCGACATCAATGTGACGCGCGCCCGGGCGGCCGTTGCGCAAGCCGGGCTGCAGCATCGGGTGCACCTCCATCACGGCGACGCCGAGGCACTTCCCCTGGCCGACAACGCTTTTGACGCCCTGGTGTGCGAATGCGCACTGTGCACCTTTCCGGACAAGGCTGCGGCAGCCCGCCAGTTCGCCCGGATCCTGCGTCCGGGAGGCTTGGTCGGCATCACCGATGTCACCGTCACCGATGCCGGCCTACCGCCGGAGCTGACCTCACTGCGCGCCTGGGTGGCTTGCATCGCCGACGCCCGGTCGGTCACCGACTACACCGGCATCCTGCAGCAGGCGGGGCTACGCATCCGCCACGTCGAGTCGCACGACCGGAGCTTGCTGGACATGATCGACCGCATCGACTCGCGGATCACCGCCTTGGCTATCGCCGTGCCAGATACCTTGGCAGACAACGGTATCCAGCTCGACACCGTCCGCGCGTTCACCGCGCTGGCGCGATCCGAAGTCCAGGCCGGACGCCTCGGCTACACCCTGATGATCGCGGAGAAGCCGTGATCGGTGCGGGTGATGACGCCCTGGGGGGGTGACAGCCGGGTTCGTCCAGGCTTACGTTTGCCCCGGCAACAACATCAATCCGACCGAACAGGCTGTCTCAGGATGAGAGCGGTAACCTGCACCAACGCGAAGCTCGAGGTAGTCGAACAGCGCACCCCGCAACCGGCCAAAGGGCAGTTGCTGATCGATGTCCGCAAGTGTGGCATCTGCGGATCGGACCTGCACGCCCGTTACCACTGTGACGAACTCGCCGACATGATGGACGAATCGGGCTACCACGCCTTCATGCGATCCGATCAGCACGTGGTGTTCGGACACGAATTCTGCGGCGACGTGGTCGACTACGGCCCCGGCACCCGCAAAGCTCCCCGGCCCGGCACCCCGGTTGTGGCCATGCCGCTGCTGCGACGCGGCAACGAGGTGCACGGGATCGGACTGTCGACAATGGCGCCGGGCGCCTACGCCGAGCAGCTGCTCGTCGAGCAGTCGCTGACGTTTCCCGTCCCTAACGGCCTGTCGCCGGAGATCGCTGCGCTGACCGAGCCGATGGCCGTCGGCTGGCACGCCGTGCGGCGCGGCGACGTGGGCAAACGCGACGTCGCAATCGTGATCGGCTGCGGCCCTATCGGCCTCGCGGTGATCTGCATGCTGAAGGCACACGGCGTGCGCACCGTGATCGCCAGCGACTTCTCCGCGGGCCGGCGCGCGCTGGCCACCGCCTGCGGCGCCGACGTCGTCGTCGATGCGGCGCAGGACGCCCCCTACGAGGCGGCCGCCGCCCATGGACCGGGAAAGGGCTACCTGAAAAGCATCCTCGACGCGTTCGACCTCGCGGTCGGCACCGTCGAAAAGCTACACCGGCTGCGGCTGCCCTGGTGGCATCTGTGGCGCGTGGCCGAAGCGGCTGGCGCGGCAACGCCCAAGCACCCGGTCGTCTTCGAATGTGTCGGTGTCCCAGGCATTATCGACGGCATCATCGCGAGCGCCCCACTGTTTTCCCGCGTTGTGGTGGTCGGGGTCTGCATGGGCGCAGACCAGATCCGCCCGGCGATGGCGATCAACAAGGAGATCGACCTGCGGTTCGTGCTCGGCTACACCCCGCTCGAATTCCGCGACACGCTGCACATGCTCGCCGACGGCAAGGTCAACGCCGCGCCGCTGATCACCGGGACCGTCGGGCTGCCCGGTGTCGAGGCCGCGTTCGACGCGCTCGGCGACCCCGAGGCACACGCGAAGATCCTGATCGACCCGAAGAGCGACGCCGCGAGCCCACAACCGGTGCGCTGACCGCGGTATGAGTTCGGCGCTACCCGTTGCGGGCATCCCTCTTCAGATCGGTATCCCGGCTCGGCTGCACCCGTTTCGGTTCCCCGGGCATCTTCGGGTAATTCGGCGGGTACGGCATGTCTCCGAGGCCGCGCTCTTCGTCCGCGGCAACCATGTCCAGCAACGGCGCAATCGACTGCGCCACATCATCCATGCCGGCCCAGGGATCGTCACGACGCCGCACTAGGTCGGGCACCGTGGCCATGGTGTAGTCGTCGGGGTCCGCGCCCGCCAGCTCATCCCAGGTCAACGGTGTCGACACGGTGGCAATCGGGGTACGGCGCACCGAATACGCCGACGCCATGGTGCGGTCGCGGGCATTCTGGTTGAAGTCGATGAAGATCCGCTCGCCGCGTTCTTCCTTCCACCAGGACGTGGTCACCGCGTCGGGCGCGCGACGCTCCACCTCGCGGGCCAGCGCGATGCCCGCCCGACGCACGGCGATGAAGTCCCAGTCGGTGGCGATCCGGAAAAACACGTGCACCCCGCGCCCGCCCGATGTCTTCGGGTAGCCGACCAACCCGAGTTCGTCGAGCAACGGCCGCAACACGTCGACGGCGACATCCCGCGCCTGCACAAAACCGGTACCGGGCTGCGGATCCAGATCGATGCGCAATTCGTCGGGGTGCTCGGTGTCAGGACAGCGCACCTGCCACGGGTGCAGTGTCACGGTGCCCATCTGCGCCGCCCAGACGATCGCCGCCGGGTGGGTCACCTGCAATGCGTCGGCGGTGCGTCCCGACGGGAACGTCACCCGGCAGGTCTGCAGGTAGTCGGGACGGTGCTGGGGCACCCGCTTCTGATAGATCTCCTCGCCGTCGATGCCGTCGGGAAAGCGCTGCAGATGCGTGGGCCGGTCGCGCAACGCGGCCAGCATCGGGCCCCGGCCAACGGCGCGGTAGTACTCGACCAGCCGGCGTTTGGTGCCGCCGGAGCCGAGCTGCGGGAAGTACACCCGGTCCGGGTTGGTCACCCGCACCCGGATGCCGTCGACGTCGAGTTCTTCTGCAGCAGCGGCCATAGCTGGATTCCAGCATGCCGCACGCCAGAATGAACCCATGGACCTACCCGTGATACCGCCCGTTTCGCCGATGCTGGCCAAGTCCGTCAAGACCATCCCGGCGGACGCCTCATACGAGCCGAAATGGGACGGCTTCCGGTCCATCTGTTTTCGTGACGGCGACGAGGTCGAGCTGGGCAGCCGCAACGAGCGGCCGATGACCCGCTATTTCCCCGAGCTGGTCGCGGCGGTGCGCGCCGAGTTGCCGCCGCGCTGCGTCATCGACGGCGAGATCGTCATCGCCACCGAGCACGGCCTGGATTTCGAGGCGCTGCAACAGCGCATCCACCCGGCCGATTCGCGGGTGCGCATGCTCGCCGAGCACACCCCGGCGTCGTTCATCGCGTTCGACCTGCTGGCCCTGGGCGACGACGACTACACCAAGCGTCCGTTCACTGAGCGCCGGGCGGCGCTGGTGGATGCGCTGTCCGGCTCCGGCCCGTCGATCCACGTCACCCCGGCCACCACCGACCTGGCGACCGCGCAGCGCTGGTTCTCCGAGTTCGAGGGCGCAGGTCTCGACGGCGTCATCGCCAAACCGCTTTCCATCACCTATCAGCCGGACAAGCGCGTCATGTTCAAGATCAAGCACGAACGGACCGCCGACTGCGTGGTGGCCGGGTACCGGGTGCACAAGTCCGGCGGTGACGCGGTCGGCTCGCTGCTGCTGGGGCTCTACCAGGATGACGGCCAACTCGCCTCGGTCGGTGTGATCGGCGCCTTCCCAATGGCGCAGCGGCGGCAGCTCTTCACCGAATTACAGCCGCTGGTAACGACTTTCGACAACCACCCATGGAACTGGGCGGCCCACGAAGCCGGCGAACGCACCCCGCGCAAGAACGAATTCTCCCGCTGGAACGCCGGCAAAGACCTGTCGTTCGTGCCGCTGCGCCCCGAGCGCGTCGTCGAAGTGCGTTACGACCACATGGAAGGCGCGCGGTTTCGCCACACCGCCCAGTTCAACCGGTGGCGCCCGGACCGCGATCCACGCTCGTGCACCTATTCCCAACTCGAACAGCCGGTGTCGTTTCGACTGAACGACATCGTGACCGGCTTGGGACCGCGCACCGCGGCGGGCACCGGAACGGACTAGTAGTCTCACCCCGTGGTCCAGGTCGTCATCGCCGGAGCCGGCCCCAACGGGCTGATGCTGGCATGCGAACTGGGACTGGCCGGGATCCGGCCGGTGCTGCTGGACGGCAGTCCCGGCCCTAACCGCCAACCTCGCGCGGCGGGCATTGTCGGCCAAGGGGTTCGGATCTTCGACCACCGCGGCCTGTACAGCACTCTCACCGGGACGGATGAGCCCCCGCAACCCGCCCCCGGCTCGTTCTTCGCCGGGTTCGCATTCAGTTTCGCGCAGGTGCCGAACCACCAGCTGTACACGCTTCGGGTGGAACAACCCAGGCTCATCGAGGTGCTGCTGGCCGCAGCCCAGAAATACGGCGTCGACTTCCGCTGGGGTCACGCGTTGACCGGCTTCGACCAGGGCGACGACGGCGTCACCGTCAACATCGCCGGGCCGGACGGCGCCTATGAGCTGGCGACCGAATACCTGATCGGCGCCGACGGCGGCTCGAGTTTCACCCGCAAGCTGGCCGGCATCGACTTTCCCGGGATGTCGTCGTACGACGTCATCGAACATGTGACGTTCGGGGTGCTGCCGCCGCTTGACTGGGTGGATCCGGTGAACGGCTCGCTGAATGTACCGGGGTTCGGTGCCGTCCCGCCCCGGCAGTACTTTCGCACCCCCCACGGCATCTTCGGTTGGGGCCTGCAACTGACAGACCGGCCGGGGGCATTCACCATCGAGCTGGATAGCGCACCGCGCGAAAACCCCGACTCCACCGACAGCGACACCGCGCCCATGTCCGTTGCCGAGCAGGAGGCCAGCATCAAACGCGTGCTGGGCGCGGCTGTGCCGCTCCAGCCCGAATCCACCGGCGCACCACCGGATTTGCGGCGTTACCGCGGCGTGAACTCGAGGATCGCGTCGCGATACCGGGCCGGCCGGGTCCTGCTGGTCGGCGATGCCGCGCACGTGCAGCCGCCGCTCGGGGGACCAGGTCTCAATCTGGGTTTGCAGGATGCGATGAACCTCGGCTGGAAGCTGGCCGCCGTGCTCGACGGACGGGTCGGCCCCGAGCTACTCGACACCTACGAGGCCGAGCGCCGGCCCGCCGCCGAGCGGGTGATCATGTACAGCCGCGCCCAGCTGGCCCTTATTCGGCCCGGGGCCGAAGTCACCGCGTTACGGGAACTCTTCACCGAATTGCTGGCGCAACCCGATGTGGTCCGCCACCTCGGCAACCTGGTGTCGGGCGCCGATATTCGCTATGCGGCGAGTTCGGATGAGCATCCCCTCGTCGGGCGCTGGGTGCCGGATTTTGCGGTCGAAAACTCGCGCGGAGCCACCCGCATCGCGGAGCTCGCCCGCGACGGGAGGCCGTTGCTGGTAGACCTCACCGAGCACGGCGTGGTGGCTCAGGCGGCGGTCGACATCGACCGGGTCACCGTCGCCGCCGGACGCCCGGTCGGGGACGTGCCGGCAACGGCGCTGCTGGTACGTCCAGATGGCTACGTAGCCTGGGCGTCCGCGGCGCCAACACCTAACATCGCCGACCTCGACGAGCTTGATCGCCTGCTCACCCGCTGGTTCGGCGTCACCTTGACCTGATTACGACAACCCCCGATCCCGCCTGATGGCGGACCCCCGTTGTCCACCGTTCGTGCTACTCGGAATTCGTCGTAAAGAACCCCTGATCAGGGGACAACGCATGCCGCTGAAATGAGGCATCGTTGCAAGGCTGGGCACTTCCGCACGGCAGGTGAATTGCGATAAGGAGATACCTGATGAGCCATGAAGCCCTTTTCCACGAGGTGGACGCCGCATACGCGTGGGCTGTCTTCGTGGTCGACGACATCGATTCGTAAGCACCGTGTCGGCTGTCGGGCCGACTAGATCGGAGGTCAAGTCCCGAGACGCGGTGTAGCTACGCTCGATCGCCCGACCCCCTGGGCGGGCAGTTCCGGCGGTGCGATATCCGCCTTTATCGCTACACCGCGTCCCCGGGCGCAGCCCTGCGCGGCGCGCCCGCAAATTCGAACGTCCGGATTCAGCCATTCGACGCCCTTAAGATGTCGGAATGCTGCACGTATCTTCATTGTTCGTTGCCGGCACCGCGACATTGGACGAATACGGCGCGATCAATGCGACGCGCATTCCGATGACCTGGTTTCAGGTCGACCAAATGCCGCTCTGGGCAAAGGTTCCCGTTGTTCTGGTGGTGCATGCCAAAGCAGGTGGTGACTACGACCCAGAACTCCACGTCGTGTGCAAAGACCCCGCCGGGGTGCCGCGCGGAACCCTCAAAGCCAGTTGGCACTGGCCGGACGACGACGATAAAGCATCCAAATACCGGTGCTTTACCCAAGAACTCTCTTTCCCGATCGAGATAGAAGGCGAGTACACGATCGGCGCCTACTATGACGAGCAAGGCAAATTCGAGCTGTCCACACCAATACCGATCTCGATCATTTTGGCCGCCCAGACCCCTTCCGGCGAAGAGGGCCAAAGCGGTGAGAACGACAACCGCGACTAGAGTTTGGGCGACGTCCGCTGTCCACGAATGCCGCTAGTTCCCTCAGCCTATCGGCGCCCTCCGACACGAATGCGGGTAGAAAGTGCCTGCCCACCAACCGATTTCACATGTTCACCCACAGCGAACATCAACGGGGGCAAACTGCCTCACCAGTCACATAGCAGACCCGACACCCAATCTGCCCTCCAGTCCGCGACAACGCCAGTAACGCAACGAATTTGCCGCTCAGAGGCAGACGAAAGGCGACACCCCACCCCCGGTGACTCACGTGACTCAAGTCACCAGACCGACCGCCGCGCGCCCAACGGCTGGGCGAAGTAACTAGATCACGACGGACAGCGCCTGCAGCCCGCGCAACGTGACGTTCGTTTTGTACTGTGGCTCACCGGCCAGCCAGGCGTCGGGGAATCGGGCGGTGATCGCCGACAACGCCACCCCGGCTTCCAACCGTGCTAGCGGGGCTCCCAAGCAGTAATGCGCCCCGTGGCCGAAACCCAAGTGCCGCAACGGCCCGCGTGCCGGGTCGAAGTTGTCTGGTCGGTCGTATTCGGTGGGATCACGATGTGCCGCCGCCAGCAGCAACATCATTGTGTCCCCCTGAGCCACCCCGACGTCCCCAATCATCATGTCAGCGCCCGCGATTCGGCCGATCAACTGCACCGGCGGGTCGTAGCGCATGGTTTCCTCGATGACCGCCGGCGCTCGGGCAGCGTCGGCGCCCAGCGCAACCCAGTGCCGACGGTCCCGCAGCATCGCCAAGATGGCGTTGCCGATCAGGTTCACCGTGGTCTCGTGTCCGGCGACCAGCAGCAGCATGCAGGTCGACACGATCTCCTCCTGGGTCAACTGATCTCCCGACTCCTCTACCGCGATAAGACCGGACATCAAGTCGTCGCCGGGCTGCGACCGGCGCCTCGCGATCAGCCCGCGCAGATACTCGCGCAGCCAGCTGCCAGCCGCCAGCCCGTCGTTAAAGTCCTCCGGATCCTCGCCGGTGAAGGCGAGGAACGGGTCCAGCGACTGCGCCAGCAAGGCCGACGCCCGGCTGAACTGTGGCTCGTCTTCCAGCGGCACCCCGAGCAGCCGGCAGATCACCGCCACCGGCAACGGATAGGCGAAGTCGCCGACCACGTCGAAGCGGCCCTTTTCGGCGATCCGGTCCAGCAATCCGTCAACCAGCGCGGTGACATCGGGTCGCAGTGCGTTCACTACTTTCGGGGCGAACGCCTTACTGACCAGCTTGCGCAGCCGGGTGTGATCGGGCGGATCGAGAAACAAAAAGCCGGGCGGGAATTCGGTGCCCGCGGCCGGTGCATCCTGCAGCCGTCGCCGGGCGATCGTCGAGTTGGACCGGTCGCTGCTCGACAACGGGTGCCGCAGCACCTCGTCGCAGTCGTGATAGGTCGAGAAAAGTACGAAGTTGGCGTCCGGCAGCTGCAGCGGCCCGTGCTCACGAAGCTGTGCGCACACCGGATACGGGTTGGCACGGATCGCCGGGTCCAGCAGTTGCAGCAGCAATGCCTGCGGTTCGGCATATTCCGTGGGCTCCATGGGCCGTGTCGTCATGCTGACATTGTGCCCGTACGTCGAGTGCGCCCTGGTCAAAGTGGGTGGCCGCGACCATGGCGGCGCGTAGCAAGGCGACCTTCGTCGAGTTGGACGCGTTGACCGCTCCACAAATCCAGCATCAGCGCCGCTGGGTCCTGGGAATGGGCTTTCCGAGAGCCGCCGCGCCGCGCGAGGGAGCCACTGCAGCCCATGCCCCGGATGTCGTCAACCAGGTACTACGCCTCGGACCGCAGATCCCGGCAATTCACCCAGGTCCAGTTCGCGGGCACGGTCGCCGGCCAGGTTCGTGACCCGGTGCTGCGGGAACTGGCCGGCAACCACGGGTCCCATCTGACCAAGACTCAGGTCGACGTGTACCAAACGTCGCAAATCTCTTCGGATTTCGTGTTCGGCAACGCGCCCAACGACGACGCTTACCGGCAACTGGTCGTCGTGTACGACAACGTCGCCATCCGATCGTGGTGATCCTGTTCGCCGGACTCCTGATGGCTGTCATCGTGGCGGCGGTGGTTTTGTTCGTCCTCTTCCGGCGACGCGGACTGGGTCAGCGACGCAGAAACGTCACGATATAGTCGGCCAGCTCTTCGCCGGCGTCCTCTTGCAGAAAGTGGCCGGCGCCGTGCACCACCGGGTGCTCGACGCCCTGCGCTCCGCGCATCTCACGCTTGAAGATCTCGGCCATCGGCCCGGTGATCGGGTCACTGTCGCTGAACGCCACCAGCATGGGCGTCGGACTCACACACAGTTTCGTCCAGGCCGTCTTGTTCGCCGCTGCCGCCGGGTCGTCGGGGGAGGTCGGCACCAGACCGGGCATGGCGCGCGGGCCGGCACAGTATGCGTCGTCGGGAAAAGGGGCGTCATAGCCGGCACGCACCGCGTCACTCATCTGCCGCCGGCATCCCCCTTGCACGAACCAGCCGATGTCCAGCTTCGGCGCGGTCTGGATCGCTTCCCGGAAGCGCCACCAGATCTCGGCCATCGGCTGCTCGCCGTTGGGCAGGCCGGTGTTGGCCACGACCAGCCGCGCGAAGCGCTCGGGATGCTCGGCGGCCAGCCGCAATCCGATCAACCCACCCCAGTCCTGTCCGACCAGAGTCACGTTGCGCAAGTCCAGCACGTCGAAAGCCAGCGTGCGCATCCACTCGACATGACCCGCATAGCTGTGGTCTTCGCGGCGGGTCGGCTTATCGGATCGGCCGAAACCGACCAGGTCCGGGCAGATGACACGATGGCCCGCGGCGGCCAGGACCGGAATCATCTTGCGGTACAGATAGGACCACGACGGCTCGCCGTGCAGCATCAGCACCGGGTCGGCGCGCTCCGGCCCGTCTTGCACCCAGGCGACCCGCAGGGTCCCGCCTTCGCCGTCGGGCAACTCGCAATACCTTGGCGCGTAAGGAAAGTCAGGGAGGTCGTGGAACCGCTCGTCGGGTGTGCGCAATGTCTGCATCATGCGAACATACGCCGTCACGAACCCTCGGTTAAGCCTGCCACGGACGGCTGCGCCATCAGCCGGTCAAGGAATTCCCGCTGCCCCTTGAGCAGCTTGGTACGCGCTTGCGCCACCGGAAACCAGCCGACCCGGTCGACCTCGGGGAATGCGCGCACCGTGCCGGACCCCTTCGGCCACTCCAGCTCGAAAGTGTTGCTGCGCACGTCGGTGATGTCGAGGTCGGCTTCGACGGCGAAGACGGTGACCACTTTGCCGCTCGATTGTTTCACCGCGCCCAGGTCGATTCGCGGCCCGTCAGGAACCGGCAAGCCCAGCTCCTCGGTGAACTCCCGCCGGGCAGCCGACCAGGGGTCTTCGCCTTCGGGGTACTCACCTTTCGGAATCGACCACGCCGCATCGTCTTTGCGCGCCCAGAACGGGCCACCGGGATGCGCGATGAGGACTTCGACGACTCCGGCCGGTGCCCGATACAGCAGCAAACCGGCGCTGAGCCTGGACATCCGGGTGATCCTCAGACTCCGACGGCCTGCTCCAGATCCTTCAGTGACGACTCCAGGTGGAGCAACAGCCGCTGCAGGTGCGGCACGCTGCGACGGCAACCGACCAGTCCGAAGTCGAGATTGCCCGCGTTGTTCACCAGGGTGATGTTCAGCGCTTGGCCGTCGGGGATGTTGGACATCGGGTAGCTGCCGTCGAGCCGGGCGCCGCCGTAGTACAGCGGCTCCGTCCCGCCCGGCACGTTGGAGATGACGATGTTGAACGGCGGCGGCACCGTCGACAAGAAGCCCGGTATACCCGCCAACGTCAACGGCGCCATATGTAGCGCGGACAGCGCAAGCACCTGCAGTTGCGGCAACTCGGCGAGCACCTTCTTGTTGGCGCGCATTGACTCGCTGATGATCTTGATCCGCTCCGCGGGGTCCTCGACGTGAGTGCCGAGGTTGCACAGCAGGCTGCCGACCTTGTTGCCGCCGCCGTCGGAATCGTCTTTGGAGCGCAGGCTCACCGGGACCATCGCGATCAGCGGAGTGATGGGCAGCGCGTCCTGTTCGATCAGGTAATACCGCAGCGCGCCGGCACACATCGCCAGGACGGCGTCGTTGACGGTGACCCCGGCTGCCTGCTTGACGGCCTTGACGCGCTCCAGCGACCAGGATTGCGCAGCGCAGCGGCGCGCTCCGCCGATCTTGACGTTGAACATGGTGTGCGGCGCCGCGAACGGCAGCGTCAGCTGTTGCTGGAACAGGGCGGCGCGGGCCAGCTTCAAGGTCGAAGGGGCAAGGCCCACAACCGATCCGGCCAGCTTGACCAGCGAGCTGAGCGGAGACGACGATCCGCCCGACGGCGGGCGCGGCGCCCGGGGCAGATTCCACATCGCCCGCACCTCGGTGTCGTCCGGGTCGGTCGACAGGGTGCGCTGCATCAGCTTCATCGCGGAGACACCGTCGATCAGGGCGTGGTGCATCTTGGTGTACATCGCGAACCGGCCGTCGTTGAGCCCCTCCACCACGTACAGTTCCCACAGCGGGCGGTGCCGGTCGAGCAGGCTGGTATGCAGTCTCGAGGTCAGCTCCAGCAGGTCGCGTACCCGTCCCGGCGACGGCAGGGCGGAGCGTCGGACGTGGTAGTCCATGTCGATCTCGTCGTCGTAGGCCCATGCCACACGCGCGATTCCACCCCCGATCGTCGCGGGGTGTTTACGGAACGTGGGCTGGAATTCCTCGTTGGCAACCAGAGCGTCGTAGAACTGCCGCACGAACTCCGGACCGGCCCCCTGCGGCGGCTCGAACAACGACAAGCCGCCCACGTGCATGGGATGCTCCCGCGATTCGGCGAACAGGAACATCGAGTCGTTGGGCATCATCAATTCCATGCACTAATTAAAGCGTGCCGAACAACTTTGTTGCCGGTTCAGGATCGCCCTATGGCCGCATGCGGGCGGTTATCCAGCGGACGCGCTCGTGGTCATGGTCCCGGTTCAGGCACCTGCACAGCGGCGCGCGGCACCGTCAGAACATCGCCGCGGAGCCGACTTCCGGGTGGCGGCGCATGAAATCCACCAGCCGATCGACGTAGCCGGTGAATGGCGGGGGCCCGACCGGGCCGTCGGCGAGGTCGGCGCGGCAATGGTCGGTCAAATAGAAAGTGGGATGGGTGAAATAGTCGACCGCCTCCGGCGGGATCCGCATCAACCGGTAGAGCCCGGGAACATGAGCCAACGAGCCCTTCGCCAGCTTGCGCGGTAGCGGAATCTTGATCAGTTGCCGGCCGGTCACCCGGGCCAGCACGTCGGTCATCTCCTCGACCGTCAGCGGTTGGGGATCGGCCAGCTGATAGGTGCGGCCCTCCGAAATGGCCAGCCCACTCAAATAACTCACCGCGTCGACGACGAAGTCACGCGGGACCACGTTCACCCGCGTCATGGTGGGATCTCCCGCCACCGGCAGGATCGCGTGCCGGGGCTGCCGCAACAGCCACTGCATGACGAAATAGGGCCCGTCGAACTTCTGCGTCTCACCCGTTCGGCTGTCACCGACCACGATCGAGGGCCGATAGATGGTCGCCGGCATCCCGGCCGACATCCGCCATCTCACGTCCGCCTCGGCGAGATGCTTGGTCTCCTCGTAATAGTTGTTGAACGGCGCACCCACTTCCAGGTCGTCCTCGCCGAACGGGCCGGCGTAGCGTCCGCTGACGTAGCAGGTGCTGAAGTAGTGCAGCCGGGTCAGGTTGGGACACTGTTCAAGTGCGTCAAGGACGTTGCGGGTGCCGTCGACATTGATCCGCATCGCTACCTCACGCGCCACCGCCAGGTCATACACAGCGGCCAGATGCCACGCCTCGGTGACTTCGCTCAGCGCCCCCGCGGCGAGTCCGAGTCCGGGTTGGGTGATGTCGCCCTCGACCAGCTCGATCCGCCCGCTGACCGACGGTTCGGCAGCGCTGAGTTCGGCCACGCGGCGCTTGGCCAGGGTGGCGAATTTGGACTGCACGAGACAGATTGCCGTGCCGTCCGTGCGGTTGAGGATGCGCGGTAGCAACGCGCTGCCGAGAAAGCCGGGGAACCCGGTCATCAATACGGTCATCGCCACACTCCTGCCCACTTGTGCGATGTCGTGGTTTAGACCTGACGCTACCGATTCGCGGAGTTGTCGACGGGGGACTTTAGACCTCGCATCCGCGGCCATTGGTCCTCGGTCAGAGCACCGTGGCGGGAGGATAATCGAGTCACCGGCACCTCGACTACTGATGGGCAGAAGACGTGAGCGGCAAGGAGATTGACAACTCCGAGATGGCCAAGTGGGATCCGGCCTTCACCAAGGCGTTGATCGGCACGGTCACCCCATTCATCAAGCGCTGGTTCCGGGCAGAGGTGCGCGGCCTGGAATCGTTTCCCCCGACCGGTGGCGCTCTGCTGGTGTCCAACCACTCCGGCGGGGTGTTGACGCCCGACTGGAACGTGCTGGCGCCCGCCTTCTACGGCAGGTTCGGTTACGGTCGTCCGCTGTACACCCTTGCCCACTATGGGGTTTTCTTCACTCCGTTCCGCGAGGCACTGGGCCGCCTCGGCGTCATTCACGCCAGTCGGAACAACGCGGTCACGGCGTTGCGTTCGGGTGCGGTCGTGCTGGCATTTCCCGGCGGTGACTATGACGCGTTCCGGCCGACGTTGGCGCAGAACGTCATCGACTTCGGCGGTCGCACCGGATACGTCAGGACGGCTATTCAGGCCGGCGTACCGATCGTTCCCGCGGTCTCCATCGGGGGTCAGGAGACCCAACTCTTCGTCACCCGCGGCAACTGGCTGGCAAAGCACTTGGGTCTCAAACGAATTCGCATCGAGATCCTGCCTGTCACCGTCGGCCTACCGTTCGGCTTGACGGTGTTCTTCCCCGCCAATATGCCGCTGCCCGCCAAAATCGTCTACCAGGTGCTGGATCCGATCGACGTCGCCGCCCAATTCGGCAAGGACGCCGAGCCGGCGGAGGTCGACGCCCGGGTGCGTTCGGTGATGCAAGCCGCGCTCGACAAACTGGGCCACCAGCGCCGGGTCCCCGTACTGGGCTGATCGATTGCCGGGCCGGCCCCCGGGCGGTATTCGAGGGGACGAAAGTCCTCAGCTTGAAATTTTTCTTTCAAACCGCGCCGTGACGGCGTTACTATTCGCCCGTGTCACACTAGTTGACCCACGATTGGTGAGGGGGCGCTAATGCGTCGAGGACTCGCAATAGCAGCGGTGGGAATGGGGCTCGCCAGTGCCGGGTTTACGGGTAGCCCGCCGGCACAAGCCGATGATCCGCCCTACCACATCCTGAGTGCCCAGGATCTGTGCAACCTGGTGTGGCCAAGCTCGGAGGCGATGCCGGACCCGGCCAAACAGCCGCCCGCCGTTGGGCTCATCTGCGTACGGCAGGGCGGGGCATTGCTCCGGCTCGCCAGGGACATGCCGGCGATTTTCTCTAATTCGTTCACCCTGGAACCAGGCAAGGCTCCGGAATTGCCGAAGGGCTCGGTGCGCGTCAACCCAAATGATCCGCTCAGCGACTGGATCATTCCGGACTGCTTCGTCCCGGACCGCATCGACTGCAATCCGAACGCGCCCGGACACCGCTGAAATACGGCGTGCATTCCGGTCGGGTAGCACCTAAAAGTCAGCCACCCGACCGGTTAGCCGTGACGTAAAAGCCACAAGAACCGGGGCGATTCACAAGGCGATTGCCGACAGGTTAGAATGAGCGCCGAGACCGTTCCGCCGGTGGATGCGTCAGGCCGAAGTCAATAACGCTGCCGCGGAAGTGTCCACCACTTTTCAGGCTACACCAAGACGCCGAGGGCCTTCGCCGACACTTAACTTGGGTTTCACCGCACGACTGGCATGGGCAATCGCTATGCTGCTGCACATCAGCATCCGATACCAAATATTGGTGTCTATGCTGCCGAAGGGCAGCTACATATCGACATTGCTCCATTGCTAGCCTCACAGGCGCCCAAGATCGCGCCACCCACTTCGCTCTACACCCGAATGAACCAGGAAAGGGCCGACCCGCACCCGTGACGTCTCAACAACTACCCGACCGCGCAGGACCCCGCGCCACACCCCGCCGACGCAAGTCGCCACAACGACACACCCGCGCCACCGCAGCATTGGGAGCGCTGGCACTAGCCAGTGCAACCAGCGCTGCCTTCGCCGCGGCAACCCCGCCACCAGCAGCTTTGATTTCTCAAATCAGCGCGGGCCGACTCGACATCACCTTAGCCGTTCACGACGGATTCAAACTCGACACGTGCACAACGGAAAGCACTGGAAGCTCCACCCCCGCCCTCACCGACACCACGACCGCGACAACGAATTCAGCAAATACTGGCGACACCGCCATGAACAACAGCAATTCCAGGGGCACCGAAGAACCTTCGACCACCAACCCAAGCAACGGTGCCGCCAGCCTGCTGATCGTCTCCGAAACCGCTGAACTACTGACAGACGACCTAGAACCACCGACCGCGTACGGAAAGTTTCAAATCGAACCACCAATAGTCGGCCAGACTATCAATGAGCCAGATTATGACTATTCCGATGCATGGGGGAATCCATATAAAGATTTATATAAAGATTTTGGTTATGAAAGACCACCACGCTACGACGCTCTAACGCACTTAGACAGCCTTAAATATACCTATGACGCGGCGCTCAACCCGCATGAGTTTCGAGCGGCATTTGACAAATATCAACAGCTGCTAGATGAAGCTCTAGGCCGTCGGCCAATAGTCGATCCCGTTCCCATCATATGGGAAGATGAGGACATCGATGATGGGAACCTAGATGACAGCGAATAACACCCGAAGAGGATTCGGGTGGGTGAACCGTCCTGGTCCTGGAGGTCGCACAAAAATGGACCATTTCGGTAGCCCCATCCCCGATCAACCGCGCGGCGAAGCCTATCCACAATCGTCGAGTGGTCAATGTCTGCACAAGCAATAGTCACCCCGGTTCCTGCGAATACGAAACCAGGGTAACTATTGCAAAGTCACAGAATTCTCTAGCGGCCCGAGGAAAGCTCGTTCGGGCAGTAAATAGCCTCGGCGAGCTGAGCGAATTGGGCGTCCTGTAACGACGTGGCGTTGGCTCGGTCGGTCTGAGCCGTGAACAACAACGCCTCGGCCTCGGTGTGCCCCTGGTTCAGGTACAGGCACATGGCCGTGGCCCGGCCGACCGCCAAGTACGGGTTCACGTACGGGATCCCGGCCTTGTCGAGCTGCTGGATGAAGGTGGAGTCAGCAGTGGAGTCGGCATATGCCGGCGCCGCGGCAGCTCCCGCACCTGCCACAATGGCCCCGACAGCCAACCCGGCAGCAGCCAGCATTGAGAACTTAACCATGGTCTTTCCATTCATGAGGGGTTCTTAACTCGAATCGTACGCCGCTGATACCGGTAGGGGTACCGGGAATTTGAACAAAATCGCCTTCAAAACCCGAACACACCGTGAGTAGTCAACGCCGCAACGATTCGCTTGACCTATACATCGCCGCTGCGCCCGAATTTATTCCACTGGTGCCGGGCTAAAGCTAAAGCGACCCATGACCTAGCCGGCAACCGTCAGGAACCGGCTATTTGACGCCCGGTAGCCGGCGGAGCATCCGCAACCCGCCGCTCATCAGGCGTGCGTAGTGGTCGGCACGCATCCAGGACGGCACGCCGACCGGCAGCCCGCGTTCGATCGCGATGGTTTGCGGCTCGGTGTATTTCAGGATCCCCTGCTCGCCATGACGACGACCGAGCCCGGAGGCCTTCATGCCGCCCATCGGCGCGTCGACAGATGCCCACGCGGCGGCGTAGCCCTCGTTGATGTTGACTGTTCCGGCCTGCAATCGGGTGGCCACGGCACGCCCGCGCTTGGGATCGGAGGTCCACACGCTGAAGTTCAAGCCGTACAGACTGTCGTTCGCTTTCGCCACGGCCTCCTCCTCACTGTGCACGCGATACAGCGAGACGACCGGACCGAAGGTCTCGTCGGCGAACGCCGCCATGCCCTCGCGCACGCCGCTGAGAATGGTCGGCTCGTAGAAGAAGGGGCCGATGTCGGGACGCGGCCTGCCACCGGCGAGCACGGTCGCGCCCTTGTTCACCGCGTCGTCGACGTGGTGGGTCACGGTGTCGAGCTGTGTTTGGCTGATCAGCGACCCCATGTCAGCCGAATAGTCAAGCGCGGCAGACATTTTGATTGCCGTCGTGGCTGCCACGAACCGGTCGGTGAACTCATCCCACAGGGCGTCGGGCACATAGATGCGTTCCACCGAGATGCACAACTGGCCCGCGTTGGAGAATGCCGCCCGAACCGCACCGACGGCGGCCTTGCCGACATCAGCGTCATCGAGGACCAGCAGCGCGTTCTTGCCGCCCAGTTCCATCGAGCAGTCGATCAGCCTCTTGCCCGCCTGGGCGGCCACCGTGCGGCCGGTGTCGGTCGAACCGGTGAACATCACGTAATCGGACTGCTCGATGATCGGTGAACCCAGCTCCGATCCCGATCCCGTGACACTCTGCACCAGCCCCTGCGGCATGCCCGCCTCTTCGAGAAGGCGCACCGCCCAGAGGGCCGAGAACGGCGTCTGGTTGTCGGGCTTGGCCAATACGGCATTACCGGCGACGATCGCCGGCAGCGCATCGCTGATGCCCAGGGTCAGCGGATAGTTCCACGGCGAGATGATCCCGACCACGCCCTTCGGCAGCCGGTGTTCCCACACCTCGGTCAGGGCAAGCAGCACCCCTTGGCGGCGCTTGGGGCGCAGATACTTCTCGGCGGTGTGGGCGTAATAGCGGGCAGTCAGACATACGTCGGCGACCTCTTCGAAGGCGTGCGCGCGGGCCTTGCCGCTCTCCAACTGGATGATGTCGAGAATCTCGTCCTGACGCCGCAGCACCAAGTCGTGAAAGCGCAACAGCACCTCCGTGCGCTCGCCCAACGGGCGCTCCGACCAGGCACGTTGGACAGCACGGGCGCGGCCGGCCGCGGCGACGACGTCCTCTGGGGTGCATTGCGGTACGCCGGCGAGCGGCTGTCCGGTCATCGCGTTGGTGACGTCGCGGCGACGGTCACCGTCGGCGGCGTCGACCCGCCGGCTCAGCGCCTGCAGCAACGGCGTGACCTTCGTTGTCTTCGGTTCGGAAATTGCGGTCATCGTGGCACTCCTCGCGGCGTTGGGGTTCAGGATTCGACTACCCGCCAAGTGGCCGCCGGACACGGGCCGATGAGCTGCAACTGCGATACCGTCACGCACAGCTGGTAACTAGTGTCGCCGATGTGGCCACGGAAGAAGGAGTGCCTCCGTGGAAAAGCTCACGCCCTCCGGTCGCCGACGAACTCGAAAGCTGTCGATAACCACTCCGCGACCCGGATCGGATACCGGGCCGACACACCCAAGGCGGTGGCGGGTCCTGGCGGCGACGCTGCTGATGACACTTCCTGGCTGCGGCCACGCGAGTGTCCAACCCAAGGGCTGGACCCTGCGGCTCGACCAGGTCATTCCGGCCGGGATGGCTGAGGCCTCGGTACCGGGTGCGCTCATCGGCGTCTGGAAGCCCGGTGAGGCGCCCTACGTGCGGGCGTTCGGACGCAGTGACACCACGACCGGCGCGCCGATGGCCACCGATATGCACATGCGCATCGGCAGCGTCACAAAGACCTTTACGACCACCGCAATTCTGCAGTTGGTGGACCAGGGCAAGGTCGGACTCGACGATCCGATCGGCAAGTATGTGCCCGGAATTCCCAACGGCGACGTGATCACGCTGCGGCAACTGGGCCACATGCGATCGGGGCTCTTCGACTACTCGACCGAGACGACACCGCCGAAGCTGGGAGAAGAGACGCGCCAACGCACACCGGAAGAGCTGATCCAGATCGCCGCCAGCCATCCGCCGGCCTTTCCGCCCGGAGCGCAATTCGACTACAACAACACCAATACGGTGCTGCTCGGCATGGTGGTCCAGAAGGTCTCCGGCCAACCGTTGGCCGACTTCATCCGCGACCACATCGCGCAGCCGCTCAACATGCAGCACACCGTGTTGCCGGTCGGCGCCGAGATTCCCTCGCCACACGCGCACGGCTACACCAAGCGTCCGGGCGGCCAGATCCAAGATGCCACCGACTTCAACCCGTCATGGGGGTGGGCAGCGGGAGCCATGGTCTCGACGCTCGACGACCTGCGCATCTGGGCGCGCAGTGTGGCGGAAGGCGAGTTGCTCTCGAAGGCCGCACAGGCCCAACGCCTCGAATTCCTGCTCGCGCCGTCGGAAGGAACCGGCACGCTCTACGGGTTTGGACTCGAGAACCAAAACGCCTGGATTGGCCACAACGGGAACATCCCCGGCTACCAGTCTTACGTCTATTACCTCCCCGCCGAGGGCACGACACTGCTCATGCTCGTCAACTCGAATGTCGAGGTCCTCGGGGTGTGGAACTTTTTCACCAAGATCGCCAACATCGTCAGCCCCGCTCACTCCTGGCCGGCCCCACCGGCATAGCAGCAAGTGCGCGTCCGCCCGCGGAAGAAGGAGAGCCTCCGTGGAAAAGTTCACCCCCTCCATCAACTGGGGCCACGAGCTGGTCGCGTCGTTGCGGTGGATTGTCGAGGCCTGGGCGCTCAGCGCGGCATGCCTGTTCGTCGTCGCGGTGCTGGTCGTCCGGTTCACCCGCTGGGGCAGCCAATTCTGGCGCATCACCGGCGAGTACTACACGGGCCGGCACAGCGTCCCGGTCTGGGGTTTGTTCGGCGCGCTGCTGCTGTCGGTCATCACGTCGGTGCGGTTGACGGTGTTGTTCACCTACTACAGCAACGACCTGTACTCGGCGCTTCAGGCCGCGTTCCAGGGCGCCGCCGCCGGCAATGACGCCGTGCGGGATTCGGGCATCCACGGCTTTTGGGTGGCCATCTGGACCTTCTGTGTCATCGCCACCCTGCAAGTCATCCAGGTGATGACGGATTTGTATGTCACGCAACGGTTTTTGATCCGATGGCGGGTATGGCTCACCGACCGGCTGACAGCGGACTGGCTCGACGGGCGGGCTTACTATCGGGGCCGGTTCCTGGACGCCGCGATCGACAACCCCGACCAGCGGATCCAGCAGGACATCGACATCTTCACCGCAGGTGTCGGTGGCGCGCCCAACAGCCCGTCGGTCGGCACGTCGGCCACCCTGCTGTTCGGCGCGGTCCGATCCGTTGTCTCGGTGGTATCTTTTGCCGCGATCTTGTGGCGGCTGTCCGGCACGTTGACCGTCTTCGGGATCGACATTCCGAAGGCGCTGTTCTGGGTCTTGTTCGGCTACGTCTCGATGGCAACGGTGGTCGCCTTCTGGATCGGTCATCCGCTCATCCGGTTCAGCTTCCGCAACGAGCTGTTCAACGCCGCCTTCCGGTATGCGCTGGTGCGGCTGCGCGACGCCGCCGAGGCGATCGGCTTCTACCGCGGCGAACGCGTGGAGCGTTCCCAGCTCGGGAGGCGGTTCGCCGATACGATTGCCAACTACCGCCGCTACGTGCGGCGCACGATCGGCTTCCTCGGCTGGAACGTCACGATGAGCCAGACCATCAACCCGCTGCCGTTCATCGTGCAAGCGCCGCGGCTGTTCGCGGGCAGTATCAAACTCGGAGACGTGATCCAATCCGCCGGCGCCTTCGGCCAGATCGAGGATTCGCTGTCGTTCTTCCGCAACGCCTACGACCGGTTCGCCAGCTATCGGGCCGCGATCATCCGCCTCAACGGGCTGGCGGAAGCCAATGCCAAGGCGCGCACGCTGCCTGAGCTGCGCAGCGTCGCCACCGGCGACGTCGCGATAGAACTCGACGACGTCGAGGTCCGCTCACCGGCCGGCGCGCAATTGATCGACCCGCTCAATGTGCGGCTGGTGCCCGGCGACGCCCTGGTCATCACCGGCAAGTCCGGCTGCGGCAAGACGTCGCTGCTGCGCACGCTGGCCGGACTCTGGCCGTATGCCTCGGGCACGCTGCGCTATCCGGACGGCGGGGACGGAGTCATGTTCGTCCCGCAGCTGCCCTATCTTCCGCTGGGCAACCTGCGCGCCGGCGTGACCTACCCGGCGATGGAGGGCGAGATCGACGACCTGACGCTGCGCGACGCCCTGGCCAAAGTCACCTTGCCCAACCTCATCACCCGGCTCGACGACGTCGAGGACTGGGCCAAGGTGCTCTCGCCCGGCGAGCAGCAACGCATCGCGTTCGCCCGCGTCCTGGTGACCAGACCCAAGGCGGTGTTCCTCGACGAAGCCACCTCGGCGCTCGACGAGGGACTGGAGTTCGCGCTCTATGACTTGCTGCGAAAAGAGCTGCCCGACTGCATCGTGGTCAGCGCCAGCCACCGCAGCACCGTCGAACCGCATCATCACCAGGAACTGGAATTGTTGGGCAACGGCCCGTGGCGGCTCAGCCGCATCGGCGAACCGGTGGCCTCAATGTGAGCGGGCCGCTTTTCAAATCGCGGTAGCTTCTCGACATAGCGTCGCCACGACGCCATGGCACAGGAGCGTTCACCATGGATACCTTCACGCCGTCGATCGACTGGAGCAACGAGGTTGCCGGGTCGCTGTGGTGGCTTGCCGAAGCCTGGACGATCAGCGGCGCGGCCCTGTTGGCCGTCGGGACGCTCATTGCCCGCTACACCACCTGGGGCCGGCAGTTCTGGGAGGTGACCGGCGGATACTTCAAAGGCCACGACAGTTTTCCGGTGTGGGGCCGGCTGGCCCTGCTGCTGATGCTGGTGATGGTCGCGGTGCGGATCAACATCCTGCTGAGCTACTACAGCAACGACTTGTACACCGCGCTGCAGGTGGCGTTCGAGGGGGCCGCCAGCGGCGACATGCGGGTCCGCAATTCCGGCATCCACGGCTTCTGGGTGGCCATCGCGACCTTTGCCGTGCTGGCGATCATCTACATCACGCGGGCCGTGGTCGACCAGTTTCTGATGCAGGAGTTCATCATCCGGTGGCGGGTCTGGCTCACGCACCGATTGATGGGCGACTGGCTAGGTGACCGCGCCTACTATCGCGGCCAGTTCATCGACCACCCCATCGACAATCCCGACCAGCGAATCCAGCAAGACATCGATGCTTTCACCGCATGCTCGGGAGGCATGGCGAACATCCCCTCGAACGGCACTGCCAAGACCCTGTTGTTCGGCGCCGTGCAGGCGGTGGTGTCGGTGGTGTCGTTCGCCGCGATCCTGTGGGACCTGTCGTTCCCGATCACCGTCGCAGGTCTGCAGATTCCGCGGGCGCTGTTCTGGATAGTCATCGCCTACATCACGTTCGCCACCGTGGTCGCTTTCTGGATCGGACGCCCGCTGATCCGGTTGAGCTTCCGCAACGAAAAGCGCAACGCGGTCTTCCGCTACGCGCTGGTGCGGCTGCGCGACGCCGGCGAAGCGGTCGGCTTCTACCGCGGGGAGCGAGCCGAAAGTGTGGAATTGAACGGGCGATTCGCGGGGGTGATCACGAACTATCGCGGCTATCTGCGGCGCAGCGTGGCCTTCACCGGGTTCAACGTGGCGGTGAGCCAGCCGATCGGGCTGCTGCCGTTTTTGATTCAGGCGCCGCATTTGTTCGCGGGCTCGTTCAAACTCGGCTACGTCATGCAATCCACGCAGGCGTTCGGCACGGTTCATGATTCGCTGTCGTTCTTCCGTAACGCCTACGACCTGTTCGCCAGCTACCGCGCCTCCATCCTGCGGGTGCACGGCCTGGTCGAATCCAACGCCAAGACCCGGGCGTTGCCGAAACTGCACACCGCGCCCAGCGTCGACGGCTCGGTCGAATTGGATGAGGTCGAGGTGCGCACGCCGGACGGCCTGCAATTGGTGGCGCCGCTCAGCATGAGACTCGCTCCGGGCGACTCCATGGTGATCGTCGGCCGGTCGGGGTCGGGCAAGACCACGCTGCTGCGCAGCCTCGCCCAGTTGTGGCCGTTCACATCGGGGACGTTGCGACACCCCAGCCAGGACAACGCGACGATGTTCTTGAGCCAGTTGCCATATGTGCCCCTGGGCAATCTGCGTGCCGTGGTGTCCTACCCGGCCGCCGAGGGCGACATCGCCGACCGCCGGCTGCGCGACGTGTTGGCCAAAGTGGCGCTGGCTCACCTGCGCGACCGGCTGGATCAGGTTCAGGACTGGGCCAAGGTGCTCTCCCCCGGCGAACAGCAGCGGATCGCGTTCGCGCGCATCCTGCTCACCAGGCCCAGTGCGGTGTTCCTCGACGAGGCGACGTCAGCGCTCGACCCGGGACTCGAATATTCCCTGTACCAATTGCTCCGCACCGAGTTGCCGGACACCGTTGTGGTATCGGTCAGCCACCGCAACACCGTCGAGCCACATCACGAGCAGCAGTTGGCGCTGCTGGGCGGTGGGGCCTGGCGGGTGGGAAAGGTCGGCGAACGTGGCAGCGTCGCTCCGTGACCCGAGCGTCGAGCCGCTCGTCAGCGCTTGCTGTACAGGGTCTCGATCTCGGCGGCGAAACGTTGCGCCACCACATTGCGTTTCACCTTCAGCGTCGGGGTCAGCTCACCGGTCAAGACGGTGAAGTCGACCGGCAGAATGCGGAACCGCCGGATCGATTCGGCTTGGGAGACGGCCTGATTGGCTTGCTTGACCGCCTGGTCGATCTCACCGGCCAGATCGGGGTCGTCGATCAGATCGGCAACCGACGCCGTCGCCTCTTTGCCGTGGTGCTGCTTCCACACGTCGAAACCTTCCGGGTCGATCGCTATCAGCGCGGCCACGTATGGCCGGTTGTCGCCGACCACCATGGCCTGGCTGACCAGCGGGTGCGCGCGCAACTGGTCTTCGAGGACAGCCGGTGCGACGTTCTTGCCGCCGGCGGTCACGATGATCTCCTTCTTGCGGCCGACGATCGACAAGAAGCCGTCGGCGTCGACCGACCCGAGATCGCCGGTGTGGAACCACCCGTTGACGATCGCCTCGGCGGTGGCCTTCTCGTTACGCCAGTAGCCGGTGAACACCACGCCGCCGCGCACCAGCACCTCGCCGTCATTGGCGATCGCCATGCTGTTGCCGGGTAACAGCTTGCCGACGGTGCCGACCCGCTCTTCGCCGACCCGGTTCACGGTGATCGCGGCGCTGGTCTCGGTGAGCCCGTAGCCCTCGTAGATGGTCACCCCGACGCCGCGGTAGAAGTGGCACAGCCGCTTGCCCAACGGCGCTCCCCCGGAAACCGCCGCATGGCAGTTGCCGCCGAGCGCGGCGCGTAGCTTGCCGTACACCAGCCGGTCGAACAGCGCATGCCTGGCCCGCAGCAGCAAGCCCGGACCGCCGGTGTCCAGGGCCGTGCTCCATTCGATCGCGGTGCGAGCGGCGGCATCGAAGATCTTGCCCCTGCCGCTATCCTGGGCCTTCAATTCTGCTGTGTTGTAGACCTTTTCGAATACCCGGGGCACGGACACCACCACCGTCGGCTGGAACACAGCCAACGTGGACACCAGGTTCTTGATGTCGCTGGTGTAACCGATCGTGACCTTGTTGGCGAACGCCGACATGGACAGTGAACGCGCCAGCACATGCGCCAGCGGCAGGAAGACCAGCAGCCGTTCACCCTTGCGCAGCAGTGTCGGAAAGCACGACGCCGCGCCGCGCGCCTCGTACAGCAGATTCGAGTGGGTGAGCTGGCAGCCCTTCGGGCGGCCAGTTGTGCCCGAGGTGTAGATCAGCGTCGCGGGGTCGGCCGCCCGCAACGACGCCAGCCGTTGGTCGAGTTTGCCGACGTCCACTGCCTTGCCGGCCTCGGCCAGTTCGTCGAGGGCCGTCGGGCCGCTCGACTCGAGCTGCAAGATCCTACGCAGGCTCGGCAGCTCGTCGCTGAGTTCCTTGATCACCTGGGCGTGGGCGTCGGTCTCGGCGATCGCCAGTACGGCCCCGGAATCCTCCAGTACCCAGCGCACCTGCTCGGCCGAGGAGGTGTCGTAGATCGTCACTGTGACCGCGCCCACCGAGAGGATCGCGTAGTCAAGGATCACCCACTCGTAGCGGGTGGCCGACAAGATCGCGACTCGATCGCCGGCGTTCACGTTCTCGGCGATCAAACCCAGTGCCGTGGTGCGGATCTGCTGGGCGGCCGCTGCGCAGGTCACGTCGGTCCACACCCCGTTGACCAGGCGCTGGAAGATCACATGATCGGGGTCGTCGCGCTCGTGTGCGTACACGCTGCCGGCGATGTGGTCGGTGTCGGCGACGGTGAAATCGGCGGCAACATTGAATTCACGCATGGTCTGGGGTCCCTTCCAGCTGGTCGCGATTGGATTCGACGTACGGGTTGCGGTCGCCCGACGAGCCGGTCACCACCGGTGTGGACGGATTTTCGATGACACCTCCTGGCCGCTGCCGCTTGCCGCCGGCAACGCCGGCGGCAAGCATTATCCACCGACGCTAGCCGCCTGCGCAGTTTGCTTCCACATGGCCCGTCAGTGCCTTGGGTTCGCGGGTACTTGACACAGCGGCGCCGTCCGCTGAGGGTCAACGGCATGTCCGTGGTGCGTGGGACCGGGCTGTCCAACTACCCGAAGCTGGTCGCCGAGTTGGGCGGTGACCCGGCCAGCCTGCTGCGGGCAGTGGGTGTCCGGGACCGAGACGTCGGCAACTACGACGCGTTCATACCATTCCGCGCGGCGATCAGGGCGATGGAATCGGCCGCGGAGGCAACTGCTACACCGGATTTCGGGCGCAGGTTGGCCCGGCGACAGAGTATCGAGATCCTGGGACCGGTGGGTGTGGCCGCTCGGACCGCCGCAACGGTGGCCGACGCCTTGTCGATCTTCAACACCTTCATGGCGGCGTATAGCCCCGTTATCCGCATACAGATCACCTCGGCGGCCGATGCGCAGCGATCATTTATCGGAATCCAGTTCCTCCTCGACGAAGCGATTCCCTGTCCGCAGACGCTGGAGCTGGCGTTGGGCGTCTCGCTCGGGGTGTTACGCCTGCTGATGGGCGCCGACTACGCCCCGCTTGCGGTGCACCTATCCCACGACCCGGTTACCGCCCCGGCCGACTACGCGCAGTATTTCGGCTGCACGCCGTTCTTCGCCGAACGCAGGAGCGGATTCACCGTGCGCACCGCGGACCTGAGCCGACCGTTGAACCGAGACGACGTCGCCCACCGCGCAGTGGTCGACTACCTGAGCAGCATCACCCCACTCGGTGCCGGGATCGTGGAATCGGTACGCGCCATCGTTCGCCAATTGTTGCCCACCGGGGCGGCGACCCTCGACCTGGTGGCCGAGCAATTCCACCTGCATCCGAAAACGTTGCAGCGCAGGCTTGCCGACGAAGGAACTACCTTCGCGGTGCTGCTCGATCAGGTCCGCAAAGACACCGCCGACCGCTACCTGCGCACCACGGGTATCAGCTTGTCGCACCTGGCAAGGGAATTGGGCTATGCCGAGCAGAGCGTGTTGACGCGCTCCTGCAGGCGCTGGTTTGGGGCGGGGCCGGCAGCCTACCGAAACCGGGCCCGGCTGCCGGCATTCGCGCGGGCCTGAGCGGCTCACGCGCGGATCGTTTGGCGTCCCCCGGGATATATCGCGGTGTCGGACCGCACGTGTTCGAGTCGATACCGTACGCCGCGATGTAACACGCGATGCTGCAAGGTATCTCGTGAGCATCGGCACGTCGGCGTGATCCGTCCGGCACTCGGCCGGACCGCCCGCCGCCGACGAACCGCGTCCACCATCACGGCACCGGATTACGGCCAGCTACCCCCACTTGGCGGCCTCCGCGGTGTCGCGAGCCAGCATGGCCATGGTGTTGGATTCGTGCGTGCCGGCCATCGACTGATAGGCCCGCATCAGGTC
>NZ_MVIF01000170.1 GCF_002086675.1 Mycobacterium persicum
ACCCAACCCCCACCTGCCGTACCGTCGTACGCCGGGCCCACCGGCGAACGCGCCCACTGGTGGTGGTATGACCCTTTCCAACCCCAACTGGCCTGGTCGCCTGCATCGTATCAAAGCTGAAACAGGTTGGGGCATAAAAACGTTCGGTGCTAATCAATCCCGCACCACCGCCGACCCGACACCCGAGGCCCTCATCAAGATCTCCGCCGACGTGCGCACTGAGCTTCGAGTCAAGTCGGGTAGCGCTGTTCGGCCAACGCCAACCAGCAGATAGCGATACATCGAATCATGCGGAATGGCAACGACGTTGACTCATCGAGATGGTGTGGGGCATCGAAACCCATCGAGCTGGCCAGCCCATGTCTTGGTTGCAATCCGGCGATGTGCCGGCCCGGCTTCACGTAGGCAGCCCGTCCCTTTCGGCATCTGCTCGATAACGGTCCACCCACTCGTCGGAACGCTGATCGGCCTGCCGCTGTAGCACCGGCGCGGGCGCCAGCCGCGGGTCGAGTCCCAACGCCTGGAGGATGGTGCCGACCAGTTCGGTCAGATTGCGCCACAACACCGGATAGGCGATCTCCATCGGTGTGATGTTCTCCTCGACGAACCAGCTGCGCCAGCCCGCTTCCTGGGCGCGCAGCATGGTGACGACGTGAGCGATCGCCCCGGCGTGATACACGGCACGGGCGTCGCGGACCGGATCGGGGTGCCCCCGCCAGACCCGTGTCTGCACCGCCCGCCAAAACGACACCGCCTGCGACACGACGTCGGGACGGTAGACATAGACAAGGAACGGGTTCTCACCGACGACGTCGCGGATGGCCGCCTTGAGGCCCTCGCCCGAGCGATCCGGAAGCTCGCTCGCGCGATTCACCAGCATCTGGGTCTGATTCCACATCAGCTTGCCGCCCCACACCCCGTTGGGCGTTCTGCCGACCGTGCGGATGTAGTCGCGCCAGATCTCGGCCGGTGCGAGGTCCGGCTTACCGTCGTCCAGCGGATCGAGCAGGCGCAGGATCGACTCGTCGTCAACTCCGGCAAACCACTCCCGCGGTTGCGGCGGCTGGCTCGTCCTCGGCAGATACTGAAAGAACTCCTGGGGTTCGCCGGCTACGCCGGTGGCGCGCAACGATTCGACCAGCAGCGTGCTGCCGCTACGCTGCGACGCCAACACCAGGTATGACGACGGGCGGTCTGCCACGAAAAAAGAGTATTCCGGGGGAAAACTGACTCCGCGCATGATTCGGCTTCTGTCAACCAGACCGTTCGGTCACGCGCAACGCCAGCGAAAAGAGCAGCCGCACATCGGGATCAGCCAACGACGTCGACAGCAGCTTCTCGATCCGCCGCACTCGATAGCGAACCGTGTTGGGATGCACCTGCAGTGACTGCGCGGCGGCGCCGATATCGCCGAAGCTGTCCAAGTAGACCCGTAACGTTTCGGCCAGCGCCGGATCCCGGATGCGCATCTCGGATATCCGCGGGTCGACCAGCCGCGCGTAGCTCCCGACCAGCGTGACGATTTCGTCGAGCAGCACCGCCGTGCGTGCTTCGGCCACCGAGGTCACCTGCCCTATCGAGATGGGGTGGCGCACAGCGCTGTCGAGCACGCCGTCGACCTCGCTGCGTGCCGCGGCGATCCCCCGCAGACCCGCGACCGGAGCCGCGATCGCGGCCCGCAAGTGCACGCCCAACTCGGCGCGCAGCGAGCTGACCGTGCCACGCACCCATGAGGTGACCGCGCGGGCCGTCGCGGTGTGCGGCAACACCACATAGATCCGCGATCCGTTGGTTCCCACCTGGGCGTCACGACGAAAAGCGCTGGCGCTCAACGCCAAGACGTCGGTGAGCCGGGCTGGCTGGTTTTCGGGGGCAATGGTGTCGAAGCCGATCAGCGCGGCGTTCCCGTCTCCGGGCAGCCCGAGTTCGCGCGCGATGGCGGCCACCTCGAGCGGTTCACCGTCGGCCAGGCCGAGCAGTTGCTGTACCCGCCGCGCATGCGTGGAGGGCCGGGCCGCCAGCCTCGCCATGATCCGAGCGGCCAGCACCGCCGCGCCCTGCAAAATCTCTTCGGCATCGTCGGCCAGCGGCTGCGAGCCCTGCTGAACCCAGATCGCGCCCACGAACACCGGGGGCCGTCGCGCCACCGGTGGCTGATGGATCCCGATCGCCAGCCGCGGACACAGGGCCAGTTCCGGGCGTTCGGCCACACGGACCACCTCGCTGCTGGCGCGAAGGGCATCGAAAATACCCCATTGAGCCAGCCATTCCAGATGCTCGGGTGGTCCGGCGCGGCCCAGGATGGACAGCCGGCGCAGCTCGTCGGCGTCTTCGTTGGACGCCGAGTAGGCCAGCACATGAGACTGCGCGTCTTCGATGCTGACCATGCCGTGGATTCGGTCGGCCAGGGACTGAGCCAGGCCGAACAGGTCGGTGCCCGAGTCGTCCATGGGATCGCCACGGTCCCCGTGATGCTCCAACACATGATTGACCAGCTGGTAGAGGCGTTCCCAGCGAGCACGCGGTTCCACCGCAACCACCGCCGACCCCGCTCGGACCGCTTTGGCCACCACCGCGTCCGCCGGTTCCTTGACGAAGATCGCCACCGGCGCGCGGGCTTGGCCGTCGATCCAGCGCAGCGCCTCGTCGTCGGTGACGCCGAGCAGAAAGAAGGCGTCGGCCGAGCCCGCCGCTTCGGCCAGGCCCAGCCGTACATCGTCGGAATCGACCAGCGCCGCCGAGGCCACCGTGAGATCTAGCCCCCGCGGGGCTTCGACCAGGCTGACCAGGGTCGCATCCAGGGCAAGAAGTAACTGGCCCAATCCGACACCGGCCGCCCGCATATTGTCCGATCCTACTAGCAGCGGTCGCAATTCCTGTCGTATCGGCCAATCGATTCGAGTCCCGCGACGGGGAACCTGGCAGGCATGGATGCGATTACCCAAGTGCCGGCCCCGGTCAACGAGCCGGTGCATGACTATGCGCCGCAATCGCCGGAACGCGCCCGGCTGCGCGCCGAGCTGGCCGTGCTGTCCGATCATCCGATGGACCTGCCGCACGTCATCGGCGGCCGACACCGGATGGGCGACGGCGAGCCGATCGACGTCGTCGCGCCGCACCGGCATGCCGCGCGGTTGGGCACCCTGACCAACGCCGACCATGCCGATGCGGCGGCGGCGATCGCGGCCGCCATGGCCGCCAAAACCGATTGGGCTGCAATGCCTTTCGATGAGCGCGCTGCGGTGTTCCTGCGCGCTGCCGATCTGCTCGCGGGGCGGTGGCGGGAAAAAATCGCCGCCGCCACCATGCTCGGCCAGTCGAAGTCGGTGTATCAGGCCGAGATCGACGCGCCCTGCGAGCTGGTGGATTTCTGGCGGTTCAACGTCGCGTTCGCCCGCCAGATCCTGGCCCAGCAGCCGATCAGCAGCCCAGGGGAATGGAACCGCACCGATTACCGCCCACTGGATGGTTTCGTCTATGCGATCACGCCGTTCAACTTCACCTCCATCGCGGGCAATCTGCCCACCGCGCCGGCGCTGATGGGCAACACCGTGGTGTGGAAACCGTCGATCACCCAGACCCTGTCGGCCTATCTGCTCATGCAACTGCTCGAAGTCGCGGGTTTGCCGCCGGGTGTGATCAACCTGGTGACCGGCGACGGCTTCGCGGTTTCCGAGGTGGCGCTGGCCGATCCGCGACTGGCCGGCATCCACTTCACCGGATCGACGGCCACCTTCTGCCACCTGTGGCAGCAGGTCGGCGCCAATATCAACTGCTACCAGAGCTATCCGCGGCTGGTAGGGGAGACCGGCGGTAAGGACTTCGTGGTGGCACACGCGTCGGCGCGCCCGGATGTGTTGTCCACCGCCTTGATTCGCGGAGCGTTCGACTATCAGGGCCAGAAGTGCTCGGCTGCATCGCGTGCGTTCATCGCCCACTCGGTGTGGCAGCGGATGGGTGATACCTTCCTGGGCGCCGTCGCCGAGCTGAAATACGGTGACATCACCGACCTGTCGAACTATGGTGGGGCGCTGATCGACCGGCGCGCTTTCCTCAAGAACGTCGACGCGATCGAGCGGGCCAAAGGCGCGGCCGGTGTCACGATCGCGGTCGGAGGCGAATACGACCACAGCGTAGGGTATTTCGTGCGGCCCACGGTATTGCTGTCCGACGATCCGACCGACGAGGCGTTCGCGACCGAGTATTTCGGCCCGCTGCTGGCAGTGCACGTCTATCCGGATGATCAGTACGAACGCATCCTCGACGTCGTCGACACCGGATCACGCTACGCGCTGACCGGCGCCGTCATCGCCGACGACCGCCGCGCGGTGCTGACGGCACAAGACCGGCTGCGGTTCGCCGCGGGCAACTTCTATGTCAACGACAAGCCGACCGGCGCGGTCGTCGGACGCCAACCGTTCGGTGGCTCGCGCGGGTCGGGCACCAACGACAAGGCGGGTTCGCCGCTGAACCTATTGCGTTGGACCTCGGCGCGCACCATCAAGGAAACTTTCGTCCCGGCAACCGACCACCACTACCCGCACATGGCTGCCGACTGATGGCCCGGTTGTTCGCCCGCACCCTGCGCCCGGCCCTGCTGGCGGCCGGACGATCCGATAGGTTGCGGCTCATGACCGGGCGCTCGTCGGTGACCCGGCG
Source organism: Mycobacterium persicum (assembly GCF_002086675.1). Taxonomy (GTDB): domain Bacteria; phylum Actinomycetota; class Actinomycetes; order Mycobacteriales; family Mycobacteriaceae; genus Mycobacterium; species Mycobacterium persicum. The sequence continues at coordinate 4,660 of NZ_MVIF01000170.1, forward strand.
GGTGGTGCGCCGGTTCGTGCCCGGTGAAACACTGGATAGCGTCCTGGAAATGGTTGCCGTGCTGCGTGATTCGGGGCGCTACGTCAGCATCGACTACCTCGGCGAGAATGTCACCGACGCCGACGGCGCCGCGGCCACCGTGCGGGCCTACCTCGACCTGCTCGACGCGCTGGGCCGGCGGGCGGACACGGCATTCGACGGTGTGCGGCCGCTGGAGGTGTCGCTCAAGCTGTCGGCGCTGGGGCAGGCGCTCGATCGCGACGGCCCGAAGATCGCCTTGGACAATGCCCGCACTATCTGCGAACGGGCCGAGCAGCTCGGGGTGTGGGTCACCGTGGACGCCGAAGACCACACCACCACCGATTCGACCTTGTCGATCTCTGGTGACCTTCGGGTCGACTTCGGTTGGTTGGGCACGGTTGTGCAGGCCTACCTGCGGCGCACGCTTGCCGATTGCCGGGAGCTGGCCTCGGTGGGTGCCCGGGTCCGATTGTGCAAGGGCGCCTACGACGAGCCCGCAGCGGTGGCCTACCGGGACGGCGCCGAGATCACCGACTCCTATCTTCGTTGCCTGCATGTTCTGCTGTCCGGTTCCGGGTATCCGATGGTGGCGTCGCACGACCCGGCGATCATCGGCGCGGCCGGCGACATTGCTGCCGAATTAGGTTGTAAAGCAGGTGATTTCGAATATCAGATGCTGTACGGCATCCGCGACGACGAACAGCGGCGACTGGCCGCCGCCGGTAATCAGCTGCGGGTGTACGTGCCGTTCGGCGGCCAGTGGTACGGCTATTTCATGCGACGCCTGGCCGAACGCCCGGCGAACCTGGCGTTTTTCCTGCGCGCCTTGGTGCATTGAGTGCGTCCGGTGTGCGTTGCTGGCGTCGAGTGTGCGTTGAGTGCGTCGGGTGTGCGTTGCTGGCGTCGAGTGTGCGTTGCTGGCGTCGAGTGTGCGTTGGTGGAGTCGGGTGTGCGGCTGCGG
>NZ_MVIF01000171.1 GCF_002086675.1 Mycobacterium persicum
GTGGATTAACAAGCCCGACGACACCGAGGAGGCCACTCAGTAAATACCGCTCGACGGTGCCTCATTCAGGTTGACAAATTCCGTGACGAAGGCTGGGTGACAGCCCGTTCGCGAACTGGGGTCAGCCAGCTGGTCCCCTGGCCGCCATCAGCTCGCCTCAATTCATCATCACCGCCGTCGGAGCGGTGAATGATTCACCGCTGCCGCTGCCCAGCGCGACCAGTGCAGGGGAAAGTTGCCCTCATCCAATCCCGGTTTGGTGCACAGCCGCTGCAATCTCGTCGAACTCGTCGCGGGCAGTGCGTTACCATAGCCAGACCACAAATGCGACGGCAACGTGAATCTGCTTGCGCGAGTTGGCCCATCCGTGCAGTCGATGACTGCCATCAATGGTGCATCTATCTCAAAGTCAATGATCGTGAACGATCTCCCACGCCGGCAGCGGATCTGGAAACTGCATCCAATACCCTTGCCCTGCAGCGAATTCAGCGTCGGTAAGTAATGCCGATGCCAGCAGGCGCCGCAAGGAGTCATGATCGAGCCGAACACCGATGAACACGACTTCCTGTCCGGGACTCATGTCTGTCGACGACCAGTATTGCGCCGGCTCGAGGACCAAATTCGGACCGGCCTGTGACCAGATCGCCACGATCTGCGGACGGCTGGCAATCCAGCAGAAGCCCTTGCTGCGGAGCAGTCCACGAACCTGGCCCAGCGCCGCGTCCAATCGCTGCGGATGGAAGGGGCGGTCCGCGCGGAAAGTCAGACTGCTGATGCCGTATTCCTCTGTCTCGGGAGTGTGGCCACCAGCGATCTCTTCGTCCCAGCCGGGTACCTCTTCCGCGGCCAGTGGGTTGAAGAGACCAGTGTCGAGAACGTCACTGAGTTCAACTTGGCCGTTGACGCTCCGCAAGATCTTGGCTGAGGGATTAAGTCGACGCAGCGTTGTTTCGACCCGGTGCACGGTGTCTTGGCCCACTAAATCAGTCTTGTTGAGCAGCAAGACATCGGCGAACTCCACCTGGTCGACAAGCAGGTCAGCGATGCTTCGGTAGTCACCGTCGGCGGCCGCCAACTTCCTGTCGGCCAAAGCCTCACCGCGAATAAGTTCGGACATAAACGTAGAGGCGTCTACGAGCGTGACCATGGTGTCGAGGGTGGCGACCTGAGAGAGGCTGGACCCGTCCTCGAACTCCCAGGCAAAAGTCGCGGCGACTGGCATCGGTTCAGAAATGCCGGTCGATTCAATGATCAAGTTGTCGAATCGGTTCTGGCGGGCCAATTGTCCCACCGTCTCGAGGAGGTCCTGACGCAGGGTGCAGCAAATGCACCCGTTAGTCAGCTCGACCAGCGTTTCGTCAGCCCGATCGAGATGGCCTTGTCCTGCGACCAAGGCAGCATCGATGTTGACTTCACTCATATCGTTGACAATCACAGCCACCCGACGACCGTCCCGGTTGGCCAGAATGTGGTTGAGCAGCGTGGTCTTGCCGGCACCGAGGAAGCCGGACAACACGGTAACGGGCAGGCGTGGTGGTGCCTTTGCAGGCATTGCTCACCGATCCCCGTAACGGCGGCGGAATTTCTCGACTTGCCCTGCCGAATCGAGCAGGCGCCGGGTGCCAGTCCAAAACGGATGCGAATCGCAGGTGACCTCCACCACGATGAGCGGGTATGTCTGCATCCCGGCAGGAGTCTCGACGTCGATCGTTCGTGAACTGGTCAGAGTCGACCGCGTCAGAAACGTCTTTCCGGTAGTAGCGTCTTGAAAGACCACCGGGTGATAGTCGGGGTGAAGGCCACTTTTCATCTTTCTCCTTCAGGTCTAGCTGCTGCGCGGGAGGAGCCGGAGATGTCCGACGAGCGCGGCGGCACGCGGCCAGCCGCCGTCACCAACGCGCAGACTGGGCCACTCTTCGCCAGCGTCTTATTGAAAACGATTTTCATTAATGTGCACTTTACATCTCGCGCGTCGGCGTGTCGACGCGGTCGACAGTCCTGACCGTGAGCTGAGCCCGTCGTAGTGGTCCAGTCGTTGTGGGACTCTGTTGCCCGAGTGTTCGGGCAGGAAGAATCTACGACGACATGGCATCGAAACAAGCGCCGGCGGCATACGCCGGATCAGATCATCCGCAAGCTCGCCGAGGGCAACAAGCTGCTCGCATCGGGTCAGGAGCTGGCCGGGGTGTGCCGGCACCTGGAGGTCGCGGAATCGACGTGGCATCGCTGGTTGGCCCAGTACGGCGGCATGAAGGCCAACGACGCCAAGCGACTCAAGGAACTCGAGGCCGAGAACGCCCGGCTCAAGAAGCTGGTCGCCAACCAGGCCCTCGACATCGACATGCTCAAGGAGATCTCGGCGGAAACTTCTGACCCCGAACCGCAAGCGCAGCGCCGTCACAGCGTTGCGCGAACGGTTCGGGGTGTCCGAACGCCGCGCCTGCACCGTGGTCGGTATCCACCGGTCCACGATGCGCCTGGCACCGCCGCCGATGACCACCGAGAAGGCCGAGCTGCGGACCTGGCTGCGCCGGTTCTCCACCGACCGGCCCCGCTGGGGGTGGCGCCGGGCGGCCAAGATGGCCCGCCGCGAGGGCTGGCAGGTCAACAACAAGCGCATCCGCCGGTTGTGGCGCGAGGAAGGTCTGCGGGTGCCGCAGCGGCGCCGCAAGAAGCGGCTCACCGGGATCGGTGTCGCCGTGGGCGCGATGTCACCGATCCGTCCGAATGTCATCTGGGCGATGGACTTTCAGTTCGACACCACCGCCGATGGCCGCACGTTGGGAGATGCTCAACATCATTGACGAGTTCACCCGCGAAGCGCTCGCGATCGAGGTCGACCGCAGCATCGACGCCGACGGCGTCGTCGCCGTGCTGGACCGGCTGACCCTGATCCACGCAGCACCGCACTACGTGCGGTTCGACAACGGCCCGGAGTTCGTCGCGCACGCCGTAGCCGATTGGTGCCGATTCAACAGTGCCGGTTCACTTTTCATCGATCCCGGCTCGCCATGGCAGAACGCCTTCATCGAGTCGTTCAACGGCAGGCTGCGTGATGAACTGCTCAACTCGTGGCGCTTCGATTCCCTCCTGGAAGCCAGGGTGATCATCGAGGACTGGCGCCGCGACTACAACGCCAACCGGCCCCACACCGCCCACGGCGACCTCACCCCAACCGAGTTTGCCCTACAGTGGGCCACGACCCACCAACCGAAAGTCGCATAACAACTGGACCACCAAACGGGTCCCCCTCACACCGCCACCCATGTTTTGGAATGGCTCCCAGGTGTCGTAGTCCTCATCCCAATATTCATCAAACCTAAGTGGCGGAAACGGGTTTGTGAGGCCCGAATCGTCGTCGATGACACTGCCATCGGAATAAGTATAGTTAAGGCCATCCGTTCGACTTGTCTCCCCATTATTGACGTCGTTGGTGTTATTTTGTTCGATGGTCGTCTCGTTGGTGGGTTGATTTACGCGGGGCTGACTGTCGGTGGAGGTAATTGAGGTGTCGGTGGTGTTCTGGGTGTAGTCGGAGCTGGTGGAGTTCGAGTTAGTACCGTTAGTACCGTTAGTACTGTCGGTGTAGCCGGAGTCGTTGGTGTTGCACGTGTCCAGTTTGAATCCATCGTGGGAGGTCAACGTGATGGCCAGCCTGCCAAACTGCTGCTAGACGGTCCCTCGCGGTACTACCCACCGGTGCTGGAACGTCAATACCGTGGCGGCCGTTTCAAAGTCAGCGTCGTAGTGGACAACGGTGAGTTGGTGGGCGGCGGCAAGAGTGGCGGTGAGCAGGTCGGCCACTCCGACGGCTCGATGCTGGCCGGTTTGTGCCAAGGCTCGCTGTGCGCCCAGTGCTGTCTGCCAATGCTCATCGTTGGTCGGCAGATACTCGTAGGCGGCGCGGCGGTCCGCCCAGAGCTGCTCGTATTCGGCCGGCCCTCGGGCACTGTAGAGCGCTTCGGCATCCAGCGATGCTGTCGTGGCAACCACACCGCCTTCGATCAGCGGCCGCAGCCGGCCTGACACCCCTGGGTGGCGCATCCTCGCGGCGGCGCTGGTGTCGATCAGATAGCGCGCGATCAGCGCCACACTTCCCCGCGCTCATCCGAGTCGACCATGCTCTCCAGACCGCCCTGCTCAAGCCATTCGATCTGGCGCGCCCGCGCCGACTGCGCCGCCACCTGTTGCAGCGCAATCCGCACGGTGTCCGAGACGCCAGTGGTATGCAGTTCACGCTGCGCCGCAATAAGAAGGTCATCGTCTAGGTCGATCAATCTCTTGGTCGTAGCAGCCCCCTCAGACGGCGTATATAGCATTGTCACGCACAGTATATACTACGGTGTCGTTGGACGCTGCTCAAAGAGGTGCTTGGCTTGGATAAGTTGGTCGAGGCCGGGACACCGATCAGCCACGGGGGACTCTCGCGGCGTCTCCGTGGCCGCCGCGCGCAGAGATTGAAACAAGCTGTGCCACCACGATTACGACGGGACAACCGTCATTATCCATGAAGTGAACGGTCGAACCCGACCATTAAGCATTGGTGCCTGCATACCGACGTCGTCGTATCGCCTTAATCACCAGCCTGATTCGCCACCCTGCCGAAGATCAGCAGATCGATATCGAGTCACGCCAAAGTCACTTTCACCGATCGCTACGCCGCGACGGCTACCAGGTCGATGAGCAGACCGGCCAGATCACGGCAGTTGGTCCGCAGCTGTCGATCGAATCCATTGCGAGGCTCGCGGACCCGTCGGCCATCCGCGAGGGCTTTGAGCGCATTAGGCGTGCGATCAGCGACGATCCCGCGCTCGCGGTCGGCAGCGCCAAGGAATTGATCGAAATCACCGCCAAGGTTGTACTCACCGAACGCGGCCGGCCGTTCGACGACAAATCCGACCTGCCCAAACTTGCTCGCGCAGCGCAGATTTCACTCGGACTGGACCCCTCGACTGGGTCCGGACCAGACAGCAGCGACGGGGTCAGGCGCATCCTGAGCGCGGTCACAACCATCGCCAACGGGCTCGCCGAAGCTGCGAAACCGCGGGCTGGGTACCCGGGCACGGTCCGGTAACCGCACGCGTCGGTCTCCGCAGCCGTGACGCACACCTCGCGCTGAATGCGGCGCTTACCTGGTGCCAGCTGATGCTCGACACCCTCGCAGACCCCGAAGCGCATGGCGAACAGATCAGGCGTAAGCCCGGGTCAAAGAAGAGCACGAAAACAACCACATTCGTTCCGTTGCTAAGCCGACCCCGTATAGCGTGCCTGGGGGTTGACCCCTGATGGTGGACACCTGACTGGTGGGGCTGCTGGTCCCGCGGGAAGGATGTCCGTATGTCGGGCA
>NZ_MVIF01000172.1 GCF_002086675.1 Mycobacterium persicum
GGCTACGCCCAGGGATTCGGCGACGGAGGGGCCGGCGGAGCCGGCGGTAACGGAGCCAACTTCGTCGGGGGCGGTGGCGCCGGCGGGGATGCCAGGTTCATCGGCAACGCCGGCAACGGCGGCAACGCGGGAACCGGCGGCGCCTTCGACGCCACCGGAGGTGGCGGCGGCAACGCCGCGCTGATCGGCAACGGTGGCAACGGCGGCAAAGGCTGGGGCCAGGGGCCGGGTGGCACCGGCGGCACCGGCGGCCTGCTGTTCGGCCAATACGGGACTAACGGCTAGCTCGCGGATCCCTCGGTGTAGGCCACGATCATCCGCAGTGCGCTGGCGCGTAGATACGCCTCGACGAACGCGCCGGCGGCAACGGGGTCGCGCGCCAGCACCGCCTCGGTGATCGCTCGCAGATCGGCCAGGACCGGTTCGGCATCGTCGTAGGCCCCGGTCAGCTCGTGCTCGCGGTCGCCGAAGGCGTGCTCCACCCAGCGATACAGCAAACCCAAGGCGCGGTTGCGGCTGCTGTGGATGAGCACCCGGAAATAGGCGAGATCGGCCGCCTGCCGGGCGGCCGGACCCTCGGCGTCCCGCAGGGCTGCCAGCGCGTGGCGTAATGCGAGGGCATCGTCGGGGGTGTGTCGCTGCGCGGCCAGGCGGCCGATCAGCGGACCTAACGCCGCGCGGATCTCCAGCAGTTCGGCGAGGAAATCCGGGCCCAGTCTGCGTACCAGCGCCTCGACAACGGCGGGATGGGTGAGCCCCTCGGGATCGCGTACCACGCTGCCGCTGCCGTGTCTGACCTCGATCAGGCCCATCTGCTGCAGTCGGGCCAGCCCCTGCCGCAGCGACGTGCGGTTGACCCCGAACCGCGCCGCCAGGTCACGCTCGGGCGGCAGCGTCGAGCCGGGCGGGAAGACCCCGTCCAGGATGGCGTCGGCGATCGACGCGGCGATGTGTTCGTCGACGCGCTGACGGTCCGGCGGCTGAAAGGCACTTGACTGGTTCATTGGCTCAACCAATATAGTGGACGAATCAATCGGAGGTGGAGCAAGTGGACGATGAATTGCTGTCGGCGGTAGCCCCGCGCTGGAAAGGTAAGGCGGGACGGCTGGAAGTCTGGTACGCCACCCTGTCCGATCCGTCGACGCGCGCGGGCCTGTGGGTCCATTGCGAAACGGTGGCGCCGACAACCGGATCGCCTTACGGACACGGCTGGGTCACCTGGTTTCCGCCGGAGGGCCCGCCGCGCACCGAACGTTTCGGTCCGACACCGGTCCAGCCCGCCGCCGGCCCGGCATGGTTCGACGCCGCCGGCGCCCGGGTGGCGCCCGGAAAGCTGACCGGGCGGGCCGGATCACTGGCCTGGGAGCTGGCCTGGAAGGACGCCGGCGCGCCGCTGTGGACGTTTCCCCGGGCGGCGTGGGAGCGCGAGTTGCTGCCGGGCGCGCAGGTGGTGCTCGCCCCCACCGCCGACTTCACCGGCTCGCTGAGCGTCGACTCCGCAGGCAATACCACCCATCCCGTCACCGGCTGGCGCGGCGGGGTCGCACACATCTACGGGCATGGCAATGCCAAGCGCTGGGGGTGGATCCACGCCGACCTCGGCGGCGGCGACGTCGTGGAGGCCGTCACCGCGGTGTCACACAAGCCTGGGCTGCGCAAGCTTGCGCCGCTGGCGTTCGTACGGTTCCGCATCGACGGAAAAGACTGGCCGGCAAGCCCTTTCCCGTCCCTGCGGATGCACACCACGCTCGGCGTGGCGCACTGGCAGCTGGAGGGACGCGTCAGCGGCCGCAAGGTGCTGATCCGCGTCGATCAACCCCCGGACAGGTGCGTGAGCCTGGAATACACCGACCCGGACGGGGGCCGGGCGGTGTGCACCAACACCGAACAGGCCGACATCTACGTCGAGGTCGACGACCGGCGTTGGTCGGTGTTGGGCATCGGGCATGCCGAAGTCGGGTTGCGCGGAGCCGACGCACCTGCCGTCAACGAAAGGACCCCGTCATGAGTTTTCTCCTGGACCCGCCGCTGCTGTTCGCCAGCGGAGCGCTCATCGAGCGCAGGGTGCCCGAAGACCGTCGTGATCTCGCCGAAGCCGCCGTGCTGGGGGTCTTCTTCGCGGGATCGTTCGGGCTCTACAACAACGTGCCCGGGCTGGGGTTCTTGTGGCGCCCGTTCCGTTCGCAGAACGGCCGTGACTTCATGTGGAACAGCGGCGTGTTCGCCGTGGATACCGCGGAAGCGGGGTGGCCGCTGCACGCCGCCGCCGGCGGCATCTTCGGGACCTATCCGTTCTTCATCAAACTCGGTCGACGGTTCGGGCGCCGACGATGAGTCGACTGGCCGATCGGGCCGTGGCCGCCTTCGGGACGGCGTTGCTACCACCCGAGCACGGCGGCCCGACGCCGGCTCAGTTCGTCGAGCGCGTCGGGCGCTACGTCGAACAGCTGCCGGCGACGCAACGGTTGGCGGTGCGCGCCGGGGTGCTGTCGCTGGCGGCCGCGAGCTACCTGACCACGGGCCGGTCGTTGCCGCGATTGGAGCCGGCGGACCGGGCCCGGGTGCTGGGCCGCGTCGCCGCCGTCGGTCCGGACATGGGTGCCGCGGTGGAGGGCCTGAAAGCGGTCGTGCTGCTGGCCAATGGCGCCGACGCCTACGCCGACGAGCTGCTCGCCGGCGCGCGGGACACGACCCGGCGCGCCCGGATGCGGCGCTGACCATCACCTCGTCGACCGATAGCCCTTCGGTCGTCACCACCGATGTGGTGATCGTCGGCTCCGGGGCCGGCGGGGCCATGGCCGCGCGCACGCTGGCGCAGGCCGGCGTCGGCGTCGTCGTGCTCGAGGAGGGCCGGCGCTGGACGGTCGAGGAGTTCCGCACCACCCACCCGATCGACCGCTATGCCGGCCTTTACCGCGGCGCCGGAGCCACCATCGCGCTGGGCCGCCCGTCGGTGGTGCTGCCGATGGGCCGGGCGGTCGGCGGCACCACCGTCGTCAACTCCGGCACCTGCTTCAGGCCACCCGATGCCGTGCAACGGCGTTGGCGCGACGAGTTCGGGCTTGACCTAGCGGACCCGGACCGGCTGGCCCACCACCTCGACGAGGTGGAGCGGACGCTGCAGGTCGCGCCGGTTCCACTGGACATCATGGGCCGCAACGGCAACCTGTTGCTCGATGCCGCCACCGCACTGGGCTGGCGGGCAGCGCCCATCCCGCGCAACGCGCCCGGATGTGGCGGCTGCTGCCAGTGCGCGATCGGCTGCCCCCGCAACGCCAAGTTCGGGGTACATCTCAACGCGCTGCCGCAGGCCTGCACGGCCGGGGCGCGGATCGTCTCCCGGGCGCGCGTGGAACGGGTGTTGCACGAGCACGGACGCACCCGTGGCGTGCGCGCCCGCCGGCCCGACGGCACCGCGATCGACGTGCTGGCAGACACCGTCGTCGTCGCCGCCGGCGCCACTGAGACGCCGATGTTGTTGTGGCGCAGCGGTCTTGGCGACCATCACCGACTCGGCCGGAACCTGGCGCTGCATCCGGCGACGATGCTCGCCGGCCGCTTCGACGACGACGTGTATGCCTGGCGCGGCGTGTTGCAGAGCGCGGCGGTCCACGAGTTCCACGAATCCGACGGGGTGCTGATCGAGGCGACGGCAACGCCGCCGGGCATGGGCTCGATGGTCTTTCCCGGCTATGGCGTCGAACTGCTCGGCTGGCTGGATCGGGCGCCTCGGGTCGCCACCTTCGGTGCGATGGTGGCCGACCAGGGCGTGGGGTCAGTGCGGTCAGTGCGGGGGGAAGCGCTGGTGCGCTACGACATCGCCCGCGCCGATATCGCCAAGCTGCGAGTCGCCATGGAGGCCATCGGCCGGCTGCTTTTCGAAGCCGGGGCGGCCGAGGTACTCACCGGCCTGCCCGGCGCCACCACGGTGACGTCGCTGCCCGAGCTACAGGAGGCGGTGCGGCGCAACGACCCCGCAAGCCTGCACCTGGCGGCCTTCCATCCGACCGGGACCGCGGCGGCCGGCGCCGACCCGCAGATCTGCCCCGTCGACCCGACCGGCCGGCTGCGCGGTGTTGACGGTGTGTGGGTTGCCGATGCATCGATCCTGCCCAGCTGCGCGGAGGTGAACCCGCAGGTGTCGATCATGGCACTGGCGTTAGCCGTCGCCGACAACATCGCCGGTGCCTACCGCTGAGCACGACAATCTGAGCTGAATAGCTCCAGCCTGCACGTTTCATGTTCTCCCAACACCTACCGATAGCGCGCCCCGGATAGTGAGCCCCGGCGGCCATACAGGCAGCGTTGGGAGGACCACCCATGTCATTCGTGATCGCGGCACCCGACCCCATGCTGGCAGCAGCGGGCGGCCTCATCGAGATCGGCTCGGCGATCAGCACGGCCAACGCGACCGCAGCAGCACCAACAACTAGCTTGCTGGCCGCCGCCGGCGATGAGGTATCGGCAGCCATCGCCACCCTGTTCAACACCTACGCCGAGGAATACCAACAGTTCAGCACCCAAGCGAGCGCCTTTCACGACCACTTCGTGCGCACCCTGCAGGCCGGCATGAGTTCCTATGCCAGCGCCGAGACCACCAACGCCGCCCAGCAACTGCTCAACGTGTTCAACGCACCCGCGCGCGCACTGCTGGGACGCCCACTGATCGGCCGTGGCACCGACGGGGTGGCCGGCACCGGCCAAGCCGGTGAAGCCGGCGGCCTGTTGTTCGGCAACGGCGGCAACGGCGCCTCCGGCGCGCCCGGACAAGCCGGCGGCGCCGGCGGCGACGCCGGACTCATCGGCAGCGGCGGGATCGGCGGAACCGGCGGCATCGGAGCACGCGGCGGAAACGGCGGCGCCGGGGGCTGGCTGCTGGGCAACGGCGGCGCCGGCGGAACCGGCGGGATCGGCGCTACCGGCGGCAACGGCGGCAACGCCTACTTCTTCGGCGACGGCGGAGCCGGCGGACGAGGCGGCACCGGCCTGGCCGGCACCAACGGCCTAAACCCAACCGACACCGGCACCGCCACCACCGGCCAGGCCGGCACGGACGCATCGGCAAGCGATGTATTCCCGCCGCAAGGCGGCACCGGTGAGAACGGCAGCCCGGGCGGGCCTGGCATCACCGGCGGCACCGGAGGGGCCGGGGGCGAGGCGAAACTCATCCTTACCAAATTTGCCTCTGCGGGTAACTACGAAGCCGTTGCCGGTAACGGTGGCCAGGGGGGTCCTGGCCCCAACGGGGGCGACGGCGGGGCCGGCGGCAACGCCACGGTAATGCCGGCCCCAAGCGGTGGCCCCGGAC
>NZ_MVIF01000173.1 GCF_002086675.1 Mycobacterium persicum
TCAGCGCAAATCAAGCACCCCGGAAGAATCGGCGTGTCGAGGTCGGTGATGTATCAGGATTAGCCGGTTAAGAGGGGATCATAAGGTTTGAGTTGCACCAGCCGCGAACCCAGCGTGCCCATCAACGCCGTGACCGGATCGGTCAACCGGCCGCGACGCCCGATCCCGGCCTCGTTGTCCCACCACAACTCATGGGGCACCGCAGCGAAGCTGCCCGAAAGTAGCTTCCACATCCCGGCCACCAAATCCATGGTCTGACGCGAGGGCAACATCACCGCAGCGATGAACCGGGAGAACGCCGCGACCATCACCAACACCGGCAGCATCCGCCTCCTGGCCGAACCCGACCGCGATCCTGGATGCCGGAAACCACAGGTCACACTGAATCGCCCGCCCCGGCGGATGATCGAGCCGATCGACCGGATCGGCGGGCAGGTACTCCGGGCGGATCGCTCGGACCCGCTCCCGGAACCACGAGATCGAACCCGTCCACCCGACCCGCTCGGCGAGCACCGTCGCCGGCATCTGCGGGTAGGCCGACAACAACGCCCGCATCCGCGGCTCCACCTCGCCGATCGCCGACGGCGTCGAGGCCCGCTCATACTTCGGTGGACCATCGCTGGCCAGCGCCCCGGCCACCGTGTCACGGGCAATGCCGAGCTGGCGTGCGATGGCCCGCTGCGACAAACCCTCGCTGCGATGAAGATGCCGGATCAACGCCCAGTCTTCCAAGGAGATCACCCATCCAATCTGATTGGGTGGCCTACTTTTCAACCGTCGCGACTGGCCGGACTTTCAACCGTCGCCAACAACCTGGAATTACGGCATCGGGAGTGGCGTGGTCGGATGTTGTAGCGGGCCAGCCAGCGGATCACTTCACGGCGGCAGGTGGCCCTCAACCGAGCCCGTACCGCCACCGCGGCCAACCACCACCAGGAGGCCACCACGACGCCAGAATTGACCGCTTAAACTGCATCCCGAAGGGTCACGCGATTTGGGCGACCTCTTACACCACGCCTCTGGGCTTGGCCCGGCAGCGCCCTTACGGTCGATTTGGGAGATGGCTCATGCGGTTGCATAATGTGAGATTCTGGCGACCTGGGAAGTTGCCGATCAATGATATTGGACCGACGACAACCCACGCCGACAACGCATCGCACCCCATGTCTCGACGGATTTCCGGCTTGGCAAAGAATATTTACCCCCACCGGCTGGATGCCAAGTTGCTCCAAATAGCAAGCATATGCTTACTGGCATCGATGATGACTTACCTCGACATTACAATCGTCACGGTCGCCCAACATACGTTCATCGCAGTCTTCAGCTCGACCCACACATTGGTCGTCTGGACTATGACCGGATACACCCTGGCGTTGGCAACGGTTATCCCAGTGGCAGGCTGGGGCGCTGACCGGTTCGGGACGAAGCGACTCTTTATCGGATCACTAGCTTTTTTCATTGTCGGGTCACTTCTTTGTGGGTCAGCACCAGATATCCGACTGCTGATCGCCTTTCGCGTCGTGCAAGGTCTTGGTGGTGGATTATTACTACCGCTGGTCTTGACCATCTTAGCCCGCGAAGCTGGTCCAAAGCGGCTCGGTCGCGTTGTAGGGCTATTGGGTATACCAACAGTGCTGGGCTCAGCTTTCGGCCCGATGCTGGGCGGTTGGCTTATCGACACCTATGGTTGGCAGTGGATCTTCTGGCTGAACTTACCGTTTGGCCTGGTCGCAGCGGTTGTGGCAGCGATCGTGTTTCCAGCTGATCATCCGACGCGTTCGGAAACGTTGGACTTAATCGGAATGATGCTGTTGTCGCCGGGCTTGGCAATCTTGCTGTATGGGATGTCATCTGTGCCTAGCTTCGATTCAGTCGCGGATTATCACGTATGGATTCCGATAGCAACTGGTTTGGCGTTGATCGGCCTATTTATCTTGCACACTCTCTACCGCAGAAATCATCCGTTAATTGATCTGCGGATATTTAAGAATTATGTTGCCGCATGCGCCAATGTCGCATTATTTATTTTTGCTGCCGCGACGTCTGGCGTGGCACTTCTAATTCCTGGGTATTTTCAGCAGGTGCTACAGCAGACGCCCTTACAGGCTGGGATGAATCTGGTTCCGCGTGGAATCGGTGCGATGGTGACCGTGTTGGCAGGTGGGTTGTTAATGGATAAGTACGGACCCGGCAAGATCATGCCAGTCGGCATCGTTCTGAGTGCTGGAGGGATGGGCATTTTCGCATATGAAGTTTATCATCAGGCTGAGTATCTACCGTCCTTTGCGATTGCGCTGACAATGATGGGGCTCGGCTGGGGCTTTGCGAGGGTGCCATTGTCCGCGGCGGCAGTGCAGACGTTGCGCTCACAGCAAATCGCGCGCGGCTCCACCGTCGTCAAAGTCAATCAGCAGATTGCAGCTTCGGCAGGAACGGCGCTGATGACTGTGCTGCTGAGCAACCAATTCAACCGCCTCGAAAATACTTCTGCAGTCGATCAAAGCTTAGCCTCGCCAGGAACGCCCACCGGAAGAAGTATGTTTATCGATTCGTCATCGATGGCAGGACAATCCACGGGTTTGCATGCGCTAACTAGCGTTATGCAGGACATTTCCCATGCGTATGCCGTTGTGTTCGCAGTCGGTGCTGTAATGATCGCGTTGACATTGATTCCAATCATGATGCTGTCTCGATTGGATATCACGCTCAGTGAAGGCCGCCGTTCCGCTGTTGGGTGAGCCACTGTTTCGCTGATTGATGGGCCACTGCTCCGGTGCGGAGCGAGCCGCGTGCGTCTTGGGCTGGGTAGTGCCGGTGGGACGGGCCAGCTGGTGGTCGGCCCCACCGGCGGCTGGTCAACCGGGCAGGCCGAAGTGCTTGCGCATTGATTCGTCGCAGGTCAGCAGGGTGGCATGGGCGTTGGTGGTGATGCGATCGATAATCGCGTCGGCGAGAATCTTCTCCTCCATGCGATCGTGCCACTGGCCGGGCGGCAGTTGGGTGCAGTAGATCGTCGATGCCGTCTTATGCCGTCGATCGATCAATGTGTGCAGCTGCTGGATCTGCTGGCGGCTCGGCGTGGTGAGGAACCAGTCATCGATGATCAACAACTCCACCTTGACCAGGGTGTCCAGGCAGCGTTTCCGCTCCCCGGTGCGTTCAGCGATGGTGAGCCGGTCGAACAGTTCACCAGCCGGCAGGTAAAGCACGCTGCTGGCAGGCCTTGTTGCCCAGCGCGCAGGCCACATAGGTCTTCCCGGCGCCGGTCGGGCCCTGCAGGATTACGTCTTGGCGGTCTTGCAGGTAGTTGCCGACGGAGAGGCGCGCGATCAACTCGGCATCCACGTTGCGGCCGGGCATGGCTTCGATGTCAGCGATGTCGGCGGCGGGTTGGGCCAGTGCTGCGTATCGGCGCAGTCGGTGCAGCTTGCTGTTGCGGCGGCGTTCGTATTCCCAGTCGACGGCCATCTTGACCATCTCCGGCCCGGTGAGCCGCTGCGCGCCGGTGGCTGCGCCGAGGTTCTCGAAGTACTCGGCCATGCCTGACAGGCGCATCGCCTTGAGCCTGTCCAAGGTCTGCACGTCGATCATGACTGGCCCCCGCCCTGGCCGTAGTAGTCGGCGCCGCGCATGAAGCCGGCATCACCCAAAGACGCCATCGGTGGCGGATCAGCAGGTTCCCAAGTAGCCCATAGCTTCTTGATCAGCGTGTACGACGGTGCCGGTGCGGCGCCCAGTGCCCGACCGCAGCTGTCTTCGAGCCGAGCCGCACCGCCTTGGCGTTTGGCCAATGCCATCACCCCCAGACGCGACCGGTAGGACTGCTCGACGATCGTGCGGGAGGCCAGGATCGCCTGGATCGCCGCCACGGTGTTGGGGCCGATGGTCGCCGCCCACTGCTCGAAGCGGGCCGGGCTCCAGTCGGCCAGCCGATGCCGATGCCCGGCAGGCATGTGCTCGGCCACGGTGACATACCGTCCGCGAACACCTTTGAGCCGGACATGGCAGGCCACGCGTTCGGTACCGGTGAAGACCTCCACGGTGCTAGAGGTCAGGCGCACATCCAGACTGCGCCCGATCAGCGCCGATGGCACGGAGTAGAAATTGCGGTCCACTTGAATGTGATAGTTCGGTCCTGCCTTGGCCATTCGTAGATCCGCCAACTCGAACCGCACCGGCGGCAACGGATTGAGCAGTGGCTGTTCATCGCGCAGGAACACGATCCGCCTGGAGTCCTCCCGCTTTTGGAACGGACGCGCGTTGATCTGGTCGACCACATCGAAGATGGCCTCGTTCAACTCGGCCAGGCCCACGAACCGCCGATCCCGCAGCACCGCGGCAACCTGGTTGGCGACGAACCGCACGCTGCCCTCCACGACGGGCTCGTCGCGCGGCCGCTTGACCCTGGCCGGGATGATCGCGGTGCCGTAATGCTCGGCCAGGCTGGCATAGGCCGGGTTCAGCGCCGGTTCGTACCGGTCGGCCCGCGATACGCCGGTGCGAAGGTTGTCCGGAACCAGCAGTCGGGCCGTGCCGCCAAAAGCCTCGAATGCGTGCACATGCGCATCGATCCACGACACCAGCGTCATATCGGTGAACGCCTCCACATACGTGAAGGCCGAAAACGACAGCGCGGCCACGAACAGCCACGCCTCGGTCGCCGCACCGGTCAGCGGGTCGGCGAAGCTCATCGCATCACCGGCCCAGTCGACCTCGATGGATTCGCCCGGGGTGCGCACGATGCGCATCGACGCCCCCGGCGCCGCCACCCAGCGGCGGTACTGTTCGTTGAAGAACGAGTACCGATACGGCACCCCACCGGATTCCCGGCAGGCCGCGACGTACTCATTCCACAACAGCAACAGCGTCACCGACGGGCGCCCGAGTTCGCGGTGCACATGCTCGAAATCCGCTGCACACGGTCTGAGTCCGGCCTGATCGGTGCGGGCAACAACCGGTGGCGGACCTCGTCAGCAGCGAGGTCCGCCACCTCCCCGAAGCCCACACCGGCCGCAGTTGCGGCGGCGAACACCGACGCCACGGTGTTCCGCGAGCAGCCCAGCACATCGGCGATACCGCGCTGGTGCGCTTTGCGGGCATGGATGTCACCGTGTATTCCTCGGATACCAAACGCTCACCGGGGCATTTGTCCCGGCAAGGCTCGCCCGAGCTGCGTTGGGCCACCTTCGAGGCGGCCAAGTGCGCGGCTTGGCCCGGCTCCCCGGATTACGGCTACTACCAACAGCTGGCGACCAAGC
>NZ_MVIF01000174.1 GCF_002086675.1 Mycobacterium persicum
GGGGGGGGGGCGCGGGGGGGGGGGGGGGGGGGGCCGGGGGGGCGCGCGGGGGGCCCCCCCCCCGGGCCGCCGGGCCGGGCGCGGCCGCGCGGGGGGGGGGGCCCGCCGCGGGCGGGCGGGGGGGGGCGCGCCTACGCCGCTTCCGAGGAGTTGGTCGCCGCCGCCGAGGCCGAAGCGCTGGTGCTGACCGCGGACCGGGCCGAGGCCGAGACGGAGGAGCTGCGCACGGCGCTGGGGGCTGGCGGCACGGGTAAGGGGACCGCCGGGGCGATGCGCGGCGCCACGGGTGCCATCAAAGAGCTGGAACGACGGCAGAAATCCCGTCACACCCGCGCCTCGCGGGATGCGCTGGACCGGGCACTGATCGACCTGGCGGGCTACTTCAGGGATGCGTTGCTGGTGTCGGCGAACGCGGCCACCGTAGCGGCCAATCACCCGGACATGGCCGACCGGGCCGCGGCGCTGGCCGCGCATGCCACACCCGATCGGCTGTTGCGTTGCATCGAGGCCGTGTTGGCCTGCCGCGAAGCGCTGGCGATCAACGTCAAACCCAAGTTCGCGGTCGACGCCATGGTGGCCACCATCGGCCAGGAGCTTGGGTGATTCTGCCCGCCTGCCGTAGACTCGTGCCGCCCGGCGCGATGGCGCCAGCAGGTACAGCCGCCTTAGCTCAGTCGGTAGAGCGATTCACTCGTAATGAATAGGTCAGGAGTTCGATTCTCCTAGGCGGCTCCAAACGCTCGGCCCAGCTGGGCCGTCACCCCGACATTGTCCGGATTGGACCGTCACATCGGTGCCAGGTAACCCACCGGACCCGACGCGATGCACAGCGACAGCGCAGTGGTGTTGGCCCGCACCGCGATCGCGTCCCCGGCGCCGGGCAGCCGGGCGTAGACGCGGTTGAGGCCTGGATGCACCGGGACCTTCCGCTCGGGTCCATCGGATAGCGACAGCGTCATCGATCCGTTGCTGTTGGCCAGGTAGTTGAGTTCGACCGTCCAGTCGGCGGGCAACAGCGGGCCGTCGAGGACCAGCCGAGTCGGCTGGTCCGGCTGGGTGAAGTAGCCGCAGCGCGGCTGCGGGCCGGGAACAATGGTGCGGATCCAGGTCACTCGCGCGTCGACCAGACTGCCGGAGCTGGTGAACATGCGCAATCGAGTTGTCGCCGTTTCGAATTCGGGGCGGTCGCGTAGCAGCGCGAACATGTGGCTGGCCAGGTTCTCTGGCCAGGCCACCCGCTGCAGCACCAGCGGGTCGACTTCCTGATCCAGCAGCGGTGCACTCGAATCGGCATGTGCCGCAGCAAGACTGGCCTTCGCATTCTGTAGGTATGCCTTGGTTGGGTTGTCCCGCCAACTGGTCAGAAATGTCGCCGTGGAATACAGGCTGCTGGCCAGGAACAGCACAGTCAGGCCGGCCGTCACCGCGGCGCGCGGCGGTGAGCGGTCCAGCCAGTCCAGCCACGGTGTTTCCCGGTTGGGCGCAGCGAACACGATAGCGCCCAGCAGCGCCAGTACGACCACGAGATCCGGCAAATACCTTAGTGTTTGGGCCAATTCGAGTGCGGTGAACCGTGACGAGCGCATCAGATAGATGGGTACCTGGCAGGCGACGGTATAGCCTGCCGCGGTCAACCAGACCGCACCGATGCGGCGCTTGCGGATCAACGAAAGGCCAAGCACGCCAAGCAGCACCAACCAGCCGAGGGCCATCACCGCGGACGGCGGCGTGGCCCACGGCGACGACGGCGCCCAGCGATCCCAGTGCCAGGGCCCGCCGGCCAGACCCGGCACGATGCCGTGGGTGATCGAGCGGCGCAGCAGATTCCACGTCATCGAAAGGTCCGAGCTCCACCGTTTCTGGTTGACCACCGCCAGATACAGCGCCACCCAGGCAGCGGTCAGCGCCAGCGAGGCCGTCCATAACCGGAAACCCGCCCGCCATACCGTTCGCAGCGCCCGCGGGTCGCCCCCGACGTGGCGCCACAGCGCGGCCACCGCGAACGCGACAAACGGGATTACCGCGGCCTTTTCGAAGAACAGCAGACCGACGAGGTAAACCAGCGTGGCGGTCACCGCGTATCGCTGGTTGCCGGTGCGGATCAGCAGGACCGCGTCGGCGCACACCCAGGCCAGCGCCGCCAGCATCGGCAACGAGTTCAGCGCCGCCGCCCACCACGCGAACCCGGGTACCCCCAACGGGGTGAACAACGCGAACGTCAAGGGAATCAACAGAACCGGACGCCAGCCCAGGATCACCCGCAGCGCCCGCAGCAATGCCAGCGAAGCCAGCAGCTGCAGCACCACCAGGCTGATTGCCGGACCGGTCCAGACCAGTGGCGCCGCCCGGATGATCGCAGCGCCAACCAGGAAAGCGCCCGGCATCACGTGGCCGTCGTGGTCGTCGAACAGGTACGACGGCGACAGCAGGCCCTGGGTGCCGGCCTTGCCGACCAGGATCAGATCGTCCCAGTAGAAGTAACCCCCGAATGCCAGCACCGCGCGAACGCCCAGCTGTGCCGTGATGAGCAGCGCGGCCGCCAACGCCACTCTGTATGGTGGGCCGGTGCGCGCACTCGTCACCGGGGCAGCCGGTTTCATCGGATCGACGCTAGTCGACCGTCTGCTCGCCGACGGTCACACGGTAGTCGGGCTGGACAATTTCGCGACCGGCCGGGCCACCAACCTCGAGCACCTCGCCGAGCACCCCGCACATGTTTTCGTCGAGGCCGACATCGTGACCGCCGATTTGCGGGCCATCCTCGACCAGCACCGACCGGAGGTGGTGTTTCATCTGGCGGCGCAGATAGACGTCCGGCATTCGGTGGCCGACCCGCGGTTCGACGCCGAGGTGAACGTGATCGGCACGGTGCGGCTGGCCGAAGCGGCACGCCGCACTCGGGTCCGCAAGATCGTGCACACGTCCTCGGGCGGATCCATCTACGGCGTCCCGCCGGTGTATCCGACTCCCGAGACGGTGCCCACCGATCCGGCGTCGCCGTACGCCGCGGGCAAGGTGGCCGGGGAGATCTACCTGAACACCTTCCGGCATCTCTACGGCCTGGACTGCTCACACATCGCGCCGGCCAATGTCTACGGCCCCCGCCAGGACCCGCACGGTGAAGCTGGTGTGGTGGCGATCTTCGCCCAGGCGCTGCTGTCGGGTAAGCCCACCAAGGTGTTCGGCGACGGCGGAAAAACCCGCGACTACGTGTACGTCGACGACGTGGTGGACGCCTTCGTCAAGGCATCCGGGGAAGCGGGCGGTGGGCAGCGTTTCAACGTCGGCACCGGCGTCGAAACCTCGGACCGTGAACTGCATTCGGCGGTCGCCGCGGCGGTCGGGGGACCCGACGACCCGGAGTTTCATCCGGATCGCCTCGGCGACCTGCAGCGGTCCTGCCTCGACATCGGCTTGGCCGAGCGGGTGTTGGGCTGGCGGCCCCGGGTGGAGCTGGCCGAGGGCGTGCGGCGCACGGTGGAGTATTTCCGGCACGCGTAACTCGGGGATCAGCCACCCGCCCAGCGTCACACCGCGTTACCCGTGGGCGCCAGGTGCGCCGGGCGCCCCAATCGCCCCGCCGCGGCCCCCGATACCACCCTCGCCTCCGCCGGCCAGGCCGCCGCTGAGACCACCGTCCCCGCCATTGCCGCCGAAGCCGAACAGCAAGCCGGCATCGCCGCCGTCGCCGCCGCGACCGCCGGCAACGGAGTTGGTTCCGGCAGCACCCCACCCACCGTTGCCGCCGTTACCGATCAACAACCCAGCGCTGCCGCCGTCGCCGCCGCGGCCCTGGAACCGCCCGAACCCGGCGCGACCCCCGTTACCGCCGTCACCGAACAGGCCCCGGGCGTGGCCGCCGTCGCCGCCGTCGCCGCCTGTCCCACCGTTGGAAGTGCCGCCTTGCCCGCCGGCGCCGCCGCTACCGGCCAGCATCCCGCCGGCACCGCCGTCACCGCCCCGGCCCGCACTGGTGGGTACTAGCTTGCTGGCGAGGATGTCACCACCGGCCCCGCCGGTACCACCCTGACCGAACCACCCGGCAGCGCTTCCTCCCGCGCCGCCGGCGCCGGCTACTCCCTCGGTCGCGATGCCGCCGGCTCCGCCGCCGCCAGCGTTGCCGGCGACGCTCCCGCCGGAGCCACCTGCACCGCCGTCGCCGCCACGTTTAAGTCCGCTGCCGCCGGCGCCGCCGGTGCCACCGTTGCCGAGCAGGCCAGCTGCTCCGCCGTTGCCGCCGGCGCCGCCGAACTTGTCGGTGTTCTCACCTGGAGCGGGGAGGGGGATGTCCCTGGTAGCGGCGGCGCCGCCGTGACCGCCGTCGCCGCCGTTGCCCAGCAGCTGCCCGCCGGCACCGCCGTCGCCGCCAGCGCCGCCGCGTGCGGGTCCATTGCTTCCGGCGCCGCCGACACCACCCGCACCGCCGGTGCCACCGTCGCCGAGCAGGCCCGCGGCTCCGCCGTTGCCACCGGCCCCGCCGAACTTGTCGGTGTTTTCACCGTCAGCGGGGTTAAGGATCTCGCCGATACCGCCGGCGCCGCCGTGGCCGCCGTCGCCGCCGTTGCCCAGCAGGCGCCCGCCGGTGCCGCCGTGGCCGCCGTCGCCGCCGCGTGCCACGGCGTCGCCGCCGGCGCCGCCGGCGCCGCCTCTACCGAACACGCCCGCGGCGCCGCCGTTGCCGCCGTCACCGCCGAACTTGTCCCAATTGCCGCTGCGGAAGGGGTCGAGGTAGCTGGTCCCGCCGGCCCCGCCGTCGCCGCCGGCGCCGAACAGCCCTCGTGCGTTACCGCCATGCCCGCCCGACCCCGCCGTTCCGGCGTTGCTGGTGCCGCCGTGGCCGCCGTCACCACCGTCGCCCATCAGAAGTCCGCCTGCTCCACCGTCAGCGCCGAGGCCGGCGCGGTTGGAGGCGAACCCGCCCGCTCCGCCGAGCCCGCCGTTGCCGATCAGGCCGGCGGCGCCGCCGACACCGCCGTTGCCACCCCAGTGGCTGCCGACCCCGCCGGCGCCCCCCGGACCGCCGTCGCCAATCAGGCCGGCAGCGCCACCATTGCCGCCGATGCCACTGAAGGCAGATGCGAGGGCGCTGGCGGGGGCGCCAGTGCGCC
>NZ_MVIF01000175.1 GCF_002086675.1 Mycobacterium persicum
GGACATGGGTGCCGCGGTGGAGGGCCTGAAAGCGGTCGTGCTGCTGGCCAATGGCGCCGGCCCCGCCCCAGAAGTCCCCGGCGGCCAACACATCACGCACGATCGCCTGATGCTCGGCCTCCAACGACGCCGCCTGCGCCCGGATCAACGCCCCATGGGCATCGACATCACCGAACTGGTAATTAATCGTCATCGCCGAAATCCTTCCTAACTGCTCAAAATCTGCTGCGACGCCTGCTCTTGCTGCTCATAGTTATTGGCGTCGCGGATCAACCCATCACGCACCCCGTGCAACATGGTCACGATATTGCGAAACGCCTGATTCATCTGACCCATGGTGTCCAACGAGGTCGCCCCGGCCAACCCACTCCAGCCGGCCCCGGAAATATTTTGCGACGACGCCCACATCCGCCGCGCCTCGTCCTCGACGGTCTGCGCACGCACCTCGAACCGACCCGCCATATCCCGCATCGCATGCGGATCGGTGATAAACCGGGTGGTCATTACCTTGTGTCCCGTCAATCGTGGCTGAAAACTGCGCGACCGATCACCCCCGCCCTATCCGACGCCGGTGCGCGGAATCACACTCGGGCGCGCCTGCACCACATGCGGATTCGCCCCACCGCGGCCCATCATCGCGGCGGGCATCCCCGCACCGGCACCACCCATCCCCATCGGCATCGGCATCATCGGCATCCCCCCACCAGCCGGCGTGGCTGCCGGCGCCGTCGCCGCAGGACTTGCCATGGCACCTAACCCCGCCACCGCCGCACTGGCCATCCCCTTAGGCATCGAGCCCTGCCAGGCCGGCGGCACCGACATGGCCCCCAGCAAATGCGATTTACCTAACTGCGCGGCCATCCCCGCGCCGCCGCCCAGCGGCTTTAAGGCCGGAGCGGTGCCACCGACAAATTTCGGAACATCAGCACCCGCCCCCGCCGCCGCACGTGCCAATCCCGCCATGCTCGGATTGGCGCTCTGCGCCAACGACATCAGCGGGGAAATCAGCATACTGGCCGGATACATCGCCATCTGGGCTAGCGACGTCAACGATGACACCGGAACCACTGAAGTCAACGACTGGACCCCGCTCAGCAAGGAGGGAGCCGTTGCCACCGCATGTTGGGCCGCCGACGCCATCCCAGCGATACCCGCACCGACTTGCGAAGCCAACCCCGCCAAATCCAGCGGCGGCACACTAAACGACGTCAGCGCCGCGGCCGCCGATGTCGCCCCGGCGTGATAGCCCACCATCGCGGCCACGTCCTGGGCCCACATTTCCATGTAGTCGAATTCAGTTGCCGCAATCGCGGGGGTGTTTTGTCCCAGGAAGTTTGTCGCCACCAAAGCCCCGAGCAGCATCCGGTTGGCCGTCACCGCGGCCGGATGCACTGTGGCCGACATCGCCGTCTCAAACGCCGTCGCCGCCGCTCTAGCTGTGGACGCCGCCCGCTCCCCCTGTGCCGCCGCCTCATTGAGCCAACCCACATAACGCGTGGCCGCTGCGGCCATCGCCACCGCTGCTGGACCTGCCCACGGCCCACAGGTCAATCCAGTAACGACCGAGTCGAACGAGGCCGCCGATGCTGCCAATTCGGCGGCCAACGTATTCCAAGCCGCCGCGGCCATATGCAGCGGTCCCGATCCGGCGCCGGCAAAGATCCGTGCCGAGTTGATCTCCGGGGGCAACCCGGCAAACTCCGGAACCATCGCAAACCCCCGATCGCTACCCACGCGGCCGCCTAGCCCGGCAGGTTCTGCGGCGCTTGCCGCCACGACGGTAACTGCGCGGCCACCTCCGAAGCCCCGGCGTGGTAGCCCGCCATCGCCGTCACATCCTGGGCCCACATTTGCTCGTAGTCACCTTCGGTGGCGGCGATGGCGGGAGCGAGGAGGCCCAATAGGTTCGACCTCACCAGCGATACCAGCTCGGTGCGGTTGGCCGCGACCGATAGCGGATGCACCGTCGCCGCCCGCGCTGCTTCGTAGATGGCGGCCGCAGCTTGGGCTCGTGCAGCTGCATGCCCCGCTCGGGCGGCCGACGTACTGAGCCATCCGGCGTATGGGGCTGCTGCGGCTGCCATCGCGGCCGAAGCCGGGCCTTGCCACGCCATGCCGGTGAGCCCCGACGTCACCGACTCAAACGCGGTGGCCGCCGAGCTCAACTCGGAGGCCATCCCGTCCCAGGCCGCCGCGGCGGTCAGCAACGGACCCGAGCCGGCACCGGTATAGATTTTTGCTGAATTGATTTCTGGCGGCTGCATCGAATAGTTCATTACCGTCGTCCTTTCTGCTTGAAAGATTTATGAACCGGCGCCGAGCCGATACCTGCCAATTCCGTCGTAGCTGCCTCCAATTTTTCGGTCACACCGCATGCCGGTACGCGAAGCGCAATAGTTAGGTGTTGACTCCGCCACACGGAATTTTTAAGGGTCGTAAGCCGGCCACCCCACAGCGCTGCTGAGGCTAGGCCAGATGACGGAAGAAGAAGAAGAATTAAATGGGCACGGGCGCACCGATTGCCTCCGCAAGCTGTTCGGGCAGGAAGGTGAACAAATCGGGAACGACACCTCCGAATGCGGTGCCACTGAGCGGGAAGGGTCCTAACCCGAACAATGGGATGGAAAGTGACGCGAATTCCGATGGAGTAAGGATCCCGCCAAGCGGGACACTGGTGTCCACCTCGACGCCGGTAAGGAACGCCGGTATGGTGAATGACCCGTGGCCGTTGAGGAAGCCATTCGCAACCACCGCCGGAGCGTCAATTAATGCGGTGGCGGCGCCAAGGATGTTCCCCGTTTGCGCCGCGCTGATAAACGCATTCACGCTGGATCCCAACGCGTTTACTGTGGTGATCGCCGGAGCTATCGCGCCCAGAGTCATTACCAGCGGCAACCCGACGTGAAGGACGCTGGTATTGATGTTCAACGCCTGAGAGGTGTCGGTCAGCGTGTTGATCACATTGGTGACGTTCTGCGAAATCTGACCCGGAATGGACGTGGCCGGTAGCAGGTTGGTGAAGCTCTGCGCCATCTGTCCGGGGATGGCGAGGATGGGTAAGAGATCTCCCAAAGTGCCCACCGGCGTGACCGGGATCACGCCACCGTGGATGGGGCCAGCGACGAAACCTGTCAGGAACAAATTGCCGAAGCCGGTCGCGATATCGCCGACCGCACCCGAGACGTTGCCGGCCGCAAAATCCTGGAAGGCGGTTTGGAAGGCGGCCGGCAGGGCCGCCAACCCGGCATCGAAGTCGTGGGCGGCGCTGTGCAGGGCGGTGCTGATCGTCTGGGAGTAGCCGATCTGTTGGTTGACGAGCGCCTGCAGGACTGCCGCCGGATCAGTGGACAACAGACCTTGGACGGAAGCGGGGAAGTTCTGAATGGCGCTTCGGAGCGCGGTGGCGAGCGTCTGTTGGTAACCGATCTGGTTGCTGAGGAACTGATGCAGGAACGGCTGCGGGTTCGCTGCGATGGCACTTTGTAGGCTTTGCAGATTGGCGGCAGTCGTGGTGAAGAGCGTTTGGTACGGGCCGGCGACCGTGGCGCCAAACGTGGCCAGGCCGGTGGTCAGCCCGGGCAACCCGCCTGTCGGGAGCGCTCCGAGCTCCGTCTGAAGTCCATTGATGGACTGCGAAATGGTTTGTGCGCCAGTCTGAATCTGGCCCGCAAGCCGAGCAGGAGCGGTCGCGACGGCCTGTGAAACGGCTCGCATGTCGGCCTGGATCTGACCCGACCCTAGCGCCGTAGCGCCCCCGCTCTGGATAGCGGTCACGGCGCGGTTCAGGGTACTTCCGGCCTCGCCGGCGACCTGCCGAGCGGCGGACTCCGCGGCCATCACGGCGCCGCCGACCTGCCGGCCCAGGTTGCCGAGCATCTGAGCAACTCCGCCGGTGCCACCACCGAGTAGCGCCTGTTCGGCGTTCGCGGCTTCAGCGCTCAGGTACGCGCCCGCACCTGCGTTCATCACGTTGACGAACTGGTCGTGAAACGCCCGCGCTTGGGCGCTGAGTACCTGAAATTCGTGGCCAAAGTTGCCGAACATGGACGCGATGGCGACCGAAACTTCGTCCTGGGCCGCCGCAGCTATCCCGGTCGTGGGGCTCGCGGCAGTCGCGATGGCCTCGGCCAGCGACGAACGAATCCCCGCCAAATCCTGGGCCGCGCCCAGTACCAGTTCCGGCGTTGCGATCACATACGACATATCCGACTCCTTCGACTCCTCGCCCGGTAGACAGCGGGCCACTATTTGTCAAGTGTCTAACGTAGTTAACTCGTGAGTAACATGGGAGAATTCACAGCAACCTGCCAGTTACGTCCAAGTAATGTCCAAGAAATGCATGCGTGCAGGCGAGGCGGAGGTTGCCCGGATATCGAAGTCCGCATGGGGCGTCCATCGCGGGTGCCTACGAAGGATCGCGACGCGATCGTCGCAACTCGGATCGCGGGGAGCATCGACAAGTTCTTTGCAGGTTTGCTGTATGTAGGAAGGTCGGATTGCTGTACGGGTTATGGCCAACGCTGGCAGGCGTTAACGAGTGTCGAAGCCGACGCGGAGCGCGAGACGGTCACGACACCAACGGTGCACCCAGCGGACGGCAATGTGTATCGCCACCGGGATTCGGTGCCCGGTGTTGAGGGTGCACCCGCGGCAGACGACAACTGCTCGTCAAATCAGAAGTGGCGGGCCGACATCCATCGAAGGTCCCGCAACATCAGACGCGGCCCGCGTGATCTGCTGCCTTGGCCGATGCCCAAGCCATTGCGGCGGTGCCGACGATCCTGATTGTGTTCCTGCCGTATCAGGAAGCCACGCCGTGCAGCATTAGCCGTCTGGGCGCCACGGTTGGTTGCGTAGCTCTTTGCTGAGATTTCCCTTCGCAAATAGCTGCCGTGGTAGCTGGTCGAGCCCGGCACCAGCTGGTTAGGCGCAGAACCGGCGGCTTGTAGCTGTTGACCGTGGGCGTTGGCTTGTTCGTCGATCAGCCGGAAGTTGCGGCCCAGCTGGGTAATGAACTCCCGGCAGGTCGCGCCCCAAAAGTCCCGGCGCTACCCGACACCGGTGCGCGGGATCACACTCGGGCGCGC
>NZ_MVIF01000176.1 GCF_002086675.1 Mycobacterium persicum
TGGAGCGTTGAATGCGCTCGCGGCCAAGCCCTCAGGCCCCAAGCCGGCCATGACCGAGGCAGACAAGCGGGCCGCGAGGCTGGAGGCCGAGAACGCGCGTCTGGCCGCTGAGCTGGCCAAGGCCAAGCAGGCCCACGAGGTCCTGGGAAAACTATCCGAGCTGTTGTCGCTGCTGTCCAACAGCTCGGACGGCGAGACCAGGCAGAACCCTTGATCGACGGCGCTGTGAACGAGTTGGTGCCGCTGGTCGGTGTGGTGGCCGCGTGCCGGCTGACCGGAAAGTCCCGCGCCACGCTGCACCGGCAACGCAACCCGAAACCGCCTGTGCAGGGCCCGAAACGGCCGCAAGCGCAGCATCCTGGGGCGCTGACCGAGCTGGAGCGCGCCAGGGGCACTGCTGTGGCAATCGTTCGAAGTTGAGTCCGCCGCGTCGGCCAGCGCCATCGTGCCAGTGCCGAACGCCAAGCTGCTTGTCATCGCCAACGGCGAGGTTTGGGGTTGCTCACAACCCGGGGGGGTTGGCTCTCACCGGATGGATGACCGAAACCGCACGGCTACCAGGTACACTAGGAACGTACCGGAAACACAGTACGTACTTGGTTGTACCTGAGGAAGTTACTCATGGCCGCCAAGAACACCGCCGCATCGGCGCTGGCCGATGCCTTCGCCGCGCTGAGCGTGGAGGGCAAGCCCGTGACCGTGCGGGCCTTGCGTGAGCGTGCCCGGGTCAGCACCGACGCGGCCAGTGAATGGCTGCGGACCAACCGGGCGACCCGCGACGTGTCGCCAGTGCCGGCCGACGTCCTGGCGCGCGTCCTTGACCCGCTGTGGTCGGCGGCCGTGGCCGCTGCCCGCGACGAACAGGCCGAAGCCGATGCCGCCGAGCGGGCCGCCCTGGTGACCGCCGAGGCCGACGCGCTCACCGACCTGGCCACCGCGACTTCCCGCGCCGAGACAGCCGAAAGCCCAGACGACGCAACTGCGCGGTGAGCTGGCTGACCTCACCACCCGACTGGCCGCCACCGAAGCCGCCCGCGACCAGCAGGCAGCACTAACGGCGGCCGCGACCAAGGACGCCACCGACGCACGAGCGGCCGCCCACGCCGCCGAACTGCTCGCCGCCGAGGCCCAGGCCACCTCCCGCACACTGCGGGAAGTCCTCGACACCATGAACACGGGCACCAAAGAGCAGACCAAGTCGTAACGCCCCCACTCGGGCACGAACACTTACGAACCCGATGCCCGGCCCAACCTGAATTCCTAGAGATCACGCCCCGGCGCCTTCGGCCCAAACCGCAACCAAGAGGGCTTCGGCCGACACCTGGCCGATCCCTCCACGCCCGGCGGGAACCTCCACCCCCAAGCCCGGTCGCCAACCCCAAGCCTCCCTGACACCACCAGGTGTTGCCGTCACCCCCGAGCCTCAAGTGGGGCCACTTCGAGCCGTCCCACTGGGGCCAGTTCAAGTTGACATTGCGAGGGGATGGAGGTGCGATCGGCGAGCCGCTTCATCGCGGTCTTCATCAGGGATCCGGTCAGCAGCGAGGTGACATCAGTGCTGTCTTCGATTGGGAGATGACGTCCGTCGGCGACCCGCTGACCGATATCGGATGGCTCGAATTGCTGTGGATGCAGCCGGTCGGTAACACCAGCCACCCGGCCGCGTTGTCCTCGACCAACTCCTTGCCCACTACCAGAAGGCCAGTGGCATCGAGCTCGAAACCGTTCGTGGTACCGGGCTTTCAACGCCTACAAGATGGCGGTCATCTGTGTCATCGGCGCCATGCTCATCGATGGCGGCCACAGCGATGAGCAAAAACTCGTGCTCGCCGCCTACGGCACCTCGCTGTTGACCAAGGTCGGCCTGTCCGAACTCGGTATCGACGAGCCCCTCGATGACGGTCCGGTGCTGCCCCGCGAAGAACGCATCCAGCAAGTCCAGGCACAGGCGATTTAGCAGACACCGCTGGGAGTCCCCCGGGTGGGCGTGAGTTCCTGGCCAGGCATTATCTGCGGGTAGGGAACCCGATAGGGAGGGTTGAGGCGATAGATGCCCGCTATCGCTAATGCGCCGAGTCCGCACTGCGCCAGTTCTGGCAGAACACGTTTCGATTGGTCCAAGTTGGGTGGCGACGGGTTGGGTGGGACAACGAAGTTGAACGTCGACGTCATATCCCCAGTCACGCTCCGTCGCCAGGCGGTCAGGTTGGGAATCGGGACGCCGAACCGTTTCTCGATCAACCGCAGCTGCGAAGTATGGTCGAACACGTCATGGACCACCAGGCCGCCGCGGCTATACGGGGAAATGACCAAGCAGGGAACGCGATAGCCCAAGCCGATCGGCCCGCGTATGCCGCCAGAGGCGATCACATTGTTGATGTCGGGCACAGTGACGTATTCGCCCGGAGTGCCTGCCGGTGCGGTGGGCGGCACGACATGGTCGAAGTAGCCACCGTTTTCGTCGTAGCTGACGATCAGCGCGGTCTTTTCCCACACCGCCGGGTTGGACAACAGGATACGCAGCGTGTCCATCAGCGCGACAGCGCCGCCCGCGTTGGGCATCGAGGAATGTTCGGACTGCAGAAAGTTTGGAACCAGCCACGAAACTTTCGGCAGCCTATTGGCTTTGACGTCGGCAGCGAAGTCCGACGGGTAGCGCGGCGCGATGCCGAAGCGCGCTAAATCCGACCTCGGATCGCCGGCCTGCTTGAACCACTGCACAATCCGGCCATAGCCGACGTAATTGTTGATGGCTGGCCCTAATATCATGTCGGCGTACAGCTTCCAACTGACGCCGGCATCGCTGAGGTTCTGCGGCATGATACGCCAGCTGAGCTGGCCAATCGGTGCGTTGTAGTACGTCTCCAAGACTGGCCCGCCGTTGCTGCCATCGGGATCGAGCCAGGCGCTGAGCCAGTACAGCCGATTGGAAAAAGTCGGCCCCAATACAGAGCAAAAGTACTTATCGCACAACGTGAACGTGTCGGCCAGCAGGTAGTGAACCGGGATGTCTTGTCGCGTGTGATAACCCATCACCGCTGGGACGTTGGCTACCGAGCGTGTCCGCGCCTGCGCCGGAAGCCAATTGTCGTTGGCGCCGCCGTTCCACGACTGGTGCATCGTGATCCACCCATGGTCGGGGTCGTTGATACACGCACCGTTGAGCAACGGGGGTCTGGTGGTGTCAAGGCGGAACGGGAGGGTAATGCCGGCGGGGTCCAGCGATTGGGTCTGTGGGTTCCATCCCTTCTGCTGAAACAGCGGGGACGGGGCACTGAACCCGTCGACGTCGGAGACGGTGCCGAAGTAGTGGTCAAAGGACCGATTTTCCTGCATGAGCAGCACGATGTGTTCGATGTCGGTCAAGTGGCCCGAGCACGGCCCTGCCCCGTAAGCCTTCTCAATCACCGGTCCGGCCAACGACATAAACGCGCCGGCGCTAGTGGCGGCGGTGAGGTTTGCCAAGAACTCTCGGCGCGACATCCGGTCGACCGAGGTTTTGCGCATCACCCGTCGTCGCCCTTCTGTAGCGGTGGGCCCACTGTAGCTTTGCGAAAACGATTAGCTGCGCTCCTCAACGGGCGTGTCCCCCCAACCGACGCGACTAGCAGAGACCGCTTGGAATCCCCCCTGCTGGGCGTGAGTTCCTGGGCGGGCATTGTCTGGGGGTAAGGCACCCGGTAAGGAGGGTTTCGCTCGAATATACCCGCCCACCAGGAATACGCCGAATCCGCACTGCGCCAGTGTCGAAAGAACCCGTCTCGGCTGATTCAGGTTGGGCGGCGCCAAGTTTGGTGGGACCGCGAAGTTGAACGTCGACGTCATATCCTTCGTCACGCTTCGTCGCCAGTCAGTGAGATTGGGTACCGGCACGCCAAACCGCGTCTCGATCAACCGCAGCTGCGACGTATGGTCGAACACGTCGTGGACCATCAGCCCGCCCCGGCTATATGGAGAAATAACGAAGCAGGGCACGCGATAGCCCAAGCCGATTGGCCCGCGTATGCCTCCGGACGCGGTCACCTTGTTGATGTCGGGCACCGTGACGTATTCGCCCGGAGTCCCCACTGGTGCGGTGGGCGGCACGACATGGTCGAAGTAGCCGCCATTTTCGTCGTAGCTAACGATCAGCGCGGTTTTTTCCCATACCGCCGGATTGGTGAGCAGAATCCGCAGCACGTCCAGAAGCGCGACAGCGCCGCCCGCGTGCGGCATCGAGGAATGTTCAGACTGCAGGAAGTTCGGAACCAGCCAAGAAACTTTCGGCAGCCTGTTGGCCTTGACGTCGGTGGCGAAGTCCGACGGGTAACGCGGGGCGGCCCCGAAGCGAGCCAAATCCGACCTCGGGTCTTGGGACTGCTTGAACCACTGCACAATGCGGCCGTAGCCCACGTAGTTGTCAATTGCTGGCCCGAGCGACTTGTCGGAGTAGAGCTTCCAGCTGACGCCGGCATCACTGAGGTTCTGCGGCATGATGCGCCAGCTGAGCTGGCCAATCGGCGCGTTGTCATAAGTGTCCAGCACTGGCCCACCGTCAGTGCTGGCAGGGTCGATCGAGGCGCTGAGCCAGTACAGACGATTTGAATACGTGGGTCCTATCACCGAGTAGGCCGGGTTGCCGTCGCTGCCGTGAGCGCCGTTGAAGGTATCGCCGCCGAGGCCGGCTTTGCCGGGGGCGCCGTT
>NZ_MVIF01000177.1 GCF_002086675.1 Mycobacterium persicum
GTTATCGCGTCCTGTATTGGTGGCGCCGAGGAGGAGGTAGTTGCCGGGTTGGCCAGTCTTTGGGATCCGGTGCGGGTGACGAGCAGCGACACCGAAACCACCAGGGCGATGGCGGCCAGTATGGCCGCCACGCCGACCACCCATGGCCAGCGCGGAGCGCCATCTTCGTCGTCGGCGTCCGACGCTTCGTCGAAGGTGTCGTAGTCGTAAAGACTGAGATCGGCCGGCAGATACGGCGCGCTGATGAATTGCTCGGACTCTGGCGCCGAGTACGCACGGGAGTAGGCTTCGGTTTCTCCCGTGGGGTATGCCGCCTCGAAGCGGCCACTATCGTCAAGCGGTTTCAGTGCTCCGCCCTCGGCGCCGGCTGCCAGCTCATCACCGGTGTCGCTCAAGGCTTCCAGTTCGGCGCTGGAATCGCCGGCGGAATCGGGTTCTTCAGGTTCCCGTCCCGGCGGATTCGGCCCGCTCATGTTTGCCTACCCTGTCCAACTACCTCACCAGAGCGCTGGGCTCCGCGGCTGCATGTGTGCGCGTGCGCTCGGTGGATTCTCACTGTGTATCGCAAACCCTACCCAACCGGACAGGGCACAGAAGTCGCGGCTAACTGGCCGCCGATCAACTGATGCCCTGATTGTGACCTTTCCGGCTTTGATCAGTGCTTCTCGGGTCCGACGTAGTACTCGAATACCAATCCGGCCGCAGAGGCCAAGACGAATACCACGCCGGCAACAATGAGCCAGGGCAGCCATAGTGCGACGCCCGTCGCCGCCACCGAACCGGACAACGCAACCAGTATCGGCCACCAGCTGTGCGGGCTAAAGAACCCCAATTCCCCTGCGCCGTCGCTAATTTCGGCACCCTCGTAGTCCTCGGGCCGGGTGTCGAGCCGGCGAGCCACAAATCGGAAGAACGTGGCGACGATCAACGCCATGCCGCCTGTCAGCGCCAGCGCAGTTGTGCCGGCCCACTCGACCCCACCGGTGGCGAACATCGAAGTCAGCACACCGTAGAGCACCGCACACAACACGAAGAACGCGGCGACGAACTCGAAAAGCCTGGCTTCGATATGCATTGTGCAGTGTCCTAACCTTGGCTCGGGGCCAATTGACCGCGGCGGGCGTCGAACGGATGGGTTGTCACGGCGAGGGGCGGCTGGTTGATCGCCTGCAAGGCTTCGGCGTTGGTCTTACCGTCCATACGTTGCTGTAAGTAGGCCTTGAAGTCGTTGGGCGCCACCACGCGAACTTCGAAGTTCATCATGGCGTGGTAGGTGCCGCACATTTCGGCGCAATGACCGACGAACGCTCCGGTCTTGGTGATCTGCTCGATCTGGAAAATGTTGACCGAATTATTCGCGGCCGGATTGGGCATCACGTCACGTTTGAACAAGAACTCGGGCACCCAGAAGGAATGGACCACGTCGGCCGAGTTCAGCTGGAATTCGATGCGCTTGCCGGCCGGCAAGACCAGGACCGGAATTTCGTTCGTGGTGCCCAGCGTCTCGATCTTGTCGAAGTTGAGATAGCTGCGGTCCTCGGTGTTACGCCCAGCGACCGGTCCGACGAGCTCTTCACCGTGGGCGTCCTTGCCTTCCGGCTTGGATTCAACGGCGTGTTTACGGGCCTCGTCGGCGCCATCGTAGGTCAAGGTGTGGTCATGGAAGTCGACCCGCTGATAGCCGAACTTCCAGTTCCATTGGAAAGCCGTGACGTCGATCACGACCTCCGGGTCTTTGGTGGTGTGCAGCATCTTCTCCTGCACGACGACGGTGAAGTAGAACAGCACCGAAATGATGAGGAACGGCGTGACGGTCAGCACCAGCTCAAGGGGCATGTTATAGCCGAACTGTCGAGGAAAGTCGGCGTCGCTTCGCTTCTTTCGGTGAAAGACTGCCGTCCAGAAGATCAGACCCCACACGATGACCCCGACCACCAGGGAGGCGATCACCGCACCGACCCACAACTCCCGGTTGACGTGGGCTTCCGGGGTGACGCCCTCGGGCCAGCCGAGACCCAGCGCTTCCG
Source organism: Mycobacterium persicum (assembly GCF_002086675.1). GTDB lineage: Bacteria > Actinomycetota > Actinomycetes > Mycobacteriales > Mycobacteriaceae > Mycobacterium > Mycobacterium persicum. The sequence goes on from NZ_MVIF01000177.1 coordinate 2,028, forward strand.
ACCAGCTGCAACCGCTCAGGGTGACGGCCAGCACGCCGAGGGCCCCGGCCAGTGCCGCCAGCCGAAGGCGTGGGGTGAGCCCGGGCGCTCCGCGCCGCCGACCGCCGGAACGGATCTCAGAATTGCCCTGCGACAAGCGATGCGAACGACCTGGCTCGCGAAGTGTCACGTTGCGCCTCCTGTAGCACAAGCTGGGCCGACTCGGGCTAGGCGCCGCTTCCGGCGGGAATCGTCGGCTAACTCGGATTCGAATACTACGCAGCGTAGACCACGCCGCCCGCGCAGGCGACGATGCGTGCCAAAACGGCCGACGGTGCCGCTACCTGGCCCGCGGTGGGGGCACCGCCGGATTGCGTGAGACGGTGCGCAAGCCCGCCCACGGCGGCGACCAGGCGACACGATGCGGCCCCTTGGGGAAATCCACATCGTGAACCGACGCGCGCGAGATGCGGTCTCCATCATCATTACCCGAAGGCCGCGCCCGGGCCGCCGCGCCTCGTGCGGCATACTGGGGCGCCGTGTGCGGACTGCTGGCCTTCGTCGCGGCTCCGGCCGGCGCTGCCGCGACCCAGGGGTCCGACGCTGCTGCCCGCAGCGCCGCGGAGGCCGACAGCGCGATCGCCCGCGCGTCGCATCTGATGCGCCACCGTGGCCCCGATGAGCCGGGCACCTGGGTTGACCCGGACGCCGACGGATCGGTGATCTTCGGGTTCAACCGGCTGTCCATTATCGACATTGCCCATTCCCATCAGCCGCTGCGGTGGGGGCCACCAGAGGCGCCGGAACGGTACGTGCTGGTCTTCAACGGCGAGATCTACAACTACCTGGAGCTGCGCGACGAACTCGCCGGCCGGCACGGCGCCGTATTCGCCACCGACGGCGACGGCGAGACGATCGTCGCCGGCTACCACCACTGGGGCACCGACGTGCTCAAGCGGCTACGCGGGATGTTCGCCTTCGCGCTGTGGGACACCGTCAGCCGCGAATTGTTCTGCGCCCGCGACCCGTTCGGCATCAAGCCGCTGTTCCTGGCGACCGGTAGCGGCGGCACCGCGGTGGCCAGCGAGAAGAAATGCCTGCTCGACCTCGTCGGCTTGCTGGGACTCGACACCCGAATCGACCGCCGGGCGCTGCAGCACTACACCGTGCTGCAGTACGTGCCGGAGCCCGAGACGTTGCACCGCGGGGTCCGCCGCCTGGAATCAGGCTGTTACGCCTGGATTCGGCCCGGGCAAGAGCCGGAGATCACCCGTTACTTCGTGCCGCGTTTTGCCGCCACCCCGATCACGCCCGACACCGAGCAGGCGCGCTACGACGAGATCACGGCGGTGCTGGAGGACTCGGTGGCCAAGCACATGCGGGCCGACGTCACCGTCGGCTCATTTCTGTCCGGAGGCATCGACTCCACGGCCATCGCCGCCCTGGCCATCCGGCACAATCCGCGGCTGATCACGTTCACCACCGGTTTCGAGCGAGAGGGGTTCTCCGAGCTCGACGTCGCGGTGGCCTCGGCCCAGGCGATCGGCGCGCGCCACGTCGCCAAGGTGGTCAGCGCTGAGGAGTTTGTGGCCGCCCTGCCCGAAATCGTCTGGTATCTCGATGAACCGGTGGCCGATCCGGCGCTGGTGCCGCTGTTCTTCGTCGCCCGGGAGGCCCGCAAGTACGTCAAGGTCGTGTTGTCCGGAGAAGGCGCCGACGAACTGTTCGGCGGCTACACGATCTACCGCGAGCCACTCTCGCTGAAACCGTTCGACTACCTGCCGCGGCGGCTGCGGCGGTCGATGGGCAAAGCCTCCAAGCCGCTGCCGGAGGGGATGCGCGGCAAGAGCCTGCTGCACCGCGGCTCGTTGACACTCGAGGAGCGCTACTACGGCAATGCCCGCAGCTTTTCCGACGCGCAGCTGCGCGACGTGCTGCCCGGCTTCCGCGAGGACTGGACCCATACCGACGTCACGGCGCCCGTGTACGCGCAATCGGCCGGTTGGGATCCGGTAGCCCGGATGCAGCACATCGACCTGTTCACCTGGCTGCGCGGCGACATCCTGGTCAAGGCGGACAAGATGACGATGGCGAATTCGCTCGAGCTGCGGGTGCCGTTCCTGGACCCGGAGGTGTTCGCGGTCGCCTCGCGGCTACCGCTGCAGGCCAAGATCACCCGTACCACCACCAAATACGCGCTGCGGCGCGCGCTGGAGCCGATCGTTCCGGCACACGTGCTGCACCGGCCCAAGCTGGGCTTCCCGGTGCCGATCCGGCACTGGTTGCGCGCTGGCGAGCTGCTGGAGTGGGCCTATCAGATGGTGGGCTCGTCGGGGGCCGGACATCTCATCGACCTGAGCGCTGTCAGCCGGATGCTCGAGGAGCACCGGACCGGCGCCGGCGATCACAGCCGCCGGCTGTGGACCGTGCTGATCTTCATGCTGTGGCATGCGATCTTTGTCGAGCACAGCGTCGTGCCGCAGATCGCCGAGCCGCAGTATCCGGTCCAGTTGTGACGGCCAGCAGACGCAGAGTCGCACGCGGAAGACCTTCCGCGTGCGACTCTGCGTCTGCTCGCGGGGCTAAGCCCAATACCGTTCAGTTAAGACGGTGGATGGTGATGTTTGGTGAATGCTCGGGTTGGAGCCAGTGGGCGTAGTCGGCGC
>NZ_MVIF01000178.1 GCF_002086675.1 Mycobacterium persicum
GCACGGGGTGTGGTTCGGGCGGGTGCGGGGTGTGCGGCGGGCGCGCGGTGTGCGTGGTGTTGAGGTTGGTCTGAAACGTCAGGGTGTCGTGGGTGTCGCGTTGCAGCGTGCCGATGCTCAGATACTCGGCGTCGTGATGCGTGCTCGCGAGGGTGTCGCTGATCGAGTGGGTCAGCAACGGGTGTGCGCTGATCTCGATGAAGGTGTGGTGGGGGCCGCGCGGGCCGTCGAAGGCGTGCGCGATGGCCTGGTGGAAACGCACCGGGTTGCGCATGTTGGTGGCCCAGTGCTCGGCGTCGAAGACCGGTTGGCTGTCGAGGTCGGCGTAGGTGGTGGAGATGATCGGCATGGTCGGCGGCCGCGGGGTGAGATCGGCCAGTTCCGAACGCATGTGGGGCTGCAACGCTTCCATGGCCGGGTTGTGCGGGGCCACCTCGATGTTGACCCGGGTGGCAAAGCCGCCCCGTTGGCGCACCGTCTCGATGAGAGCGTCGATCTGCTGCGGCGGTCCGGCGATCACGGTTTGGCGTGGTGAGGCGTAGATCCCGAGGCTCACCTGCGGATAGTCGGCGATGAGGGCTTCGGTTTCGGCGGCGTCGAGTTCCAGCAGCGCCATCGTGCCCTGCCCGGACAGCGGCGCCATCAGCCGCGACCGGGTGGCGGTGACCCGCAGGCCCTGCGCCGGCGTGAGCGCACCGGCGACCACCGCGGCGGCCACCTCGCCCATGGAGTGGCCGATCACCAGGTCGGGTTGCACCCCGTAGGAGCGCCACAGCGCGGTGAGCGCCAGCTGCATGCCGATCACCCCGAGCTGGATCTGCTCGATGCCAACCAGCTCCTTGCCGCCGGCGATTACCTCCTGAAGCGAAAACCCGGCCTGTGCAACGAAATCCGGCTCCAGTGCGGCGACGGCGGCAGCGAATGACGGTTCGTCGGCCAGCAGCTGGCGGCCCATTCCGGCCCACTGGGACCCACGTCCGGAGTAGACGAACACCGTGCCCGGCCCCACCGCGCCCTCCCGAGGAGCCACCACGCCCGGGGCGGATTGACCCGCGGCCAGCGCCCGCAACCCCGCCACCGCCTGGCCCCGATCCACGGCGGCCACCGTGGCGAACTTGGCGTGCCGGGGCCGGTGATGGTTGAGGGTGTGCGCGGCGTCGGCCAGCGACACTCCGGCGCCCGGGCCATCCAGCCAATCGGCCAGCACCGATGCCGTCGCGGCCACCCGCTGCGTCGTCTTGCCCGACACCACCAGGGTCGATACCGCCGGAGCCGGGTCGCGCGGCGCACCGGCCGCCGGGGCGGGCGGCTGCTCGATCACCACATGCGCGTTCGTCCCGCTGACGCCGAACGACGAGATGCCCGCGCGCCGCGGCCGGCCGGTTGCTGGCCATGCCATGCCGTCGGCCGCGATGGTCAGCCGGGCCGCGGCCTCACTCGCATGCGGTGTCAACTGCCGGAAGTTGAGGTGCCGCGGAATGTAGCCGTTGCCCACGGCGAGTACGGCTTTCATGAATCCGGCGACACCCGCCGCGGCTTCCAGGTGACCGAGGTTGGTCTTCACCGAGCCGATCACCAACGGAGGGGAACTCTCTCGCTCGCCGAAAACCTTGCTCAGCGAGTCGAGTTCGATTGGGTCGCCCAAGGGCGTACCCGTTCCGTGGGCTTCGATGTAATCGATGTCGGCAGCCGCTAATTTGGACGACGTCAGTGCGGTGCGTAGCAGCGCTTGTTGGGCGGGCCCGTTGGGGACGGTCACCCCGCTGCTGGCGCCGTCCTGGTTGACGGCCGAACCGCGCACCACCGCAAGGATGCGGTCGCCGTCGCGCACCGCGTCGTCCAACCGCTTGAGCACCACCACCGCGGCGCCCTCGCCGCGGACGTATCCGTCGGCGGACGCATCGAAGGTCTTGCACTGACCTTCCGGCGACAGCATCCCCCAGCGCGAGCACGCGATGCTCGGTCCGGGGCTGAGCAACAGGTTGGTCCCACCGACCAGCGCCATGTCGCTTTCCCGCGAACGCAGGCTCTGACAGGCCAGGTGCACCGCCACCAACGACGACGAGCAGGCGGTGTCGATGACCACCGCGGGACCGCGAGCACCCAGGATGTAGGCCAGCCGTCCGGCGGCGAAGTTCGCCGAGTTCCCGGTCGGGATGTAGGCGTCGAGCTCTTCGGGGCGCAGCTGGCCGGCCAAAGTCAGCATGTAGTCGTAGGCGGTGACGCCGACGAATACCGAGGTTTGGGTGCCGCGGATCAAATGCGGGGGCACGCCGGCGTTCTCCAACGCTTCCCAGGCGACTTCGATCAGCAACCGCTGCTGGGGGTCCATGGCCGCGGCTTCGCGGGGCGAGATCGAGAAGAACTCCGCGTCGAATTCGTCGGGCTGCCAGTCGGTGAGGAATCCGCCGTCACGGCTGCAAATGGTCCCCGGCACGGTGTGGTCGTCGGTGTAGAAGGCGTCGGCATCCCACCGCTCGGCGGGAACCCGGACGATGCCGCTTCGGCCGTCGCACAACAACTCCCAGAACTGTTCGGGGTTGTTCACCCCGCCCGGGAACCGGCATCCCATGCCCACCACCGCGACGGGCTCGGTGCTGGACTTTTCGGCACGTTCCAGGCGCGCCGTCAGGTCGTCGATTTTGTGCAGCGCCTCGGTAATGATCGCTCGGCGATCCGGTGTCGCGGCGGTCATCGCGTTCCCCTTAGTCGTTCGGAAAGCTGTTCCAGGAGTTCGTCTTCGGTGAAGTCCTCGTAGGTGTCGGGGTCCGGCTGGCCGGCTGTGACCGCTGCTGTTGCCGCTCCGGTCGCCTCCGTTGCTTCGATGAGCTCGGGCAGGATGGTGGCCAGATAGTCGGTAAGGCTGTACACCGTCGGGTAGTCGAAAACCACCGATGCGGGCAGGAACTCGCCGAGGCTTTCCGACAGCGACCGTTGCAGAGTGACGCTCATCAGCGAGTCCATGCCGAGTTGGAAGAAGCCCGCCGAGGGGTCCAGCGTCTGGGTGGCGGGCATTCCCATCACCGCGGCGGCCAATGCGCCGACGTGGTCGAACAGCATGTCCTGTCGGCGCTCCGGGTGACATTTGCGCAAGGCTTGGCGGAATTCGCTTTCCGGCAACGTGACATCTTCCGGCGCCGGCAACAGGTCGTCGACGATACGCAGTGATCCCCGGGTGCGGTATGCCGCCGCCAGCAGCGGCCAATCCGCGGCCACCACGGCAGTGCGCACCCCGGCCGCCGGGTTCATCACCAGCGGCAGCGCCCCGATGGCGACTTCGTCGTCCATGGGCAGCAGCCCCGATCCCACACTCACCTGGTTGGCCTGATGCTCCGCATCGGCAAGGGATTTCCACAAACCCCAGTCGACGACGGTGGCCGGCAGGCCCATAACCCGGCGCGCGTACGCCAGGGCGTCCAAGTAACCGCTGGTCGCCGTGTAGTGCGCCAACCACCGCGAACCGGTTAGGCCCGAGATCGAGGAGAACAGCACGAAATAGCGCGCCGGCGTCGTCACCGACAGCCGGTGCAACAGGGCTGCGGCGTCCAGCTTGGGCGCGAACATGGACGTGACGTCATCGTCGGTCATCTCGCTGAGCAAGACCGGCCGGCCGGCGAAGGCGGCCAGGTAGATGCCCTCCAGCGGCGGCAAGTCGGCGCCGAACCGGTCGAACAGCGCCGTCATGGCGCCTTCGTCGGTCACATCCGCGGCCACCGTGACGAGGTTCTTGCCAACTGCGGCAAGGCTTTCGGCCAGTGCGTGCAGCCGGTCACCGGGGTTGCGTGATACCGCGACGACGGTGGTGGCGCCCATCTGGGCCAATTGGCGGATCAGGTGCGGCCCGATGTTGCCGGTAGCCCCGATCACCAGTTGGCTGGTGTCAGAACTGAGGGTGACCGCGTCGGTGGGCACCGGCCGCCGCTGCAGCCGAGGCACGCGGCGGGCGCCCAGCCGGTACACGACCTGATCTTCATGATCCTCCGCGTCGGCGCCCCGGACCGCGGCCAGCACCTGCCGCACCGCCAGTGCTGCCGGCGTGGAGTGGTCGAGATCGATGAGCCCGCCCCAGATTTCGGGATGCTCCAGGGCCAGCGACCGACCCAGCCCCCACAGCGCCCCATGCGCGGGGTTGGCCCGATCACCCTCCGCGACGGGCTGGGCATTACGGGTGATGACGAACAACTTCGCCGGCGAGTTGCTGGCCCTCATCGCGGCAGCCAGCCGCCGGGTCGCGTGGAATACCCGGTAGGCATGTCCCACGTCCAGGGGGTCGGCGGAGACCGGCGGCGCGTAGAGCACATGGTCCAGCGCGGGCAGGGCCTCCAGCAGCGCGCGCAGGTCACCGTCGCCGGCGAACGCGGTCAACGGCAGGAGCTCGACCCGGCAATCCGCACCCGCGACCCGGCGCAGCTCGGTGCACAATTCGTCATCGGCTGCCACCAGCCAGCGCGCGGCGCTTGACGGGTCGACCTGCGGCGCCGGGCAGGCCGGCCAGGCCAGTTCGTAGCACCAATCGTCGAGCGGGCGGTTTCCGGAGTGCACTTCTCCGGGCGCCACGACCTTGGTGGGAGTCGGACGTTCGGCGCCCGCCGCGGCGCTGATCCAGTGGCGGGTGTGTTGCCACG
>NZ_MVIF01000179.1 GCF_002086675.1 Mycobacterium persicum
TGGCCGGTCCAGGTGGAGGTAGCGCGCCAGGTGCTCGGCCTCGGCGGCATCCCCGCCGACGAGCTGGCCGAGTGGCTGGCCGTCGTGCGTCATCGGGCCGGTGATCCCGTCGGCCAGCCCGAGCCGGACCAGGCTCCGCCCGAGGTGGTGGAAACGCTGCCGAGCGTGGCGCTCAGGGCGGAAAGCGCGGAGCCTGGGGCTGAGCTGGTCATCGAGACCGACGCGCCCGCCGAGGTCGAGGCCGACCCCGCGCCGGTCGCGCCGCCCAGGCCCAGGCCGACGCCCGTCCCTCAGCCCAAGACCAACGGGTATGACCCTCTCCGAGGCTGGTCACCCCGCCGCCCTCGGTAGGTAGCTGGCCGTCCGTGTCAAAATCTTGATATTGACACGGCATATCCTCCGGCCCTGGTCGTGGCCGTCTTCCCTGGCCGTTAGTGTCAGAAGTCCTGTCAAATCAAAATAGCGCGGCTTAGACTTTTGACATAGACTGGAGTGGGTGACCACGACCACCCCAACCACGAGGAGACCCACCATGGCCACAGTCACCTACACCGCCACCCACCCGGCCACGGGCAACAGCGCCACCCGCACCAGCGGGACGATGGCCTACACCCACGCGGTCATCAGCCCCGATGGCGGCGCGTACAGCTGGCACAAGACCGCCAACGCCGCCGCCAAGGCCGCTCAGAAGGCGGGTGCCAAGGCCGTGCCCGCCGTCCCGACGGCGGTCAACGGGCGGGCTACCGCCGCCGACTTCGCGGACCATCCCCAGGCCAAGGCCATCGCCGCGCTGATCAGCGCCAAGACTCAGCCCACGGCCAAGACCAAGCGCCCGGCCAAGGCCAAGGCCCAGTCCGCGCCCGACCCCCAGGCCGACGCCGACAAGGCTGACGCCAAGCGCGCGGCTCGGCGGGCGCGTCGGCTGGCCCGTCGGGCGGCGGAAAGCCCCAAGGCCAAGGCGGCTCGGTTGGCCCGTCGGCGTGAGCGCCGGGCGGCGCGTAAGGCGGCGGTGGCCCGATGACCACTGCGCCCGCCACCGCCACCACGGGCCAGCTCCTCGGCTACGCCCGAGTCAGCACCGGGCACCAGTCCCTCGACGCCCAGACCGACGCCCTGGTCTCCGCCGGGGTCAGCGCTGAGCGCGTCTACTCCGACAAGCTGACCGGCACCTCGACCCGTGAGCAGCGCCCCGGCCTGGGCGCGCTGCTCGACTACGCCCGGCCCGGTGACACCATCGTTGTCGTCGGCATCGACCGCCTCGGGCGCTCGGCGGCGGAGGTGATGACCACCATCCGCGACCTCGGCCAGCGCGGCGTGATTCTCCGTTCGCTCAGGGAGGGCATCGACACCTCCAACGCCACCGGGCGCATGATCGCCGGGGTGCTGGCCAGCCTGGCTGAGCTGGAGCTGGAACTCCAGAAGGAGCGGGTGGCGGCGGCTAAGGCGGCGCGGCGGGCGCGCGGCGGCAACATGGGTCGGCCCAAGGCGCTCAGCGCCGACAAGATCAGGCAGGCTCACACCATGCGCGCCAGCGGGGAGCCGGTTGACAAGATCGCCCAGACGTTGGGCGTCAGCCTGTCCACGGTCCACCGGGCGCTCAGGGCGGCGGGCTGACTGAGCCGCGCGGGCACTGTCACCACTGGTTCTCCGGCTTCATGTAGTCGGGCACGTACACGTCCTCGGGCGCAGTGATGCGCCGCCAGACCGGCGCAAAGAGCTTGTTGTTCAGCTCAGTGACCTCCACATAGTCCGTCACCGTCTCAGACAGATCGAGCCCTCGGTCGGCCCGACGCAAGCCCGTGTTGGTCAAGTTGGCTGACCCCTTGAACGCCACCAGCCCGTCCACGATGAGCAGCTTCTGATGGGGCGCGTCATAGATGTTCTGCTCAGTCGGGATGACCTTGGCGGTCAGCCCCGGCGCTTCGGTCGGGTACTCGGTCAGTTCGGCGCGTGTGCCAGCGTCCACGTTGGAGGCGAACCCATAGACCGGCACCCGCATGCTCGTCATCTTGAGTGCGCCGACCAGCTGATGGCTCATCCCCCAGCTGGCGAAATGCACAAAGTACTTGGCGCGCGCCACGACCTCGAAGAACGTCCGCATGGTCGGCCAGGCGTCGGTGCCGTTCCCCCGCCGACCACGCGAGTCCCGCACAACCTTGGCCAGTGTGGTCGCGTGGCTCAGGAGGTCATTGTGATCGAGCAGCAGCCCGTTCTGCTTGAAGTGGTCGTAGATGCTGACGTTCCATGAGCTGTTCCACGTCGGGTCGTCGCCGCCGTCGATCTCCACGTCATAGATGACCTGACACACCGGGCAGGAGTGCTCTGTGGGTGTCTTCTTGCGATCCGACTTGAACGTTCGCATGAGACCTCGGCACGCCGGGCAGATGTAGCGCGGCGGATTGAAGTCGAGGATGGAAGTGATGTCGAAGCCGGGCACGCGATAGATCATCCCCGACCGGTCCGACACGCCGAGACCCCCGGTTCCCGCGCTGGGACTGAGTTCTGGCGTCTGTGGCCCAACATTTCCCAGGTTGTAAGGCGCGACAACCCCGCCCATGTCGGTGAAGTGCCTTGCGCTGCAACGTTTTTCGTGTGTGGCTTACACCATCGAGTGGCACACTGGCCCACATGACAGCGCCTCGAAGCCCCGCCACCACGCCCATCCGCGCACCCGCTCGATGGAGCAGTGGCGCGCGCGGAAGGCCGTCATGGCGTCGCGAGGTGAGACCTCCGGCCCTCGGGTGGACGAGGCCGACGCCGCGCTGAGCTGGTGGCGGGTGCGCGCGTTCCTGATCAAGGAGCTGGACGTCACCGAGGCGCGCGCCGACGCGCTCATGGACATCTTGGAGCCGTGCGACGCCAAGGCCGACACCGCCAGGGCGGAGGCGGTGGCCCGATGACCCGCCGCGCTCCCTATCGGACAAACGCCACGCCCGCCCACCTGGCCAGCCTGCCTGATGCGCCTCAGCGCCCGCCCCGCCGGTACAGCCAGGCGGAGCTGCGCCAGCGGCGGCGCAATGGGCTGACCACCGCTCACTACGACGGCACCTGGTCTCTGGAGCAGGAGATCGCGGCGGCGGTGATCCCGCTGGCGGAGCGCATCAGCGCCGCCCACCGCCCCGCCCGGTTCGGTCATCCGACGTTCCCGTCGGTGCCGTGGCTTCTGGAGGCCATCCATGAGTGCGTCGGCGTGGCGGTCGGATGGGTCGCCGAGGGCCACGCCCTACGCAAGACCAAGCACCTGGCCGACGAACCCGGCAAGCGGAAGTACGCCGTGACGACCTACGTCGATCTGGCTCCGCGCCCGGCGCTGCCCCAGATCACCGACGAGGAGCTGGAGGACGGTTCCTGGGCGCGGAAGGCCATCGCCATGGCCAGCGCCATCGACGCCGAGTTCTCCGAGATGCTGGCCCGTGGCTACCCGCCGGGTGCGCCCGGTCTGCGTGGTCAGGAGTCCCGCTCGGAGCGGCTGGACGCGCTGCTCCGCCGGACCCTCGACCACGCCACGCTGGCCATCACCCAGCGGCTCGACCGTGATGCCCACCGCGACCACCACACCAAGGCCACCCCAACCGACCCGCGCGCCGCCCTGGCCGCGCTGGGCGTCCAGACCGACGACAACTGACCGAGAGGACCAACCAACCATGACCATGCCCGCGCCGACCACCTACACCACGCCGCTGCCCGTCCACTTTGAAACGCCGCTGGTCAATCCGTCGCCCGGCGGGCTGTACCCGGCCACCCAGTGGACGGAGGAAGGCGACGGCCCGACGCGCTGGCTGAGCGGCGGCGTGGAGGTCCGAGGCGGTAACTACTCCGACGGCCAGGCGTCCGGCATCTGGGACGCCCCCTGGTGCGAGCCCCCGGCCCTCGACGGCCCCCGTAAGGAGGGCGAGCGCCAGACCATCCTCGACATCTTCGAGCCGGTGACCGTGTGGGCCTACGACGAGTGTGATCTGACCGCGCCGTCACGCGCCGAGGTTCGTCAGCGCGCCGCGCAGATTCTCCGGCTGGAGGAGGCGGTGGCCGTCGAGCGCGAGTTCGCCGCCCGGCTGCTGCTGGACGCCGCCGACCTGGGTGCGACCCCGACCGTGGCCGACGTGATCGCCGCTGTCGCCGCGCTGGAGGCGGCGATGGCCAAGACCAACACCTTGGGCTACTTCCACCTCGGGATGCAGTGGGCGGCGCGGCTGGCCTCGGCCCACCTCCTGGTCCGCACCGGGACCGGGTTCACGACGCCGACGGGCCATCGTCTGATCCTGGGCGGCGGGTACGTCGAGGGCCTGGCCGACACCATCGTCGCCACGTCTCAGCCGTTCGGGTGGCGGTCGTCGGTCCAGGTCCGCGAGGCCGTGGACGAGCGCCACAACACCTACGCCGCCATCGCTGAGCGCAGCGTCGTCGTCGGCTACGAAGCCTTGATCGCCGCCGTCACGATCACGCCGCCGGACCCAACCCCGTGATGTCCATGGTGATGACCGTGACCGATGTCGAGG
>NZ_MVIF01000017.1 GCF_002086675.1 Mycobacterium persicum
GGTATGGGTAGTGGACGTCGGGGTCGTTGGGGGGCCGCATGTTTGGTGGTGGTGGGGCGGTGCGCCACGCGGCCGGGAGGTGACAGCCGGTGTCGTAGGAGTAGGCCAGCAAATGCCCGTGGTTTACGAGATTGATCAGTGTGCCGTCGTCGCGGATTTGCGAATCATTGGCCGATCCCAACGGCAAGGGTGGGTCACCGGGGGCGGAGTTGTTGGGCCGAAAACCGGCCGCTTTGAACACCGGTGCCAGCTCGGTGAGAATTTGCAGCCATTGCTCTGGGGTGGGTGCAGGTTCGCCGAAGAAGTGGTCGCTTTCCTCTTGCCGGCCGATGGTCCGGACGAAGGGGTCGTTGCAGCCGTTAGTCGGATGACTCAAAGGGGTGCTGGAGAACTTTGTCTGTGGCGAATATTCGGCGATCACCGCCCGGATGGTGGCGTCGAGGTTGGCGAGCTGCTGCTGGACTGTCTCCAGGTCGGGTCGGTCGTTGACGATTTTTTGTATGCGGTCCAACTCGTGGCGGCCGGGATTGGCATAGGGGTCGAAGGTGTTGGGTTTGACGCAGCCGGTGAGCAGCAGCGTGATGCACACCAGCCCGGCTGTCAAGGGACGGTGTGCTCGATTCATGAGGTCCTCAGCGGGATTGGAGGCGGCATTTCGTGGGGGCCGGCGCCAGCCGGGAGCGCGTCCACCCCGACCGCGCGGGGCGTGATGAGGTCGTCGGTTTTCCGGCAAGCAGCCGCTGCCATGTTGTAGCCGCGCAGTTGCCCCCTGCGGTGCGGCGCGGAACGCACCGAACTCGGGAATCACTTGGGACACATCACTATTGATTCGGTAGGTATGCCCTGGCTGCGATCGCTGGTCAAAAGGCGTCGCGGGTTCGGCCGCCGGGGGATCCGTACAGGTATGGGTAGTGGACGTCGGGGTCGTTCGGGGGACGCATGTTGGGCGGTGGCGGCGCGGTGCGCCACGCGGCCGGGAGGTGGCAGCCGGTGTCGTAGGAGTAGGACAGTGGGCTGTTCGCGTCGCCGTTCACCAAATCGATCAACACGCCGTCATCGCGGATCTGCGAGTCATTCGCCGACCCCAAAGGAAGCGGGGGATCGCCCGGGGCGGCGTTGTTAGGCCGAAAACCCGCCGCCTTGAACACTGGCGCTAGCTCAGTGACGATCTGCAGCCACTGCCCCTGAGTTGGCGCCGGACGGCCGACGAAGAGGTCGCTGTCCAGCTGACGGCCAATGGTCCGAGTGAATGGGTCCTTGCAGCCCATGATCGCATGGGAGTATGGCACTGTCGAGAATTGGGTCTGCGGCGAATATGTGGCCATCACCGCCCGGATGGTGGCGTCGAGGTTGGCGAGCTGCTGCTGGACCGTCTCTAGGTCGGGTCGTTCGTTGACGATTTTTTGTAGGCGGTCCAACTCGTGGCGTCCGGGATTGGCATAAGGGTCGAAGGTGTTGGGTTTGATGCAGCTGGTGAGCAGCAAAGTAACGCTCAGCAGTCCACTTACCAAATAACGGCGTGGCCGGTTCATACGTGCTGCCGCGGGATTGGAGGCGGTACTTCATAGGGGCCGGCGCCGCCGGGCAGCCGGTCCACGCCGACGGCACGGGGTGTGATGAGGTCGTCGGGGAGTCCGGCCAGCACCGCTGCCATGTTGTAGCCGCTCATCCGAAGTTCGCCGTTGCTTCCCATGCGGGCATACTCCGAATGACCGTAGGCCCGCTCATGAAGGTTGCCGTCACCGTAGTGACCGCCCAGTGCCAGCCCAGTACTGGTGGACAGTTCAGTCATGCCCGGTACGTCCTGTGGTGCGGCACCGAATGCGCCGAACTCGGGAATCACTTGAGAGACATCATCATTGACACCGATCATGTAGTAGGCATGTCCCGGCTGAACTCCTAGCTGGGAAGCGTTGGTGAGTTCGGTACCCGGCGAACCGTACAGTACGACGTCGCTTACCGGTGCGCCCTGCTGCAGCGCCAGACTGGTCACCAGGGACCCATAGGAATGCCCGAACGCGGTGATGTGTTGATCCGAGGCATTGGTGGCAGCCGCGAGGCCCGTGTAGAAGCGGTTCAACGGCCCCGCGGCATCGCGAGCCGACCAGTCATGCGTCACGTCCTTGAGGCTGTCGGGTGCGTCATATCCGAGCCACGCGATAGATGCCACCGCACCAGGGTTAGCCACGTTAGCGTTGGAGCGAAGTTCGAGCGCCTTGTTGCGCTGTGCTTTAGCTTCCCCGACCATCGCTTCAACGCTCGAACTCACTCGCGTGTTCAATCCGCCCACTGTGACACCGACCCGTTCTGCATTGTCGACGTCGCCGATCCCTACCGCCGCCAACACCTTGCGGGAATTACTGGTGGTGTCCAACAGAATCAGGCTGCTGCCCGCGTTGGCGGTAAGTGCTCGCTGCAGCGCCTGCAGGTCCGCCAACTTCTCGGTATCCGTATGCCACACGCCATTTCCATCCAGCCAACCGCGCTGCAGCCGGTCGAGTTCGCGTTGCAGCACCGGTACATTGAGTTCGTTGCGAACTCTGGTCGGGACGCCGTCGAGGTTGCGAATGGCGTTGGGGAACCACTGTTTGACCCGATCCTGCTGTCCCGGTGTCAGCGAATGCCACCACTTGCTCACCTCCTTCGGATCGCTGCCCGGTGGCGGCATCTGCGGCATCTTGGGTGGCTCATGGCTGAGTTGGGTGTTGACCTGCTCGGGTGACAAGTCCCCGGCGGCGCCCCGAATCGCCGCGGCCAGATCCTCATCGGCGGTCTCGGCGTCAGCCAGCAGACGCTTGATGTTTTCTGTCAGCCTGATCGCGGCATTGAGAATCGACTGCTGATCAGCAGGGGAGTACGACGACAAGTCAGCGGGCGGCAACGCCGCAGGGGTCGCATTGTCAATCGTCAGGTGGTAATCCCGGGCACTATCGCGAATGGCCTGCAGCCGCAACTTGATTGCGGCCACCTCGTCGGCCGATTTCTCCGCGGCCCGTGCGACCGCCTCGCACGCATCGGCATGGTCGTCGAGAAGCAACGTCGTGCGGTGCGTTGCCGCCAGCGCCGCATCGGCGGCATCACCACCGAAGTCCAGCAACCGCACGGTGTCAGTGAGTGCCGCCGATGTGGTGCGGGTGCCGTGTGCACGGTCAATCGCTGCCTGAAACACCGTCCTGATCGCCGCAGGATCCCAGCGCTCAATATCAGCTAACGTCAACGCCATCGAATCGACCGCTGCTGCCAGCCTGCGCACGGACCGCGGCCAGCGCCGCGGCGTTGCTCTGGTCCATCTCAGCGAAGCCGACCGCCGCGAGATGCATGCCGCAGGAATGCTCACCGAATCGATCGGCGTGGGTGGCGCTGACCGTCTCCCAGCTACCCAGCAATCCCGACAGGGCGCCAGCCGAAGAGCCGACCCATCCCGACCGCGCGCCTTCGGCTGCACCGTGGCATGACTGGTGCAAAACCAGCAGTGACTCACCGTGATTGGCCAACTCATATCCCACCCGAGTCAGGACTTCAGGAACGACACGCAACGTCTCCATCATCGACCCTCCCGATCAGCCAGCAAGCAAACCTCCGGGGAGTATGGCACACAGCCGCCAACCGGGCTATTCACCTTTGGCGGCCGTAACGGGCTACTTGCGGGGCTTGCGCGGTTTACGCTTGATGCCCACGCCGCCCCAGAACGAGAAGCCGCGGATCTTCACCTTGGGTGCACCCCGGCTACCCTCGCCCACGACTTCGCGGTCGAAGTTGCCCATCACTCCGCGGCCGTGGATTTCGACGTGGACTTCGGGGGGCAAAAGGATGGTCTGCACACCCATGATCGAGTATGCGCGGATCTCGACCTCGGTTGAGGTGAAGTCGGCGTAGCGCAAATCCAGCACGCCGGTTCCCCAGAGCGCGAAGGTGGTCAGCTTCTTCGGCACATTCCATCGGCCGCGCCGCTCGAACCCACTGAGCAACGCGAGCAACAGGGTGGACGGGGCCGGGTTGCAGTTGCCGCCGCGACGGGGGCTTACCGAGGCGCCGGGCAGGTCGGCTCGAAGCTGGTCCAGCTCTCGGTATGTGGTTGCCGCGTACGCCCTGGTAAGCCGCTCTTCGTACTCGTTGAGCTGCAGGCGACCCTGTTCCGCCGCGTACGCCAGCAACTGCGCGATCTGAATGCGATCGGTGTCAGCCGCGAGCGACGAATCGTCACGCGTGTCTTTCGTGTCGCGCTGGGCCGGGTTGCTCATCACCCACGAGCGTACGACGTCCAGGATTTGCTGCAAGCTGGCTGGCTGAACTGCAACCTGCCCCCGGCCAAGTCCGAGTCGCCCAGCCGGCAAATGTGCTGCTCAGCGACTCGCCGGGTCGGATTTGACCCAACTCGGTGGTCGTTTCTGCAGGAATGCCAGCATGCCCTCGCGCGCTTCCTCCGAAACGAACAGCCGCGCCGACTCCTCGGTGAGCCGTTGGGCGTCGCGGTCAAATCTTTCCAGCACCGCGGCGGTCGTCAGGGCCTTCGACGCCGCCAGGCCCTGCGGTGACCCGCGGCCAACCTCGGCGACCAGCTTGGCCACCGCGGCATCCACATCGTCGGCTGCCATGGTGACCAAGCCGATCTCCGCGGCTTCGCTGGCGCCGAACGTCTCGCCCGTCAGGTAGTACCGGGCCGCCGCGCGCGGCGATAGCTTGGGCAGCAACGTCAGCGAAATGATCGCCGGGGCCACGCCGATCCGGGCTTCGGTCAGCGCAAAGGTGCTGCGCGGGCCGGCGACCACCATGTCGCAGGCCCCGACCAGACCGAACCCGCCGGCTCGGACATGCCCGTTGACCGCGCCGATGACCGGCCGTGGGGACTCGACGATGGCGCGCAGCACCGTCGTCATCTCCTGGGCCCGCGCTACCGCCATGTCGTATGCCGATGGTGGCGACCCGCTTCGCCCGGCTGCGCCGCCCTCGCGATCGCGATCACCACGCGGGTCGCCACTGCCGGCCTCGCTCAAGTCCGCGCCCGCGCAGAAGGTGCCGCCGGTGTGGGTGAGCACCACCACCCGTACCGCCGGATCCGCGGCAGCGTCTCGCAATCCCTGATGCAGCTGGCTGACCAGGACGCTCGACAGTGCGTTGCGGTTGTGCGGCGAGTTGAGCGTCAACCGTGCCAGCGGACCGCCGCACTCGTCCGGCCCCGCGTATTCTACGAGAGCGTCCATCAGTAAGACCGGGGCAGGCCCAGCGATGTCTGCGCGACGAAGTTGAGCACCATTTCGCGGCTGATCGGGGCGATCCGGGCCAGCCGGGCCGACGTCATCATCGCGGCCACGCCGTATTCTTTGGTCAGCCCGTTGCCGCCCATGGACTGCACGGCCTGGTCGACCGCCCGGGTCGAGGCTTCGGCCGCAGCGTATTTGGCCATGTTGGCCGCCTCGGCCGCGCCCACGTCGTCGCCGTGGTCGTAGAGCGTGGCGGCCTTCTGCATCATCAGCTTGGCCAGTTCAACCTCAATGTGGCACTGCGCCAACGGATGCGCCAACCCCTGATGCGCGCCGATCGGGGTGGACCACACCTGACGCGTCTTGACGTAGTCGACGGCCTTGCCCAGCGCGAACCGCCCCATGCCGACGGCGCTGGCCGCTCCCATGATGCGCTCGGGGTTCAGACCGGCGAAAAGCTGTGCGATCGCCGCGTCCTGGGCCCCGACCAGTGCGTCGGCGGGCAGTCGGACGTCGTCGAGGAACACCTGGAACTGGCGTTCCGGGCTGATCAGCTCCATCTCGATCGGCGTATAGGTGAAGCCGGGTGCGTCGGTGGGCACCACGAACAACGCCGGACGCAGCTTGCCGGTCTTGGCCTCTTCCGTGCGACCTACCACCAGTACCGCCTGCGCCTGGTCGATGCCGGAGATATAGACCTTCTGGCCCTTGAGAATCCAGTCGCTGCCGTCGCGGTGGGCGGTGGTGGTGATCTTGTGTGAATTGGACCCGGCGTCCGGCTCGGTGATCGCGAACGCCATCGTCAACGACCCGTCGGCGATGCCCGGCAGCCAGCGCTGCTTTTGTTCATCGGTGCCGAACTTGGCGATGATGGTGCCGTTGATGGCCGGCGACACCACCATCAGCAGCAGTGCGGAGCCCGCTGCCGCCATCTCCTCCATCACCAGCGACAGCTCGTACATGCCGGCGCCGCCGCCGCCGTATTCCTCGGGCAGGTTCACCCCGATAAACCCGAGTTTTCCTGCCTCGGACCATAATTCGGTGGTGTGCTGATGCGCGCGAGCCTTTTTCAGGTAGTACTCGTGGCCGTAGTGGGACACCCATTCGGCCACCGCCTTGCGCAGCGCCTGGCGCTCTTCGCTTTCGATGAAGCTGGTGTCGGTCATTGTGAATCTCCTTGTGCTTCGGGTCCTTCCACGCGTGCCAGCACGGCACCGACGTCGACCTGCTGGCCGGTGTGGACGTTGAGCTGGGTGAGTACACCGTCAGTCGGCGCGCTGATGGTGTGTTCCATTTTCATGGCCTCCAGCCAGATCAACGGCTGACCCGCTGAGACGGTATCGCCGACCTCGGCGCCCAGGCGGATGACGTTGCCAGGCATGGGCGCCACCAACGATCCCTGCTCGACGGCCGAACCCGGCTCGGGAAAGCGGGATAGTGCGACCAGATGCACCGGTCCGATGGCGGAATCGACGTAGACGTCCTGGCCGTAGCGCGCCACCGTGAAGCCGCGGTCCACGCCGTTACCGTCGGCCAGCACCACCTGGTCCGGCGTGGCCGATACCAGTTGGACGGATCCGTCGCCGGGCAGCTCCAATCCATTCCTGCTGAACCGGTATTCGATGCGGTGTTGTTCGCCGCCGTCGTCGAGGTACGTCTTGACCTGATAGCCCGACGCCAGGTTGCGCCAGCCACTGGGGATAGAGCCGAACACCCCGGCGGTAGCCCGATTGTGCGCGGCGTCGGCCAGGGCGGCGGCGATCACCGACAACCGGATCGCCGTCGCGTCGGCCAGCGGTGCCGACAGCTTCGCCAGCCCGTGCGTGTCGAAAAACGCGGTATCCGTGGCGCCGTCGAGAAAAGCCGGGTGGCGCAGCACGTTGACCAACAGCTCGCGGTTAGTGCGCAGGCCGTGCAGACGGGTGCGGGCCAGCGCATCGGCGAGCACCAACGCCGACTGCCGGCGCGTCGGAGCATACGAGATGACCTTGGCCAGCATCGGGTCGTAGTGGATCGACACCGTCGAGCCGGCAACGATTCCCGAGTCCTGCCGGATCCCGGTCCGGTGCCCCAGCCTGCCGAACTGCGCTCGCACCGACGGCACGTCGATGCGGTGCACCAGACCGGCCTGCGGCTGCCAGCCGTGCGCCGGGTCCTCTGCATAGAGCCGGGCTTCGATCGAATAACCATGGGCCACAGGTGGTTCGGCATCCAGCCGGCCGCCTTCGGCGACCACGAGCTGCAGTTCAACCAGATCCAGGCCGGTGGTCTCCTCGGTGACCGGGTGCTCGACCTGCAGCCGGGTGTTCATTTCCAGGAAATAGAACTCGCCGTCATCATCGGCGAGGAACTCCACCGTCCCCGCACCGGCATAGCCGATGGCGGAGGCCGCCAGTCGAGCGGCGTCAAACAGCTTGGCACGCATACCAGGTATGCGCTCCACCAACGGAGAAGGCGCTTCTTCGATGATCTTCTGGTGGCGGCGCTGAATGGAGCATTCCCGTTCGCCGACGGCCCAGACGGTGCCGTGCATGTCGGCCAGGACCTGTACCTCGACGTGGTGTCCGGTGGGCAGATAACGCTCACAGAACACCGTCGGGTCGCCGAAGGCGGACTGCGCTTCACGCTGGGCGGCCTCGACTTCGGCCGGCAAATCGGACAATTCGCGAACAATCCGCATCCCGCGGCCACCACCGCCCGCGGATGCCTTCACCAGCACCGGCAGCTGGGCTTGGGTGACCGTGTCCGGGTCGAGCTCGTCGAGCACCGGCACTCCGGCGGCCGCCATCAGCTTCTTGGATTCGATCTTGGAACCCATGGCCCGCACCGCGTCCACCGGTGGGCCGACCCAGGTCAGTCCCGCCTCTTGTACGGCATCGGCGAAATCGGCGTTCTCCGACAGGAACCCGTAGCCAGGGTGTACCGCATCCGCGGCCGCGGCCCGGGCGGCCGTGATGATGGCGTCGGCGTTGAGATAGTCGTTGGTCTTGGGCAGCCGCACCCGGGCGTCGGCCTCGGCGACATGCGGTGCTGCGGCATCCGGCTCGGTGTAGACGGCGACGGTGCCCAAGCCCAGCCGGCGGCAGGTGGCGAACACCCGTCGCGCGATCTCGCCGCGATTGGCAACCAGTACTCGAGTGATCGGCATTTGCATCACATCCGGAAGACGCCGAAGTTCGACGTTCCCTTGATCGGGCCATTGGCGATGGCGGACAAACACATTCCCAGCACGGTGCGGGTGTCGCGCGGGTCGATCACCCCGTCGTCGTAGAGCATCCCGGACAACACCAGCGGCAACGACTCGGCTTCGATCTGGCCTTCGACGGCGGCACGCATCGCTGTGTCGGCCGCTTCGTCGACCTGCTGGCCGCGAGCCTCGGCGGCGGCGCGGGCCACGATGGACAGCACCCCCGCCAGCTGCGCGCCGCCCATCACCGCGGACTTGGCGCTGGGCCAGGCGAACAGGAACCTCGGGTCGTAGGCGCGCCCGCACATCCCGTAGTGGCCCGCGCCATATGACGCGCCGATCAACAGCGAGATGTGCGGCACGGTCGAGTTGGACACGGCGTTGATCATCATCGAGCCGTGCTTGATCATGCCGCCCTCTTCGTAGACCTTGCCAACCATGTAGCCGGTGGTGTTGTGCAAGAACAACAGTGGCGTGTCGTAGCGGTTGGCGAGCTCGATGAACTGGGTAGCCTTTTGCGACTCTTCGCTGAAAAGTATGCCGCGCGCGTTGGCCAGGATGCCCAGCGGGTAGCCATGCAGCCGGGCCCACCCGGTCACCAGCGACGAGCCGTACAGCGGCTTGAACTCGTCGAATTCGGAGCCGTCGACAATGCGGGCGATAACCTCCCGCGGGTCGAACGGAATGCGCAGGTCCGCCGGGACGATGCCGATCAGCTCCTCGGCGTCGAACAACGGCTCGGTGACCGGCCCGGGCGCGGGCCCCCGCTTGACCCAGTTCAGCCGGGCCACGATGCGACGTCCAACGCGGATCGCGTCGAGTTCGTCTTGCGCGAAGTAGTCGGCCAAACCCGAGATGCGGGCATGCATTTCGGCGCCACCCAGCGACTCGTCGTCGGACTCCTCGCCGGTGGCCATCTTTACCAGTGGCGGGCCCGCCAGGAACACCTTGGAGCGTTCCTTGATCATCACCACGTGATCGCACATGCCGGGAATGTAGGCGCCGCCCGCGGTGGAGTTGCCGAATACCAGTGCGATAGTCGGGATCCCGGCTGCGGACAGCCGGGTGAGGTCGCGGAACATTGCTCCGCCGGGAATGAAGATCTCCTTCTGAGTCGGCAGGTCCGCCCCGCCGGATTCCACCAGCGAGATCACCGGAAGCCGGTTCTGGAACGCGATCTGGTTGGCCCGCAGGATTTTTCGCAACGTCCACGGGTTGCTGGTGCCGCCTTTGACCGTCGGGTCGTTGGCGACGATCAAGCATTCCACGCCGGACACGGCGCCGATGCCGACGACCGTACTGGCACCGACCGTGAAGGCGCTGCCGTATGCCGCCAGGGGGCTCAGCTCGAGGAACGGCGAATCCGGGTCGACGAGCAATTCGATGCGTTCCCGGGCCGTGAGCTTGCCGCGGGCGTGGTGACGGTCGACGTATTTGGGCCCGCCGCCCGCCAGCGCCTTCGCCAGTTCGGCGGCGATTTCGTCGAGCTTTGCCGCCGTCGCCGTTGCCGCTTCGGCGTACGCGCCGGCATGGGCGTCGAGGCTGGACCGCAAAACGGTCACGATTGATACCCCAGCAGTTTGGCGGCAAGTGCGGTCAGGATTTCGGTGGTTCCGCCGCCGATGCCCAGTATCCTCATGTCCCGATACTGGCGTTCGACTTCGGATTCGGCCATGTAGCCCATCCCGCCGAAGAGCTGGACGGCCTGGTTGGCCACCCATTCGCCGGCCTCGACGGCGGTGTTCTTGGCGAAGCACACCTGCGCAATCAGGTTCGTTTCCCCGGCCAGCTGACGCTCCACCACGTGACGGGAGTAGACCCGGGCGACGTCGATGCGCCGGGCCATCTCGGCCAGGGTGTTCTGCACCGCCTGACGCGAGATCAGCGGACGCCCGAACGTCTCCCGGTCGCGACACCACTGCGCGGTGATGTCCAGACATCGCTGCGCGCTCGAATATGCCTGTGCGGCAAGACCGATACGTTCGGCGACGAACGCCTGGGCGATCTGGGCGAATCCGCTGTGCTCGGCGCCGACCAGATTGGCGGCCGGTACCCGCACGTCGGTGTAGGACAGCTCGGCGGTGTCCGAGGAGCGCCAGCCCATCTTGTCCAGCTTGCGGGTGACCTCGAAACCAGGTGTGCCCTTGTCGACCACCACCAGCGACACCCCCGCTGCCCCGGGTCCGCCGGTGCGCACCGCGGTGACGACGTAGTCGGCGCGCACCCCGGAGGTGATGTAGGTCTTGGCGCCGTTGATCACATAGTGGTCGCCGTCGCGGACGGCGCCGGTGCGCAGGTGCCCGACGTCCGAGCCGCCGCCGGGTTCGGTGATGGCCAGCGCGCCGATTTTCTCACCGGCCAGGGTGGGACGAACGTAGGTGTCGATCAACCGTGCGTCGCCGGAGGCGATCATGTGCGGCACCGCGATGCCACAGGTGAACAGCGACGCGAAAACACCGCCGGGCGAACCGGATTGGTGCATCTCCTCGCAGATGATCACCGAGTCGGCGGCGTCGCCCCCGCCACCGCCGACGGCTTCGGGAAAACCCGCTCCCAGCAGGCCGGCGGCCCCGGCGCGCCGGTGCAAGTCACGCGGCAACTCGCCGACTCGCTCCCATTCGTCGATATGCGGCAGGACTTCTCGTTCGGCAAACGAGCGGACGGTCTTTCGCAGCTGCTCGCGCTCCGGTGTGGTCCAGATATTCACAACAGCGTCTCCGGAATGTTGACGTGGCGGCTGCGCAGCCATTCGCCCAGCCCCTTGGCTTGCGGATCGAAACGCGCCTGGTAGGCCACGCCCTGACCCAGGATCCCCTCGATCACGAAATTCATCGCCCGCAGATTGGGCAGCACATACCGCGTGACGTCGAGTTCTGCCGTCTCGGGCAACAGTTCTTTGAGAAACTCGGCGGTCAACGTGTTGGCCAGCCAGCGCCACTGCTCGTCGGTGCGCACCCACAGTCCGATGTTGGCCGAACCGCCCTTGTCGCCGCTGCGGGCGCCGGCGATCAAACCCAGCGGCGCACGCCGGGTCGGTCCCGCTGGCAACGGCTCGGGAAGCGGCGGGGGAGCCGCCGGTGCCAGCTCCAAAGTCTCGGAAGCGCAGGCGATTTCACTGCGGGTGCCGTCGGGATGGACCGCGACGTGCGGCACCTGGGTGGCGTCGACGTAGCCCGGGGTGTAGACGCCGTACACCTGACCGTCGCCGGGCGGGGCGGTCACGGTGAAGCCCGGATAGCTGGCTAACGCCAATTCGACTGCGGCCGAGGAGAATTGCCGTCCGACCTTAGCGGGATCGGGATCGCGGACCACGCAGCGCAGCAAGGCGCTGGCCGCCTCCTCGGTGTCGGCGTCGGGGTGGTCGGTGCGGGCCAGGGTCCATTCGAATTCGGCGGGTTTGACGGTCAGCGCGGCTTCGAGCTGGTGTCGCACCAGATCGGCCTTGGCCTCGATGTCGAGGCCGGTCAGCACGAAGGTCATGGAGTTGCGGAAGCCGCCAATGCTGTTCAGCGACACCTTGAGCGTGGGCGGCGGCGGTTCGCCAACCACACCGCTGATGCGCACCCGGTCCGGGCCGTCCGCCGAGAGCGCGATGGTGTCCATCCGCGCCGTCACGTCCGGGTTGGCGTAGCGGGCGCCGGTGATCTCGTAGAGCAGCTGCGCGGTGACGGTGTCGGTGCTGACCAGACCGCCGGTGCCGGGGTGTTTGGTGATCACCGAGGAGCCGTCGGCGTGGACCTCGGCCAGCGGGAAGCCGGCGTGCACAAGGCCCGGCACCGCGGGAATCTCGGTGAAGAAGGAGTAGTTGCCGCCGGTGGCCTGCACCCCGCATTCGATGACGTGACCGGCGACCACCGCTCCGGCCAGCTGGTCGTAGTCGGTGCGGCTCCAGCCGAAGTGCGCGGCCGCCGACCCGACGAGCACCGAGGCGTCGGTCACCCGGCCGGTGACGACGACGTCGGCTCCGGCCTTGAGGCAGTCGACGATGCCCCACGCACCCAGGTAGGCGTTGGCCGTCAGCGGTGTGCCGAGGCCGAGCTCGGCTGCCCGCGCCAGCAGGTCATCGCCTTCGACGTGGGCGACCCGGGCCGGCACGCCGAGGTGGTGGGCCAGGGCCCGGATCGCGTCGGCCAAGCCGGCCGGGTTGAGGCCGCCGGCGTTGGCCACAATGCGGACCCCGCGGTCGCAGGCCAGCCCCAGGCAGTCCTCGAGTTGGGTTAGGAATGTCTTGGCGTAGCCGCGCTCGGGGTGCTTCATCTTGTCGCGACCGAGGATCAGCATGGTCAGTTCGGCCAGGTAGTCGCCGGTGACGTAGTCCAGCTCACCGCCGGTGAGCATCTCACGCATGGCCGGGAGGCGGTCGCCGTAGAAGCCCGAGCAGTTGCCGATCCGCACCGTGCCGGACGCGCCACCAACAGCGTCCATGCGCGTCCTCCCTTCATTGGGATTACCGATGGGGCCGAACCCGGCCAACCAACCGGTAGGTCAGCATAGCCGTAAGCCTCGAGCGGTGTGATACCCGCCTCTCTCGCCGACGTCGCGCTCCGTTTTGGCGAGCTGGAGCTCACCGACTACCCTCTTAAGGCACCCATCAAATGGGTAGTGTCGCCGTCCGGCCGACCCGGCAGGTCCACGGTCCTGCGATGCGACACGCACCGACCAACCCGATCGAGGAGTAAGGCCCCACCATGGCGGTACCCAAGCGCAGGACGTCGCGCGCGAATACCCGAAGCCGGCGCTCGCAGTGGAAGGCCACCTCGACCGAACTGGTGGGTGTCACCGTGGCCGGCCAGAAGCACAAAGTGCCCCGCAGGCTGCTCAAGGCGGCGCGGCTGGGCCTCGTCGACCTCGACCGGCGCTAGCTCCCGGCAGGGGCTATTGTGGCGCATGTGACGAGCCCGCCGGCCGAGCCCACCGGTCCGGCGCGCCTCTCAGGCCAGTCTCAGGCGGTCGTACGAAACTAGTGTCCGTGCGAATTCTTGTCGTCGACGACGATCGTGCGGTACGCGAGTCACTGCGCCGGTCGCTTTCCTTCAACGGCTACTCGGTCGAACTGGCCCATGACGGGCTCGAGGCTCTCGACATGATCGCCAGCGATCGGCCCGACGCGCTCGTGCTCGATGTCATGATGCCGCGGCTGGACGGTTTGGAGGTGTGCCGTCAGCTCCGCAGCACCGGCGACGACCTGCCGATCCTGGTGCTGACCGCCCGCGACTCGGTTTCGGAGCGGGTGGCCGGCCTCGACGCCGGCGCCGACGATTACCTGCCGAAGCCGTTCGCTCTCGAAGAATTGCTGGCGCGGATGCGGGCATTGCTGCGCCGCACCAAGCCCGACGACACCGCCGAGTCGGTGGCCCTGCACTTCTCCGACCTCAGCCTGGACCCGGTGACCCGTGAGGTCACCCGCGGGCAGCGCCGCATCAGCCTCACCCGCACCGAATTCGCCTTGCTGGAAATGCTGATCGCCAATCCGCGACGCGTGCTCACCCGCAGCCGCATCCTCGAAGAGGTGTGGGGTTTCGACTTTCCCACGTCCGGCAATGCGCTGGAGGTCTACGTGGGGTATCTGCGCCGCAAAACCGAGGCCGATGGCGAGCCGCGGCTGATCCACACCGTCCGGGGAGTGGGTTACGTGCTACGCGAAACGCCGCCCTGATGCTCGGGTTCCGCCGCCGAGCACGGGTACCGCTGCGAACGACCAGTTCGTTGTCCCTGCGGTGGCGGGTCATGCTGCTGGCGATGTCGATGGTGGCGATGGTCGTCGTTCTCATGTCGTTCGCGGTGTACGCGGTGATTTCGGCCGCCCTCTACAACGACATCGACAATCAGCTGCAGAGCCGCGCGCAATTGCTGATCGCCAGCGGGTCGCTCGCCGCCGACCCGGGCAAGGCCATCGAGGGCACAGCGTATTCGGATGTCAATGCAATGCTGGTGAACCCGGGCCACTCGATCTATACCGCCAACCAGCCCGGTCAGCACCTGCCCGTCGGAGCGCCGGAAAAGGCCGTCATCCGCGGCGAGTTGTTCATGTCGCGGCGCACGGCGGCCGATCAGCGGGTGCTTGCCATCCACTTGCCCAGCGGCAGCTCCCTGCTGATCTCCAAGAGTTTGAAGCCGACCGAGGCGGTCATGACCAAACTTCGCGCGGTACTGCTGATCGTGGGTGGTGTCGGCGTGGCGGTCGCCGCAGTGGCAGGGGGCATGGTCACCCGAGCGGGGCTGCGTCCGGTGGGCCGGCTCACCGAGGCGGCCGAGCGGGTGGCGCGAACCGACGACCTGCGACCCATCCCGGTATTCGGCAGTGACGAATTGGCCAGGCTTACCGAGGCGTTCAACCTGATGCTGCGGGCGCTGGCCGAATCCCGGGAGCGACAGGCCAGGTTGGTCACCGATGCCGGGCACGAGTTGCGCACCCCGTTGACGTCGCTTCGCACCAATGTCGAACTACTGATGGCGTCGATGGAGCCCGGAGCGCCGCGACTGCCGGAGCAGGAGATGGTCGGCCTGCGTGCCGATGTGCTGGCCCAGATCGAGGAATTATCCACTCTGGTAGGCGATTTGGTGGACCTGACGCGCGGCGACGCCGGTGAAGTGGTGCACGAAACGGTCGACATGGCCGACGTCGTCGACCGCAGCCTGGAGCGGGTCAGGCGGCGGCGCAACGACATTCACTTCGATGTCCAGGTGATTCCCTGGCAGATCTACGGTGACGCCGCCGGGTTGTCACGGGCGGCGCTCAACCTCATGGACAACGCGGCCAAGTGGAGTCCACCGGGAGGCCACGTGGGCGTCACGCTGAGACAACTCGACCCGTCACACGCCGAGCTGGTGGTCTCGGACCGCGGGCCCGGCATTCCCCCGCAAGAGCGGCGTCTGGTGTTCGAGCGGTTCTACCGGTCAGCGTCGGCTCGGGCGATGCCGGGTTCGGGCCTGGGCCTGGCGATCGTCAAGCAGGTGGTGCTCAATCACGGTGGATCGCTGCGAGTTGAAGACACCGTTCCGGGTGGTCAGCCGCCGGGAACGTCGATTTCCGTGCTGCTGCCGGGCCGCCCGATGCCGGGTGCGACCTACCCGGCGAACCCGGCGAACTCAGCCGGTACCGGCGCCAGGGCCGAGGCCGGCCGATCTGATGAAGGCGCCGGGGACTCCACGAACTCACGGAGTTCGACGAACGTTATCTCAGTGGATTCTCAGTCCGCGCGCGCAAGGTAGTAGTGCAGTTACTGTTGACAACAAGCCCATGCCCGCAGCGCATGGCCAAGCACAGGGCTCACTAAGCCCCAGTAGAGGAAGAGCAATTTAGCGACATGACGAATCACCCGAGGTATTCGCCACCGCCGCAGCAGCCGGAATATCGTGCCGCGCCGAACCAACCGGTGCCGCCGGCTTATGTGCAAGGGTCTGCGCAAACATACAACCAGCAGTTCGACTGGCGCCACCAGCGATCGCAGCCGCAGTATGGTCGGCCCTATGACCCCTTCGCGGGTACCGGGCCGCGCCCGCTGCCCGGCGGTACCGGGGTGGGCCCGATCCTGGGCGGCACCGGTCAGGGCCCTGTCGGTGGCGGCACTGGTCCCGGCCCGATAACCGGCATCCTTCCGCCGATGTCACCGCCTCCCACGGTGATTCAGCAGCGACGTCCCCGCGCAGGCATGCTGGCGATCGGCGCGCTCACCATCGCCGTAGTGTCGGCCGGTATCGGTGGCGCGGCCGCATCGGTCGTCGAATTGACCCGGTCACCGGCGAGCACCAACGGTGGCGGAGTGGTCGCCAGCGGCGCTCCCAGCATTCCGGCAGCAAACATGCCGGCGGGTTCGGTCGAGCAGGTGGCTGCCAAGGTGGTGCCCAGCGTCGTGATGCTGGAGACCGATCTGGGGCGCGCATCTGAGGAGGGCTCGGGTGTCATCCTGTCCAGCGACGGGCTGATCCTGACCAACAATCACGTCGTCGCGGCCGCCGCGAAACCGCCCGCCGGTGCTCCGCCGCCCAAAACCACGGTGACCTTCTCTGACGGCCGGACGGCGCCGTTCACGGTGGTCGGTGCCGATCCGACCAGTGACATCGCCGTGATCAAGGTCCAAGGTGTCAGCGGACTCACCCCCATATCGCTGGGATCGTCATCGGATCTGCGGGTCGGTCAGCCGGTCCTGGCGATCGGTTCACCGCTGGGTCTGGCCGGCACGGTGACCACGGGAATCGTCAGCGCCCTCAACCGGCCGGTGTCGACCACCGGCGAGGCCGGTAACCAGAACACCGTTTTGGACGCCATCCAGACCGACGCCGCCATCAACCCCGGCAACTCCGGTGGTGCGCTGGTCAACATGAACGGCCAGCTGGTCGGCATCAACTCGGCCATCGCCACGTTGGGCGCGGATTCCGGTGATGCCCAGAGTGGCTCGATCGGCCTGGGTTTTGCGATCCCGGTCGACCAGGCCAAGCGCATTGCCGACGAGCTGATCAGCACCGGCAAGGCGACACATGCCTCGCTGGGCGTGCAGGTGACCACTGACAAGGGCATTCCCGGCGCCAAGGTGGTCGAGGTGGTGCAAGGCGGTGCCGCCGCAACTGCCGGTGTGCCCAAGGGGGTCATCGTCACCAAGGTGGACGAGCGCCCCATCAACAGCGCTGACGCGCTGGTCGCCGCGGTGCGGTCCAAGGCGCCGGGCGACAAGGTGGTGCTCACCTTCCAGGACCCCTCGGGTGGCAGCCGCACCGTGCAGGTAACGCTAGGCAAGGCGGAGCAGTGATGAAGTCGGGTCCTCCGTTGTCAGAGCTCGGATATACGGTTGCTCCCATGGAACAGGGTGCGGAGTTGGTGGTGGGCCGGGCACTTGTCGTCGTCGTCGACGATCGCACTGCCCACGGCGACGAAGACCACAGCGGCCCGTTGGTTACCGAGCTGCTCACCGAGGCCGGGTTCGTTGTCGACGGAGTGGTCGCGGTGTCGGCCGACGAGGTTGAGATCCGCAACGCGCTGAACACCGCGGTGATCGGCGGCGTGGACCTGGTGGTGTCGGTCGGTGGGACCGGTGTCACGCCCCGCGACGTCACGCCGGAGGCCACCCGCGACATCCTGGACCGGGAAATCCTCGGTATCGCCGAAGCCATCCGCGCTTCAGGACTGTCGGCAGGGATCATCGACGCGGGCCTGTCGCGCGGCTTGGCGGGAGTATCGGGAAGCACGCTGGTGGTTAATCTCGCCGGTTCCCGCTACGCCGTCCGAGACGGCATGGCGACGCTGAATCCGTTGGCCGCTCAGATCATCGGGCAGTTGTCGAGTCTCGAAATCTGAGTTTCGGAAGTAACCCGCGGATCAGGTGTCCGCGCGAGGCCCGTGGTTGGGCGGCGGCGACAGGGCCGCGGCCGCCGAACCATGCTTGCCCGACGTGCCGCTGCCGTTGGTTTGGGCCAGCAAGTCCCGGATCTCGGTGAGCAGGACCACCTGCGCGTCGTCCGCCTGCTCGACCTCACCTTTTTTGCGCAGCCTGTTGTACGGCAGCACGATCAGGAAGTACACCACGGCGGCGATCAGCACAAAGTTGATGGCCGCCGACACGAGGATGTTCAAGTCGATGGCCTGCCCGCCGCCGATGTCCAACCGCAGGATGCCGAAGCTGGTCTGCTGGTTGACACCGACCCGGGTTATCAACGGCGTGATGATGCTGTCGGTGAATTTGGTGACCAACGCCGTGAACGCGGTGCCGATGACCACCGCGACGGCCAGGTCGACGATATTGCCCCGCGCGAGAAACTCCTTGAACCCTTTGAGCATGGGTAGCGCCTTTCCCCAGTCGATGTCGTCTGATCCTGTGCTTGCATGCCGGGCCGTTGTCTCGGCACGTCGAAGGCAGACGGTATCTCAGATGCGGGTTATTTGTGGCTGCCGGCTCAATGCAAGGTCAGCGTCACCGTCTGCCCCAGCACCGCGCCCGCGACCGTATTCGCCAGGCGTGCCGGCAGGACGACCAACACCACCCGGTCATCGCGTGACTGAAGTTCCTGTTTGGCCGACACCAGCACGACGACGGCGTCGGTGGCCACGACCTTGCTGACCGGCGACGCAGCCGCCGGTGAGTCGGTAGCCGGCGCCGCAAGCACGTCCACCACGTCGCCGACCCGGACAAGGTCGATCAGCGCGCTATCGGCCAGATGGAGTGGGACGATGCGGGCGCCGGGACCGGCAGTCGACTCGGCCAGTCGGCTGCCCAGGATCCGCACATCGGTGAGCACCTCGCCGCGTCGCGCCGGGCCTGCCAGCGTCGAACCGACCACTGCCTCCAGGTCGGCCCGTGATCCATCGGGAAGCGTTGCCGCCGAACGCGTTTCGAGCCGGATGTCGTCATAGGTCAGAGCACTGCCCGGGCGCAGGTCCCGAGCGGCGACCACCACCTGCGAACCCTCGGCCTCGGTATTCGACCGCAGCGCTGCTACGCCGGCCAGCACGACGAGTCCAGCGGCGGCGATGCGCCGCGCCAGGACGGTCCGGGTCCAGTCCGGGCGCAGCAGCATCGATAGGCGGCTGAACAGGGATGCGTTCAGCGATGGTTCGGCCACCGACACACCGTATGCGCGAAGCAGCGCCGGCGATGCCGGTCAGGAAGCGACCTGTGGATAACCGGTCAGCTCGTAGCGCCCGCGGTAACCGGGGCGGCGGTGCTGGTGGACTTCTCCGCCGGGCTCGACGACTTGGTCTCGCTCGACGTGGACTCGGTGGATGACGACCCGTTGGTGGAGCTCTTCGACTTCTTGTCGGTTTCGCGGCTGTCGGTGCGGTAAAAACCGCTGCCCTTGAAGACGACGCCAACCGAGTTGAACAGCTTGCGCAGCCGACCGGAGCACTTCCCGCAGGTGGTCAGCGCTTCGTCGGTGAAGGCTTGCACAACGTCGAAGCGGTCGGCGCACTCGGTGCACGCGTAGCTGTAAGTCGGCACAAGAACCTCCGGAAAATTCGGCTTGGGCTAGCACTCTACCTTCTCAAGTGCTAGAACCACCACGTGACATCAGTCATTCCCGCACGGGAGCGCGATTAATCCGCATGTGGGTGTGACGACATGGGTCATTCGCACGTCGTGTGCTTCCTGCGGCAGTTCGTCGACCAATTCCTCGTCGCGGACCAGCGCAATCAGCCATGTGTGCGGGTTCATCCCAGCCAGGGAGCGGTCGTAGAAACCAAGCCCCTTGCCCAGCCGCACGCCCCGGCGGTCCACGGCCAGCGCCGGCACGAGTACCAGGCCGGCCTCGGTCACCGCCGATTCCGGCAGCCAGGGTTCGGGCGGCTCCAGCAGTCCCCACCGGCCCCGCACCAGCTCGCCGGGGCGGTACTCACCCCACAACAGCGCTAATGGGACGTTGTCCGCGGCGACCCGGGCCACCGGCAACAGCACCCGTGCCGCGCGGTGCCGCAATGCCATGAGCATGTCCATCGACCCGGGCTCGCCGCCCACCGGCACATAGGCGCAGACCGTGATGTGGCCGCTCACCAACGGCTCCAGATGCCGGATGAACAGCCCAGCCTCGGTGGCCCGGACGTCGTCGGCAACCAGGCGACGCGCGGCCAGCACCCGTCGCCGCAACGCTGCCTTGCCTGCGGTTGTCACGCCCACAACGATGACAGGCCGGGAATTCGCCACGCCGAACCCACCCGGCAAATCCGGTGAGAGTTATCGTGTGAACGATGTCATCAGATGTTCCGGTCCCTTTCACGGCGATCGTCCCCGCAGCCGGCCTGGGCACGCGGTTTCTGCCCGCGACCAAGACGGTGCCCAAGGAGCTGCTGCCGGTCGTCGACACGCCCGGAATCGAGCTGGTGGCCGCCGAGGCGGCTGCCGCCGGTGCCGAGCGCCTGGTGATCGTCACCTCCGAGGGCAAGGACAGTGTGGTCGCCCATTTCGTCGAGGATCTGGTGCTCGAGGGCACCCTCGAGGCCCGCGGCAAGACGGCCATGCTGGCCAAGGTGCGTCGCGCTCCGGAGCTGATCAAGGTGGAGTCCGTGGTGCAGTCGGAGCCGCTGGGACTCGGACACGCCATCGGCTGTGTAGAGCCCGCGCTGGCTGCGGACGAGGACGCCGTCGCGGTGCTGCTGCCCGATGACCTGGTGCTGCCGACCGGGGTGCTGAAGACCATGTCGAAGGTACGGGCCCGGCTAGGCGGCACAGTGTTATGCGCCATCGAGGTGACACCCGAGGAGATCAGCGCCTACGGGGTCTTCGATGTCGAACCGGCCCCGGATGCCGAGATGGCCGACGTGCTGAGGGTCAAGGGGATGGTCGAAAAGCCCAAGGCGCAGGACGCCCCGTCGATGTACGCGGCAGCCGGTCGCTACGTGCTCGACCGGGCGATCTTCGATGCGTTGCGCCGCATCGACCGGGGAGCGGGTGGGGAAGTCCAGCTCACCGACGCCATTGCGCTGCTGATTGCCGAGGGCCATCCGGTGCACGTGGTCGTGCACCGGGGATCCCGACACGACTTGGGAAATCCCGGCGGCTACCTCAAGGCTGCGGTTGACTTTGCATTGGATCGCGACGATTACGGCCCGGAGTTGCGGCGATGGTTGGTGGCGCGATTGGGTCTGACCGAGCAGTAGCCGGGCAGCGTGGGGCGACCCGCCCTCGGGGCGAGCCGGGTGATCGGGCCCAGCTCGCCCACCTGGCTCGACGGAAAGGCGTGCTGTGCGTTCTGTGGAGGAGCAGCAGGCCCGAATATCGGCCGCCGCGGTAGCCCCGAGGCCGATCCGGGTTGCCATCGCCGAGGCGCAGGGTCTGATGTGTGCCGAGGAAGTGGTGACCGAGCGCCCGCTGCCCGGTTTCGACCAGGCCGCGATCGACGGCTACGCGGTGCGCAGCGTCGACGTGATGGGTGTCGGCCAAGACCTTGGCCCGGGGGCCACCGAGTTCTTTGCCGACGACGCGAGCCTCGAGGGCCGCGAGGTGGTGACCCTGCCGGTGATGGGCACCATCGAAGCGGGTGCGCGCACCCCGACGAGGCTGCAGCCGCGCCAGGCGGCCCGGGTGCAGACCGGGGCCCCGCTGCCCACCTTGGCCGATACCGTGCTGCCGTTGCGCTGGACCGACGGTGGGATGTCGCGGGTGCGGGTGCTGCGCGGCGCGCCGTCGGGCGCCTATGTGCGCCATGCCGGGGACGATGTGCAGCCCGGTGACGTCGCGGTGCGCGCCGGCACCATCATCGGCCCGGCGCAGGTGGGCCTGCTGGCTGCGGTCGGCCGGGAACGGGTGCTGGTGCACCCGCGTCCGCGGCTGTCGGTCATGGCCGTCGGCGGCGAGTTGGTCGACATCTGTCGGACCCCGGGCAACGGGCAGGTGTATGACGTCAACTCCTACGCCTTGGCCGCCGCCGGCCGCGATGCCGGGGCCGAGGTGAACCGGGTCGGCATCGTCAGCAACAACCCCAAGGAACTCGGCGAGATCGTCGAGGGTCAGCTCAACCGCGCGGAGCTGGTGGTGATCGCCGGCGGGGTCGGCGGTGCTGCCGCCGAAGCGGTGCGCGCGGTGCTGTCCGAACTCGGCGAGATGGAAGTCGTCCGGGTCGCGATGCATCCCGGATCTGTCCAGGGGTTCGGGCAGTTGGGGCGCGATCGGGTTCCGACGTTTCTGCTGCCGGCCAATCCGGTCAGCGCGCTGGTGGTTTTTGAGGTGATGGTCCGGCCGCTGATCAGGCTGTCGCTGGGCAAGCGGCAGCCGATGCGCCGGATCGTGCAGGCCCGCACCTTGTCGCCGATTACCTCGGTGGCCGGGCGCAAGGGTTACCTGCGCGGTCAGCTGATGCGCGATCAGGATAGCGGCGAGTACCTGGTGCAAGCGCTTGGCGGGGCCGCGGGCGGATCGTCGCACCTGCTCGCCACCTTGGCCGAGGCCAACTGTCTGGTTGTGGTTCCCACCGGAGCGGAGCAGATTCGCACCGGCGAGATCGTCGACGTCGCCTTCCTGGCCCAGCACGGCTAGGCGCAACCGCGGCACTTTCTTGTGAACCTGTTGCGCTCGAGTTACCGCCATCCCGGGTGGCCGATGAACGTCGGGCCGCTGCGGGTCCGGGCGGGAGTGATCCGATTGCGACCGGTCCGGATGCGCGACGGCGCGCAGTGGAGCCGGATCCGGATGGCCGATCGTGCCCACCTGGAGCCGTGGGAGCCGAGCGCGGAAGGTGACTGGACGATCCGGCATTCGGTCGCCGCATGGCCGGCGGTGTGTTCGGGTCTGCGTTCGGAGGCTCGCAAAGGCCGCATGCTGCCCTACGTCATCGAGCTCGACGGGAAGTTCTGCGGTCAATTGACCATTGGCAACGTCACTCACGGGGCGCTTCGATCGGCCTGGATCGGCTACTGGGTGCCGAGCACCCATACCGGTGGTGGGGTGGCCACCGGTGCCTTGGCGCTGGGCCTCGACCACAGCTTCGGCCGGGTGGGACTGCATCGGGTGGAGGCCACCGTGCGTCCGGAGAATGCCGCCAGCCGTGCCGTTTTGGCGAAGGTCGGTTTTCGCGAGGAAGGGCTGCTGCGCCGCTACCTCCAGGTCGACTCGGCATGGCGCGACCACCTGCTGGTGGCGATCACCATGGAAGAGGTCGACGGGTCGGTGGTGTCGAGGCTGATCCGCGCCGGCCTGGCGAGTTTGCCCTGAGCCGGAGCCGCGAAGTGCGGTTCAGCAAGGCTCGGGCGAGCCGCCGTTGATCGGGAAAATTGTGGCTGACGCGACACGTGTGACTCGTGGTGCTTGTGAGAGGCAAATTACAGGTGTGTAATTGCCTCAGGCGCATGGCCCGGCCGCGTTGGCCAACGATAGGGCCGCGCGGAGATCGGAACCGAAGAGAGCAGGTACCATGCCAAGCATCCCGCAGTCGCTCTTGTGGATATCGCTCGTGGTGCTCTGGCTGTTCGTGCTGGTGCCCATGCTCATCAGCAAACGCGACGCGGTGCGGCGCACCAGCGACGTCGCCTTGGCGACCCGGGTGCTCAATGGTGGTGCCAGCGCGCGACTGCTCAAGCGCACGGGTCCCGCCGCCGGTCATCGCAGTGATCCCCACTGGAAACCCGAGGAAGAGTGGGGCGCCGAGCCCATTGGCCAGGCCGAAGACGACGAGGAGCAGGACACCGCTCCGGTCCACGATGTGGCGAAGGACGCCGACGTTGCCGACGACGCCAGCCGGGGGGCGGTCGTCATGAAGGTCGGCGCCGCGCGCGCGGCTCGCGAAACCGAGGACGACCGGCCGGACTACCTGGACGTCGAGGTGGTCGAGGAGAACGCGGGAGCGCTTCCGGTCGGGGCCAGCGCCCGAATGGCCGAGCCCACGCCGCTGGCGGTCGATGGCCGATCCGATGCGGATGAACCCGCCGTCGAGGACGACGCCGCTGACGACTCAGAACTCGACACCGCAGAACTGTTCGCGGTGCGGGCCGGCGGCCGGGAGCATGCCGACCGTGCCGGCCGTGCGGACGACGAATACGAATACGTCGAGGACTCATCCGGTCTGGAACCTGCGGAGGATCCCGAGGACGACCACGACGTGCCGGCCAGTTTCACCCCCGGCGCCTCACGGCGGCGCCGGTTCGACACCAAGACCGCCGCCGCGGTGAGCGCGCGCAAGTACGCGTTTCGCAAGCGCATGCTGATGGCGATGGCGTTGGTCCTGGTGGGCTCGGCGGTTGCGGCCTTCGAGGTGACGCCGCTGGCATGGTGGTTGTGCGGTAGCGCCATCACAGTCACCGTTCTCTACCTGGCCTATTTGCGCCGGCAAACCCGCATCGAGGAGAAGGTCCGTCGTCGCCGGATGCATCGGATGGCGCGGGCGCGGGTCGGCGTGGAGAACGCTCATGACCGCGACTACGACGTGGTGCCGTCCCGGTTGCGGCGTCCCGGCGCGGTGGTCCTGGAAATCGACGACGAGGACCCGATCTTCGAGCACCTGGACAGCGCGGTCCCGATGCGACACTACGGGTGGTCGCGCGATCTACCGCGCGCCGTCGGTCAGTAGCCCCGGCAGGTTCGGTAATCGGCTGCCGCGGCTGGTAGCCTGCTAGCGATCAGGGGCTATGGCGCAGTTGGTAGCGCGACTCGTTCGCATCGAGTAGGTCAGGGGTTCGAATCCCCTTAGCTCCACAGGGTTTGAGCTTCACCCCTCCACCGGCACGAACACGAAGTTGTTGACGTACACGCCGTGGACCGCCCACGAGTCGTCCGGGCCGCCGATGTTTGCCGGGTTTTGATGCTGCGTGGGGTCGAACTCTTCGACCGGCCGCCGAGTGTCGCCGAGTTCGAAGTAGCCCGCATAGCCGAAGCCCGTCAGCAACGCGGTGATGTCAGCGACGGCGTTGGGGCGATGGCGTTCCTCGGCTTCCACCAGAATCACCGGCCGGTTGCGCCGGAGCGTTTCCGCGGCGCCGCGCAACACAGCCAGTTCGTGGCCCTCGACGTCGATCTTGATCAGGCCGACGCCGTCCAACCGCAGATCGTCGAGGCGCTTGACCGGCACGTCGATGCACTGGATGCCGCTGCCATCCACGTCGCCCAGGACATTGTGGGTGTCGATCGTGCTCCGGCCCGGTTCGGAGTCGACGACACGCATGGCCGCCACGCCGGACTTGTCCGAGAGCGCCACCGCCTCCACCCGCACCGCGGCGTCGACCGCAGCGAACATGGCCGCCAGATCGCGGGCCTGGGCCGGCCGGGGTTCGAACGCTATGACCGACCGCGACGCCGGAAGCATCGCGATCGTGACGTCGCCGACGTCGGCTCCGATATCCAGCGAAATGCGGTTCGGATCGCATAACGACGCCGCCAGCCGCGCGTCCGTGCCGGATTCGTCGAGACGCTGGAGCAATCGGTATTTCCGCCGCCAGAACAAGCGTGGCGCGACAGCTTTCACCGCCGGGGCCAGCCGGCGTTTGACCGAGCGCGCTAGGGGCATGTGGCGTATCTCCAGCAGCATTTCCTCGCGATCACCGGCTGTGCGTCCATGGCCATTCGCTACCGGCTACCTCGTTGCTGGGCGTGAAGATAACGCTGCGGCGTGGATCCTACGCTATGCCCGACTCCCTACCTGTCCTGCCAGGCAGGCGAGCCGCGGCGCGGCATACCGGGAGTCAGCAAAATTCGCGATTGTTCGGCCCTACGCAGCGATCTTGACGATGCGTTGCACGGTAATGCTGCATAATGTGCTCGCGGTCGGCGCCGCGGGTGCGCAGTAGACAGTATCGGCCCTATTCGTGTGACGTCGGGTCAAGGTCGGGTCAAGAAAGGGCAGTGGATGGATTTCCGCACCTTCGTTCAGACCCTCCTCATGCGATGGAAACTCGTCGCGGCCGCGCTGCTGGCCTGTCTGGCCGGTGCGGCAGCAGTCACGATCTTCCAGAACAAGGCGTACCAATCGTCGGCCACCGTTTTCATCTCGATTGCTGGCGCGACCGACGTCACCGAGGTCTACTGGGGCGGGCAGGCTGCACAAGACCGGTTGTCGTCGTACGCCGAGATTGCCGGCGGGCGTGCCGTAGCAGAGCGCGCCGTCAGTCGTCTGCAACTCCCGATCAGCGGCGACACCCTGGTGAGCAATACCCAGGTGAAATACACCCCGAAGTCGATGCTGTTCACGATCACCGTCACCGATACCGATCCCAAGCGTGCCGCGCTGCTCGCCGGAGCGATGGCCGATTCGTTTGCCACGCTGGTCCCGACACTCGACCTCAACGCGCGTCCGCAGGGCCGGGACGCACCCCAGCCGCCGAAGCCGATGCCGACGGCCACCGCGATCGTCGTCAAGCAGCCCGAGATACCCAGCCGTCCGATCAGGCCGATGCCGCTGCGCAACTTGGCGATGGGACTCACCGCCGGGGTGCTGCTTGGCATCGCGGTGGCACTGACCCGGGAGGCCAGCGATCGCACCGTCCGCAGCCGCGGGAAGTTGGAACAACTTTCCGGCCTGCCGACATTGGCCGAATTGCCCGGAAAGCACGGCACCACACCGCGGTTCGGCTCCGACGTCACGGTCGACGACGCGGTGCGCGGTTTGCGCACCCGACTGCTCAGGGCCATCGGACCCGAGGCCCGTCGCGTGCTGGTGGCAGCGCCGTTCGGCGGTGAAGGAACCACGACGACGGCGCTGAACTTGTCGCTGGCGCTTGCCGAATTCGGCGAAGACGTGCTGTTGGTCGAGGGCGATACCCGCCGACCCGTGATCGCCGGTTTGCTGCGAGTCGAATCGGGGGAGGGACTGGCCAACGCGCTGGCCAACCCCGCTATTGCCGCCGAAACCGTGAAGCGGACGCCGATTTCGAAGCTGTTCATTCTCGCGTCCCGATTCGTCCGCCGCGAGACTTCGCCCTGCAGTGCCTATCTACCGGAAGTGATCGACACCGTGCTGGCGGACCTGTCGTCGCGTTTCGACCGAATGGTGGTCGACGGGCCGCCGGTGCTGGCGACAGCCGACACCGGTCTGCTGGCCGGCGCCGTTCAAGCCACGGTGTTAGTGGTGCGGGCGGGGCGCACCACCGTCGAGGAACTCAACGACGCGCTGACCGCGCTGCGCGCTGCCGGCGCGCAGCTCGCCGGCACCGTGCTGACCGACGCCCGAGTGCCCCGGCACACCAGAGCCGCGGCTCGGATCTATCGGGCAAAGGTCAGCGGGTCGCCGTGATTTTCTACCTGCGGGATCGCCATCGCTTGGTGACGACCGGAGCAGTGTTCGCCACTTTTCTGTTCGGATGCTTTCTGGTGGGTGTGTTCGCGGTACGCCAGACCGGTCAGGGACTGATGCTGATCGCAGCGATATTCAGCCTGGTCGTGTACTGGGCAAAGCCCGAAGCGATGGTCTGGGTCGCGCTTTTCTGGGCGTTCGCGGCACTGCCGGCCGACTTGCACGTCGGCAAGGTCGTCGGCCCGGCGGTGATTTACGCCTACCAGGCAGCGCTGGTGCTGGCGATCTGTTACCTGATCCCGGTCGTGAAACCGCGATTCTCCGACTTCGTCCTGCCGGGGATGTTCGCGTTGATGGTGGTGTTTTCGACCGTTGCCGGACTGGCCGCCGGACATGCCTCCTGGGTGGTGATCCGTGAATCGACGACGCTGCTCGAAATGGTCGCCGGATTCATCCTTGCGTTGCTGATCGTGAAGGGCAATTACGTCAAAGGGTCGATCCATGCGATGGTCCTGATTCTGTGGTTCTCGGCTGCCATGGCAATCGTGGGTTCGTTTCATGCCATCCGGCTCGCCGGC
The DNA here is from genome assembly GCF_002086675.1 of Mycobacterium persicum. GTDB lineage: Bacteria > Actinomycetota > Actinomycetes > Mycobacteriales > Mycobacteriaceae > Mycobacterium > Mycobacterium persicum. The sequence goes on from NZ_MVIF01000017.1 coordinate 27,606, forward strand.
CGGGCCGAAACCCTGCAGGGCACCGGTGCCGGCGAGGCCCTGCGGATCATCCTGTCGGCCCAGACACCGGCCACCGCCGTGCTGACCGCACTGATCGCCGCCGCGATCGTCGGGGGAGCCAGGCCCGCAATGTATCTGGCGCTGGGCCCACCCGCGTCGATCATCACGCTGCTGTCATTCAGCCGAAACCCATTGATCTCGTTCGCGGTGGCCGCCGTCGTCGCCCTACTTGCCGGGTTCAGCTGGTCAACCCTGCGCCGATCGGTCACCCTTACCGCGATCGGTGCGGTCGTCGTTGCGGCGACGCTGGCATGGTCGCTGTTCTTGCTGCAGGGTTCGTCGACCGGCGCGTGGGTCGCCGAGCAGTTCAGCGCATTCAATCGCCGGGTGCTCGGCGGGGTTTCGACGGGTGCGTTGGCAGTGGACCCATCGACGCTGGACAGGCTGCGCGAAGTCGACAACCTCGACCGCGCGATCGCGCAGGCGCCGCTGTTCGGCCACGGTCTGGGCTATGCCTACCAGCTGCCGTACGGGAACGACCCGGACGAGTTCACCATGAAGTTCTATCCGACCTACTCCCATCTCTTCTACCTGTGGTGGCTTGCCAAGGCCGGGGCGGTGGGCATGGCGGCATTTGCCGTGTTCGCGCTGACGCCGCTGTTTCGGGCGCTGCGCCGGGCATCGGCGCCGGCGAAGATCAGTGCGGCGGTCAGCGCCGGCCTCCTCGCGATGTCCGCCGTATGGCCGTTGCCGGAGATGCCGACCGACGCCGTTTCACTGGGTCTGGCCCTGGGAGCGACGATGGGGTTCGCCGGCGCGCGGTCCACGGGCGCGGAAGCGGACGGGACGGCCGCCAACCGGGCGCCGGTGCTCACCGGTGGGCTCGGGTGAATTGGGCCGGGGAGACTTCGGTGCCGGGGCCGCTGCGGGTGCTGGTGGTGGGTCCGGCGCCGATCGCCGCGGACAGCCGGGGCGGCATGGCCGCGGTGATCGCGCTCATGGCGGCACATCCCGACGAGCGGATCCATGTCACGGTGGTGCCGACGTTCGTCGACGAACCGCGATGGCGGCGGCTGCGGGTCGGGGTCCACGGGATGGTGCGCGCCACCTGGCTGGTGCTGCGCGGGCACACCGATGTTCTGCATGTTCATCTGGCGCACGGTGGCAGCGTGATCCGCAAGGCATTCCCGCTGTGGGCGGCGCGGCTGACCGGCATACCTACGGTGGTGCACGCCCACAGCTACGACTTCGGCGGCTGGTTCGATCAACTGCCGCCGCTGGTCCGGGCAGCGGTGCGGCGGATGCTGGCCGCCGATTGCTGGCTGGTGCTGGGCGAGCGTCACGCCGCGGAGTACGCCAGCCGGCTCCGATTGGCCGGTAGCCGAATCGGCGTGTTACACAACGCAGTCCGGATTCCGGACACACCGGTGACCCAGAGCGGTGCCGAGCCGGTCCATGCGGTGTCGTTGGGTCGGCTGGGGGCACGCAAGGGCAGCTACGACGTGATCGCCGCCGTCGCCTCGCTCGACGCTACTGTTCGCCGTCGGCTGCGGGTGACGCTGGCCGGCGACGGCGACGTCGACGAGGTGCGCGCGGCGGTCAGCAACGCCGGGCTAGATGCGACGATCCGCGTGGCGGGCTGGCTGGACCCCGCGGCACGCGACGAATTACTCGGCAGCGCACACGTTTTCGTATTACCCAGCTACAGCGAAGGTCTGCCGGTGGCGCTGCTGGAAGCAATGGCATACGGGCTGGCGCCGGTGACCACGATAGTCGGCAGCATCGCAGAGGTGGTCAGTGATCGCGTCGACGGCCTGATCGTCCGCCCCGGCCGCCCCGGTGAGATCGCGGAAGCGCTGAGCGCACTGGTGACCGACGAACAGCTGCGGGCGCACCTGGGCAGCGCCGCACGCGAGCGGGCTAGCGACTTCGGACTCGACCGCTGGTATCAGCGGCTGACACAGCTGTGGACCCGCCTGGCGAGCACGTCGGCAGCGCATTCGCGGTAGGTGGATTCGTGTCGACGGTATCGGCGAACCGGCTAGATTCAGTTGCCACACCATCGCACAGACGGGAAGTGCCGCGTTGACGCAAAGCGAAGAGTTCGCCGAGCAGTTCTTCGAATTGCAGACGGAGTCCAACAAAGAGTATTGGCACCGGCTGGGATTCGCGGCCCCGGACTGGACCGGCAAACGCGTGCTCGATGTCGGCTGTGGCCTCGGAGCGCTGTCCATCGAAATGGCTCAAGCGGGGGCCAGTGTGCTGGGCGTCGATCTGGACGAGAACCTCATCGCATTCGCCAACCGCAAGGTGGCGCAGGAATTTCCGCAGTTGCTCGACCGGGTGACTTTTCGAGCGGCCGATGCGATGTCCCTGCCGGTAGCCGAACCATTCGATGTGATCGTCTCCAAGGACGCCTTCGAGCATGCCCCGGACGTCGCGTCGTTGCTCAAGGCGCTCGACAAGCAATTGGCCCGGCCACAGGGAATTCTCTACGCAGGCTTCAGCCCGCTGTATTACAGCCCCTACGGCGACCATGGTCGCACCGGGCTGAAAGTGCCGTGGGCGCATGCAATTTTGCCCGAGCGTGTGGTGTATGCGGCCGCCGCCCGGCACAACGGACATCCGGTGGGCTCGCTCTTGGACATCGGCCTCAACGGCAATACCCCCGACCAGTTCCGGGCCGCGTTCGCCGCCAGTGGGCTGCGGATCATTCACCTCGCCTACAACTGCGGCGACAAACGGTTACTGCCGGTACTCGAGAAGGCCCGCAAGCGGTTCCGGCGGCTGGACCGATTTACCACGGTCAGCATTTATGCCGTCTTCGGTGTCCGATCGTCGTAGGCCGATTCCGGGCCGGAATTGCCCAGTCTCGCTTTATGTCTGAATACATTGCGCTCTTGCGGACGGCCGCCGCGACAGATTACTCTCGCTACGCGGCACTTGCCGGCTGCAGGTGTTCTAATGCCGCGATGCTAGATTCACCGACGGGCGACCTCAAAGAGTCGGGGCGAATGTCAACCTGGTTGCGGGATGCCGCTACGGGCGTCAATTCCAGACGATCGCTGTCCGGGCGCGCTCGGGCGCGACGGTGGCGGCACCTCATCGAGACCTTCCCGTCGCTTCGGGAAATGCGAGTGCTGGACCTCGGCGGAACACCCGAGTCGTGGCTATTGGCGCCGGTGCTGCCGAAATCGGTCACGGTGGTAAACCTGCTGCCCCAGGAACCGCCGGTCGAGGGCCAGGTCAAGGGTATTGTCGCGATCCACGCGGATGCGTGTGACCTGCCCGCGGCGATCGTGAGCGACCACTTCGATCTGGTGTACTCCAATTCGCTGCTCGAACACGTGGGCGGTCACGTGCGGCGCCAACGATTGGCTGACAACGTCCGCTCGCTGGGCGACCGACATTGGGTGCAGACGCCGTATCGGTATTTTCCGATCGAACCGCACTGGCTTTTTCCCGGCATGCAATGGTTGCCCTACGAGGCGCGCGTGCAGATATCGATGCACTGGAACCGCGGCCACATTCGAACGCACACTCGTGCGCAGGCGCAGGAACAGGTCGATGAGATTGATTTGATTGGTATTTCGCAGATGCGTCGATACTTCCCGTCGTCGACCATCTGGTACGAACGGTTTGCCGGATTGATCAAGTCGTTGGTCGCCATCCAAACCGGACCGGCGTAGGTTTTCCGGTCACCGGGGGACGAAGATTGGTCATCCGTCGATCTGGCCGGGCTGCGACTTGCGGATGATGTAGGTGAGATTGTTGTGCCGCCACGCTAGAGCACCAAAAGATAAGGCCGACAAGGCTTTCGCGTATGCCCGAATCACCCTGACCCGTGCACCGGTGCCGCGCACATAGTAGGTGTGGCCTCGCTCTTCCATGATCGAGCAGCCGTTTCTGCTGCAGAAGTCGCGTATCCCGTCACGGGAAATGAGGGACGAATAGTAGGTGGGAAACGGCGAGTGGCCCGGCTTTCCGGCGCCCGGGTAACGAACGAAGTACCGGTAATAAGCGACATGAACCCCGAAGGGCATGCGCCTTGCGGTCCAGCCGTACACCGAGTCCCGGTCTGGGACCCGCAGCACCAGCAGCCCATCCGGCTTGAGCCCGTTGACCATGTTCACCAGCGCGCGCTCGGCGTCAGGTATGTGCTCGAGCACGAACGAGTTGTAGATGACGTCGTAGCGGCCGGCCGGAATGGTCGCCGGCGCCGTCAGATCGCCGATGATCGCCTCGTGCAGGTCTCCGATCTTGTCGATCCGGCTTTGGAGCGCATCAGCATCGAGATCGATACCGGTCAGCCGATAGTCGACGCCGTCGAGATCGAGGGGCCAGTCGAGCCCGCAACCGGCTTCGAGGATCTCCAGTGGGCCGCCAAGACCTTTGATAATCGACGAAACGAGTGTCACTTCCTCGTTGTAGGTGTCGACGGTCTGCAATTCCGTCCGAGTACTCACTTGGTCCTCCGCACGTTTCGTTGACGTCCGGCTTCGCGTCCGTCACCCGGACCGTAGCGGCGGGTGGCACTCGTTGGCCGCGCCACTTCAGTTCGGACCGTCGGCGGAAGCGACCGGATTTGCCCATGCCCGCAACCGATTTGTCAGCCGGGCCGCACTGTATTGCGCCCACCAGATCGCTCGCTTGTAACCAACGGTCCTCCGGCAAAGCCGCAGATAGCGGGGCGAACTTCCCGCCTCCACCGCGTGCCTGTCCTCCAACAACCGCACACAGCGCAACGCGAGGTCGAACGACCCATAGCAGTAATGCGCGATCATCGCCAGATGCTTCAGCTGCTCGTCGGTCATCCCGTCCGGGCGGACGAAGTCGCGCACATAGACGATATCGGTCTCCAAGATCTGATTCAGCGGCCGGAAGGGGTCGCCGACCGCGAAGTCGCCGATCACCCACTTCTTCACACCGCCGGGGATGCAGTGCGGAATAAACCCCTGGCGGCGCAGCTCCAAATCGACCTCTCCGAATGGGGGCTGGTGTTGATACAGGGTAATAAATGACACCTCGGTCTGAATTGCCACCGCGTCGGCGAGCTTGCCGCGCCCATTGTGAAAAACGGCCAGCTCGCCTCCCTGGATGTCGATCTTCAGTAAATCGACATGCTCGATTTCGCGGATGTCGTCGAGGCGGCGGGTGTGCAGTGGGACGCGCTCGATGACCCGGCCGAACCGATCGAAGAGACTGAACAGCCCCTGCGTCCGCGGGTCGGGTTCGAGCAGGCTGGTCATCGCCCCCGGTGCCGGACAGACCTTCAGGGTCTGGGAGCTACCGTCGCCCAGCGCAAACGGCAGGTAGCGCTCGTTCGGGCCGCATCTGGTTTGCAACTCGAGCAACGCCTCCCGACCCGGCTCGAACCCGGTCACAAAACACAGGCCGGCGTTGAGCATCGACGCATACGGCCAGTCGCCGCAGTTGCGGCTGGCTCCGACGTCCACTATGTGGGTGAGCCGCGACGGGGAGATGATGTCCGGTAGCGCGCTGCTCAATCGATCACCGCCGGTTGCTGTGGTGCCCGGGTAAGACAGCAGATTCCACGCCGTGACGGAGCCGTTGCGCTTGAAATCGACGAGCGGCGGCACCCTTGACACCGTCGGAAGAGTCCACTGCTTCGGCCCCGTCGACGCATCACCACGGGCCATCCGCACAGTCAACCGAGGCGGCCCAGCGCGGGCGGCTAAAGCCGTCCGCGTCGACGTCCGCGTCGAAGGCAAGCACCGACACACAATATCGGGCGCCCCTTCGGGAAGCCGGCCATTGCAGCAAATGCAAGTGACATTGGACCATCCCCGTCGCGGTTTCGACCGGCACCCACCAAACACCGTGCCGCCTGCGGAACAATCCGGAAATGCGTTACAGCCAGACCTAGCGAGCGGTCGTTAGAGTTCAATGGGTGAAGGCACGACTCAACGGCCTCGCGTCGCATGCGACCCGCGCGACCCTCAAGAACTTCGCGGCCGGATTGTTGTGTGCCGCCGGTGTTCCGACGCTTGCCCGGCGGCGACACCGCAACCTGCTCGCCATCGTGATGTTCCACGGTGTGGAAAGCGAACCGCTGTCGCCGGCATGCTGGCATGTGCTCGGCTCAGCGCTGTACCGACGTCAACTTGAGTACATCGGCAAGCACTTCAACGTCCTTCCGCTCCACGAGGCTCTCGATCGACTTGCGGCGGGGACGTTGCCGCCGCGCGCCATGGCGATAACGTTCGACGACGGCACCCGCAACCTCGCCACCCACGCGATCCCGGTGCTGCGCGATCTGAAGCTACCCGCGGCGGTATTCCTGGCGACGGGCATGATTGGCAGCGACGAAGCCCTCTGGCCCGACCGGCTTTGGCTGGCGATCGCTCGCACCAAAGCAAGCCAGATCGATCTGGCCGTGCTGGGACTGGGCACTCGTTCACTCGACGGTGTCGTCAACCGCGGCGCGGTCTACGCCGCCGCGGTTGAACGGATGAAAGACATGGCCGACCCGCAACGGATCGCCGTGCTGGACGATATGCTCCGGGTGCTGGGCTACCGCGATGGCGGCGACGGCGGTCCGTTCCGGATGCTCTCCTGGGACGAAGCCCGTGAGATGGCGAGCGACGGCCTGGTGACGCTGCATCCGCATACGGTGACCCACCCGATCCTCGCCCGCTGCAGCGATGACAAGGTCGAGCGGGAGATCGCACAGTCCTGTGCGGCGATCGAGCGCGAGACTGGATGCGCGCCAACAATTTTCGCGTACCCTAATGGCCGGCTGCGGGATTTCGATGCTCGCGCTAAGGACGTCCTGCGCGGTCGTGGTGTGCGCTGGGCGTTGACGACCACGGCGGGATTCGCTCACCGTCGCTGCGATCCACTGGAATTGCCGCGGTTGGCGGTCGGCAGCGATTCATCGTTCGACTACTTCCGGTTGATGGTCTCCGGCGGGCTGCCGCGTCGCTATGGCGGTAGCCGCGGGACGGCCGGCGCAGGCTAAAACCCTAGCGGCGCCGGGATGCGGCGGCGGCCAGCCACACGTCGTGCAATGCGTCCCGCCAGCGCGAGACGTCGAACTTGCTGGCACGCGCATAGGCGGCGGTGGCCAGCCGATCGCGCAATTCGGCATCGACTAAGAGGTCTTGCAGCGCCGCCGCCAGCTGTGCTGGGTTGCCGGGCTTGACGAGCACGCCATTCACCCCGTCGGTCACCACTTCTGGTATCGCGCCCACTGGGGTGGTCACCGGTACCACCCCGTTGGCCATCGCCTCCAGCAACGCCATCGGAAGACCCTCGCTGTAGCTGGGCAACACGAAGATCGCCGAGTCGGCCAACAACCGGTCCCGATCCGCAGGACCGACCCACCCGGCGACGTCGATAGTGTCGTCGAGTGCATTGGCGCGAACGAACTGACGTAGCTGCTCCACCTCGCCATCACCGGCCAGTGTCACCCGCAGGTTGGCCCGAATGTCGTTGGGCAGCAAGCCGATTGCCTGAACGAGGTCGTAGCTTCCCTTGTTGGCGCCCAGTCTGCCCAGAGACACCACCGACAATGGTCGGCGGGTGCGCGGCGCCGGCGCGTCGCGAGGCATGACCACGGGGTTGTAGAGGAGTCGGGCTTTGGACACCTCGAATCCGAGTCTCGCGGAGGACGCCACCATATGAGATTCACCGAGCAGCACCACGTAGTCGGCGCGCAGTGCCGCGCGTACGGCGCGGCGCAGCGGCGCCGGCAGCCCATCGAACCAGGTGAAGAAGTGAGAACTGTGACAATGGATAATCGTCGGGATGCCCCGCATTCGCGCTACGAATAGCGGTACGGATTTGCGGACCACGCTGCCGCGCAATGAAAAGTGCACGTGCAGTACGTCGACCACGCCGGCCAACAGCAGCGCCGAAGCCTTGAGCATGCCCGAGATCCCCGTCCATAGCCAAGCGGGCAGGGAGTCATCGACGTAGGTGGCCACCGAGCGGACGTGGAACCGCGGGTCGTTGTCCTCGATCAGCAACTGAGTTACCGCCGCCATGCCGCCGCGGCTGTTGGGTCCGGTTGGCGCGGTCCCGACGGTAAGTACCCGGATCGGATAGCGGACCGGCCCTGATGGTGTCGATCGGTTGCCACCTGGATGGTTCTCGCGGAGCCGTAGTCTAGGCAACGACGAGGCCTCCTAGTTCTGGCTGCGTCCCCGGGCGGCCACCTCATCTCGGCTGCTACCGCGACACCTTGATCAGCCGGAACTCTAGCAAGCATCACGGAGGACTTTCAGCCAACCGACCCAAGCCACAAGAACTTCGTGGGAACGGGCATACAAGCGGGCGAGGCGCCACCGTCGACCGCTACCCCGGACCTCGGGGCGGGGAGCGCTGGCCAGTTCGGCGCAGCCTCGGCTGCAGCCCGATAGCCCCGAAATGTGTGAAATGCGACAGCGAAAGTATGTCCGGCGCCGTGCCCGTCAATCGTGCGGTTTGGGTGAAACATCGGTTGCCCGCCCCGACGGCGAGTGATCGCGCGTCTCGGTTTCGTCGAAAAACCGGCTAATCTTGCTCAGCCGTTCATCATTCGGCTTGGCCACTGACCTTACCCTGGCTAGCTCGGCCTTCCCTTACGGATGGCTCAGCGGCTACCCAGTGAGCGGCGCCCGCGATTCATCTCTATTTGCTTTCGACGCGGCGTCAACACTGCATACTGTTCCGGTGATGGGTCGGAAATATATGGGCAGAGTCATTGCACTGGCCGCTGTCATCGGATTGTTGACCGTCAGCGCCCCCGCATCCTGGGCCGAGCCCACCGAACCGGGCACCACGACCGAGCCCGGCGAACCGGCCCGAACGACGGCCTCGTTGACCCTGGCGTTGTCCGATATCGGTTCCAGTTCCACCATGGCTTTCTACGGCTTGGACGGCACGATCGCGCTGAGCGTGCCGGTCCCGCGCGGGCTGACACCGGCGGCTTTGAACGCGATCGTGGAACCGCCGATCAACCTGCGGTCCGGGATCATCACCGTCACGCAGGACGAGCGTCAAATCGCGAAGGTGAGCCTGCCCATCACCGACCAAGCGCCGATCGTCATCCCGCTGGCCGGAGCGCAAGTGGTCAACGATTCGGCGACGGTGTTGCTGCGCGCACATCTGGTGCCGCAAGAGGGATTCTGCGTCTATCCATGGAGCCCGTTGCGGCTGATCAACGGAACCGTCGGCTATACCGGGGTTGAACAGCCGCCCACCACGGTGGCCCATTTCCTGCCGCCGGTGCTGCGGAAACTGACCATATTTGTGCCCGAATCGCCGTCGGCAGCCGAGTCCGACACGGCAATTCGAGTGGCCACCTCCGCCGCCGCGCACTACGGCAAACAGAACCCGGAGATCGTCGTGGTGCCGTTGAAAGAGGGGCAGGCCGGGCCGCCGACGCCGCCGTCACCACAGGAACGCCAGGTCGTCGTCAAAGAGGGACCCGACAACGGGCTTTCCCTTCAAGGCGCCACCGGCGTGCCGTGGCTGTTGATCTCCGGACCACTCGGGCCGAGCAACGCATCCGACACGGCTTTGCTGTTCAGCAACCTGTCCGGGTTGGCGCTGGCTGCCAAGGCCGTCGCCACATCGCTGCAGAGCGGCATCCAACTGCCCGGCGACACCACCACGCTGCGGGATCTGGGTCAGCCCGTGGTCAACTCCACGGGGCTGCAACCACGGGTGGTGATCGGCTTGGACCAGACCCGGTTTGGCAGATCCATCCACTCGGTGCGCGTCCATCTGCGGGGGTCCTACTCTCCGACGCCGACCACGATGAGCGGTCAGATAGAAGTAACAGTCGGCCCGGAAGTCATTGACCACTGGCCCACCGACGGCCACGGCACCATTGACCGCTGGATCGATGTCCCGGATCGGCTCCTGCAGCGGTGGACCGGTCTTACTGTGACGCTGGATATTTCGGGCAACGTTGGCCGTTGTGGAGACTTCTACGTCGCCGGCGCCGGAGACCAGCTGCTGTCGTTGACCATCAACGGCGACACCACCGTGCAGAGTAGCCCCGCCAAACCGCCGGTCCCCGATGGGCTGTCATCGGTGCCGCAAGCGCTCATGCCCACGGTCCAGGTGGGCATCGAGCCCCACTCGTTCAGCGACACCGCGCGCGCCGTCGACATCATGGTCGGCCTGCAGCGAACCAGCTCGATACCCATCGACACCGCCGTGACGAGCCCGCGACAAGCGATCGATTCGTCAAATCCGGCGATCGTGATCGCCGCTGACGGGTGGAACCACCCCGACATCGTGCTTCCGGTGTCCGCGGGGCCCACCGGGCCAATCACCATCAATGCCTTCGGATCCGACGGCAAGCCCACCAAGCTCACACTGGACCCGACACTGCGGTTCGCGTCTCTTCAGACGGTCTTCAACCGCGGCCGGTCGCTGCTGATCGCCACCTCCAACGGCGCGTCCGCGCAGCTCGACGACCTCCTCAGATGGCTCGACGCCGACAGCACCCGGTGGCCGGGCGTCAAAGGTGTCGCGCTGGTGGCCGTACCCGGGCAAGACCCGGTGACCGTCGACCGCCTGGGCATGCCCGGCCCGGTTCCGGCATCGCAGACTCACTCCGACTGGGGATGGCTGTGGTGGTTCGGCGGGGCGTGGGCTGCGCTGGCCGTCATCGGCGCAGCGGTGATCGTGCTGCGCGGCCGCCGCGGAAGGCTGCGGGGCTGACAGTCAACCGGGAATGTCGGTGGAACCCAGGGGAAACAAGTTAATCTCACGCTACAAGAAAACCTACGGCATTCCGGCCGAGGTGAACATCACCGAGCAGATGATATTAGCTCATTGGGATCTGGAAAAACAATTGACGTCAGAACTGCGTCAATCGGCTCCAGCAGACCGGTGGGATACCTTCGATCACTGCTACACCCGCCTCTACGCGGAATTGGAGTGGCTCAACCAGTTTTCCGAGAAAGCCGACCCGCAAAATCCCCACGAAAAATTCGGGAGATGGGTCGACCTGATCGGGCAGCCACCGAAATCGATCTATGAAATCGGTTCCGGCCAGGGCGGCCTGATTTCATTTCTGGCGGCTGGTGGTTATGACTGCCGAGGAACGGAGATCACTCGCGAACGGGGACAGAAATTGATGCCCGAGTCACGCGCGAATCCTTCCTGGGCGATATCCGACGGCGTGCATCTCGATGAGTTCGAACCTCCCGAGTCCTACGATATCGTGGTGTCCGACCAGCTCATCGAGCATATCCACCCCGACGATCTGGATAGTCATCTACGAAGCGTCCGCAACATATTGAAAAGCGGTGGTAAATATATCTTCAATACTCCCCATCGATATACCGGGCCGCACGACGTCTCGCGCGTATTCAAATGCGGCGAGGCGGCGGGGATGCACCTGAAAGAATACACGTGCCGCGAACTCGTCGACGCCGCCCGGCGGGCCGGTTACCGCTCCATACATTATGGATTTGTACCCCGGCGATTCCTGCTGATCCTCACGGCGTTCGGCGTGAGAAGATTTGGTGGACCGGACGCGGCGGGGATTTCATTTCTACGGGCCGAATTCGTCGCGGAAAGATTTCTGCGTGTCTTACGCGCTCCCGCCGTGCGCCGCGGGTGCGGAAAAATGCTTTCCAAGTTCGGCGTTTTCTCCGAAACCCTCTCCATCGTCGCCGAGAAATGAAATTCGCGCGGTTCCCTGGTCAAGGCCGGCGGTGCGCCACCGCCGTGATGACGTCCAGCAAGCGATCCGCGGTATGGTCCACGGCGAATCGCCGCGTGTAGTGGCGTGCCGCCGCGGCTCCCTGTCGCGCCGCGACGGCCGGGTCGGCCAGCGCGTCGAAGGCGGCCGCCAGACCGGCCACGTCGTCGATACCGATGGGTGGGCGGCCCGGTGGCTGGTATTCGGGCAGCGCACCGGCGGTGGACACGATCGGCATGACGCCCAGCTGCATCGAGAGCACCTGCACACCGCTTTGTGAAGCGCGCCGATAGTGGGCGACCGAGCCCTTCGCGGCGGCCAGCGTCGTCACCACGTCGCGGTAGCGATAGCTGCCGGGAAGCCAGCGGGTGTGTTTGGGCAGCGGGCCGGCGTCCAGTGGCCCGCCGATGAGCACCAGGTTGTCACCTCGCCAGCCGCTGCCGACGTGCCGCTGCCAGGCTTGCAGCACCACCTCGACGTTCTTGTAGGGGTGCAGCCGGCCGATCATGACGAAGTCATGGCGTCCTTCCGGGCCGACTAGCGGCGGCACCAGGGCCGGGGCCAGGTCGCTGGTCAGCGGCACGACATGCACCCGGGTGCCGGCGACGTCGCGGCGGGTGGCGACGGCCGCGGCGACGTAGTCGCTGTAGGTCACGGTGGCCACCGAGCGGGCGCCCCAGCGGTCAAAGAGGGCGTGTTCGTAGGCCGGCCGGTGTTCGACGGGGTCGTGCGGACTGTCGTCGTGCACCAGCTGAATACGCGGAGCCCGGCCGGCCAGCGCGATCCAGCGGGGATCGCGAACCAGCTCGGCGATCACGACGTGCGGCCGGTAGTCACGGACGCGGCGCCACGCCGCGAGGCTCGCGGGCCAGGTTGCCGCGGTGCGAAACCGTGGATCGAGCACCAACTCGTAGTCACGGGCCGCGCCCGACTCCGGATGCTGGTCGGAGGTCACCAGCAGGACCTCGGTGCCGCGGCGGATCAGCGCCTCCGCCTGCACCCGTGCCAGCGACCGCATCCACGGTGAAAGCCACAGCACCCGAGGCGGATTCATAGCACTGTGGCGATCGCATCGAGGTAGGCATCGGCCATTGCCGCAACCGTGTAGTGCTGTTGCATCCGGTGGAAGCCGCGCCGTCCCACCGATGGCAGCGCGGCGGGGTCTGCCAGGATCTCGGCCAGCTGTTCTCGCCATCCCGACACCGACACGGGTTCGACGACGAACCCCGCCCTTCCGAAGTCCAGCATTTCCGGCACCGCGCACACCGCCGACGCCGCAACCGGCACCGCCCGTGCCATCGCCTCGAGGATCACCAGCGGGAACGCCTCGGAACGGCTTGGGACGCATAGCAGATCGGCGTCGGCCAATGCCTGCCCGGGGCCCGCCGACCAGCCGCGCCACTGAACCCGGTCGCGCAACCTGGTCGGAGTGCGCGCCTGCAACCGCTCCCGGTCGGGGCCGTCACCGAAAATCGAGAGCCGCCATCGCATCTCGGTGAGGCCGCCGAGCGCCTCGATCAACAGCTGCGGGTTTTTGTGCTCGACGATCCGCGAGAGCATCACCAGGTGCGGCGGCTCACCGACGCCCCGGATCGGGGGGGCCGGGTCGCCGGCCGTGGCGACGCCGTTGGGTGCGACGAAGCGGCGTCCGCCAAGTCGATGGTGTACGGCCAGCATCTCCCAATGACGTTGTGCCAGAACGATAAATCCGTCGGCACGGCGCATCGCCGCGGTCAGTGGCCGGGAGTAGATGGGCCGGCCGTCATCCGGCGGAATGTGCGCGGCGACCAACCAGCGCCGGCCCTTGGCAGCTGCGCGCCACAGGGTGGCAAATCCCGTCTCGGTATTGGTGTCGCCGCTGATGAGCACCGCCGGGCCCGCCGGAATATCGACGATCGGCGCCCACCAGGGCTGGCGGACCACCCGCACGCTGGGCGGAATTTCGTTGATCAGCGGGCCGAACCGTTGTACGCAGACAATGGTGACGTGATAGCCCCGGCGGTCTAATTCCGTTGCTAGCAGCGCCTTTTGACGCTCTGCACCGCCGTACACCAGGCGGTTGGTGACGATCACGATCGCCGGCGGGTCGGTTCGGCGGCCGGCCCGGGCGCTGCTGCCGGGGGAGCGCTTCGATCGATGCAGTCGCTCCACCAGCTTGGTGGCGGCCAGGTAGACGTCCGCGTGGTGAACGCTGTGTTGATGTTCGAGAAGCAGCGCGGCGTTGGTGCGCGCCAGGTCTCGGTTGCGGCGGTGTTCGGCAGCCGCGACGGCACCCTCGAGGGTCGAGCCGGCGCCGGTCACCGGATTAACCCGGTCGGCGCCCACTTCGTCGGCCAGCAGAACGCGCCAGCCCGCCGCGCGGGCCCGGTTCTGCCAGTCGGCCGCCTCGCCGTAGCGAAAGAACTCCTCGTCGAAACCGCCGATGGTGTTCCATGCCGCGCGGCTGATCGCCAGACAGGTAGTTCCCAAACAGCCTTCGATGCTTTTAGATTCGGGTGGCTGGCGGGAGTAGCGGGGTGACACCGGCGTGCTGCGCAGCGAGTCGGAGTAGCCGGCAGCGGCAACCAGCGCCCGGATCAGGGTCTCGCGGCGGGCCGCGATATCCCACGGTCGCCCACCGGGTGCGGTGTCGTCATACACCATCGGCGACACTGCCGCCACCCGAGGCCGGCGAAGCAATTCTCTGGTGCGGGTCAACGGTCCCCGTATCCGGGCATCGGCATTGAGCAATAGCAGATCGGCGTCGCTCGGGGTGTGGGTCACCAGCGCGTTGAAGGCAGCGGCGAAGCCGCGGTTCCCCGGACCCGGCACCCAGTGGACCGTCGGGTGGCCGGCGGCCAGTTCCTCGCGGCCGGGGCACCCCTGGCAGCGGCTGTCATAGACGTAGACCGGTAGCTCGGGCAGCTGCTCGGCGACACTGTGCAGGCACATCTCGAGGCCGTCGTGGCTCTTGCCGGACACGATCAGCACCGCAAGTGACCGCTCCGACGGCAGCGTGGGCGAGTCGCCGATTGGGCGTTGCAGATATGCCCGGTCGATTTCGCGGGTCATGCCCACACCGCTTCCCGCGCCAGGCCCGCGGGCCGGCGGAGCCCGTCGCGCAACCGTCCGTGAGGATAACCGCGGCGACACCAGAGTAGCAGCGCGGCAACGACATTCGCTTCTGCTACCGGCACCGTCAGTCCTCGGTGAGCGCCGTGCCCGGGTGGCGGTCGTTGACGATCCGGGCCGGATACCCAGCGACGTCGACGTCGTCCGGCACCGATTTGGTGACCACCGCGCCCGGTCGGATGGCGACGCGGTTGCCGACGTCGGCGCCCAGCACCATCGCCATCGGCGAAATGAACACGTCGTCGCCGATGGTCGGGAACTGGCCCGGCCGCCCCTCTCCTATCGTCACTCCGTGATGAATCCGGCAATTCGCGCCGACCCGAGCTTTGTAGTGCACGACTATCAGGCCGGCGTGAGCGATCGACAGACCCGGGCCAAAGACGTTGCGCGGGATGTCGAATCCGAGTCGTTCGCCCAAGAACTTGGTTCGTAACCTTAGATATGCGGCCACCACGTGTGCTGTCGGGGTCCGTGCGGTATTGGTCCAATACTCCGATTTTCGCAGCAGGCGCTGAAAATGGGCTGAACGCTTCAAGATTCGGTGACGGAGCCGCCAACGCTGCAAGCCGTGTGCTTTCAGGTCCGCTGCCAGGTATGCCCGCAAGTCCTCGCGAGTCCTGATCACGGCCACACCGTACTACATGCATCAATCAGGTGGCCCGCCTTTAGTTGTGGTATTGCCGGGCCCGGAGGCAGCGCATCGGTAGCGCCGACGGGATGCACCAGATTCGCGCGGTCCGTTCTCACGGTCACGCCGCCAGCTGATCGCGGCGCAGCAAGGCTAAAGTCTGCCAGGTGACCGGGCCGAACGCCGCGCTGGTGGCCAGGTACGCGGCAGCGGCAGCACCCAGTACCAGGGCCACGTGCTGACCCGAAAGCAGCAGCGTCACACCGACACTCGCCGCGGTCGGTACCAGCAACCGCAGCAAGAACGTCACCGGCGTGTGGTAACCGCACTGACGGTGTAGGCACCAGCTGGCAATCATCATGTTGGCCAGCTCCGTGCACACCAGCGCGATGCCGGCTCCCACCGCGCCCAGCCGCCCGCCCAGGGCGAGGTTGAGCACGACGTTGAACGCGAGGGTGGCGACCGACAGCCAGAACCAGAACCGCTGGCGGTGACTGGCGAACAGCCCCTCGCCCAGAGTGGTGGTGACGAAGCGCAATGCCACCGCGACGAAGAGCAGCGCCAGCGTCGGTGTGCCGCGGCCAACGAATGCCTGGTTGCCGAACAACCTGATCAGCGGTGCGGCGAGCAACGCGCCGACAACCGCGCCCGGGACCGCCAGGAAATACATCAGCTCGACACTGCGGCGCATGAAGCCGGCAAATGCCGCGACATCGCGCGCAAACAGTTCGGTGGCCGTCGAGAGCGTGGACTTGAGGAAGAACACCGACACCACCAGGGTGTTGAGCGCGATCGAGGACGCCAAGCCGTAAACGCCCACCTCGGAATGGTTGTTCACCAAGGACAGGATCACCCCGTCGGCGCGCCAGTACAGCACGGTGATCATTGTCACGCCCATCGGAAAGAGGCTCTCCCGCAACAGATCCGCGGCCTCGCGCAACGCGAAGCTGGGACGCAACGAGACATGACGCGCGGCAGCGCTGCTCTGGATCAGCACCTGCAGGGTCGTCGGAATGAGCTGTACTACCGCGAACCAGATGACGTCGGCTCGTTCCGCCACCAGAAACGCGATCACGGCCAGCGTGGCCAACCGCCCGACGACGTCGGAGACCGCCACCGCGAAGAACCGCACGGTGGTCTGAAACACCGGCTCGAGCCGTGTCGTCATTGTCACGATGAGCAGTTGCGTCGACAACACCACGAGCATCACCCGCACTTGGTGGTCGCGATACAGCAGCAAGCCGGTTCCCGCCGCCAACGCCGCGAGCGGAACGCAATACAGCAGGGATATCCCGTTGTAGATCCGGACCAGGCGCTCCAGATCGTCGTGGCCGGAGGTCACCCGACGCACGATCACCCGCCCGACGCCGAGATCGACCAGGCTTGCCCACATTCCGATGAATGCGACCGCGATGGTGAGCTGGCCGTAGCGGTCCGGGCCCAGATAACGAGCGGTCATTGCCACCGAGACCACCGAGGCCAGCATCCCGAGCATCCGGCAGATCAGCTGGATCGAGAACGCGTGAGCCAACCGCGCGACCGGCACCGATGGTGCTACCGCACCGGGTGCCGTCGGCTCAGTCATGGCTCACGGCCACCTAGTATGCTCCGTGCCCCGTCACGACGGCTTTCACCGTCTTGGCGATGATCATGAGATCACCTGCCATTGACCAATTGTCGATGTACGACAGATCCAGCCGCACCGACTCTTCCCAGGTGAGTTCTGAGCGTCCGCTGACCTGCCATATTCCGGTGACGCCCGGCTTCACCAGGAGTCGACGCTTCACATCACCGTTGTAGCTGTCGACTTCGCGGCTCAACGGAGGCCGCGGCCCGACCACGCTCATGTCCTGCTTGATGACATTGACGAATTGGGGGAGCTCATCGATGCTGAATCTGCGGAGCAATCTGCCGACAGGTGTGACCCGGGGATCTTGACGCATCTTGAACAATATTCCACCGGCGCCCTGATTCATCGACAAGAGGCGGTCGATTTGGGTGTCGGCGTCGACCTCCATTGTTCGGAGTTTAAGCATCATGAAGGGCTCGCCATTAATACCTATACGTTCGGAACGGTAGCAGACCGGTCCTTTGCTGGTCAGCTTGATCGCGATAGCAGCCGCAATGAGAAGTGGCGATACCAGGATCAGCGCCGCCAGCGCGAAACAGAAGTCGAATGTCCGCTTTTGAAAGCGCTGGGCACCGGTGTATAGCGGCTTTTCGACATGCAGCAGCGGGAATCCGGCGACCGGCCGGACGGTCAATCGTGCTTCCGCGATGTCCATCACCCCCGGCGACAACACCAAATCGACGTCCATCGTCTCCAACTGCCACATCAAGTTCCTGATCGCGTGCTCGCCGAAATGCTCGGTCTGGGTCACCACCACAGTGTCCGCGCCGCAGGCCTCAACCGCTGCCACCGCATAGGATTCGTCTCCGAGAATCGGTACTTTGCGGCCTTCGACCGTCAGGATTTCGCCGCGGGGCGCGCCATATCCGGGAATGCAGACCCCGACGACGACGTAGCCGTCGAGTGGGTTACGGTCCAGTTCATGTGCCAGGCGTGAAAGTCCTTGGCGGTCTCCGATAGCCAGCGACATCGTCTGATATTCGCCCCGGGCTCGCTTCCGGCGGACATACCTGCGCCAGCTGTTGCGGCTCGTCAGCAATCCCAGGGTGCCGACGGGAAGCGCCACCGCCAGATAGCCCCGGGCCAAGTCAATCTTGGCGAGAAGCGTCACCATTGCGATGATCCCGAATGTCCAAAATGACGCGCTGCTGATTCGCCGGTACTCGTCGATCCCCACCCCGATCACGTGCGGTGATCGTGTGTGGAATATCGCCAGCGACGAAAGCCAGAGTGCTGCGAAGAGAAAGGAGAACAGCGTCATCACCGGGCCCGGGTAACCCGACTTGTTCGGCGAATCGCCGAAGCGGACGTATTGAGCGAGCATGACCGAGGCGAAGACGATCACCGAGTCGGTGATCAGCAGCCGCTGTGAATATCGGTGCTGCCATCGCCCGATTGCATTGCGATCGGGCGTGCGCACCGGAGCCAGAGTTACCGGCGAATTGTCGGTTCGGCGGTGAGGTGACGGGATCACGCTGGCTCGCTTTCCCTTACACGGTTGCCGGCTCGGGCCGCGCGGCATCGCGGACGGCGCCGCTGAAATCGGGGTGATCACGTGGCGGCGTGGCCACGCAGTATGGGCTGGGATAGCAGATCAGCTGCGCGCGTGCGGCACGGAGCAAGGCGATAGGGCCCTGCAGCAAATAACGGCGGGCCAGCCGCCGCGGCTCGCTGATCAAGCGGTGCAACCATTCCAGGCCGAGTTTTTGCATCCATCTCGGAGCTCGTTTGGTCTTGCCGGCCAGGAAGTCGATGGCACCGCCACAGGGCAGCAAAACCCGGGCACCCGTCGCGCAGCCGTACCGGTCAACCCACCGTTCTTGACGCGGCTTGCCGAGGCTGACGATCAGGATGTCGGTGCCCGCGGCGCGAATCATCGCCGTCAACCGCTCAGAAAGCGCCTCGATGTCATCGGCGTCCGGCGCCCACATTCCCGAAATAGCAAGCGCTGGATGATGTTTGCGCAAGATCGGGGCAAGCAGGCGGTGGGTTTCGGCGCTACCGCCAAAAAAGCCGACCCGCTGGCCTGTCGTTTCGGCCAGCGCCAACACGCCGGGAAGCAGGTCGGCCCCGGTGATCCGGGGCCACGGCTTGCCGGTGAGCAGCTTGCCCCGCCAGGCGATCGGCATGCCGTCGGCCAGTAACAGCCAGTCCAGCGGACCCGCGGGCGCCGACATGACCTTGCGAAAGTGGTACAGGTGGTCGAGGTTCACCGAGCCCACGGCCAGGCTCGCTGTCGGTGAGGATTGCAGTCGCGACGCGATGATCGACAGCACGTCGTCGAACTCCCGGCGCTCGACTATGGTGCCGCCGATGATCATCCGCACACCGGTTTCGGGCACCGTGTCCACGCTCATGAGCCGCTGCCTTGCTCGCTGCTTTGGCGATTCGCAGAACCTAGCCATAGACCGGCCATGTCAACGGCCTACGTGTATCCGGCGGCCGGTGGACGGGTCATTACCGTGGGGACAATCCCGTATCGGGGACCGACAGATCGGCCCGGACCGGTCAAACCGGATCGCGGCGCCGCGCCCAACAGGCTTGGCGCCGCGGTGGCGGCATCAAGGCCGTTCGGCAACGCGGCGGCGGCGCCCATGTTCGCCGTCGGAATCACGCTGGTCCAACCCGCCGGCACCGACAACGGGCCCAGTGACGCCGCGTTGCCCATGCCGCCCACCACGCCTGGACCCACGGACGAGATCAGACCGACCCCTGAGCTGATTGCCCCTGCGGCCCCTTCTGCTGCCGCTTGCGCAGCAGCAGCTGCCCCACTCGCCAAACCCTGTGCTGTTTGGGCCATTCCGAGGATGGACGACATCGAATAGAGCGGGGTTGCCGCGGCCATGAAGTAACTGGGAAGTGCATAAACCGGGACGGTCGCGAGGGTGGGCATCAGCGACGACGATGATTCCGCAAGCCCGAATAGGGGTGATGCCAGCCCGTCCAGCATGGCCGGAACCGAGGACACCAGGCCGGCCAGCGATAGTTGGTCTGCTGCCGAGGCAGCCGCGGCGTGGGCGACTGCGTTGCTCTGCCCGGCCAGACCAACCGGGTTGATCACCTCCGGCGGCGAGATCAACAGGGTCAATCCACAAGCGGTCGCCGAGTTTGCGGCATATTCATACATCGCCGCGGCATCCTGCGCCCACATCTCGCCGTACTGGGCTTCGGTGGCCGCGATCGCCGTCGAATTCTGACCGAAGAAGTTGGTGGCGACCAGTGCCGCCAGCAGAGCCCGATTGGCCGCGACCACCGGAGGCGGCACCGTCATCGCGAAAGCGGCCTCATAGCCCTCGACGGCAAGCACGGCCTGACTGGCAGTCTCCGCCGCCCGTGCGGCCACCCCGGCCGTCCACGCCACATAGGGCCCGAGCGCCGACGCCATGGACAGTGATGCGGGGCCCAGCCAGCGTCCGCTGGTCAATCCCGCGATCACCGACCGGTAATGACCTGCGGTCGCGTGCAGTTCGGCGGCCAAGCTGTCCCACATCGCCGCGGCCGCCGCCAGCGATCCCGGGCCGGGGCCGGCATACATCCTCGCGGAGTTGATCTCCGGCGGTAAGGCACCGAAATCCATCACGTCAAACCCTGGCCGTGGCTAGGCTCCCCAGCTGCGGCGAAGCACGACCACCTCGCGGCGGAGTCGGCTGCCGCGGGCGGCACTTCAGCCGCAGACGCCGCAGAAGTCGGCTTTCCGCCCGTCATCGCGGAGCCTCGGTGGCGAAACACATTCACTTCTCCCCTAACGCGTGCAGGCTGACGGATATGGGAGCCGAGCCACGGTGCTCTTTCCGACCGTCAGTATCCGAACTCGTTACCTACCCTCATAGATGTGAAGATTTCAGCGGGTCAATAAACTGACAGTCGTATGATAGCGGTTCTAACATCCTATTCGTATCGTTTTGAACCGCTGAGCCAATGCCGCAGTCCGTTTTCCGGCTCGGGGTCCAATTTCGCGGCAGGTACCCCGCCGCGAGCGGCGTCCTCAGGAAGCGGCGTCCTCAGAATGCGGGGTCCTCAGAAAGCAGCGTCCTCAGAAAAAGGGATTGCTGTTCGAGTACCGCTTCGCCTCTTCGGGGCGCGGGCCGTAACGCCGGATGTACTCCTCGTGCAGCTTGGCGTCTTTCTCCCGCTTGATCGCATCAACCAGGTTCGGGTCCAACCCATGCTGGGCCAGGCGGTGCCGCCGCCACACCTTGTTCAGCGCGAGCGAGATCAACAACGACCACACGTAGATCGGTAGCGTCATCTCGAGATGCACGTACAGCGACGCGGGCAATAGCCAGAACGGTGCCAATACCAGCAGCGGCGGTATCGCCATCAGGAGCATGAACCGGCGGACCGCTCCCTTGGCGGCCAGATCTCGTGCGACCCAACTTCGCATCGAGTGGGGCAGGCATCGAAGGCCGTACGAGTACGCGAGGTATTGCAGGAAATTGGGTCGTCCAGCCGCAGAAGTCATAGCCGCTCCCCGTGGTTCGGTCGTCCCCAGGTATACCCGTGCAGACCCGTTGGCGTGCGGTCCAGCCGTCGCACCGCCGGGGACGTGCTTGCCAACGATGATCCGCTGGAGAAGGGGGCGGGGCAATCGCGAGCGGCTCAACCCGGGTGACCGCAGCGGCCCGACGCAGCCGGACCTCGGGCGCTGCCCTATCGGCGTGCGAATCCGGTAACCGCAAGGCACTTTCGTCCCGCGCGCACGCCGTGCGGGCGACCGGTCACGGATGCGCGGCGAGATACGTTTCGTTACTCAGACCAGCGGTCAGTTCCTCGACGTCGAACGGCCGGCGCAGCCGGGCGCGGAGCTGGTGTGTATCGAGAAGTAGCCGGACTTCGGCGGTTTGCTCGGCGAACAGCCGCCCGATGAACGGATAGATGCGGCGCATGATTGCGCGCTCGGCGGGCGTGCAGCGCGACGCGCAATAGCCGACATGGCCGATCTCATCGGTAAGTATTTCGCTGTAGAGCAGTTCGATTCGCCCGGCGACGTCGAGTTCGTCGTCGAACAGTTCGATGCCGACGTGGCGCAGTTCGTCGAACACGATGCAGCCCGCCATCTCCGCGGCGCCGACGAACACGAAGCTGAACCTTTCCGGCAGGAACACTCCCAGCTTGACGAGCTGTCGCATCACGAACGGCGGAGCGGCCACCTGGAATGGCAGGTCGAAGATGTCCAACGCGTATGCCAGCAATCGGGTGTGGTAGTGCTCTTCGAGCTCTACATACACCCGCTCGGGCGCCACATCTTCAGCGCTGTTGCGCCCGTAGGTTTCGCCAAGTCCCACGCCGAAGCGTTCGGCCTGATTGAGCTTCGCCGTCGCCAACAGGAACAGCATTTTTGGGTCCAGACCCGGTTCGGGTCGCCGCCGGCGCAGGTTACGAAGAAACGTCGATCGGTCTGCCGGGCGGGCCGACCGCACCGGGTGAGCCTCGAGGTCTTTGATGAACTTTTCCCGATTGGTCAGGCGCCGGTTGAGCAGGTCGGCTTCGCCGTCGCGCCGCGCCAGGAACTCCCTGTAGCCATCGATACCGGTTGCCGTCATCGTGTCTCCATCCCTTTGACAATCGTGGTTACGTACCGGCTCAACACGGCATCCGGTGTCGGAGAATGGTGTGCACCGGTGGCAAGGAGGGCGTAGAGCCCGGTCAAGAAGAACACCGCGAGATCGCGCACGTCCGCATCCGGCGTGACCTGCCCTGCGTCCTGTGCCCGGCGGATCGCGCCAATCAAGAACTCCGCGAGCGGGTGCCGGCTCAACTCGTCTTCGCCCGGGCGCGTCGACGAGAAGTGCAAACCCAGCATGTCCCGGAAAACTACTGTCCCCAAACGATGTTCAGCATCTAGCACCTGGCGCACCAACCGGGAAAGCACCGATATCAGATCGCCGTCCTCAGCCCGGGCGCCGACGAGTTCGGCGACGATCCGGGTCTCCTCGTTTCGCTCCAATTCGACCAGCACTTGTTCCTTGGTGGGGAAGTGGAAGTAAAACGTCCCCCTTACCACCCCTGCCGCCGCGGCGATGGAGCTGACGTCGGCGCCGGATATTCCGTTCCGCGCGATCTCCGCCAACGCGGCGTCGAACAGGCGTGCCCGTGTTTCGAGCCGTCGAGCCTCCCGGATGCCGGCCGGTGATTCCGCTGCGGTGCTGTCCTGTGGTGACCGCACCGGCACACCGTACGTCCATTCACTGGCAGCCGTCAATGACAGTCGTCAGCGAATGCTCGTAGTCGTCACCGTCGCCACGGGCCATAGCCTGGGCGCGAGGCTATGACGACCCGAGCGACAACAATCCGGGTGCCACGGCCCCGGTAACATGGGTCCGTCCGCGCGACGAAACGGTGAGCACGATGCGCCGCGGCTGCGCCATAGCGGCCGCGAATGCCGTCACGTGCTGCAACTCGGCGAGAAAGAGCGCCGTCTGGCCCGGCGGTATGTCGTACGGCACCGGGGTGCCCAATGCCCGGGTCGGCTGCAGTGACGCGCCGTCGGGATCGCAGCGGACCGCCCAGCCCGCCACGGGTAACGGAGTCCGCCCCGTGTTGACCACCCTGACGCCGATGACATACCGGCCGTCGGGAAGTTGCTCCGCGGCGTTTTCCAGCGACGCCCGAGCCTGGCCGCCGGCGTCGTTGGTCACCAGCCCGTCGGGCGTCAACAGACCCACGACCGGTGAAAGTTTGGCTGCCGGGCCCGTTCGCAGCCGCAATAGCTGCCAGGTCAGCAGGGCCACCGAGAGCACGGTGCCAACCAGGCCGAGCACGAATCCGGCGACGCTCACCGTGGCACGCTGCAGCGGTCGATCATGAGCGTGAAGGCTACTCTGACGCCAGCCAGGTTGCCGCGGTGCCTTCGATAACGGTAATGCGTTGCGGCGGAGGGGATCCGGTAACAAGTCTGATGAAGTTCCAAATTTCGACTGAACATTTGCTAAGACCGCGTTTCGCGAGCGGCGCCGCCTACTGCCGCGGCCCTACAGTCGGGGCATGAGCACCAAGTACTACCTGCAGAAAGTGCCCGTCGAATCGGTGGAACCGGGCTTTTCGCTGGCCGTTGAGCACGACGGCGGCTACCGCTTGTTCCAGGTCGACTGCACGCAATCGTCGCGGCGCAGCGGCCAACCGGTGATGATCAGGCTCGCCTCGGAGCCAGTTGACGGCGGCGATCCGTGGATCGTGGAATACGAAGCGGGTACACCGGTGGTACGGCTCCTCGGCGTCTGCGAGGCCGCCTCGTAGCTCGGCGTCAGCACGGACCGCTGGGAATCCCGCGCGCGGGCGTCGTCTCCTGCGTGGGCATTACCTGAGGGAAGGGCACCCGATAGGGAGGAGTGACCTTCGCGAAAGTTGCCACGGTGTCTGGAACGCACTGCACCTGCGGCGGAATGGCTTGCAGCGCTGGGTGGTCCAAGTTGGGTGGCGCTGGGTTGGGCGGGACCGCGAAGTTGAACGTCGACGTCATATCGCCGGTCACACTTCGTCGCCAGGCACTCAGGTTGGGGACCGGCACACCGAACCGTTTCTCGAGCAACCGCAGCTGCGAGGTGTGGTCGAAGGTGTCATGCACCATCAGCGGGCCGCGGCTGTAGGGAGAGATGACGAAGCAGGGCACGCGATAGCCCAGACCTATCGGCCCGCGGATGCCGCCCGAACCCGTGACCGCGTCGATATCGGGCACCGTGACGTACTCGCCGGGAGTTCCCGGGGGGGCCGTAGGCGGTGTCACGTGGTCAAAGAAGCCACCGTTCTCGTCGAAGCTGACGATCAACGCGGTCTTTTCCCATACCTGTGGGTTGGACAGCAAGATGCGGAGGATATTCACGATCGCGGTGCCACCAACGGCCGGCGTTACCGGTAGGCCGGGATGCTCGGAGACCTGAAACCCGGGCAGCACCCACGACACCTGGGGCAGCCTGTTGGCTGCGACGTCGGCGACGAAGTCCAAGGGATAGGTCGGGGCGATGCCGTTGCGGGCAATGTTGGAGCGCGGATCCTGAGCCTGCTTGAAGTCGACGAGCATCCCGTTGTAACCGATGACCGTGTTGTTGAGCGCTCCCAGAAGCTTGTTTTGGTACACCTTCCAACTGATGCCGGCATCACTGAGGTTGTCCGGCATGGTGCGCCAACTGAATTGGGCTTGCGGTTGGATATTGGGGTCTATCAGCAGCGGACCGCCCGCAACGCCGTCGGGGTCGATCCAGGCGCTTATCCAGTACAGCCGGTTGGGCGAAGTCCCGCCCAGCAGTGAACAGTAATAGCCGTCGCAGATGGTGAAGGTGTCAGCCAGCAGGTAATGGATCGGTTGATCCTGGCGGGTGTAATAACCCATCGACACCGGGACGTTGCCCTGCAGCGTTTGTTGTGCAGCCTGCGCGGGCAACCAATTGTCGTTGGCGCCGTTGTTCCACGACTGGTGGATGGTAATCCATTGGTGGGCGGGGTCGTTCACGCACGCGCCATTGAGGACTGGGCCCCTGGTGGTGTCGAAACGGTACGGGATGGTCACGCCGGCAGGGTCAATCGATTGGGTCTGTGGGTTCCAGCCCTTTTGCTGAAATGACGGCGAGGGAGTGTTGAATCCATTGACGCCGGACAGCGTGCCGAAGAAGTGATCGAATGAGCGGTTCTCCTGCAGCATCAACACGAAGTGCTCGATGTCGGTCAAATGGCCGGAGCAGGGGCCGGCCCCGTAGGCCTTTTCGATCACCGGGCCGGCCAACGACATCAACGCCCCGGCGCTGCCTGCGGTGGCGATTCTAGCCATGAACTCTCGTCGCGACATCCCATCGACTGGGTGCTTACTCACCAACGTGTCCTCCCGCATACATTGCGGTTCAGGGTAGATTTGCGGCGACGATTCACCACGACGCGAATCCGGTGTGTCGTGCGACGTTTTTTGGCGTTGTTCGCCAAAAGCGGTGCGTGGTTTTCGAAACGGCCGAGCCTTCCTGGAATTCCGGGCACACACTGGCCCCGGCTTTCGGGGTTGTCGCGCCGTTGGATTGACCGACGATGTTGCGCCGCAGGGCTTTCCATTCGACTCGTCAAACGCCAGAAGGCATTTTCCGCTGATTTCGCTGATTGCGCGCCGATCAAATCACCCGAGAATCCGCGGATCGGTGCTCACCGGGGCTTGGTGGCCGCGACGAACTGCAGTGCCCGCTGTGTCTGCTGCTCGATGTCGACCAGACCGGCCGAGGAGAACAGCTCGACGAAGCTGTGTCGGTCGAACATGGTGAGCCCGATCAGGTTGGCTGTTGCGGTCAGCGCCTTACGGACCGGCGCCGCTTGTCCGGAATAGCTGGTGAGGATCGCGATACGCCCGCCGGGCCGCAATACCCGCAGCATTTCACCGGTGACCAGGAACGGTTCGGGCATCAGGTACAGCGCTCCGAAACAGCAGACCGCATCGAAGGTTTCGTCGTCGAACGGCAACACGCGGGCGTCGCCGCGGACGTAACAGGTCTGCGGCCCGTCGTTGTCCACCACGGCACGAGTCAGCATCGGTTCGGAAATGTCGAACCCCACCGCGAGAGCCCCGGGCGGCAGACAGCGGGCCAGCGGTGCGGTGAAATTCCCCGGGCCGCAGGCTACATCGAGCAACCGGTGAACAGTCGAAAGGCGCAACGCCGCGGCGGCACGGCGCTGCTCGGCCCGGGCGGTGATACCGCTGGCGAGGTAGAAGGACGTCGGCCGCCACAACCGCTCGTACACGGTCGCCACGAACCGGCTGTTCATCGCCCGCTGCGCAAACGTCGGAACCGGCGAACTCGTCGATTCGCCCAACACGTCGAGGAAGCCGTGCCGCAGCACGGCGGCCGTATTGAGCAGACCACGGGTCGACTCGCGCGGATCCTGGCTGGTGTTCATCGCAGGTCTGGTCCAAGAGGCCGGGGTTGAATTGTCTGGTGTCAGGCTAATCTGCGCCGTGCGGTGTTGCTGCAGCGGTAGCCGACGCCATAGCCTGGGGCGGATCGGACCGCGAGCCGGGCTTGGCGCCGTGGCGGATTGGACGGGATGGCCGAATTGACCGGCGCTAGGACAGCAGAGCTCGCCGGAATGGACATCTTCGCGGGATGTCCGGCCGGCGACCTGCTGCCACTGGCCGCCCGCCTGGCTCCGCTGCGTGCCCCGACCGGCCAGGTCCTGATGCGGCAGGGTGAACAGGCGGTGTCGTTCCTGCTCATCTCGTCGGGTAGTGCCGAGGTCATCCATGTCGGCGACGACGGCGCGGTGATCGTCGAGCAGGCGCTGCCGGGCATGATCGTCGGGGAAATCGCCTTGTTGCGTGACATCCCGCGGACAGCGACGGTCACCACCGTCGAGCCGCTGACCGGTTGGATCGGTGGCAGCGACGCGCTGGACCGGATGGTCAACATCCCCGGGATCATGGAGCGGCTGGTGCGCACGGTCCGCCAGCGCCTGGCCGCGTTCATCACCCCGGTCCCGGTACGGATTCGCGACGGAACCCAACTGCTGCTGCGCCCGGTGCTGCCCGGCGACAGCGAACGCACCGTACACGGGCACATCCACTTCTCCAGCGAGACGATCTATCGGCGGTTCATGTCGGCCCGCGTTCCCGACGAGGCGATGATGCACTACCTGTCCGAGGTGGACTACGTCGACCACTTCGTGTGGGTGATGATCGACGGCGTCGACCCCGTGGCCGACGCGCGTTTCATCCGTGACGAACATGATCCGACGGTCGCCGAAATCGCGTTTACCGTCGCCGACGCCTATCAGGGCAGGGGGATCGGCAGCTTTCTGATCGGCGCGCTGTCCGTCGCCGCCCGCGTCGGCGGCGTCGAGAGGTTCTCCGCGCGCATGCTGTCGGACAATCTGCCGATGCGCACCATCATGGACCGCCACGGAGCGATCTGGCAGCGCGAGGACATCGGGGTCATCACCACGGTCATCGACGTGCCCGGCCCGCGGGATCTGGGTTTCGGGCGTGAGATGGCCGAGCAGATCAGGCAGGTGGCCCGCCAGGTGATTGAGGCCGTGAGCTGAGGGCCATGCGGCCGTTGTGGATTGGCGTGACGGCGACGGCGCTGGCGGCTGCATGTGCGCAATCGCCGGCGCCGGTGACCGCGCCGACCCATACCTCGCCGTCGGCTCATCCCACGACCGTCAACCCGGCCAACATCAAAAGAATCAGCCGTGAGCTGCCGCCGGATTACGAGGTGACCAGGGACATTCCCGTGACGGCGTCACCGCGACTGATTTTCGGCCTCGGCGCCGATGCGACCGCCCAGCCCGCACCATGCGCGACCCTCGCCGACCCCGGCGATGGTCGCGACCAGTCCGCGCAGGGCGTCTCCGGGTCGGGGGAGGGCGGCATTGTCGACGCCGTCGTGGTGGCCGTGCGGCCGGGGCCGGTGGTGCCGGGAAGCGACCTGGTAGCCGGCTGTGGCCAGTGGACGATGTCGGTCGGACACACCACCGCCGGCATCCGGCTCATCGACGCGCCGCGGATCGACGGCGCGCAAACCCTCGGAATGGTGGCCGATGTCCGCACATCCGTGGAGTCCGGCACCGAAATCGATTCGCGCACCCATATTTTCGTCGCCTACCTGGGCGACTACTACGCGTTCACCACGCTGACCACCGACCCCGGGTCCATGCTTCCGCCGTTGCCACCGCGGTTCGCCGCCGATCTGCTGGTCAAAACGGTGTCGACGTTACGGGGCTGAGCAACCGCGTTGGGTAGGGTGGCCACGATGTCGAAGGTGGTGCTGGCGCTGGCAGCGGTGTGCCTGCTCGTCGGTTGTTCACCGGGCGCCTCCCAGTCGCCGAAGGCCGACATTGCCAAGGTCATCGACGTGAAGTCCAGCTTCGGACCGGGGTTCACGGTCAACGACGTCCCGCCGAGGGCTATCGATCCACAGTTCTTCGCGGCCCGCAAGCTGCCCGACGGCCTGAGTTTCGATCCGGCGAACTGCGCGAAAGCGGCCCTGGGCCCACAGATGCCGTCCGGTGTGCAGGGCAATATGGCGGCCGTCACCGCCGAGGGCAACGGGAACCGGTTCGTGGTGATCGCGGTGGAGACCTCACAGCAGCTGCCGTTCAACGACCCGGGTAAAGAATGCGGCCGGATCGCCTTCTCCGGCGCACAGGTGCGAGGCGGCATCGAGGTGGTTGCCGCGCCGCACATCGACGGCGCCCAGACGCTGGGCGTGCATCGCGTGCTGCAGGCCCTGGTCGACGGGTCGACCCGCACCGGCGAACTTTACGACTACTCTGCGCAGTTCGGCTACTACCAGGTCAACGTGATCGCCAACCCGCTGGTGATTCCGAATCAGCCGGTTGCGCCGGTCGATGTCCAGCGTGCCCGCGACCTGCTGGTCAAGGCGGTGGCCGCGATCCGGGGTTGACAGCGGCCGCTAGCGCACGTCGCGGGGCCGGAACTGGATGCTGACCCGCGGACCGGTCGGCGCCGACGTCTTGGGCACCGAATGCTCCCAGGTGCGTTGACACGATCCGCCCATCACCAGCAGGTCGCCGTGCGCCAGCGGGAAGCGCAACGAGGTTCCGCCGCCGCGCGGCCGCAGCGCGAAGACCCGGGTCGCGCCGAGGCTGACGATCGCCACCATGGTGTCCTCGGTGCTGCTGCGGCCGATGGTGTCGCCGTGCCAGGCGACGCTGTCGGAGCCGTCCCGGTAGTAGCACAGCCCGACGGTGGTGAACGGCTCACCCAGTTCACCGCCGTAGATGTCGTTGAGGCGCCGGCGAATCCGCGCGAGTTGCGGATGCGGCGGGTTCTCGACCGTCAGGTCGTGAAAACTCACCAGCCGCGGCACGTCGACCACCCGGTCGTACATCTGGCGCCGTTCGGAGCGCCACGGCACCGTGCTCAGCAGCGCCGCGAGCAGGTCGTCGCCACCGTGGAGCCAGCCCGCGCGGATGTCGATGAAGGCGCCGTTGCCGAGTTGTCTTCGCTCGTTGTGCTCGAACAGTGAGCCCTGAACCGCGAACGCCACGACCGCAAGTTTATCGCACACCAGTTCGAGGAGTGGGTATGAGACGCCTGCCGGCTGTCCACGGCTACGGTTTGATGCTGTGGGCGTCGAGTTGGGATCCAATTCCGAGGTGGGCACGCTACGGGTCGCGATCCTGCACCGCCCCGGCACCGAACTGCGCCGGCTCACCCCGCGTAACAGCGACCAGCTTTTGTTCGACGGGCTGCCCTGGGTGTCGCGCGCGCAGGAGGAGCATGACGAGTTCGCCGAACTGCTGCGCGCGCGGGGGGTGGAAGTGTTGCTGCTGTCGCAGCTGCTGACCGAGGCGCTGGACAGTGGGGCCGCCAGGATGCAGGGTGTCGGTGCCGCGGTTGACGCGCGTCGGCTCGGATTGCCACTGGCGCAACAGCTTTCGGCGTATTTGCGTAGTCTGGACCCGGTCCGGCTGGCGCATGTGTTGACCGCCGGGATGACGTTCAACGAGCTGCCGTCCGATATCCGTACCGACGTGTCGCTGGTGGTCCGCATGCACCATGGCGGCGATTTCGTCATCGACCCATTACCGAACCTGGTGTTCACCCGCGACTCGTCGATCTGGATCGGTCCGCGGGTTGTCATCCCGTCGCTGGCGTTGCGGGCGCGGGTTCGTGAGGCATCGTTGACCGACATCATCTATGCCCATCACCCGCGGTTCACCGGGGTGCGGCGGGCCTACGAATCACGCACCGCTCCCGTCGAGGGTGGCGACGTGCTGTTGCTGGCCCCCGGTGTGGTCGCCGTCGGGGTCGGCGAGCGTACCAGCCCGGCCGGCGCGGAAGCCTTGGCGCGCAGCCTGTTCGACGATGACCTTGCGCACACCGTGCTCGCGGTGCCGATTGCCCAGAAGCGCGCGCAAATGCATCTGGATACCGTGTGCACCATGGTGGACGTCGACACCGTGGTGATGTATGCCGCCGTCGTCGACAACCTGTCGGCGTTCACCATCCAGCGTTCGGCCAATGGCGTGGCGATCAGCGATGCGGCCCCATTTGTGCGGGCTGCTTCCGACGCGATGGGCATCGACAAGCTGCGGGTCATCGACACGGGCCTGGATCCCGTCGTCGCCGAACGCGAACAATGGGACGACGGCAACAACACCTTGGCGCTGGCGCCCGGCGTCGTCGTCGCCTACGAACGCAACGCGCAGACCAACGCCCGGTTGGAGGCGGCCGGTATCGAGGTGCTGACCATCGCGGGCTCGGAGCTGGGCACCGGCCGGGGCGGGCCGCGCTGCATGTCCTGTCCGGCCGCGCGCGACCCGCTGTAGCGCATATGTCGAGATTGCCGCCATGGTCGTGGTCGGGGTGTGGCTCACAGCCGTTGCGGCAATCTCGAGGCTCGGCGAGCCAATGCGTCACGAATGCGCTTGACGATAAGTTCGGCGCTGTCCTCATTGATCACCTTGATCACCTGCCAGCCAAGACCATTGAGCACCTCAGCTCGGTGAATGTCTTTCACATACTGTCTGCGTTCGCGTCGGTGTTGGTCGCCGTCGTATTCGAGGGCCACCATCGGCTCTTCCCAGCCCATGTCGAGGTAGCACACGAGCCGGCCGTCGGTCACTCGGATCTGTGTGGCAGGCTTGGGCAGTCCGGCGTCGACGAGCACGAGTCGCAGCCAGGTTTCTTTCGGCGATTGCGCGCCGCTATCCATCAGCGACAATGCTTTTCGGCAGTCGCGGATATTCCTGGCTCCTCGGTATCGGTCCAACAATGGCGTGACATCGGCCGCCTTGAGGCCGGTCACCGCGGCGAGTGCGTCGAGATGAGCAACGGCCATGCCACGCGGCAAGTGCCGGCCCAGATCGAAGGCCGTACGTGCCGCATTCGTTACGCGCAGGCCGGCCACTTCGACGACGTCGTCGGCGCTGAAGCGTTCCCGGCGAACGATGACGCCCGGCGGTGGATGGTTGAGCGGGCCTAACAACTCGACGGGGGTGAAGTCATCGACCCATCGCGCCCCGTGGAGAGCGGCGGCAGCGCGGCCGGCGATCACGCCCCGGCGCCCCGACCACAACCAAGCCGCGCGGATGTCGTCACGCAACGTCCGAGGCGCGTCCTTCGGGACATAGACGCCGCGCTGGATTCGCCGGTAGTTCCACCGCAATTGGCCTCGGGTGAGTGCGCCGTCCGCTAGCGCTTCGCTTGCGAGAAAGACCTTTGCCACGCGCCGATGATGCGCTCACCGGCTGACATTGTCGGCGAGATTGCCGCCAGGGTGGTGGATGGTGGCCCAACCACAGCCGTAGCGGCAATGTGGGCGCTCACCGGCCGACATTGTCGGCGAGATTGCCGCCAGGGTCGTGGATGGTGGCCCAACCACAGCCGTAGCGGCAATTTCGACGCAATCCGAAGCCCTCACCGCCAGCTGGGCAGCCAGATCTCCATGTTCCAGGTCTGCTGTGAGATCGGCAGACCGGTGAGTATTGGGAACAGCCAGGCGAAGTTGGTCACCACTAGAGCCACATAACAGCTCACCACGATCAGCCCCAGGGTGCGCCGCTCCCGGCCCTGACCGGGTTGGTAGAGGACGTCGCCGAGAATCAACGCGATGGCCATCACCAGAAACGGCGCCATGGTCGCCGCGTAGAAGAAGTACATCTGCCGGTCGATGTCGGCGAACCATGGCAGCCAGCCGGCGCTATAGCCCACCAACACCACCGCATAGCGCCAGTCCCGCCGGACAAACATCCGCCAACCGGTATACAACAGCACCGGCACCGCCAGCCACCACATCGCCGGAGTGCCGACCAGCATCTCTGCTTTGACGCACGACTGGCCACCGCAGCCCGACACGTTTTGTTGGTCGATGGCATACAGCACCGGCCGCAACGACATCGGCCAACTCCACGGCTTGGACTCCCACGGGTGGTGGTTGCCGGCCGAATTCGTCAGCGTCGCGTGGAAGTGGAATGCCTTGGCGGTGTAGTACCACAGCGAGCGAACCGCGTCGGGCAGCGGGAGGACGCTGTCCGGGCCGATCGTCTGACCTACCTGGTGGCGGTCGATCGCGGTCTCGGATGCGAACCAGCCGGCATAGCTGGCCAGGTAGACCGCGAACGGAATAAGCGCCAGCGCGTATCCGGTAGGCAACAGATCCCGCCGCAGCGTCCCCAACCAGGGCCGCGGCACCTGGTACTGGCGGCGTGCCGCCACGTCGAACGCCAACGACATCGTGCCGAAGAACGCGATGAAGTACAGGCCGGACCACTTGGTCGCGAAGGCCAAACCGAGCAGCACCCCGGCGCCGAAGCGCCACCAGCGCACCCCCAGCCGTGGTCCCCACACCGTCTCGGCGACCCGGTTCTGTGTCAGGGCGACGTGCATGCGCTGACGAACCTGATCACGGTCGACGATGAGGGCGCCGAAAGCCGCGACCACGAAGAACGTCAGGAAGCCGTCCAGCAGCGCGGTGCGCGCGGCGACAAAGCTGACCCCGTCACAGATCAGCAGCACGCCGGCGATACCCCCGACCAGGGTCGAGCGGGTGATCCGCCGGACGATCCGGGTCACCAGCGCCACCAGGATGACGCCCAGCACCGCGCCGCTGAACCGCCACCCGAACCCGGTGTAACCGAACAGGGCCTCACCGATCGCGATCATCTGCTTGCCGACCGGAGGATGGACGACCAGGCCGAAGCCGGGATTGTCTTCGACACCGTGGTTGTGCAGCACCTGCCAGGCCTGAGGGGCGTAGTGCTTCTCGTCGAAGATCGGAGTGCCGGCATCGGTCGGCGAGCCGAGGTTCAAAAACCGGGTCACCGCGGCGAGCAGCGTGATCACGGCGGTGACAATCCAGCCGCGCATCCGGTCTACCGGTCCGAAATCGGCGATCGGTACCAGCGGCCCGGGGCTGATGACCGGTGCCGCACGCTCCTCGGCGGACGTTTGTTGGGGCGGGGCGGTCATCAGCTCGATCGTAGGCTGTCCGTCATGAGTTCCGGCCGCCTGTTGCTCGGCGCCACTCCGTTGGGCCAGCCCGCGGATGCGTCGCCACGCCTGATCGACGCGTTGGCCGGAGCCGATGTGGTGGCGGCCGAGGACACCCGCCGGGTGAAAACTTTGGCCAGGGCGCTTGACGTCGAGATCAGCGGGCGGGTGGTGAGCCTGTTCGACCGGGTCGAGGCGTTGCGGGTGACGGCGCTGGTTGACGCGATGCGAGCCGGCGCCACGGTGCTGGTGGTCAGCGACGCGGGATTGCCGGTGATCAACGATCCGGGATATCGACTGGTCGCGGCCTGTATCGATGCCGGGATCACGGTGACCTGCCTGCCCGGGCCGTCGGCGGTGACCACCGCGCTGGTGGTCTCCGGTCTGCCGTCGGACAAGTTCTGCTTCGAAGGGTTCGCCCCGCGCAAGGGCGCGGCGCGGCGGGCGTGGCTGGCCTCGCTGGCCGACGAGCAGCGCACCTGTGTGTTCTTCGAATCCCCACGACGGCTGGCCGCATGTCTGCGCGATGCCGTCGAACAGCTCGGGGGGGCGCGTCCGGCCGCGGTCTGCCGGGAGCTGACCAAGGTGCATGAGGAAGTGGTGCGTGGCTCGCTCGACGAGTTGGCGGACTGGGCGACCGGCGGGGTGCTTGGCGAGATCACCGTGGTACTCGCCGGCGCCGGCGCGACCCCGAGCGCGGACCTGCGGTCGCTGGTGGAGGAGGTCGAGAACCTGGTCGCCGCCGGTATTCGCGTCAAGGATGCCTGCAGCGAGGTGGCCGCGGCGCATCAGGGCGTGCGTTCACGCCAGCTCTACGATGCGGTCCTGCTGGCCCGCCGCGCAACCGACGCGGCACCCTAGAACAACGTTGCGACCGGTAAGGCCCGGTCCGGGTCAGGGTGTGCAGGAACTCCCGATGGGACCGATTGTCGGGGTGCACAACTGCGGGTGCGGGGGAATGGGAGGACCCTGGATGGTCGGCAGCTGTGGCGGCGGAGGCAGCGCCGGCAAACCGCCCGGCAGCGCCGGAGCCGGCAGCGCCGGCAGACCGCCCGGCAGCGCCGGCAGACCGCCAGCGGTCAGTGCGGGCAGCGCCGCGACCAGCATCGCCGGATCAACCGCCGGAAGGCCTCCCGGCAGACCTGCCGCCAGCGCCGGCAGCGCCGCGGCGAGCATCGCCGGATCCACGCCCGGCAGTGCCGGCAGACCGGCCTGCAGCCCGGGCAGAGCGGACGCCAGCTGCGGCAACCCACCGGCCGCCAGGGCCACCACATCGGTGGGCGACACTCCGGGCAGACCGGGCAGTCCGGCGGCCGCCAGCCCCAGCAGATTCGTCGGCGACACTCCCGGAAGACTCGGCAGACTCAGGTTTGGCAGACCGCCCACCCCTGCCAGTGCGATCAGGCCCGCCGGCGACACCCCCGACAGAGCCGGCAGGCCCGGCAGACTCAACGTCGGCAAACTGACGGAGGGTAGCCCCGAGGGAAACAGCATGGAGCCGATGGTGTTGGCGGTCGAGTTGAGTTGCGGCAGGATGCCCGAGGACTGCAAGGCGTTGTAGGCGAGCACCACATATGTGACCGCCAGCGCGCTGGACGTTGTGACGCCGGCGATGGTGCCACCGATCCCCAGGATGCCGTTCACCACCGAGGTGGCCGTGCCGACGGCGGCAGGTCCGTTGGCTAGGTTCGGCACCCCGGGCAGGCCGAGGCCGGGGACTCCGAGGTACGGCGTGCCGATGTAAGGCGTGCCGATGTCAGGCAGGCCGGGGCCCGGCGGAAGCGCCGCGTTGGGCAGGGGAGGGGCGGCCGGCAGCGCGGCCGGACCCAGGTCGGTGACACCAGGCAGTCCAGGGCCCACCGGCGAGGCGACCCCGGGTACCGCGCGGGCGGCCTCCGGCGCGGCTCGCGGCGCCAATACGGGAGTCAGCGCATCTGTCGGTAACTGTGCCGGTGCCGGCGCCGCCTGCGCGGGTTTGCCCGGCTGCGCACTGGTCGCGGGCATCAGCACGGAGGCCAGGCGGTCGCATTGCTGGCCGGCGGTACACGTCCCTTGGTTCGGGGTGCGCATCGGCCCGCTCATCGTCAGCGGCGCAACCGCCAGCGTCCCCCCCACCATGGCCGCGGCCGCAACGCCGACGACACCGACTCTCATGACGGACCCCTCTCGCATTCGACCACGCGAAACACGCGGGTCGCCGATTAGGAGCTTAGGCGCACCAGGCCTGCCATGTGGGCGTTACGCGAAATTCCGCCGCGCCGCACGTCGACACAGTTTGCTGACTAGCCGACCCGGGTGGCGGTCGCCGGGACCGCCACCCCGACGATGGGTGCGGCCTTGTGCAGGCATTCCTGCCACTCGGCGTCGGGGTCGGAGTCCGCGGTGATCCCACCGCCAACGCCCAGGACGGCGTTGCCCGCGGTATCGAATTCGACGGTGCGAATCGCGACATTGAGCTCGGAACCGGCGATCGGTGATGCGAAACCAACTGTGCCGCAATATATTCCGCGACGATGCTGCTCCCACTGTGAAATCAGTTGGCGGGCACGCAGTTTGGGTGTGCCAGTAACCGACGCCGGCGGGAAGGCGGCGTCCAGCAGCGCCGACATCGGCAGGTCGGCCGGAACCTGGGCCGCCACGGTAGACACCAGGTGCCAGACGCCCGGCGCGCGGCGCACCACCAATAGCTCGGGCACGGTGACCGTCCCGGTAATGGCCACTCGGCCAAGGTCGTTGCGGACCAAGTCCACGATCATGATGTTCTCGGCCACTTCTTTGGGTGATGCCCGCAGCGCCGACGGCCAGGCCTCCAGCGGCAGCGTGCCCTTGATCGGGCTGGAGGCCACGACGGTGCCGTGGCGCCGCAAGAAAAGTTCCGGGGATAGCGATGCCACCGCGCCCCACCGGCCGCCGACATATGCTGCCCGGGACGGGGAGGTGCGGGCAGCGTCGACGAAGTCGATGAAGAAATCCAGCGCGGACCCGCTGACGGTCCCGGTGAACTGCGTGCACACGCAGGCCTGGTAGACCTCGCCGGCGGAGATCGCCGCCAGGCAGGCCAGCACCCCGCCGCGATGAGCTTCCCGGTCGGCCGCTGCCCAGTCGATCCGGCAGGCCCCCGACGCGGGCCGGCCGGCCGGCGCCGGTGTCGTGGCCAGGGCGCTGGCCAGCCAGTCCGGCATGGGTGCGCCCGACAGGCTCTCGTACCACCAGTGGCCGTCGCGGTCGCGGCGCAGCACGCAATCGGTCCAGCCGCCGGCGGCTTCGGGGATCCGGCTTCCCCGCCCGTCCGCGCCGGGATCGGGGTAGGACAGGTAGCCGACCCAGCCGCCGCCCACCGCGCCCGAGACGGGCGCCACCGGTTCACCGGGGGCCTCCCGGAGCCGAAACGCGTCGCCGCGGTCCACCGGCTGGACCGACACACTCGGTGCGATCACCGCCAGCGCGCCGAACCACTCACCGGTCAACGCGGCGGGCGGCGCCAAGCCCAGTCGGACGGTGGCGCGAGCGACGGCGCGCAGCACCTGCGGTGCCCCGCCAAGGTCGCCGAGCCGATCGATTCGCACCGTCTTAGCTTGACAGAGTGGCGGATCTTTGCACGCCAGGAGTTCCGATCAGCCGCGGCTGATCTCACGCGGACTCGCCAACGCCGTCAACTTCTCGGGATTGCGCATCACATAGAAGTTGGTGATCTTGTCGTCGACGATCTCCAGCGTGATCACGCCCTCCAAGTGTTCACCCAGATAGAAGAGCACCGCTGGCGCGCTGTTGCAGGTCACGACCTTCAGCTGCAACTGCGCTGCCGCCTTGCGCATCAGTCCGGTGATCGCCCTGGCCACCCGCTCGGCGCCGACCACCGGTCGGCGTGCCGCAGACACTTTGCCGCCACTATCGGCCATCCAGGTGGCATCTGGAGCGAGCATCGCCATCAGCGTCTCCACGTCGCCGCTGGTGGCCGTCTCCAGGAACTGTGCGGTGATCTGGGCGTGGAGTTGCGGGTCGACCGGCCGCGCGCCGTGCTGGTTGCGCCGCGCCTGCACGTGTTCGCGGGCGCGGTGGGCGATCTGGCGCACCGCCGGCGCGGACTTGCCCACCGCGTCGGCGATCTCGGCGTAGTCGAATGCGAAGACTTCGCGCAACACGAAGACCGCCCGTTCGTCGGGGCTCAGCGTCTCCAGCAGGACCAGCATCGCCATCGACACCGATTCCGCCAGGACCACGTCGGCAGCCGGGTCCTGCTCGTCGAGCAGCAGCGGCTCGGGCAGCCAGGGCCCCACGTATTCCTCCCGGCGGCGGGCGCCGGCCCGCAAGGCGTTGAGTGCCTGGCGAGTGACCAGCTGAGCCAGGTAGGACTTGGTGTCGCGCACCGTCGCCAGATCGACGGCGGCCCACCGCACATAGCTGTCCTGCAGCACGTCCTCGGACTCGGTTGCTGAGCCAAGGATTTCGTAGGCGATGGTGAACAGCATCGGCCGCAGCAGGGTGAACCGCTGGGCGTGCTCGCCGCCGTCGGACGACGTCGTCACCGGACGGGGACCTGATGCTCGGCCGGCAGCTGCGCGTCCCGCTTGCCGCCTTTGAACCAGAAGTACGAGCCGGGTTTGGCGGCTTCGTGCCGGATGGACCACACCGTGCCCTTGCAGATCGCTTCCTTGATCGCGGCGCCGGTACGGCCCCCCACGACCACGTTGACCGGAGTATCGTCGGAGCGCGACAGCTGCACGGTGCCGTGGGAGCGGCCCAGGCTGATGCACTGCCCGACGAACGCCTGGCTGAGTTCCGCCGGGGTTTCGCCCGCGATCCTGCTGAGCACGGTATTGGCGGCCTGGGCCCCCAGCGGCCCGGCCGCTTGGCAGCTCATCCGCAGCGGCTGGTCCGACGGTGCGGCGCAGTCGCCGGCAGCGACGATTCGTTCGTCGTCGGCGCTGGTCAGTGTTTCGTCGGTGAGCAGCCGGCCCAGAGCGTCGGTGCGAAGCCCGCTGCGCGCGGCCAGATCCGGCACCTCGAATCCGGCGGTCCACACCGTGGCCGCGCTGGGCAGCACGGTGTGGTCATTGAGCACCACCGCATCCCAGCGCACCTGGCTGACCGCGACCGATTCGAGCACCGCGACGCCCAGTCTGCGCAGCTGCTTGGCCACCGAACGCCGGCCGCGCTTGCTTAGCGACGGCCCCAATGGGCCGCCGCAGACCAGCGTCACCGGGCGGCCCTGCTCGGCAAGCTCCGAGGCGGCTTCGATGCCGGTCAACCCGCCGCCCACCACGACGACAGGAGCGGCGGCGGGCAGGTCGATCAGGGTGCGCTGCAGCCGGGTCGCGCCGTCCAGATCGGCGAGCAAGTATGCGAATTCGGCAGCTCCGGGAACCGCCGGCGTGGCTGCGGTGCTGCCCACGGCATAGATGAGGTAGTCGTAGTCCAGTTGGGCACCTGAAGCCAGCAGCAACCTGCGGTCGGCGGAGTCGATGCGGTCGACGGTGTCGACGATCAGCTCGATGCCCTCGCCCAGCAGCGTGCCGTATTCGACGGTGGCGGTGCCGCTGCCCGCCGCCAACTGGTGCAACCGGATCCGTTCGACGAACATCGGGCGTGGGTTCACCACCGTGATGTCGATGTCGGCGTTGAGGCGCAGGTGGTTGGCGGCCACGGTGCCGGCGTAGCCGCCGCCGACGACGACGACATGAGTCCGTGGGCCGGTCAAGGGTGTCGGCTCAAACATTGGGAGTCTCCTGTTCTTCATTGTGGCGAGATCATCACGGATCGCCGATGACTGCTGCACTGGAGACACCACAGACCGGGCTGCTGTGACAGCCGTGATGGAAATTGTGAGCCGGTTCACTTTCCCCGACGCTTACAGAACCGGATGGCGGGCGCTGAATATTGCGCCCTCGACATGTCGAGGGCGCCGGAATCGAGGTCGGCGCTTGCACATTGGAGCGATGCGTGTGCTGAATTCCGGGCGGCTGAAATGGCGCGCCATGCTAGGCTGTCGCAACGAAAATGGACTGAATTCCCAGGTGAACCCGGTAGACAACCAGGCAGACCAGGGCCCCTCCAATGCGCAGCGGCGAGCATTCGACAGGAGCGACCCCTTAGACCGTCCGTCAACCGAGTAGTCGCCCACATTGGACACGTGCACACATCGGAGGCGATCCCTTGCCGCGCAGCTTGGACCTCGTCGTCACCTCCGTAGCCACTCAGCTGATGGAGGCGACCGCATCCACCGCAACGCAGGTGAGCCAGCGGGTGCTCGCTCAACTGGTCGAACAGTTCGATGTGGACGCCAGCTTTTTGCGGCACCACGACCACGAGATTCGCGCCTCGGTCCTGGTGGCGGAGTGGCCGCCGCGGCCCGACGTTGCGGACCCGGACCCGCAGGCCGTCGTCCACTTCACCAGCGCCGACCCGGTGCTCACCCAGTGCGAGCACGGCCGGAAGCCGGTTGTCATCCGGCCGCACCGCCACAACCGGTTCTTTCCACGCTGGCTGGGCGGCTCCACACCGGCGGCTTCGCCATCGGTGGCTGCGGCTCCGCTGGTCTCGGGGGAGGCGACCACCGGCGTGCTCGGCTTCGTGAAGTTCGGCGCCAGGAAGTGGAGGCGTGAAGAGATCAACACGCTGGAGGCCGTCGCCGCGTTGTTGGCACAGCTGCAAGCGCGGATCGCCGCCGAGGAGAAATTGCGCTACCTGGCTGAGCACGACGATCTGACCGGTCTGCATAACCGCCGCGCGCTGCTGGCGCATCTGTCCGAACGGCTGGCGGCGGGTAACCGCGGGCCCGTCGCCGTGCTGTACCTGGACCTCGACCGACTGAAGTCGATCAACGACTATCTGGGCCACAACGCGGGCGACTGGTTCATCCGCGTCTTTGCCCAGCGCCTTCGCGGGTGCGTCGGAAGTCAAAGCATGATTGCCCGACTGGGCGGCGACGAATTCGTCGTGATCCCCGACCAGGCGATGTCCAAAGGAGCCGCCGAATCGTTCGCCCGCCGGTTATCGGCGATGCTGTGCGAGCGGCTGGCAATCGGTGGACATCAGATCACCCGGACGGTGAGCATCGGTCTGGCCGTGGGCATGCCCGGCCGCGACGACGGCACCGATCTGCTGCGCCGGGCCGACGAGGCGGTGCTGACCGCCAAACGCGCCGGCGGCAACCAGGTGGCGCTGTCCACCGACGACATGTCGCTCAAGAGCGCGTTCCGCAACGACATCGAGTTGCATCTGCAAGGCGATATCGACAGCGATGCGCTGCTGCTGCACTACCTGCCCGAGGTCGACCTGTGGACCGGCGCGGTCGTGGCGGCCGAGGCGCTGGTTC
This sequence comes from Mycobacterium persicum, assembly GCF_002086675.1. Taxonomy (GTDB): domain Bacteria; phylum Actinomycetota; class Actinomycetes; order Mycobacteriales; family Mycobacteriaceae; genus Mycobacterium; species Mycobacterium persicum. The sequence goes on from NZ_MVIF01000017.1 coordinate 68,882, forward strand.
GCTGGCGACACCCGATTTGGGGGTTGCTGCTGCCGGATTCGTTCATCGGGGTGGCCGAGTCCACCAACCTTGCCGGCGAACTCGGCCGATGTGTGATGCGCAGCGCGTGTGCCGAATTCAGCCGGTGGCGCAAGAACGGCGTCGGGCAGAGTGCGGTGTTGCGCATCAATGTTTCGCCGGTCCAGCTGATAACCCGCGGCTTTGTCCGCAGTGTGGCCGACACCATCGAGGAGTTCGGCATCGACGGCGGATCGGTGTGCCTGGAAATCACCGAACGTGCGGTCGTGCACGACATCGAGGCGACGCGAAAGACGTTGTCAGAGCTCAAGGACGTCGGTGTGCAGGTGGCCATCGACGACTTCGGCACTGGTTACGCGGTGTTGTCGCATCTGAAGTCGCTTCCCGTCGACATGCTCAAGATCGATACCGGCTTCGTCCGCGATTTGGGCACCAACGCCGGCGACCTGGCGATCGTCCGCGCCATCATCGGCCTCGCCGAAGCGTTCGGACTCCAAGTGGTCGCCGAGGGTGTCGAAACCCCTGCGGCCGCACTGACTTTGATGCAGCACGGTTGCCACCGGGCGCAGGGATTCCTGTTGTCGCGCCCCGTCCCTGGCAACGCCATGGAGGCGTTGCTGTCCGCTCGCTGGATGCCGATGCCGTTCCTCGCCGACCGCGAGGCACTGACGCTCGGCGCAATCTAGCTCAAATGTGAAAATGGTTCGAGCAATTAGAAAATCATGGATCGTTGCCGCGTGCGCCGTCTTGCTGCCGGGCGGGGTGCTCACCGGATGCGGCGGCCACCAACCCGACAACAGCCCACTGACCGCGATGGTCAGTCCGGCCATACCGTCGACGGTCCAGGAGATACCCAACCCGCTGCGTGGCCAATACGAAGACCTCTTGGAACCGCTTTTCCCGCAACGCGATCCGGCCCAGCAGCGGTATCCGGCGTGGCCGGCGTCCTACGATGCCAGCCTGCGGGTCTCGTGGCGTCAGTTGCAGCCCACCGACCCGGCCACGTTGCCGCCCGACGCCCCCGACGAGCGCAAGTACGACTTCAGCGTGATCGACGACGCGCTGAGCCGGCTGGCCGAACGGCGGATGCGGATGACGCTTCGGGTGTACGCCTACAACTCCTGTTGCAATGCGACGTATCCCAACAACACCAACATCGCGATTCCCGACTGGGAACGCGCCCGGCCGGGCACGAGCACGACCTATCCCGGGCCGGCCAGCGGCGCCGCGGCGGGGGTGCTGCAGGTGGTGCCGAACTTCAACGATCCGACCTATCTCAACGACTTCGTACAGCTACTGGCGGCACTGGGTCGCCGCTACGACGGCGACGAACGACTCAGCGTTTTCGAGTTCTCCGGGTATGGGGATTTCAGCGAAAACCACATCGCCTACCTTCGCGACTCGCTCAACGCCGCGGGTCCAGCGCCCCGGGACAGCGTTGCCGCACTCGGGTATTACAGCCAGTTCCGTGATCAGAACATCACCAAGGCGTCCATCCAGCGCCTGGTCGAGGCGAACGTCAGCGCCTTTCCCCGCACCCAACTGGTGACCAGCGCAGCCAACCCGGAGATCATCCGGGAACTGCTCGCCGACGACGTCACCAAGAAGCTGGCCGCGCCGGTGGGAATCCGCTCGGACTGCCTGGGCGTCTATACGCCCATGCCGGCGTGGGCCGACGGCAGCGCCGCCCACTACGTGCAGACCAACGATCCGGTTGTCGCCGCGCTGCGCAAGCGGCTGTCGACGGCTCTGGTGATCACCGAATGGTGCCAGCTGCCCAGCGGAACCACGCGTCAGGCCTACTACGAGAAGGGTCTGCGCGACATCATGAGATATCACGTCTCGATGGCCTCGAGCATCAACTTCCCGGACGACAATGCGACCTCGCCGATGGACCCCAAGCTGTATGTGCTGTGGGCGCAGGCCAATGCGACGGCGGGCTACCGGTACTCGGTGGAGGCCAAGCCCGGGTCACAGGGGCTGAGCAAGGACGGCAAAGTCGCGACGATCTCGGTTGTATGGACCAACTACGGCTCCGCGGCCGCGACCGAGAAATGGGTCCCGGGTTACCGATTGGTCGATTTCACCGGGCAGACCGTTCGCACGTTGCCCGCAACGGTGGATCTGAAGTCGCTGGTCCCGGAGGCGCCCGGGGACCGCACCGCTCAGCAGCCCATACCGGCGTCGGCCTCCGAGGCGGTTCGCGTCGAACTGGCCGGCTTGCCGGCGGGGCATTACACGTTGCGGGCGTCGGTAGATTGGCAACAGCACAAGCCGAACGGTTCGCATGTGGTCAATTACCCTCCGATGCAGTTGGCCCGCGATGGCCGCGACGATTCCGGTTTTTATCCCGTCGCGACGCTCGACATTCCGCGCGACGTTCAGACCGCAACGAACGGTGCGTGAGGCGGCTTAGCCACAATACCGTTCAGTTAAGACTACATGGGTGTAGTTTGTAGGGTATGCCTCGTGCGGGTTGGCGCAAGCCTGAGTCGG
>NZ_MVIF01000180.1 GCF_002086675.1 Mycobacterium persicum
ACACATCAGGACGAGACAGCAGCCCATATCGCCAGCTCAGAACACTAATCCCCAGTCAGAACCCGTCGTAACTTCGGTTTAAGCTGCGAACACTACGATGATCGAACACGCGTTCGAGTTACTAGTGAGGTTAGTGTGAACTGATGGCAGACCGATCTGCAATCGAGTGGACCGAGGCCACCTGGAACCCCGTGACTGGCTGTGACCGAGTTTCCGCAGGTTGCGACCACTGCTACGCGATGACGTTGGCCAAGCGCCTGAAGGCGATGGGGTCGGCCAAGTACCAGAACGATGGTGACCCGAGGACATCCGGCCCCGGCTTCGACATAACTGTCCATCCTCAGGCCCTAGATGAGCCGCTGCGCTGGCGCACGCCGCGCGTGGTGTTCGTCAACTCGATGAGCGACCTGTTCCATGCGCGGGTGCCGCTCGACTTCATCCGCGACGTCTTCGACGTCTGCCGAGACACCCCGCAGCACACCTACCAGGTACTCACGAAACGCAGCCTCCGGCTTCGTCGGGTGGCCGACAAGCTCGACTGGCCAAGCAACCTGTGGATGGGGGTCTCCGTCGAGAACGCCGCCGTCTTGCCGCGGGTCGATCACCTGCGCGCGGTGCCCGCCGCCGTTCGGTTCTTGTCCTGCGAGCCGCTACTTGGCCCGCTCACCGGCCTTAACCTCGACGGCATCCACTGGGTCATTGCCGGTGGCGAATCGGGTCCGAACAACCGATCAATCGACGCTAGCTGGGTTCGCGAAATCCGTGATGGGTGCCAGGCCGCTGACGTCGCGTTCTTCTTCAAGCAATGGGGTGGTCGAACTCCCAAAGCCCTGGGCCGCGACCTCGATGGTCGTCACTGGGACGAGATGCCGACGTCGGCGCTGGTCTAGTGACCGGTCTCGTCGTAGCCGTAGAAGTCCGGCACCTGGGGCGGTCCCAGTAGCTCGATTTCGGTGGTCGTCTCGGCTTTGCCGATCGCCTCGTCCGGCGTCAGGTCGAACAGACCGCCCTGGCCTGTGGCCTGACCGAGCTTGTCCGCACGGGTCAGCACGTCGCGCGCCTTCCTCAGCTTGACCATCCGATCCAGAGCCCCGGTCGATGCCTTGAAGATGTGCCGCATGATCTTCTCGCCCACCGGGTGGTCGGTGGCGAAGATGACGGTGTAGAGCCCACCGCCGCGCTCGTTGATGAACTCCAGCGGCACCGTGACGGCGTAGCCGAGTTCGTTTTCGAGTTGCCAGCGCATCAGGTTGACCAGCTCGGCCTTCAAGGTCTTGCCGGTGATCAGGCCGTCGTCGCGGGCCTGTTTGATGTAGCGCCATTTGGGATTCCCGTACATACGGTCCACCCGAGCGGCGATGGCTTCAGCCTCGCCGGGTTTCTTTGATCCCAGCCCGCGCGGGATGAACGAGTCGCCGAAGTACAGCCACAGCTCGGTCTTCCGCAGGGGCCGATTCGGCGCGGAGCGTAGCCGGTGCCGAGCCAGGGCGCGGATGGTGTCCCAGTGCACCTCGGCCATGAACTGGTCGATCATCGCGAACGTCGGCTTCTTGCGCCAGTAGACGTCCATGCCGTTGAGCACCTGGGGTGTGGTGACGTTGCAGTCGCCCGGTCGGACGGCGATGTCACGATCAGGGAACTCGCCGCGCAACTTCGCTTCAAGCTGCTTCGCCGTTCGCTCTTGCAGCTCAAAGCCATAGACCTTGCTGAACGGGGGCGTGACGCTCAGGGCGCGGTACGGAGAGCCCATGATCGGCGCGCCGGTCAGTCGGTCGGTGTTGGAGAACGCTCCGGCGAACAGGTCGAGGTACACGGTGCCGCGCGCCCGCTGCGACGCCTTGGTGAATGCGCTGAGGTAGTCCTCAAGCGCGTCCAGCTTGATCTGCGTCCACGGTCCCCACCCGCGAGCGGCCACCGCAGCCCTCCCACGATCACGAGGGGCGCTCACCGCCGAGGCCCTCAAAATCCATGACAGCACATCGGACATGCGTTCGATGGTTCGACGCGCCGTGCCTTCTGGTCAGCGCCCGATCTTCCGCCGCATCCACGCGGGTGGCGGCGGTAGCTCGCCCCGCCGCGCCCGCCGCTCGACGTCGAGCGGGCTGACGAAGTGGACCTGGTGACCGGCGGAGTGGACCAGGACGTCGTGCGCGACCACCACCGCCGCCAGCGCGTCGGGCTGGTGCTGGCCCGCCTGCCAGGTGACCGCCGCCTGCTCCAGCTCGGGAAGGTGACCCGCGATCCGGCAGGTGCCGACCTCCAGCCCTTGGAGCAGCGCCGCCGACCGGGCCACGGCGTCCCCGTGACCGCGCCCTCTGCCCTTGGGTGGCCAGGTGGTGACCTTGATGGGCCGGTCCAGCTTGGCGCGCTTGAGGGCGTCGTTCACCACCCGGCGGTACGTCTCCCGAGCCGCGTAGCCCTCCACCGCGATCTCCGACGCGCCGACGTCCACCGCCAGATCGACTGCGGCCCTGGCCCATTGGTCGCTCGTCATCGGCGCGGACTGGTCGGCGATCACCGCCACCACGCCCTCACCTGTGATGCTCGCCGCCACAACGCCGCAGGCGTCGCCCGAGCCGCTGTCGGAGGGGTCTACCCCGACGACGGTCTGAACGGGGCGCAGCGGGGCGCTGGGGAGCCGCCACGTGTCGAGCCATTCCCGTTTGACCAGACCGCCCTCCGGCGCGCTCGGGACGCCCGCGTACAGCGCGTACCAGGCCCGTTCGCCGGAGGTCCGCCGGGCGGCGGCGAAATGGTCCGCCGTGAACCCCAGCGCCGAGGTCATCGCCGCGCCCGGTGTCCGGCCCAGGGCGTCGGGCACGCCCGCCTCGGCCACAGCGGGGACGTTGGTGTGGGTCCAGACGTCGGGCTCGCTGTCCAGCAGTTCGCCCGCTAGGTCGCGTTCATGCCACCTGGTCATCACCAGCAGCACCGACCCGCCAGGGTGGACACGGGTGGCCAGGGTGCTCCGGTACTCGGTGATCACGCGCTTGCGGTGGGCGGCGGAGTCGGCCTCCTGGGCGTCCTTGACGGGATCGTCCACGACGAGCAGGTCGGCTCCGAAGCCCGTCACGCCGGAGTTGATGCCGGTGGCGAGCAGCCCGCCCTCGTGGCCGTCCACCCGCCACCGACCTACTGCGGTCTTGTCGGCGCTGAGCCGGATGCCGAGGTAGTCGGCGTGTTCATTGATCAGCCGCCGCGCCTCGCGGGAGTGAGCCTGGGCCAGCTCGTCGGAGTAGGACACCAGGACCACCTGGAGGTCAGGGTTGCGCGCCAGCGCCCACACGACAGTCCACACCGCCAGGAGGCGGCTCTTGCCGGTGCGGGGCGGCGTGGTCACGATGTCCCGCTCGTCGGGCTGGTCCACCGACCGGACGGCGATGTCGCTCAGCAGGCGGATCGTCGGCGTGACGACGAACCTCGGGTCCAGCCGCCGCGCCAGGTCGGCGGGGCTGGCCGGGCGTACCCGGTCACGCGCCACTCTGGCGGCGCGGGCGGCGGTCGAGGTGGCGATGGTGGTCACGCGGCCATCTTCCCCCGCCTGGTGTCGAACCCGGCCTCCCGAGCGGTCCAGAGGTCACGGCGCACCCAGCGGTGGCCACGGCGGCAGCGGTACCGGCAGACCGCATACCGTCCACCGGGCCAGCTGACCGAGACCGGATCAGTCAGGCTGGCCATCCGCATGTCACGCGGGGCGCAGTAGTCGAGCGGGTTGCACTGGGGGCAGTAGTCGCTCAGGAACGCGGTGGTTCTGGTCGGTGTCGTCATGTTTTGGGGTCTCCTCTGGTGTTGGGGTGGTGAGGCGACCTACGTGGTTGTGGGAGCGGTTCAGGTGGTCAAGGCAGGAACACGGCGCAGTCGGGCTCGGAGGTTGGCCAGCTGGACGCTGCCCGGCCCGCCGCCGTCGTCAATGCCGAGGGCGGCGAGTACATGCTCGTGTCGGGCCTCGCCGGTCTTGTGGATCACCTTGGCCACGGACACCACCGCGTCCCACGTCATCTCCATCAGCGGCGGCACGGTCAGCCGGGCCTCGCTGGTGGCGTCGGTCCAGACGTCAGCCGCCGCCGCCGCGCACAGCGCGTTGTGGTCCCGGTAGCCGGAGCCGCCCAGGATCGCGCTGAGCAGGGCGGGCGTGGGACGCCGACCGGCCATCCATCGGGCCTCGGACCACGGACCCGCGAACAGCACGGCGGGCCAGGTGCCTTCGGGCACCGTCTCGTAGCTGGTGAGGCCATGGACGCCGGTCACCCGACTGTCCGACAGGGCGGCGGAGCGGATGCGCCCGCCGACCACGGTTCCGGCCACCGCATGGCCCGCCTCATGGATGGACGTGCGGAGCGACATCTTCTCCCGAGGGGTGAGGTCGGCCCAGGACAGCGGGCGGCGTCGGCCTCGGGTCACGGCTCCGGTCATGGTGTGGTCCTTCCGTTGATCGCGTCGAGCAGCGCCGCCTTGGTCGAGTAGGCCGAGGGGTCCAGACC
>NZ_MVIF01000181.1 GCF_002086675.1 Mycobacterium persicum
GGTGGGCGGCGGTGGGGGCGCCGGTGGCTTCGGCCACCGCCTGCAGCGCCTGCCAGTGGTCGAAGTGCTGATGACTGGTGACGATCAACGACACTTTAGGCGCGTACCGCTGGATCAGGTCGAAGAGCACGTCGGCGTCATTGGCGGCGTCGATCAGTAACGTTTCGCCGGTCGCAGCACACGTCACCAGGTAGGCATTGTTGTCCATGGGCCCCACCGACGCCTTGAGGATGGTGGCGCCGGGTAGCGTGCGCCGGGCCGCGGTCCCCGGGTCGACGTGTCCGGTGTAGTCGTCAGCGACGGTGGTCATGTGCGCCACTCTCCCCAGCAAGCGGTGGTACCCGCGACGATCGGCGCAGGTCATAGGCGTCACCTTACTGGTCCCCGAATGCTTGTCGGTACGGGCACATAGCATGGGAACGAACTCCGACTCGAGAAGGAACCCGTCAGTGAAAGGGCCTGGGTGGCTGAGCGCCTGATCGTCAAGGGTGCGCGCGAACACAACCTGCGCAGTGTCGACCTCGACCTGCCCCGCGACGCGATGATCGTCTTCACCGGATTGTCCGGATCCGGTAAATCGTCGCTGGCCTTCGACACCATCTTCGCCGAGGGTCAGCGGCGCTACGTGGAATCCCTTTCGGCCTATGCACGTCAGTTCCTCGGGCAGATGGACAAGCCCGACGTCGACTTCATCGAAGGGCTGTCTCCGGCGGTGTCCATCGACCAGAAGTCCACCAATCGCAACCCACGGTCGACGGTCGGCACGATCACCGAGGTGTACGACTATCTGCGGCTGCTCTATGCCCGTGCCGGCACGCCGCACTGCCCGGTCTGCGGGGAGCGGATCGCGCGCCAGACGCCCCAGCAAATCGTCGACCAGGTGCTGGCCATGGCGGAGGGCACCCGCTTTCTGGTGCTGGCGCCGGTGGTACGCACCCGTAAAGGCGAGTTCGCCGACCTGTTCGACAAGCTGAACGCCCAGGGCTACAGCCGCGTCCGGGTCGACGGTGTCGTGCATTCCTTGACCGATCCGCCGAAGCTGAAGAAACAGGAAAAGCATGACATCGAGGTCGTGGTGGATCGCCTCACCGTCAAAGCCACCGCCAAGCAGCGGCTCACCGATTCGGTGGAGACCGCGCTGAACTTGTCTGACGGCATCGTGGTGCTGGAGTTCCCCGACCACGAACCCGGCGCGCCGCACCGTGAGCAGCGGTTCTCCGAGAAACTCGCCTGCCCCAACGGGCATGCCCTGGCCGTCGACGACCTGGAACCGCGGTCGTTCTCGTTCAACTCGCCCTACGGCGCCTGCCCCGAATGCAGCGGTCTGGGCATCCGCAAGGAGGTCGACCCGGAGCTGGTGGTGCCCGACCCGGACCGCACCCTGGCCGAGGGTGCGGTCGCCCCATGGTCGACGGGCCACACCGCGGAGTACTTCACCCGGATGCTGGCCGGGCTGGGCGAGGCGATGGGCTTCGATGTCGACACTCCCTGGCGCAAGCTGCCGGCCAAGGCGCGCAAGGCGATTCTGGAAGGCTGCGACGAGCAGGTGCACGTGCGCTACCGCAACCGGTATGGACGCACCCGGTCGTACTACGCCGATTTCGAGGGCGTGCTGGCGTTCTTGGAACGCAAGATGTCGCAGACCGAGTCGGAGCAGATGAAGGAACGCTACGAAGGCTTCATGCGCGACGTGCCGTGCCCGGTATGCGAAGGCACCCGGCTCAAGCCGGAAATTCTGGCGGTGACGCTGGCCGGACGCGAGCTCGGCCCCAAGTCGATCGCCGAGGTCTGCGAGCTGTCGATCGCCGAGTGCGCGGACTTTCTTCAGCGCCTCGCCCTGGGTCCGCGCGAGCAGGCGATCGCGGGGCAGGTGCTCAAGGAAATCCAGTCGCGGCTCGGGTTTCTGCTCGACGTCGGGCTCGAGTACCTGTCGCTGTCGCGGGCGGCGGCCACCCTGTCCGGTGGTGAGGCGCAACGCATCCGGCTGGCCACCCAGATCGGTTCCGGGCTGGTGGGGGTGCTGTATGTGCTCGACGAGCCGTCCATCGGCCTACATCAGCGCGACAACCGTCGTCTCATCGAAACCCTCACCCGGCTAAGGGATTTGGGCAACACCCTGATCGTCGTCGAGCATGACCAGGACACCATCGCCCACGCCGACTGGATCGTCGACATCGGGCCGGGCGCCGGCGAGCACGGCGGCCGCATCGTGCACAGCGGACCGTACGACGAACTGCTGGCCGACAAGAACTCGATCACCGGAGCCTATCTGTCCGGGCGGGAAAGCATCGATATTCCCGCGATCCGTCGACCTGCCGACCCGCGGCGACAGCTCACCGTGGTCGGCGCCCGCGAACACAACCTGCGCGGCATCGACGTGTCCTTCCCGCTCGGTGTGCTGACGTCGGTGACCGGGGTGTCCGGGTCGGGCAAGTCGACACTGGTCAACGACATCCTGGCGGCGGTATTGGCTAACCGGCTCAACGGCGCCCGGCAGGTTCCCGGCCGCCATACCCGGGTCGCCGGACTGGACCATCTGGACAAGCTGGTGCGGGTGGACCAATCGCCGATCGGTCGCACGCCGCGATCCAACCCGGCCACCTATACCGGGGTGTTCGACAAGATCCGCACCCTGTTCGCCGCCACCACCGAGGCCAAGGTCCGCGGCTACCAACCGGGCCGGTTCTCGTTCAACGTCAAGGGCGGCCGCTGCGAGGCCTGTACCGGCGACGGCACCATCAAGATCGAGATGAACTTCCTGCCCGACGTGTACGTGCCCTGCGAGGTGTGCCAGGGCGCCCGTTACAACCGGGAAACCCTCGAGGTGCATTACAAGGGCAAGACCATCTCCGAGGTGCTGGACATGTCGATCGAGGAGGCGGCGCAGTTCTTCGAGCCGATCACCGGCATTCACCGCTACCTGCAGACTCTCGTCGACGTCGGCCTGGGCTACGTCAGGCTCGGCCAGCCCGCACCGACGCTGTCCGGCGGTGAGGCGCAGCGGGTCAAGCTGGCCTCGGAGTTACAGAAACGCTCGACCGGGCGCACCATTTACATCCTCGACGAACCCACCACCGGCCTGCATTTCGAGGACATCCGCAAGCTGCTGAAGGTGATCAACGGTCTGGTCGACAAGGGCAATACGGTCATCGTCATCGAACACAACCTGGACGTGATCAAGACCTCGGACTGGATCGTCGATATGGGACCGGAGGGTGGCGCGGGGGGTGGAACAGTTGTCGCCCAGGGCACGCCGGAGGACGTCGCCGCCGTGCCGGAAAGCTACACGGGCAAGTTCCTGGCGGAAGTCGTCGGCACCGGGAAGCCGGCGGGCCCACCCCGGTCGAACCGCCGGCGCAAAGTCAGCGCCTGAGCCGAAATAGCGGCGGCGCATGCCGCGGTCCAGGCGCGATCATGTCCAGGGGTGGACGCGTCGTTTTGTGTCTGTAGCAGCGGCGAAGACCGGTCAACTCGACAACCCGTTTGAAGCCGAGGACGTGACCTTGATCAGCCGGGCGCCCCGGGCGCGCCGGCTTTCCCGGTGGCGCCCTGCGCCCCTGGGCTACCAGTTGCGCCCGGTGAGCCATCTGGTGCGCCGACGCCAGGCGCCCCGCCGCCATTGCCGACACCTCCTGTGCCGCCACCGCCGGGAAGGCCGCCGGTGCCGCCGGCGCCGGACACGCCGGGTCGGCCGATGAGTCCGCCGCCGCCACCTACTCCGCCGTTTCCGCCGTTTCCGCCATCTCCGCCGATACCGCCCACGCCGCCGTCGCCTCCCGCTCCGCCGTTGCCTCCCGGACCTGCCGGATTGTTTGGCGGTGTCGGGGGGCTGCCGGGGGTACCGGAGCCGCCGCCGCCGCCGATGCCGCCGGTACCGCCTACACCGCCTAGGCCGCCGATACCACCCACACCACCGGCGCCGCCGTAGCCGCGCAGCAGCCCGACTAGACCGCCGGCGCCGCCGGCGCCGCCGGTCCTGCCGACGCCGGCCACGCCGCCGACTCCGCCGGTGCCGCCGCCGCCGCCATTGCCGCCGGCATCACCGATGGCACTGGCGTTGGCGAACCCACCAAGCCCGCCGCGCCCACCGTTGCCGCCGGATGCACCGTTGCCGCCGTCTCCGCCGATACCGCCGACACCACCGGCTCCACCGTCACCGACCAGCAGACCGGCGCGGCCACCGGCACCACCGTCCCCACCGTGGAAGCCAGCACCACCAGCAGCGCCAAAGCCCCCGGTACCGCCCTTGCCGCCGACACCGCCACCGCCACCGAAGCTGTCACCCCCGTTGCCGCCGTTGCCACCGAAAGCGCCTGTACCGCCG
>NZ_MVIF01000182.1 GCF_002086675.1 Mycobacterium persicum
TCGGGGAAACTCTCCATCCCCGCCCTCGGGTCACTAATTATCAGGGGGCGAGTGCCTCACCCAAGGTTGGCAGAGAGGGAAAGGCGACCTCAAATCAGCGCTGAAACAGTAAAAGTCGTCCCACGTGGTAACCATGGCGATCTGCACTTGACTTCCGGCTCGGCAAATCTTCTCGACCAGCTCGGCGCAATCCGAGCTCATCAAAACGGCGTCGAGAGGCACCTCGAACAACGTCAGTCCCGGTTCAGCGGTAGCCAGGGCGTGTCGTTCCATGATCTCGTACAACCCATGCAGACACGCTTCGTAATAACTGTTGCCCGACGCCAATCCCGTAGTCTCCATTGAGAACATCGGCGGATCCCAGCTATCGGCGACCGCGACGTTCACAACCACGGATAACCAGGGAACCCAGGTCCGGCGGCCAGTCAACAACGTGGTAGCGATCATCCAATCAAGGTTGGCTCCAGGATGGTAGAGGCTGCCAGCTGGACGACGTAGCTGCGCCGGATCGTACGTCAGAGCGGACGGTAAACCCGTAGTGGTCGTGGCGAACAAATCGGGTGTGACATTCTCGGCGTGCCAATTCTCCAGGGATTCCATGACGGCAGAGACTTGGGCCGCGCGGTAGGTGGCGGCCTTTCCCTGACTGACCGACAACGTCAAAGACGCCGGGCGCACCGCCTGCACGGTCGGGATTCCGAGATCATCCAGCCAGGTTAGATCGGCAACCCGGGTGATACCGGCCCGCTCATACACCGGTTGCAGAGCTCGCCAGGTCTGCTCGGGAGAGATGATCCGGTGAGTACCTGCCCGATGCCCAATGGTCGTCGGGTCGGCATGACCCAATACCCTTACCGGCCAATAAGACCAATCCGGACCCAACACGTTTCCCGCGTCGGAACCACCCGACGGCGCCACGGCCACAATGCTCCTTGCCACGGGTCGGCGGGGCCTCACGACTAGAGTTATATCGTCTAATGAAGCCCCGCCGAACGACTGGTTTTACTGGTCGAAGTTGTCTGAACTGAACATGGCGGGCATATAGGCCGAGTAGGAAGCCTCCTGCTCGGTGAACAGAAGTTCGTATGACATGGGATCACCTCCTTTTCTAACACCGGTCCGGCAAACGAATCCGCCTGGGCAGAATCAGTTTCGCCATCATCTGCAAACTCGCGACACCGTCGTACGGCGAGTGTGTCCGGACGCCATCATGTGCCGATCTGCATAAATGCCTTGCCCCAGGGGTATTTATTGCCTGTCGAATCGAACAACCAATCTTCGTCGCCATCGCCGAGGGGAGATCGCTACGGGCGGAATGCCTGATGACGGCCACGATTCAGAACACTGACGAGATCCGTGGAGCCGGTGAACTCAGGAGCGGCCGAAACTTCGAGAACCCGGCCCACCGATCGAGGAGGTCGTCGGCAATATCGCGTTATCGGTTCAGCGACCACCGATGTCCATGGAAACCTGCTCGTCTGCAACAAACGGCGCCTCGTCCTCAGTCTGCGCGTCATACCTTCATGTGCGGTGGATCTCGCAAAAAGCCTGGGAACACCTTGCGTTGCCAGGTATGTTGATACGACTGATACCTCACGATGACCACTCTAGTGACCTAATGTATGGTGGTACATAGCATTTCGCACCACGTTGCGGGTAATCTGCACTATCATCGACTCGCTGTTGCGGATGGAAATGAGCCTGTCAGCCATGCTGTTGACGAAGCCCGTTCGGATCGCCGCTACTGTCTTTGAGTTCCCTGCTCATTTTTCGAAAGCGGCTGTGCGGCAGTTATTTGCGGTGACCCTATCCGAGAACCTGCGTGGCTCGTCCGAACGCATGCGACGTTGCTCGGTTACGATCTGACGCAACGCAGCGATCCGCATGGTCACGGCTGGCGTAGATCTCGACGAAGATTCTCATAAATCGTCTGTGCCCTGCGCAACTGGCGGTGCAGGGAGGTAGGAAAGCGTTCGATCGATAGCGGCTGACGTTGGTGCGGCGCAATATCTGGCCGCGCCCGGGCCTCGCGGAACAACACATCATGCAGTTTCGGACAACGAGTGTCGTAGCCTGAGCGCGCGATAGCAGGCGCGGCGCCGGGATCGCGAGGGGATAGCCCGAGAAACGCGCCGAGCGCGCCAAGCCGGGCGGCCGGATCGGCCTGCACCGCAGCAAAATCGACCAGGGCCATCCCTTCGTCGCCGGCCAGGGTGTTGTTCCGTAGGTCGTCCAGCGCGGACCACGCGAAGTGACGATCGCTGAACGGCCGCGCCAGTGCCTCCGGCAGCGCGGCAAGGGCGCAGGGCGGGGTGCCCAGGTAAGGCCCGAAGTCACCGATGCCGCCCAGCCTGTTCTGACGGGCCTCGTTGGCCCAGACTTCGCGCTGCAGACTGGGCATACCGAACAGCGCGCTCTTATGCCAATGGGCATGCAGACGGCATTCGTCGAGTCCGCTGAAGTCGCGTTCCTCACGCAGATCGGCCAAGAAGGCATCCCAGGATGCCAACGCGGCGGGCGGGCAGCCCGCCTGCGCCGAGGCGGTCATCCACAGCTGGGGGCTGGCCTCGGCACCGCCCGACAACAGCTCCGCCAGGCCGAGTGTCATCAGGATCAGCGACTCCAAGGCCAATGCGGGCTGGCGTACCAACACCAGAGTCCGATCGATGATCGCGCACCATGCCTGCCACTCGCGATCGGGCCCGATGTGTTGGGCAGTCTCCTTGATCAGCACTACCGCCGGCCGGGAGGTTGGGCGTGGGCTAGCCGCGGCAACCGCGTCGGCGATGAGCCCGAATGTCTCGGCCACCCGGGTGTCGGCCAGCAGATGGTATTGCCCCGCTGGCTCGGTCAGCACCGCATCAACCTGATAGTGCCGTGCTAGCGCGTTGGCGAGCACCGTCGAGCCGGTCCGCGGCGGCGATAGGAGCAGAACGAGGCGGAGTCGGCCGGCCGCCACCCGCTGGAGTAAGTAGCCGTAGCTTGGCAGTTGGGCAATATCCATGCTTCGTTGCCAGAAGTAGTGTCAGCTACGTGCACAATGTTCGGTTGCAACCCATGGGGCATGAATACCACGTACGGGTATGCGGTACCAACGGCGGCGATGTCGGTAGTCTGGGATGGGATCGGCGGCTGTGTCAGTGGCTGTAGTGTGACACCGGTGAAGTCCTCCTTGGTGAATTCCGCGGTCGCGCTGGCGGCCTGTGTTGCGGCAATGACCCTGACGATCAGTGCATCGGGCAAGGCAACCGCAGCCGCATCGTGTCCAACCGCCGCACCGCCGAACAGCGCAGCACCGGACTGGACGCTGGCTGGGACCACCGGCAGCATCGCGGTCACCGGATCCATGGATGCAGCTCCGCAAGTGAAAGTGACGACACCGTTCAGCGTGACCCAGACGCAGGTGCACACGCTCCACGCCGGAGACGGACCGGTGGTCCCGGGCACGGCCAAGGTTTCCGTTTGCTACATGGGCGTCAATGGACGTGACGGGTCCGTGTTCGACAGCAGCTATGAACGGGGCGCCCCGGTCGACTTCCCGCTTGGCGGAGTCGTACCGGGCTTCCAGAAGGCCATTGCGGGGCAAACCGTGGGTTCCACCGTGGCCGTCGCAATGACATCCGCGGACGGCTACCCCAACGGGCAGCCCAGCGCTGGAATCCGGCCGGGCGACACGCTCATCTTCGCGATCAAGATCCTCAGCGCCTCGAGCTGAGCGACAATCTGGAGCCCCCCACCGAATCAGCCGTTACGTCACCAGACGACCCTCAAGGCCGGCAGCCCGGAATAACGCTCGCTTCGCGATGCGACCAGCAGTGAAGAACGGACCCGAGTACGCCGACCCCCTTCCTGGCGAAGCGGAACGTCAAGGGGCATGGACACCTCCTTCCCTAGCCAAACCGCTGTGCCGGATCCAGTGCATCAGGGCCGTCGCGGCGAACACGATCGTCAGCTGGGCGTCGATCGATTCACGCCTGTGGCGATAGTTCCGGCGGGCTTACAGAGGCGACATCGCTTCCGACTTTGTTATCGGTATCGACGGCCGGCATGTGCTGCGGTGGCCCGCTTTGCCGCGCCAGCGACGAGATCATCGGTATTTGTCGACCTGCCGAGTTGGCGATATTGCTGGGGTGGCCACCGGCCGAAGCCAGCTGAGCCAGCTGATTCATGGTTTCCGTGAGCTGACCCACTGTGGGCAGTTGCGCAAAACTGGCTCTTCGCAGATGAGGGTGTAGAGGTGGTCGGCGCGTCGTTGCCGGGATAGGGGTCGAGGTCTTCCGAAGATGAG
>NZ_MVIF01000183.1 GCF_002086675.1 Mycobacterium persicum
CGAGTGGGGTGCGAATCCGCGGGGCCGGTTCCGATCCTCGGCGCCGAGCAAAGCCCGGCGCCGCCGGGCGCGGCCCCATCTCTGACGTCTGTCCACCGGAGCGTTCCGATCCTCGGCGCCGAGCAAAGGCCGGCGCCGCAACTCCGCCGTGGGCTCCGCCGTGTACTCCGCCGTGGTTCCGATCCTCGGCGCCGAGCAAAGCCCGGCGCCGCAGGACAGAAGCGGCCAAGGCGGTAGAGAATTTCATGGTTCCGATCCTCGGCGCCGAGCAAAGCCCGGCGCCGCGGCCCAGCACACACCAGGCATAGCTGCCCCCTCAGGTTCCGATCCTCGGCGCCGAGCAAAGCCCGGCGCCGCCTGGAGGCGAGGCGGACGATCCCTTCTCAGGGTTGGTTCCGATCCTCGGCGCCGCGCAAAGCCCGGCGCCGCGTCCTCGTACCACATTGGATCAGATGCGCGCAACTTGTTCCGATCCTCGGCGCCGAGCAAAGCCCGGCGCCGCAGCCGGCGTAAGTGCCGCGCACCGGCGCCGACCTATGTTCCGATCCTCGGCGCCGAGCAAAGCCCGGCGCCGCCTGCACGATCGCCTGGGTGGCGGTGCGCAAGTCGGTGTTCCGATCCTCGGCGCCGAGCAAAGCCCGGCGCCGCTGTCGAGGATGGCGACCCGTACGCCGATCACCTGGCGTTCCGATCCTCGGCGCCGAGCAAAGCCCGGCGCCGCCTTTCTTCGGCTTCTCCGGTTGGTCCTGTTCGTGACGTTCCGATCCTCGGCGCCGAGCAAAGCCCGGCGCCGCTGATAGGTGCCATGTTCGGTCGGGGTGAAGCTTTCGGGTTCCGATCCTCGGCGCCGAGCAAAGCCCGGCGCCGCGGTCGCGGTGCTCGACCCTGCGGTCCACGGCCTGAAGTTCCGATCCTCGGCGCCGAGCAAAGCCCGGCGCCGCCCTCTCGCCTAGCGCCACTTGCTGCGCTGCTGTCAGTGTTCCGATCCTCGGCGCCGAGCAAAGCCCGGCGCCGCTGATTTAGGTCGCTCGCGCTAGTTGCGCGTACTCAGTTCCGATCCTCGGCGCCGAGCAAAGCCCGGCGCCGCCGCCAGCGAGGTCTCGGAGCAGCTCGTCCGGTTCGGGGGTTCCGATCCTCGGCGCCGAGCAAAACCCGGCGCCGCTGAGCAGGGCTGCCTGGATGCGATCGCCGCGTTGCAGTTCCGATCCTCGGCGCCGAGCAAAGCCCGGCGCCGCCAGGCAGCGGCAGGCCCCTTCGCCGCGAACCAGGCGTTCCGATCCTCGGCGCCGAGCAAAGCCCGGCGCCGCCGGGGCCGCTGAGGCGCGGCTCACTGCGGCTGAGACCGTTCCGATCCTCGGCGCCGAGCAAAGCCCGGCGCCGCCCGCCGTGCTCGGCCTTGGCTGGGCGGGCCCGACGCTGTTCCGATCCTCGGCGCCGAGCAAAGCCCGGCGCCGCGTCACGGCCACAGCCGTCTGTAGAGACGTCAACTCATGTTCCGATCCTCGGCGCCGAGCAAAGCCCGGCGCCGCTGTTGCGGTCCGGCAGTCGGTTGGCACTAGTAGCCCGTTCCGATCCTCGGCGCCGAGCAAAGCCCGGCGCCGAGGGTTTCGATCTGCCTCTGGGTGACGCCGATAGCGTGGTTCCGATCCTCGGCGCCGAGCAAAGCCCGGCGCCGCCTCTACCCACATAAGACCAAAGAGTTCTACCTTTGGCTGTTCCGATCCTCGGCGCCGAGCAAAGCCCGGCGCCGCCCGCCGTGCTCGGCCTTGGCTGGGCGGGCCCGACGCGGTTCCGATCCTCGGCGCCGAGCAAAGCCCGGCGCCGCGTCACGGCCACAGCCGTCTGTAGAGACGTCAACTCATGTTCCGATCCTCGGCGCCGAGCAAAGCCCGGCGCCGCTGTTGCGGTCCGGCAGTCGGTTGGCACTAGTAGCCCGTTCCGATCCTCGGCGCCGAGCAAAGCCCGGCGCCGAGGGTTTCGATCTGCCTCTGGGTGACGCCGATAGCGTGGTTCCGATCCTCGGCGCCGAGCAAAGCCCGGCGCCGCCTCTACCCACATAAGACCAAAGAGTTCTACCTTTGGCTGTTCCGATCCTCGGCGCCGAGCAAAGCCCGGCGCCGCCCGCCGTGCTCGGCCTTGGCTGGGCGGGCCCGACGCTGTTCCGATCCTCGGCGCCGAGCAAAGCCCGGCGCCGCTGAGCGCCGCGCGGCGCCGCTGCGGCTCCAAAGCCAAGTTCCGATCCTCGGCGCCGAGCAAAGCCCGGCGCCGCCGGACGCGCGGGGCGTTCATGGCGCACGCTGCCACGGGGTTCCGCTCCTCGGCGCCGAGCAAAGCCCGGCGCCGCTGCGCGCCGCGCGGCGCCGCTGCGGCTCCAAAGCCAAGTTCCGATCCTCGGCGCCGAGCAAAGCCCGGCGCCGCCGGACGCGCGGGGCGTTCATGGCGCACGATGCCACGGTGTTCCGATCCTCGGCGCCGAGCAAAGCCCGGCGCCGCTGAGCGCCGCGCGGCGCCGCTGCGGCTCCAAAGCCAAGTTCCGATCCTCGGCGCCGAGCAAAGCCCGGCGCCGCGAGGGCGTCCGCAACAGCATCCGCGAACGAATCCAAGGTTCCGATCCTCGGCGCCGAGCAAAGCCCGGCGCCGCTGATGATGGCGGGCGAAATCCGTTGCCCGCCATCATCGTTCCGATCCTCGGCGCCGAGCAAAGCCCGGCGCCGCGTGACGGCCTCGTAGACAACGTCATCCTCGTACCAGTTCCGATCCTCGGCGCCGAGCAAAGCCCGGCGCCGCCCGGCTGATATATTCTTGGCCGCGATCTTCTTGCGTGTTCCGATCCTCGGCGCCGAGCAAAGCCCGGCGCCGCTGCTCGAATCAATACAGAATCGGCCCAACGCCAGGAGTTCCGATCCTCGGCGCCGAGCAAAGCCCGGCGCCGCGTACTACTACTGTACGCAGTAGACAATAGGTAAAGGTTCCGATCCTCGGCGCCGCGCAAAGCCCGGCGCCGCAGCGAATAGCTATGTGGTGCGCGCAAATTGGGCATGTTCCGATCCTCGGCGCCGAGCAAAGCCCGGCGCCGCCGGGTGCGTAATGGGAAACCATCGGACATGTTCGGGTTCCGATCCTCGGCGCCGAGCAAAGCCCGGCGCCGCCGACGCAGTTTAAAGATATCAACGCGTCCTTAGAAGTTCCGATCCTCGGCGCCGAGCAAAGCCCGGCGCCGCCCGAATCGGTAACCGTGCAAGGCGAATCACCTGATGGTGTTCCGATCCTCGGCGCCGAGCAAAGCCCGGCGCCGCCCCCCACACCTCACCGGTCTTCGGCCGCCCATGCAGTTCCGATCCTCGGCGCCGAGCAAAGCCCGGCGCCGCCGGAGCCAGGCGCGCGTTTCATCCTGTGGCACGACCTCGTTCCGATCCTCGGCGCCGAGCAAAGCCCGGCGCCGCCCCTCACCGCCATTTACAACGACCACACCAGCAGCGTTCCGATCCTCGGCGCCGAGCAAAGCCCGGCGCCGCCATGGCGATCGACGCCGCTGATGCAGGGATGAAGCAGGTTCCGATCCTCGGCGCCGAGCAAAGCCCGGCGCCGCGCGCGGCTGGATGCGATGCCGTGACGCTGGCATGGTCGTTCCGATCCTCGGCGCCGAGCAAAGCCCGGCGCCGCATGCGCGGACCACACAATCAGCGGCTGATCAGTGATGTTCCGATCCTCGGCGCCGAGCAAAGCCCGGCGCCGCCATAGCCGGACTGCGCCGTCTGAGTCGCACCACCGTTGTTCCGATCCTCGGCGCCGAGCAAAGCCCGGCGCCGCGGGGGTGATTCGCCGATCGCGCCCGACGAACCATTGGTTCCGATCCTCGGCGCCGAGCAAAGCCCGGCGCCGCCAAGGAGTCTGCGGAGGCGAGCAATTCCCCCAACGGGTTCCGATCCTCGGCGCCGAGCAAAGCCCGGCGCCGCCTCTTTCGACAACGCCGCCAACCCCGCACCGGTATCGTTCCGATCCTCGGCGCCGAGCAAAGCCCGGCGCCGCCGGGTTGGGCGGACTTGTTTTTGCCGTCGGCGGCGGAGTTCCGATCCTCGGCGCCGAGCAAAGCCCGGCGCCGCCGATAATACGTCGATTCGCCCTCGGCGAAATTGACATCGTTCCGATC
>NZ_MVIF01000184.1 GCF_002086675.1 Mycobacterium persicum
GGCGCGCGTCCCGGACCGGCTCCCAAGCCCGGCGTCCGGGCCCCGCGTGTCGGCAACAACCCGTTCTCCTCGGCGCAACCGGCCGAACGGCCCATCCCGCGTCCGCCGGCTCCGCGCCCCGGGGCGCCGCGACCTGGGGCACCGCGTCCGGGCGCCTCGCCCGGCAGTATGCCGCCACGTCCCGGCGGTGCGGCCGGTGGGCCACGCCCGCCGCGCACCGGCGCGCCGCGACCCGGCGGCGCCCGGCCCGGTGGCCCCGGTGGCCGTTCCGACGGCGGTGGCGGTAACTACCGCGGCGGCGGCGGCGGTGTGGGTGCCGCGCCCGGGACCGGATTCCGCGGCCGTCCCGGCGGTGGCGGCGGCGGCCCCGGTGGCGGTGGCCGTCCGGGCCAGCGCGGCGGCGCGGCCGGCGCGTTCGGCCGTCCGGGCGGCGCACCCCGGCGTGGCCGCAAGTCCAAGCGGCAGAAGCGCCAGGAATATGACTCGATGCAGGCTCCGGTTGTCGGCGGCGTGCGGTTACCGCACGGCAACGGCGAGACGATCCGGCTGGCCCGCGGTGCGTCACTGTCCGACTTTGCCGAGAAGATCGACGCCAACCCGGCCGCGCTGGTGCAGGCGCTGTTCAACCTCGGCGAGATGGTGACCGCCACCCAGTCGGTCGGCGACGAGACGCTCGAGCTGCTGGGTAGCGAGATGAACTACAACGTCCAGGTGGTCAGCCCCGAGGACGAGGACCGCGAGCTCCTGGAGTCGTTTGACCTCTCCTACGGCGAGGACACCGGAGACGAGACCGATTTGCAGACTCGGCCGCCGGTGGTGACCGTGATGGGCCACGTCGACCACGGTAAGACCCGGCTGCTGGACACCATCCGTAAGGCCAATGTCCGTGAGGGCGAGGCCGGCGGCATCACCCAGCACATCGGGGCCTACCAGGTGGGCGTCGACCTCGACGGCAGTGAGCGGCTGATCACATTCATCGACACCCCGGGTCACGAGGCGTTCACCGCCATGCGTGCCCGCGGCGCCAAAGCCACCGACATCGCCATCCTGGTGGTCGCGGCCGACGACGGTGTGATGCCGCAGACGGTTGAGGCCATCAACCACGCGCAGGCCGCCGACGTGCCGATCGTGGTCGCGGTCAACAAGATCGACAAGGAGGGCGCCGACCCGGCCAAGATCCGGGCTCAGCTCACCGAGTACGGCCTGGTTGCCGAGGACTTCGGCGGCGACACCATGTTCGTCGACATCTCGGCCAAGAACGGCACCAACATCGAACAGCTGTTGGAAGCGGTGCTGCTGACCGCCGACGCCGCTTTGGACCTGCGCGCCAACCCCGACATGGAGGCTCAGGGTGTGGCCATCGAGGCGCACCTGGACCGCGGCCGCGGACCGGTGGCCACGGTGCTGGTGCAGCGCGGCACGCTACGGGTTGGCGACTCGGTGGTCGCCGGCGACGCCTACGGCCGGGTCCGCCGAATGGTCGACGAACACGGCGACGACATCGAAGCGGCACTGCCGTCGCGTCCGGTCCAGGTCATCGGCTTCACCTCGGTGCCCGGGGCCGGCGACAACTTCCTGGTCGTCGACGAGGACCGGATCGCGCGCCAGATCGCCGACCGGCGCAGCGCCCGCAAGCGCAATGCCATGGCCGCACGCAGCCGTAAGCGGATCAGCCTGGAGGACCTGGACTCGGCGCTGAAGGAAACCAGCCAGCTCAACCTGATCCTCAAGGGCGACAACGCCGGTACCGTCGAGGCGCTGGAAGAGGCCCTGATGGGTATTCAGGTGGACGACGAGGTGGCGCTGCGCGTCATCGACCGCGGCGTCGGTGGCATCACCGAGACCAACGTCAACCTGGCCTCGGCCTCCGACGCGATCATCATCGGGTTCAATGTGCGCGCCGAGGGCAAGGCCACCGAGTTGGCCAACCGCGAGGGTGTCGAGATCCGCTACTACTCCGTCATCTACCAGGCGATCGACGAAATCGAGCAGGCGCTGCGCGGCATGCTCAAGCCGATCTACGAGGAGGTCGAGCTGGGTCGTGCCGAGATCCGCGCGTTGTTCCGGTCGTCAAAGGTGGGCCTGATCGCCGGTTGCATGATCACTTCGGGTGTGGTGCGCCGCAACGCCAAGGCCCGGCTGTTGCGGGACAATATCGTGGTCGCCGAGAACCTCTCGATCCAGTCGCTGCGGCGGGAAAAGGACGACGTGACCGAGGTTCGCGAGGGCTTCGAGTGCGGTTTGACGCTCGGCTACTCCGACATCAAGGAAGGCGACGTCATCGAGTCCTACGAGCTGGTTCAAAAGGAACGCTCGTGACCGCCGCCGACGATGCAGTGGGGGCACGGCCCCAGAGGGAGGTACCACCCGCGTGCGGGGGCGGCGAGGCGGTGCAATCGTGACGGGCCGCGCGGATGGCTGACCCGGCACGGGCACGCCGACTGGCCAAACGGATCACCACCATCGTTGCGTCGGCGATCGAGTACGAGATCAAGGATCCGCGACTTGCCGGGGTGACGATCACCGACGCCAAGGTGACCGCGGACCTGCACGACGCGACCGTGTACTACACGCTGATGGGCCCCACGCTGGACGACGAGCCGGACTACGCTGCGGCGGCCGCCGCGCTGGAGCGGGCCAAGGGTGTGCTGCGCACCAAGGTCGGAGCCGGTACCGGGGTGCGTTTCACGCCGACCTTGACGTTTACCCGAGACACCACCTCCGACACGGTGCATCGGATGGAGGAGTTGTTGGCGCGCGCCCGCGCCGCCGACGCCGACTTGGCTCGGGTTCGGCAGGGCGCCAAGCCGGCCGGTGACGCCGACCCGTACCGTGATGGCGGGGCTTCCGGGGGATATGGCGATCGGATCGAGGCTGGGGACACCGGTGACCACGACCGATCGAGGGACTGAGCTGGCCGAGGTACCGAGCTGCCCGGGGGTGCGTGTCGATGCCCTCGGCGCCGTCGAGTTGCTGTCGGCCGCCGCCAGCGTCGCGGTCATTGCCCACGTTCATCCCGACGCTGACGCCATCGGCGCCGGATTGGCGCTGGCCTTGGTGTTGGACAAGTGCGGGAAGCAGGTCGAGGTGAGTTTCGCGGCGCCGGCGACACTGCCGGAGTCGCTGGCGTCGTTGCCGGGGTGCCACTTGCTGGTGAACCCGGATGCGATGTGTCGCGATGTCGATTTGGCCGTGACCGTGGACGTCCCGAGTGTCCGGCGGCTCGGCGGGCTGAGCGACCTGGCCGGTCCCGGTCGGGATGTGCTGGTGATCGACCACCACGCATCCAACGATGCGTTCGGCACCGCGAACTTCATCGATTTGTCGGCAGACTCCACCACGATGATGATCGCCGACCTTCTCGACGCCTGGGGCAAGCCGATCGACGTGGACGTCGCTCATTGCATTTACGCCGGATTGACCACGGACACCGGGTCGTTCCGGTGGGCCAGTGCGCGCGGTTATCGACTGGCGGCGCGCCTGGTCGAGATTGGCGTCGACAATGCGGCCGTCAGCCGGATCCTGATGGACACCCACCCGTTCGAGTGGTTGCCGATGCTGTCGCGGGTGCTGGGCTCGGCGCAATTGGTGTCAGGCGCGGTCGGTGGCCGGGGGCTGGTCTACGTGGTCGTCGACAACCGGGAATTCCTCCGGGCGCGTCAGGAAGAAGTGGAGAGCATTGTCGACATCGTGCGCACCACCCAGCAGGCCGAAGTGGCCGCGGTGCTGAAGGAGGTCGAACCACGACAGTGGTCGGTGTCGATGCGGGCCAAGAAGGACATTGACTTGACGTCCGTCGCCGCGCGGTTCGGTGGCGGTGGCCACCAGCTTGCCGCCGGCTATTCGACCAGCGGCTCGATCGACGATGTTGTGGCGTCACTGCTCGCGGCCCTGGGCTAAGCGCGGGCTAACCCCAATACCGTTCAGTTAAGACTACATGGGTGTAGTTTGTAGGGTATGCCTCGTGCGGGTTGGCGCAAGCCTGAGTCGG
>NZ_MVIF01000185.1 GCF_002086675.1 Mycobacterium persicum
GGCGCCAACCCCACCAGCGCCACCCATACCGCCGTTACCCAACAGCCCCGCCGACCCACCGGCACCACCGGCCTGCCCCGCTGCACCAGCGGCGCCGTTGCCGCCGTTACCCAACAGGATGCCGCCGTCGCCACCAGTGCCACCCGGAACAGTTGCGTTGGCGCCGTTGCCGATCAGCGGTCGGCCCAGCAACCGCTGGGCCGGCGCGTTCACGAGGTTAAGCACATCCTGCTCAAGCATTTGCAAATGTGGCATATTGGCGGCTTCCGCAAACGCGTACGCCGCCGCACCAGCATTCAAAACCTGCAAAAAACGAGAATAAAACGCCGCCACCTCAGCACTGATCACCTGATACTCGCGACCGTAGGCACCGAACAATTCCGCAATACGCGCCGATACCTCATCGGCGGCCGCCAACAGCACCTCCGTCGTCGAGGTCGCCGCAGCTGCATTGGCCGCACCAATAGTCGAACCCAGCTTGCTCAGATCCTGGGTAGCTGCGGCGACAATGTCCGGAGAAACGAGCAGGTATGCCATGACGGAAACCTCCAACTCGTTGGGAAAACGTCGGCAACTAACGGCCCGCGGCGTCGCTAAGTCGGCATTGTAGCTACCGCGCGTATTGCTCGTCTCCATTTTGGAGGGGTGTGAGGTTCCCCAGAAGCGGTGGACATCTGAGATAGCGTGACGGTGGTCCCTGGAAGGATGCTCCTATATCACGACCTCGGCGATCCGGAACCTGTCTGAATCGCCCTGGTTCCGCCGGAGACTCGGGCTATTGGATTCCGATCAGTGGTTGGTCGGTCCGTTCTGCATCGTAGAACGCGGCTTCGAACTCGACCGGCGGAATGTCGTTGAGGTAGCCGTGGAGGCGGCTGGTGTTGTGCCAGTAGGCCCAGCCCAGGGTGGCTAGTTCGACGTCCTCGACGGTCTTCACGGCCCGCTGCGGGCGGAGCCGTAGATCAGCTCGGCCTTGTAGTAGCCGTTCACCGTCTCCGCCAGAGCGTTATCGAAGCTGTCGCCGATCGACCCGATCGAGGGGACCGCACCGATCTCGGCGAGCCGCTCACCGTAGCGGATGGACGTGAACTGCAATCCTGAATCGGAGTGACATGTCAAGCCCGCCAACAGGTTTCCGCGTGACCAACGCGCCATCTCCAACGCATCGAGCACCATCGTGGTGCGCATGTGCGAAGCGACTCGCCAGCCGACGATCATCCTGCTGAAGGCATCGATGATGAAGCAGACGTAGGCCACCCCGGACCAGGTCGGCACGAACGTCAGATCGGTCACCCAGAGCTGGTTCGGCGCGGTCGCCGCGAACTTCCGCCCGACCAGATCGGGGTGTCGCGCCGCGGCCGGATCCGGCG
The DNA here is from genome assembly GCF_002086675.1 of Mycobacterium persicum. Classification (GTDB taxonomy): domain Bacteria; phylum Actinomycetota; class Actinomycetes; order Mycobacteriales; family Mycobacteriaceae; genus Mycobacterium; species Mycobacterium persicum. Next base: position 1,371 of record NZ_MVIF01000185.1, read on the forward strand.
TGGTGGTGCGCACTCGTTTGCCCCGCCGCGCCCCTGCGATGCCGGCGGTGCGCATCAGCCGCGCGACCTGATCCCGCCCGACGTCGTGGCCGGCACGACGTGCCGCTTTTCACAGCTTGCGGGCCCCGTATACCCGGTAGTTATCCTCCCAGAGCCCTACCAGGACCCGCCCAAGCTCTGCGTCGCGTTGGGCGCGCGCCGAGGGACCGCGGGTCTTGGTATCGCAGTAGGTGCTCGCGGCCATCGACACCCCTGCAGATCGCAGGACGGTGCAGATGGGCTCGACCCCGAACTCCTCGCGGTGGGCGTCGAGGAAGTCGACTTTTTCTTGTGTTGGCGGTCGAGCTCCGCCCCGAAGAAACCCCTCTCTGTCTAACCTGTGTGAGACGTTGAAGTAGATGAGTCTTCTGTTGAGAAGCAGGGCGAGGACTGGATTCTGATTCCGTGACGATGACACTGGCCGATACCGCCGCGGTGGCGGTGGCCGATGATGGGAACCTGGGTAGCGGCAAGGGGCCGCGTGAGAAGCGGCCGAAACGGCGGACGTTCACCGCGGAGTACAAGCTCGGCATTCTCGAGCAGTACGAGTTGCTGACCGAGCCGGGTGCCCGGGGGGCGCTGCTGCGCAAGGAGGGTTTGTACTCCTCGCACATCACCGAGTGGAAGCGGCTGCGTGACGCTGGAGCGTTGAATGCGCTCGCGGCCAAGCCCTCAGGCCCCAAGCCGGCCATGACCGAGGCAGACAAGCGGGCCGCGAAGCTGGAGTGTTGGGGGGCATTCAGGGTGAGCACCTGGGGGTAGGGTTCCGGCACTGACGGTGAGCAGCTTGTTGGTTGGGCGTGCCCGGTTTGGTGCTGGTGGTGTCGGGCGGCACGGTGATCACGTCGTTGTAGGTGACGGCCCTCCCGGTGTGTCTCTGGCTGAGTCTGCGGGAGGGCCGTCTATTCGCGCTCGGAGGCGCAGTGGTCACGGTAGAGACGGATGTCGATCAAGTCGAGCGCAGGCTGGCGGCGGGTGAGCTGAGGTGCCCGGAGTGCAGCGGCGTGCTGGGCGGCTGGGGGTGGGCCAGACCGCGGCAGCTGCGCGGCCTTGAAGGGGCGTTGCGGCTGTGTTCGCGCCGGTCGCGGTGTACGGGCTGTGGAGTTACGCACGTTTTGTTGCCGGTGACCGCGCTGCTGCGCCGCGCTGACGTGGCGGCGGTGATCATGTCGGCGTTGGTGGCCAAGGCTGCGCGTGGGGCGGGGTTTGGCCGGATCGCGGCCAAGCTGGCCCGCCCGGCGGAGACGGTGCGTGGCTGGTTGCGCCGCTTCGGCGAGCGGGCCGATGCGGTGCGGTCGGTGTTCACCGTGTGGCTACGTGCGGTGGATGCGGATCCGGTGATGCCAGGCCCGGCTGGTGGCGGGTTGGCCGACGCGGTGGCCGCGATCGGGGCGCTCGCGGAGGCCATAGGGCGCCGCTTTGAGCTGTCCAAGGTGTCGCTGACCGAGGCTGCGGTCGCGGTGTCGGGTGGCCGGTTGTTGTCGCCGGGCTGGCCAGGCCAGTGGGTGCAACACGAGTCGACCCTGCCGCCAAGGTAGGTGCGGCCGTAATCCTGGGCACTGTCGTGTTTTCACCAAAGACAGCAAAGGAGACTGCCTATGCCCGGCGAGGACGAGGTGAAGGTGCGGGCCGAGCGGGCCCGAGCGATCGGAATGTTTCGGTACCAGTTGATCCGGGATGCCGCCGATGCGGCGCATTCTCCCAAGGAGCGGGGAAAGATGGTGCGCGAGTTGGCTTCCCGCGAGCACACCGACCCATTCGGGCGGCGGGTGCGGATCTCGCGGCAGAACATTGACCGTTGGATACGGGCCTGGCGTGCCGGCGGGTTCGACGCCTTGGTGCCCAACCCACGCCAGTGCACTCCGCGCACCCCGGCTGAAGTGCTGGACCTGGCGGTGGCGCTGCGGCGGGAAAACCCGGATCGCACCGCCGCGGCGATCCAGCGGATCCTGCGGACCCAGCTGGGTTGGGCGCCCGATGAGCGCACCCTGCAACGCAACTTCCGCAAGCTCGGCCTCACCGGTGTCGCGGCTGGGTCCTCATTACCGGTGTTCGGCCGGTTCGAGGCTGAGCACCCCAATGACCTTTGGACTGGGGATGCGTTGCACGGCATAAAAATCCAACTCCGTAAGACATATTTGTTCGCGTTCCTTGACGATCATTCTCGGCTGCTGCCCGGCTATCGGTGGGGGTACGCCGAAGACACGGTACGGCTGGCCGCCGCGCTGCGGCCGGGGCTGGCCTCCCGCGGTGTTCCCAAGGCGATCTATGTGGATAACGGGTCGGCATTTGTCGACACGTGGTTGTTGCGGGCGTGTGCGAAACTCGGTGTGCGCCTTGTGCATTCCACACCATATCGACCCCTCTTAACCGGCTAATCCTGATACATCACCGACCTCGACACGCCGATTCTTCCGGGGTGCTTGATTTGCGCTGA
>NZ_MVIF01000186.1 GCF_002086675.1 Mycobacterium persicum
CGATGTTGACGTCCACAAACACCATGAAGATTCCCAGACCGGTCGCCACAATCGTCAGCCGCTGGCGCGGCGTCATTTTACGATGGGAAACCAGCGTCACTGCCATCTCAACCTACTTTCGGCGACAAGTGCGATAACCGAAGACTGGACCCGGACACCACTTCCGGAAGGCATCTCCATGAGGCGCTCCTCACGCATTAGTGCCCAGCTGTCAGTTTTGATTCTGGTTGTCGGTATCGGGATTCAGTGGAAGTAATTCAATGGGTTGGTTGACGGGATCGTTTAGCATTTCGACGAGATCCCAAATGTCGACGATTTCGATCCTGACGGGAATTGCTTCGCCAAGGAACGGGTTAGCGAGACCACCGTCATAATTATTGCTATTGGCGGCAAACACCTGGAGATAGTTGTCATCATCGTTACCGCTGGTGTCGGTGGTGATATCGAGAGTATCATTCGAACAACTGTCGGATTTCGATTTGCCGTGATCGGCCAGATTGATTGTTAATCGGCCGGCGCTGATAATAGCGGCGTAGTCGTTAAGGGTATCCACGGCCGCGGTAACTCCGGTGGTCAAGACTAGTGCTCCTAGCGCCGCGCCGGCCGCGCGTTTACGCTGGCGCGATGTGGTGCGGCGGGTCGGAGAATCGATTGAATCAATTTTTATGGCGGTGGCGGTGCGCCTGAATTCTTGATGGTGTCGGCCATGTGAAGCCGGGTTGCGATGACAATTGTTTGCTGCGTCGGTCATTCTCACCATTCCGTAGTAGTGCGATCATGTATCGCGCGGCCGTCAAGAGAACTGGTCCTAATGCCAGCAAAAGATTTCCGAGGATGAGGTCGATGGAAAACGCGACAAAAATCCTTATCGCCGCTCCGCGGTCACGAAGTCGGCGAAGCTGTCCTTGTGGTCAGCGATCGGTACACCATTAACCCAGCGGTCCAGGCGGCGCAGTTCGCCGATGGAGTTCCGCGCCGTCGCGTGCCATCCGTGGGTGTTTAGCCAATCCGTGGCGACCGCCCGATCTGGGTCGTTGTAGTTGAGATCCTGCAGGTGCATCAGTTTTACGAGTCCGAGTTCGGCAGCGATATCGTTAAACCGTTGCCGCAACTCTTCTTTACGTTCTTCGGCGCAAGTGACCGCAGTTTCCACGGCAAGCCGACTGCCCACCGTGCTCAGCTCGGTGATCTGGGCAAGCAACCGGTCTTGGGCGTCGGCGGGCAGGTAGACCAATAGCCCTTCGACCAACCACGCTGTCCGCAGCGAAGGGCCGAAACCCGCACCCCATAGCATTGCGGGCCAGTCACCGCGCAGGTCTACGCAGACCGCGCGGAGGTCGACCGCGGGCGCAACACCTTGGGCTGCAAGAGTTTTAAACTTGTAGTTCAGTACTTGAGGCTGGTCCATCTCATAAACCGTGGCGCCGGGCGGCCAATCCAGCCGGTCGGCGCGCGTCCAAACCGGACGCAACGATGACTAACTGGCAGATCTTTCCCGCGACAGCGTCGGCGATGTAGGTGTCGAAGAACTGTGTCCGAATCGCCTGATAACTGCGTAGGTAGTCAAGGTATGCGGCGGTCTCGGGACCGGTGGATTTGAGCTTGGCAAACTGCGAGTCGTCAAGCAAAGTCCTCCAGACGCCGCTGCCAGCATCTGCAATCAGGAGCGCGGCGTACGGATCTCGGATCAAAGGGTCAGGCCGGCCGGTTTCGCTGGCGCGAGCAGCAGCCGCCATCACAGCGCTCGTGCTGACACCTGTTTCCACGTCCCGGGTGTCGGCATTGGTGCGGAGCGTGCTCAACGTGCTCTACCTAATCATCTCGCAGGGATGAGTTCGCGGTCGCGGGGACCTTCGCGGGGGCCGAGGTTTGTTGCTGGTTGACGGAGATCGGCTCAACCAGGCACACGCCTACAGCATGCAGCGATCACCAACGGGACAACATCAGCAAAAGTGCGTACATACCCTGCGATCACGCACAAATCGCTACGTCGCAGATTGTGGGGTGCCGCCGCCTAGTTTGGTCTGGAAGACGCGGTCGATAGCCGCTAACGGAAGCCCCAAGCAGCCGTTGGGCACGTCCGCGACCTCCGCACCCGACCCGGTCCGCACCTGCGCGCCGATCAGATCCCGTTAGGCGGGCACGACGAACACCACCGCAGACAGAGGCCAGCATTGCCGAGGTGGCGACGCACCACTACGGATCGGGTGTGACAAGCAGCGAAACGCTCGACGGCTGCCCCGGCCTGAGGCTGGCGGGATTGCGAAAGACGCCAACGAAAGTCTCGCGCGACAACATATTCCAACTCATATGTTCGCGTGTGAAATCGTGCCGTCGACGAGCCTATCGGCAATCGGTAAGTACGGACAGGCGCTTCTCGGCGCGCGCGGCGACCGCCACGTCGAAACGTCTTGTTAGCAACCGACTGTAGCGCTGCCCCGAGTCTTCGGTCTGCACGTGCCCGTCCACACTAGCAGCGTCGAGGTAGTCCCACAGTGCGCGCTTGGTCAATCCGGTGCCAATCCTTGAAAATCCCGCAATTCGGCCGGCCATCGTCAAGCAATGGTCCAACAGGTCTTCGTCAGCCACCCGACAAGACGCGAGCCCGATGCGCTCGGCCTCTACTGCGTCGACGTCCCGGCCTGTCAACATCAGTTCAAACGCTCTCGAAGATCCGATCGCCCTAGGCAGCAAGTAACTCAATCCGAGCTCGCTGGACGTCAGGCCGTTTCTGATTCCCGCGGCGCGAAAGTATGCGCTGTCCGCTACCACCCGGATGTCGGCAGCTAGCGCCAAACACATTCCGCCGCAATGGGTCGCGCCGTTGATAGCTGCGATCACCGGCTGGTGCATCAGTCGTAGCTGCCAGGTCACCTCGTCGAGCATTTCCAGTGCGCGTAATGCATCGGCCGGCGGCAGCAGTCCTTCATGCGGCACTTTGCCTGCAGGCTCTTCGTCGGCACCCGTGCAAAACGCTCTGCCAACACCAGTGAGTACCACAACTCGCACGGAATTGTCGCAGTTGATCTTTTCTAGTGTTCGTTTCAGAGCGACGACCAGCTCTAATCCCAAGGCGTTCATTCGGTCTAGCCGATTGAGGACTATTAGCGCTACGTCGGGACGCGGGTATTCCAGTAGCACCGGGGTGAGCGTTGGAAGGGTGTCCAGGGGCGAGAGGTAGCCTGTATCGATCGGATGCATGCCTGGAAGTATGTTGCGCTCCGATTCCGCGAACATCCGCCAAACCGCGTACGAGATGGGCGGTTTCGCTTGGCTCAAGACCAGCGCGCTCGTAGGGCGGGGCGCTCAAGTGTCTGCGGATGCGGCCAGAACCGGGGGGTTTTGACGCGAGGCGGAGGGGCACATCCGGGTCGACAGCGTGCATCGAGGTAGGGGATTCCAGGCGGCGCCACTGCGCCGATGCCGTGGCGGCGCGGATGTGTTCGGGGATCAAAGTGTGGTACAGGCGGCGGCCTTGGGCTCGCTGCGGCAGCTTGGGTGATGCGCGGTGAATAGTCCAGTCAGGTTCGGGATATGTCATCGATTGCTCCCGGGCAACATCCAGATACCTGGTTCGGCGAGCTTGGGGTGTACCGACGCGGTGCGGCGTTACACTGCTGTTTGACTTGGGTGAAAGGCGGTTGAGCAGGGTAATCACGGGGCCACAAATTGCCACCGGCCCGTTCGTCCAGGAAATCACGAGCGCAGCAAATAGAATGTTCTGATGTTGCCCTCTTCTTAATTATCATTGGTCAGCATCTTGATGGTTGGCAATTGTGGCAGAAATCCAACCAGACGTGTTCGTCGA
>NZ_MVIF01000187.1 GCF_002086675.1 Mycobacterium persicum
ATCTGGATAAGAGACACGCCCCACAACCAGCCGCCGGCCCCGCCGTTGCCGCCGGCCGCTGCCAGTCCGCCGGCTCCGCCGTTGCCGCCATTGCCGATCAGCCCGCCGGGCCCGCCGGTGCCACCATCTTGGCCCGCTGCTCCCGAGCCGCCGTTGCCGCCATTGCCCACCAGCAGCCCGCCGGCCCCGCCGCTGGCACCAGTACCCGGCGCCCCGTCGGCACCGTTGCCGATCAGCGGACGTCCAACCAGCGCCTGCGTCGGTGCGTTGATCACATCCAGCAACTTCTGCAACGGCCCGGCATTAACCGCCTCCGCGCTCCCATAAGCCGCCGCACCCGCATTCAGCGCCTGCACAAACCGCTCATGAAACAGCACTGCCTGCCGGGCGACCGCCTGGAATTCCCACCCGTAACCGGAAAACAATGCCGCAGCGGCCGTCGACACCTCGTCGCTGCCAGCAGCGGCCAGCATGGTCGTCGGCGCCACTGCCGCCAGATGGGCCTCCCCGATCGCCGAACCAATCGGTGTCAGATCCGATGCGGCGGCCGCCACGGCCTCGGACGAAACGCTTACGAACGACATTCGGCCTACCTCTCAGCGTCCGGGGGCGACCGAAAGTCCGTCGCGCTCAGCGGATGACGCTATGCAGGAGAGGTAGCAGCGTCTAGCAGAAGCTTCAGTGCACAGTCTTGCTTCTGACGCAAGTAGAAGGCGCCGCAGCTGGGGTACAGACGATGCATCGGCTTCTGATCGGCGCAACAGACGCCGCCGGGCTGCGTCCGACAGGATCACCTATCGCCAGCGGGCTGCAGTTCGGGGACGCAGGGGCAGACGGATCGTTGCAGTGAATGCAAGTCTCTATTCGCAACCTTCTGCTAGACGCAGATGTGTTCCGTCCATAACGTGGCGTCATAAGCGGGAATGCGCTGGTCAGGTCGGTTAAGCAGCGCCTTCTCGGCAAACGACGGAGACCGAACGACCACGCGCTGCGTGGCGGCATCAGCGTGCGGCCCATCGGCTGATTCCCCGCGGCACGGCCTCGGACGTAGTTGAGGAAGTGAAATGGATTTCGCGCTGCTGCCCCCGGAGATCAATTCGGTGCGTTTGTACCTGGGCGCCGGCTTGCAACCGATGTTGCAGGCGGCGGCCGCATGGGCGGGCCTGGCGACGGAGCTGAGCTCGTCGGCCGCGTCGTTCGCCTCGCTGACCTCGTCGCTGACCGGTTCCGCCTGGCAAGGTCCCGCGGCCGCGGCAATGGCGGACGCGGCCTTGCCCTATCTGGGCTGGCTGAGCGCTGCGGCGGGCCAAGCTGACCAAACAGCCGGCCAAGTCACGCTCGCGGCCGCCGCGTTCGAAGCCGCGCAGGCAGCAACGGTGCATCCCACGCTGATCGCGGCCAACCGCGCCCAATTTGTCTCGTTGGTGCGCTCGAACCTGTTGGGGCAAAACGCGCCGGCGATCGCCGCGGCCGAGAGTCAGTACGAACAGATGTGGGCCCAGGACGTAGCCGCGATGTTCGACTACCACGCCGGGGCTTCGACCGCCGCCGCCGCGTTGACACCGTTCATCCCGACGGGAGCCCGGGCAGCGCTCGCCGGCGCATTGCAGAACCTCGGCTTGGCGAACGTCGGCGACGGCAACGTCGGCAACGCGAACATCGGCAACGCCAACATCGGGTCCGGAAACACCGGCAGCGCCAACATCGGCAGCGCCAACGTCGGCAGCAACAACGTCGGCTTCGGAAATTCCGGACCACTGGCAACGGCGGGCCTCAACAATATCGGTCTGGGCAATACGGGCAGCAACAACTTCGGTCTGGGCAACACCGGAGACGGCAACGCCGGCTTCGGAAACACGGGCACCGGCAACATCGGCATCGGACTGACCGGCAACCATCAGGTCGGATTCGGCGCGCTCAACACCGGCACCGGCAATATCGGCCTATTCAACACCGGCACCGGAAACATTGGTATCGGAAATTCAGGCTCCGGGAACTTCGGCATCGGAAACTCCGGCAATTACAACACCGGCTTGGGCAATGCCGGCAGCGTTAATACCGGTTTGTTCAATTCCGGAACCGCCAACACCGGGATGGCCAATCCGGGTAATTACAACACCGGCTTCTATAGCCCGGGCGTCTCCAACACCGGCGGCTTCAACACCGGCAACTACAACACCGGCTATTTCAACGACGGCAGCTACAACACCGGTGTCGCCAACTCGGGCAACGTCAATACCGGCGCTCTGATCTCGGGCGACTACAGCAGCGGACTCTTCTGGCGGGGTGACTACCAAGGATGGGGCCCGGGCTTCGGCAACACGACGAGCATGCCGTCATCGGGGTTCTACAACAGCGGCTCCGGCAGCGCGTCGGGCTTCGGCAACGCCGGCTCCAACAATTCGGGGTTCCTGAATTTCGCTACCGGACCCTTGGGCAACTCCGGATATTTCAATGCCGGAGGGCTGGAGTCGGGCCTGGTGAATACCGGAAACACCATGTCGGGCGTTCTCAACACGAGCACGTTGAGTCTCGCCACCGCGGCCCATCTGTCGGGTGTGGCAAACACCGGAAGCCAGATGTCGGGGATCCTCGGAGGGCCGTGGCGCATCAACTTCGGGTTCGCCGACAGCGGCACGCTGAATTTCGGTAACGCCAACCTCGGCAACGTCAACCAGGGCAGCGGAAACGTCGGCAGCACCAACCTCGGCAGCGCAAACCTCGGCAACGTCAACATCGGCAGCGCAAACCTCGGCGGTTTCAATGTCGGCTCGGGCAACCTCGGCAGCCATAACGTCGGCTCCGGCAACCTGGGCAGCCACAATTTCGGCCCGGCCAATCGCGGCGACCATAACGTCGGATTCGGCAACGCGGGCAACGACAATCTCGGTTTCGGCAATGACGGCATCGGCAATGTCGGCCTGGGAAACACCGGCACCGGCAACATCGGCATCGGTCTCACCGGCGAACACCAAATCGGATTCGGCGCCCACAACACCGGCACCGGCAACATCGGCCTATTCAACTCCGGCAGCAACAACGTCGGCGTGTTCAACTCCGGCACCGGCAACGTCGGCATCGGCAACGCCGGCACCGGCAACTGGGGCATCGGAAACGCGGGCGCCTGGAACTCCGGCATCGACAACCCGGGCACCGCCAACACCGGCCTGTTCAATCCTGGTGTCGCCAACACCGGCCTGGCCAATGCCGGAAACTACAACACCGGCAACTTCAATACGGCCAGCTTTAACACCGGCAACTTCAATCCTGGCGCGTACAACACCGGCGACTACAACAGCGGCGACTACAACACGGGCTGGTTCAACACTGGCAATACCAACACCGGCGCATTCGACAGAGGAAATTCCAACAACGGCTTTTTTATCAGCGGCGATAATCAGGGCCAGTTCGGCATCGACCTTGCCATCACCACCCCGACGATTCCCATCAACACCGACTACATCATCCCGATCAACCAGGTGGTGCAGTTCGGTGGCAACACCATCACCATCCCCGGCTTCACCTACCCGCAGAACTCCTTCCTGGACGGCTACTTTTACTTCGGCCCCTTCAATATTCCGCCGTCGACAATCACTCTTCCCTTGGTGACGCTCAATATCGGAGGCCCGACCACCGTCATCGATATGAGCTTCATCGGCGCGCTCGAGGGGCGCACGATTCCGATTCTCGATATTCCGGCGGGTCCGGGTTTTGGGAATGCGACGGGCGGTCCGTCGTCGGGGTTCTTCAATCAGGGCAGTGGCAG
>NZ_MVIF01000188.1 GCF_002086675.1 Mycobacterium persicum
GCAACAACGATGACGAATCCCTGATCAACCCCCTTGTCGCATACATAGATGCGGGCGTGTTGCTACATGCTGATAACACCCGGCACCGGCAAAACCCATCTGGCGATCGGGCTGGCGATACGTGCCTGCCAGGCCGGCCACCGGGTGTTGTTTGCCACCGCCGCCGAATGGGTGGCCCGCCTCGCCGAGGCCCATCACGCCGGGCGTATCCACCAAGAGCTCACCCGGCTGGGCCGTTACCCGCTCCTGGTGGTTGATGAAGTCGGCTACATCCCGTTCGAGCCCGAGGCCGCCAACCTGTTCTTCCAACTGGTATCGGCACGCTACGAACGCGCCAGTTTGATCGTCACCTCCAACAAGGCATTCGGCCGCTGGGGCGAGGTCTTCGGCGGCGATGACGTCGTGGCCGCCGCCATGATCGATCGCCTCGTCCACCACGCAGAAGTCGTCGCCCTCAAAGGCGACAGCTACCGGCTCAAAGACCGCGACCTCGGTCGGGTCCCACCAGCCGCAACCACCGAAGAATAAACACACCACCGGACCCAGGGGGTCAACTTTCAAATGCCGCCAGGGGGTCAGTTTTCACCTGCCGTTGACAACGTTCGCTGTGCCGGCGATCCAGGCCGTCATACAGGCGGTGACCAAGTGACTAGCGTCTAATACCCCGCCGCAGCATCAGGACAGGCCCCGTCGACAAACTCGGCGGGCGCTGAGACAACGTGGTACCACCGTCGCACCGCCGCCGTTCGGTCGCCGCCCGGCTGGCCACTCGGTCGGTTAGACAGCCGCCCGCCCGGCCGGGGCCGGATCATCGGGGCCGGTTCGGCATGCCGCAGCTGAACCACGTCGGGCACAGGCACAGTTGCGCTAAGTGAAGTCAACCGACACCGTTAACTTCACTTAGCTTCATTTAGTCACATAAGCGACTTAATATCCGCCAAGTGTCGGTTCAAGTCCGACTGGGCACACGTTGAAAGGCCTGGTAGGGCGCGATTCTAGGTAGTAGCTAGTTCGCCTAATAGGTGGGCTCCCCGTGTGTACTGCTGCGCAACGCTGCCAGGGCCAGTCGCGGCATTTTGCGGCACAGCGAACATGCGCCACCCCCCGCACTAGCTCCGGGCGGGGGCCCTGTCCTGCGGCTTCGGCGTGGCATTCCGTGGGCTGTCGGTACTTGTTGGGAGGATGGCTGGGTGACCTACGACCTCACACCACGCCCCGCCGCTGCGGCGTGGCAGCGGCACACCGCCGACGCACGGGTGATGACGCGCTGGATTGCCGCACGTGCCAGCGAGCGCGCATACGCCCGCCGCGCGCTGTTCTTGCCGCAGAAACGCACTCTGGACATGGCAGCTCCCGCCGTTCAGGCGTACGGGGCGAACGGCAACATCGGCACCGCGAGGAGCCCGAGCGTCGATCGAGGCGGGCCGGTGCTCGCGTACAGCACGGATGTCCGCCTACTGGCCGAAGCGGTGGCTGCCGCCGAAGGCCAGGTGCTCGGTGTCATCGAGTGGATCGAGGGCGAAGCAGCCGGGTGGGCAGCCGCCACGGGTGCCCTCGACCTGACGACCGGCGAGCCGACCCCGAGCGTGCCCGAAGAGATTCACACGGCCCTCGTGGATTTGAACGATGCGGGCTACAACGGCTACCACCGCGACCGTGAAGCCTTTTTCGCGGCGAAGTACTTCGACCCGATCGACGAGCTGCTCGCAGCGGGATACCCATACGCCTTCGTTGCGAGTTACCTCGTGGCGCTTGGGGCTGACGGCCACCGCGTCGGCGCAGACCTAAAGAGAATCTATGTTCCGCGTGAGAAACGCCGGAGGGTGACCAAGACGTAATCGGTAGACATCATGACTATGCCGCTTGGCGATTACGAGCCATTTCGTGGGTGGTCAGGGAAGCCGCGCGATTGGGGACCGGACGGTGCCGGATGGCGCGCGTGGTTCGGCGGCGGTGTTGTCGATGGACTCTGCGACGTGCTCGACGAGCACCTAACAACCCGCTATGGCCGCGACATACGCCCTGCCGCCATTGGTTGCGTGCCGTGGCTGACGAGCGAAGCCGTCGTTGACCGCCTGCTGAAACTGAATTCCGTGTGCGTCGTCATCGACAAAGGTGCTTCACAACATGCTCTTGACCGGCTCTGCCTGCCAAACCACGGTTTCCCTAACGAAGCCGTTTCTCGACTCGCTGACATGATGCCCGCGAACGCGGATGGGTCCGCCCCGCTGACAATCGGCCCGTACACCCCAAGGGGAGCAACGTGGCACGACATCGACCCCATTCGAGTGGCGGGCTGGCTGCACGGACGCCGCAAACCGCTGGTCCACGCGAAGATGCTGGTTCTTGGCAGAATCGGCTGGACCTCCTACGACACACCCTATGGCTTGGACGAGGGCAACATTCGCTTTACGCCGCTAAAGGTTTGGTGGGGTTCGGCGAACTGGACGGACCCTTCCACCACACACCTGGAGGTCGGTTTCGTCAGCGACGACTCGAAGTTGGTGGACAGCGCGGCGGATTTTGTTGCGGACATGATCGCCTTTTCAGAGCCAATTACGTCGTCGTGCCCAGGCCCAGAACCAAACCTCGTAGAAGTCGGTTACGACAACGAGGCGATGGCACAGGCCGCAGCGGAGTACGAGGAAGCTCACGAAGGCTACGGCGAAGATGACTACTAGCCGAAATCCCAACTTGAAGAAGAAAGTATTGGCATGACAGATCCACGCGACTTTCTCGACGAACACCTGTACAACGATCTCCGTTTCATGCTCTGCGCTGCGACCGACTGGTACATCCAGCACACAATCGGACCGGAAAGCGAGAAGAGGTTTGACGGAGGCGAGGGTTACTACATGCAGGTGTACGCGATGACGACGACATTCACACATGCCCGCGCTCTGTTCGAATTCCTGACAGGCTACACCGACAAAGAAAACGATCGCCATCTTGGCATGGATCTCTTTGAAGTGGAGCGGATATATTCGCGACTCTATACAGAAGGATGGCGCGAGCCGCTGAACAGATACCTGATGCATCTCAACGACCGCTATGCGGGTCAACTTCTTTCAACTTACGACGACCCAGAAGCCGTAGTGCATCTCAAGTATCTACCCGTCGATTTCGCCCGAGAGGTAGTCGCCTTGTGGCGCGAGTTCATACACCGACTTGACGAGCGCGACAGGTCGCTAGCGGCATTGGCGCAAGCCAAACTGGACGAGGCAATTCGCGAATCTGAGCGTGTCGCAACGAACTGGTTCAACAAAAAGTACGGAATTGCACCAATCAACTGGTAAGAGCAAACCCGAACGGGCGAAGCGGCGGTGAAGGCAGCTAGATAGCGGGCGGTCGGCCCGACCTACCCAAATCCCAGGTGCGCCATCGAAGCCGTCGTCACCTGCTCTAGGACCGCAACCGCCGCCTGGCACACCGAAACGGCGCTTGCCATTGCGATCCGGCACTGGTTTGCGTCTGATCTGAGGTTTGGCGATGATCGTCGAGGCGGCATCACCGACTTGGTCCCGCACGGGCTGAGGCACACCACGGCATCGCTCGCGAAAGTGCGGGCGCTAATGTCAAGTTGGTGCAGAGGCTTCTCGGATCAGAAGTGTCGTCAGCTCACGATGCGAAACAGCGCCATTGCCATCGCTTCCCCATACCCGGCGATCCGGAACCTGTCAAACCATTTGAGACGTGTCAGGCTGCGTGTTCTGTGTCGGTGTTCTCCTTCGGTGGTTCGTTGATC
>NZ_MVIF01000189.1 GCF_002086675.1 Mycobacterium persicum
GGGCCGGCGGTCTGGGCAGCAGCACCGCCGACGAGGACGACGTCGTCCAGGTCGGTGGTGAGTTGGCGCGGATCGGCACCGGCTCCCACGCCGCCGCGCCGGCCGCACCCAAGCCGGCACCCGCACCCGAGGCCGAGCCTGAACCCAAGCCCAAGCCGGAACCCAAGCCCGAACCCAAGCCGGAGCCCGCCGCCAAGCCCGCTCCCGAACCCAAGCCCGAACCCAAGCCAGAACCCGCCACCGCGCCCGCGCCGAAGGCCGAAGCGCCTCCATCTCAGCCCGCGGCCCAAGGCGAAGCCGAAGGCACCCCGTACGTCACGCCGCTGGTGCGAAAGCTGGCCTCACAGCACAACATCGACCTCGCCGAGGTGACCGGCACCGGCGTCGGCGGCCGGATCCGTAAGCAGGACGTACTGGCCGCGGCAGAACAAAAGAAACCGGCCGCGCAGGCGCCGGCAGCTGCGCCGGCTGCCAAAGCGGCCGCACCGCCCGCCCCGGCCCCCGGGTTGGCGCATCTGCGCGGCACCACGGCGAAGGCCAGCCGGATCCGCCAGATCACCGCCAACAAGACTCGCGAGTCCTTGCAGGCGACGGCACAGCTGACGCAGACCCACGAAGTCGACATGACGAAGATCGTGGCGCTGCGCGCCCGGGCCAAGGCGGCGTTCGCCGAACGGGAGGGGGTGAATCTGACCTTCCTGCCGTTCTTCGCCCGAGCGGTCATCGACGCCCTCAAGATTCATCCCAACATCAACGCCAGCTACAACGAGCAGACCAAGGAGATCACCTACTACGACGCCGAGCACCTCGGTTTCGCCGTTGACACCGAGCAGGGCCTGCTGTCCCCCGTCATCCACAACGCCGGCGACTTGTCGCTGGCCGGGCTGGCCCGCGCGATTGCCGACATCGCCGCCCGCGCGCGGTCGGGCAACTTGAAGCCCGACGAGTTGTCCGGCGGCACGTTCACCATCACCAACATCGGCAGCCAGGGCGCCTTGTTCGACACCCCGATATTGGTGCCGCCGCAGGCCGCCATGTTGGGTACCGGAGCGATCGTCAAACGGCCCAGGGTGATCGTCGACTCCTTCGGCAACGAGTCGATCGGCGTGCGCTCCGTGTGCTATCTGCCACTGACCTACGACCATCGCCTCATCGACGGCGCGGATGCGGGACGATTCCTCAGCACCATCAAGCACCGCCTGGAAGAGGGAGCGTTCGAAGCAGACTTGGGTCTGTGATGGGCCGTCAAGAAGGGCCGAGAAAGGCTAGATGAAACGGTGCCCGAGACGGTTGTCGCGATAGCGGGTTCGTCCGGCTTGATCGGCTCGGCTTTGGCCGCCGCGCTTCGTGCCGCCGACCATACGGTGCTTCGCATCGTGCGCCGGACACCGGCGAATTCCGAAGAATTGCACTGGAATCCCGACAGCGGCGAGTTCGATCCCGACGTACTCAGCGGCGTCGACGCCGTGGTCAACCTGTGCGGCGTCAACATCGGCCGGCGCCGCTGGTCGGGAGCGTTCAAACAGAATCTGCGCGACAGCCGGATTACGCCCACCGAGGTACTGTCCGCCGCCGTCGCCGACGCCGGTGTCGGCACCCTGATCAACGCCAGCGCGGTGGGTTACTACGGAGACACCCGAAACCGCGTCGTCGACGAAAACGACTCAGCCGGAGGGGGTTTCCTGGCCCAGCTGTGTGTCGATTGGGAAGCCGCCACGCTGCCGGCCCAGTACGCCGGCACTCGTGTGGTGCTGGCCCGCACCGGGCTGGTGCTAGCTCCGGCCGGGGGCGCGCTGCGCCCGATGCGGCCGGCATTCTCGGTGGGCCTGGGGGCGCGGCTGGGCAGCGGCCGTCAGTACATGTCGTGGATCAGCCTCGAAGACGAGGTGCGGGCGCTGCTGTTCGCCATCTCCAACCCCGACCTGTCCGGGCCGGTGAACATGACCGGGCCGGCGCCGGTGACCAACGCCGAGTTCACCACCGCGCTCGGGCGGGCACTGAACCGCCCGACGCCGTTGATGCTGCCCGGGTTCGCGGTACGCGCCGCGCTCGGGGAGTTCGCCGACGAAGTACTGCTCAGCGGTCAGCGAGCCATCCCGGCCGCACTGGAAGAAACTGGTTTTCAGTTCCACCACAACACAATTGGAGAAGCCCTGCGCTACGCCACCGCGCGGCGCGACCACGCTTAGCACTCAGCTGTTTTTTGCTCGGCGTATTCCCTTCCGTTACGCGTTCATTCGTGTACTCTTCGCTTGCGGTCTCATCAAAATTCCACCAGCGGTCAACAAATGGAGAAACGCGTGGCGACGTCGGTATTCCACGACCTGAAAAAGGAAGGGCCGCTCTACGCGCTCTTTCTGAACTGCACCCTGAAAAATGCGCCGGAAGTTTCGAATACCGAGGCGCTGTGCAATCTGCTGATCGAGCGTCTGCGGGCGCACGAACCCGACATCGAAACCGAGATCGTCCGGGTCGTCGACTACAACGTCAAGCCCGGAGTGATGAACGACGAGGGCGACGGGGACGAGTGGCCGGCGATCCTGGAAAAGGTCAAGCGCTGCAACATCATCGTGCCCGCAATGCCGATCTGGATGGGCGTGCGGTCGTCGGTGATGCAGCGGGTGATCGAAAGGCTCGACGGCACCACCAAGACGGTGATGTGCGAACGGACCGGCCAGTTCCCGCTCTACGGGTCGGTGGCAGGCATCGTGGTCACCGGTAACGAGGACGGTAGCCATGACTGTGTGGCCAACACTTTCGCCAACCTCCTGCACTTCGGCGCGACAGTCCCACCCAATACCGACGTGTACTGGGTCGGTGACGCCGGACCCGGAGCCAGCTACATCGAGGCCGGCGGCGAGTTGTCCCCGTACGTGCGCCGTAACGCCGAGCTGACCGCGCTCAACCTGCTCTTTGCGGCAAAGCTGTTGCGAGCCAACCCCTACACCATCAACATCGCCGAACATAACGCAAAGATGATGGCACGCAACAAAGTCAAGGAAGCGGCCATGAAGCTCGCGATCAAGCATATGCGCGAAAACATGCCAGACTGAACCGGCAGTGGATTCGGTCTGAAAGCCAGCGTCATGCGGTCGTCCGGAGATCCGGTTCCCAGTATCAGCGAGGCCGCGGCCACTGGGGAAATCGCGGACCTCTATGCCGACATCCGCCAAACGCTCGGAATGACTTTTGTCAACCTGATCTGGCGTAATCTCGCCTCGATCCCCGGTGCGTTGCGCTGGACCTGGGAGACGATGAAATCCCTCTATGCCAATGGCGTGGTGTACTGGGAAGCCGACGCGCTGCGCCGCGGGCAAGAGTTGCCGCCGATACCGCAACTCAGCGTTGCCGCGCTACAATCCGTCGGAATCGGAGCCGATGACCAAAATGTCATCCGCACAACACTTTCCGGGTATGACACCGGCAATCCGCTCAACCTGGTGGGGTTCTGCGCCGTCCGGGCCCGGCTGCACGGCCTGACCCCGCC
>NZ_MVIF01000018.1 GCF_002086675.1 Mycobacterium persicum
GGGTTTGTCCCCCCGTCGGGGGGGGCCCGGGGAGGCCCGGCGGCGGTCGCCCGGGCCCGCCCCCGCGTACGCGCCCGCTATGCCGTTTGCGGGGGCTATTCCGCGTCTGCTCAGCGCTAGGTTGACACCGTGACACCCACCTTCGCCGACCTTGCCAAAGCGCAGTACATCCTGCTGACCACCTTCACCAAAGACGGCCGGGCGAAGCCGACCCCCATCTGGGCCGCTTTGGACAAGGACCGCGGTGACCGGCTGCTGGTCATCACCGAGAAAAAAGCGTGGAAAGTCAAGCGAATTCGCAATACCCCACGAGTAACGATGGCCATCTGCGACGTGCGCGGTCGCCCGAAGAGCGAGGCCGTCGAGGGCACCGCGGCCATTCTCGACGATTCGCAGACCGGCGCCGTCTACGATGCGATCGCCAAGCGGTACGGCATCCTCGGCAAGGTCTTCAACTTTGTCAGCAAGCTCCGCGGCGGCATGGACAACAACATTGGCCTGGAGCTCAGAGTGGCTGGCGCCTAGCTAGTCACCGCCGACGGGAGCTCAAGAGCCGCCATAGCGCAACCACCATCGGTACAGGTCGTTGAGGCTGCCCCCTCCGTTGACCGTGGCCAGCAGCAGCTGAGCGTCGCGGGTCCAGGCGAGATCGGCGCGGTCCTCGATGCTGCCGCACACGATCTTGCCGCCGGCACGGCCGGGACTCGATCCGTAATCCCAGCTGCCGGGCGAGGCGTTGCCCCCGGGACACGGCGACACCACCATGCTTTCGGCGGTCGCATAGAAGTCGGCGGTCAGCAAGTCCACATTGTCGTAGAGCGTGAAGCGCGCATAGTCCGGCGTCTCGGACTGCAGATTGTCGGTGCAGTCCAGGCTGGCGATGGCAGCGGGGAACGGGTTGGTGGCTCGCATGCACGAGCCGGCGGAGTAGCCGGGCGGCAGCAGCCGGACAACTTGCTGTTCGCCCGGGGTAAACGGCTCAGCGACAGCCTCGGTGGTTGCGATACCCGTCACCAGGGCGGCCGTCGGGGCCGACGCCGGCGCGCCACGCGTCAGCACACCCGTTCCGGCCAGAACCCCCAGCACCGCGAATACCGCGGATGCACTCTTCAGCCCAGCATGCATCGTCGGCTCCTCACTGTCCTTCGGCTCCGCTGCTCAGGTGCTCGCCGAAGAACGCGAACACCCGGCGCCACGCATCTTCGGCCGCGGTCTCGTGGTAGCCGAATCCCGCAACCCGAATGAGCGGTTGACCGGGAAGTTTGTTGGCGAAGCTGTGCCCGGCCCCGGGATAGACCTTGATGTCCGCGGTGATCCCCTTCGCCTGGGTGACGAAGCGCAGTCGGTCGGCCGCGCCCACACCCAGCGGGTCGCGACCGCCGAAACTCGCCACGATCGGGCACGCCCCGTCTAGAGTGTCGCTGAGATGGCGGGGCAGCGGCGTGCCGTAGAACGGCGCCGAGGCGCCAAAGCCCTTGGGCGACAAGACGAGCGCGAACCCGCCACCCATGCAAAAGCCCGCGATGCCTACCCGGCCGGAACATTCGGCCATGGCAAGCAGGTGATCACGGGCAGCCACAATGTCGTCGAGGGCACGACCGCGCTTGGTCAAAAGGTCGCGAAAGACCCCCACGATGCATCGAGCGCGGCCGCCGCGGGCGTACATATTCGGGGTCAGCGCGACATAACCCGCTTGGGCGATGCGCTGGGAAATCGCCTCGTTGTCCGGGGCATACCCGACCGCGTCATGCACGACGACCACGCCCGGCCACGGACCTTCTCCGGTGGGGACGCTCAGCAGCGCGTCGATCGGTCCGGCAGGGGTGTCGATTTCGATCGTGGTCATAGCGTCATCTAACTGCAGCCGTCACGCGACCGCTTGCGGAACTCGGGCGCGGCCCGCAGACGTTGGCTTCACATGCTAGGTCGGCTGCTTCTCATTTACGCCGTCGTCGAGCTCATGGCCTTCATCGGATTGGCAGCGGTCATCGGGTTCGGCTGGGCCCTGGTGGTGCTGCTGGCCACCTTCGTCCTCGGGTTGGTCCTCTGGGCTCCGTTGGGCGGGTGGCAGCTCGGGCGGCACCTCATGCAGTGGCGGTCCGGCGTGCAGGAACCACGCAGCGCGCTGAGCGACGGCGCCCTGGTTGCCGTGGCCACCGGTTTGGTCCTGGTCCCCGGGCTGGTCACCACCGCTGTGGGGTTGTTGCTGCTGGCGCCGCCGATCCGGGCAGCCGCCGGCCCCGGACTGACCGCGATCGCACTGCGCGGAATCCTGCGGCGGGTGCCATTGACGGCGACCGCGGCCGCCGGCATGGCCGGCGCGTTCACCCGCCGCGAGCAACCCGATCGGCGTGACTTCATTGATGGGGAGGTCATCGACGTCATCGATGGGGAACCGCCGACCCTGCCGCAGGCTCGCATTCCCGACCAAGCCCCGAACTGGACC
This sequence comes from Mycobacterium persicum, assembly GCF_002086675.1. Lineage (GTDB taxonomy): Bacteria > Actinomycetota > Actinomycetes > Mycobacteriales > Mycobacteriaceae > Mycobacterium > Mycobacterium persicum. The sequence goes on from NZ_MVIF01000018.1 coordinate 2,447, forward strand.
TAGGTCTTGGACTTCCGACGTAGTTTTGCGGTGTGACGCAGATTCCCCAGATTCCGTCCAAGCTGCTGGTCAACGGCCGGATCTACAGCCCGACCCACCCCGACGCCACCGCCATGGTGGTGCGCGGCGACATCGTCGCATGGCTGGGCAGCGACGATGTCGCGCGCGACCAGTTCCCGGATGTGGAAGTGCAGGACCTCGACGGCGCATTCGTCGCGCCGGGATTCGTCGACAGCCACATCCACCTGAGCGCGACCGGTCTGACGCTCAGCGGGCTGGACTTGCGCTCCGCGACGTCACGCGCGGAATGCTTGCGCATGGTTGGCGATTACGCCGCGGCTAATCCCGGCCGGCCGATCTGGGGACACGGCTGGGACGAGTCGGCCTGGCCCGAAAAATCCGCGCCCAGCACCGCCGACCTGGACGCCGTGCTCGACGGCCGGCCCGCCTACCTGGCCCGGGTCGACGTCCATTCGGCGCTGGCCTCGTCGGCGTTGCGGCGGCGGATACCCGAACTTCCGGCCGGCGCCGGCGCACAGCAGCCGTTGACCGGTGACGCTCACCACCTGGTCCGGGCCGCGGCCCGCGACATGCTGACCGACGTGCAGCTGGTCGAAGCTCGGGCTGCGGCGCTGCAGGCCCTGGCCGCGTCCGGCGTCGTCGCCGTGCACGAGTGCGCCGGCCCGCAAATCGGCGGGCTCGAAGACTGGCTGGCGCTGCGCTCTCTCCAGCACGGCGTCGAAGTGATCGGTTACTGGGGTGAGGCAGTGACCACACCGAACCAGGCCCGGGCGTTGATCGAGCAGACCGGAGCCCACGGGTTGGCCGGTGACCTTTTCGTCGACGGCGCACTCGGGTCGCGCACCGCCTGGCTGCATGAGCCGTACGCGGACGCGCCGGGCTGCACCGGAACCTGCCACCTCGACTCAGACGCCATCGAAGCGCATCTGCGGGCGTGCACCGCGGCGCAGCTGACCGCCGGTTTCCACATCATCGGCGATGCCGCCGTGTCGGCGGTCGTCGCAGCCTTCGACCGGGTCGTGCAGGACCTCGGCGTGGTCGCGGTCGCCCGGTGCGGACACCGTCTGGAGCACGTGGAGATGGTCACTGCCGATCAGGCCGCCAAGTTGGGCGCCTGGGGTGTCATCGCCAGCGTGCAGCCCAGTTTCGACGCACTCTGGGGCGGCGTCGACGGGATGTACGCCCAGCGCCTCGGGCCGGATCGAGGTTGCCGGCTCAACCCGCTTGCGCTGTTAGCATCCCAAGGCGTGCCACTCGCCGTTGGTTCCGACGCGCCGGTAACCGGCTTCGACCCGTGGGCGAACGTGGCTGCGGCGGTCAACCACCGCACCCCGAGCAGTGCAGTGTCGGCGCGGGCGGCGTTCGCCGCGGCAACCCGCGGGGGCTGGCGGGCCGGCGGTGTCCGCGACGGGCAGGCCGGCACCTTGGTGCCGGGCGCGCCGGCCTCGTACGCCGTGTGGGACGTCGATGTTCTGGACGTCAGTGCGCCGCGCGACGCCGTTCAGCGTTGGTCTACCGATCCGCGGTCCCGGGTGCCGGCGCTACCGCGGCTGGGTCCGCAGGACGCCTTGCCGCGCTGCCGTCAAACCGTGCACCGGGGTGCGGTCATCTATGGCTAGGGGATGGCCCGGCCGCAAGGCGCCGAACCTGGACAGCGGCGAGATCGATCCGGCGGATGCGGCGCCTGACGACGACCTGGCCGCCGATCCCGCCGATGTGCAAGAGTCCGAGCGGGACGCCGGCACGTCGACCGCGACCACTCGGCTCCGCGCCGCCGCCCGTCGGCGCCTGTCGGCGATGGGCACCGGCGCGCTGACCCGGCTACCGGGGCTGTGGGCCGCGGTCGGGCCGCGGCTGCCGCGCCTGCTGGTCTGTGTCGGGGCCGGTTTGTTGCTGTATGCCAGCTTCCCGCCGATCAGCTGGTGGTGGGCGGCCATCGTCGCGGTCGCGCTGCTCACCTGGGTGCTGATGCACCGGGCAACCACGCCGGTAGGTGGGCTGGGCTACGGATTCCTGTTCGGTCTGGCGTTCTATGTGCCGTTGTTGCCGTGGATCGGCTCGCTGGTGGGACCGATGCCCTGGCTGGTGCTGTCGACGGTGTCCGCGCTGTTCCCGGGTCTTTTCGGGTTATTGGCCGTCGTGGTGCGCGGGCTGCCCGGCTGGCCGATCTGGTTTGCGGTGCTGTGGGCGGCGCAGGAATGGCTGAAGTCGATCGTGCCGTTCGGTGGCTTTCCCTGGGGATCGGTGGCGTTCGGTCAGACCGAGGGGCCGCTGCTGCCCTTGGTCCAGCTGGGAGGTGTCGCGCTGCTGTCCGCGGGGATCGTGCTGGTGGGCTGCAGTGTGACCGCGATCGCGCTGGAAATCGAGAAGTGGTGGCGCAGCGGCGGTAAAACCGGGTCGGCCGAAACGGCCGCGCCGCCGGCGGTGGTGTTGCCGGGTGTGTCCATCTGCCTGGTGTTGTTCGCCGCCGTCATCGTGTGGCCGCAGGTGCGGCACGCCGGTGCTGGAGCGGGCGGCGACCCGGCAGTCACCGTCGCGGTCGTTCAGGGCAATGTGCCGCGTCTGGGTCTGGATTTCAATGCGCAGCGGCGAGCGGTCCTGGACAACCACGTGCAGGAGACACTGCGGCTGGCCGAGGATGTCCGTGCAGGCAGTGCCCCGCGACCACAATTCGTCGTCTGGCCCGAGGATTCGTCGGACATCGATCCGTTCCTCAATCCCGACGCTGCCCAGCAGATATCGCGGGCGGCCGCGGCGATCGGCGCGCCGATCCTGGTTGGCACCGTGCTGGACGCGCCGGGTCCACCGCAACAGCGCCCGGAATTCACCAACACGGTGATCGTCTGGAATCCGGGAACGGGGCCCGCCGACCGCCACGACAAGGAGATCGTGCAGCCATTCGGCGAATACTTGCCCATGCCATGGCTGTTTCGCCATCTTTCTGGCTACGCCGGCCGCGCTGGTAATTTCGTGCCCGGCACGAGTTCCGGGGTAGTGCGCATCGCCGGCGTGCCCGTCGGGGTGTCCACCTGTTGGGAGGTGATCTTCGATCGGGCCCCGCGAAAAGCCGTGCTCAACGGCGCGCAGCTGCTGACCGTGCCCAGCAACAACGCCACCTTCAACCAGACGATGAGTGAGCAGCAGCTGGCATTCGGCAAGGTCCGGGCGGTCGAGCACGACCGCTACGTCGTGGTCGCCGGTACCACCGGCATCAGCGCCGTGATTGCGCCGGACGGCGCGGAGCTGGTCCGTACCGACTTCTTCGAGCCCGGGTACCTGGACACCCAGGTGCGGCTGAAGACCAGGCTGACGCCGGCAACTCGCTGGGCTCCGCTACTGCAGTGGATTTTGGTCGGGGCGGCGGGCGCGGTCGTTTTGGTCGCGATACGGCACAATGGGTGGTTCCCGCGTCCGGGGCGTTGGCTGTTCGGGCTCCCGCGTGGAGCTGGCGAGTCCGACGGACCCCCGGACGACGGCGACGACTCGGAAGCGGCGCTCCGGAACGAATCCGGGGGCGGCCCGCAGACCGCGCAAGACACTCCGCCCGACGCGGGCGGGCACCACGAGTTCGGGCGACCTGAAGGAGCTACATGACCAGCGGCCAACCTGCGGCCGAGGTGCCGAGCAATCGTCTCGGCCAGCGTGTCCTGGTGATCATTCCGACGTACAACGAGCGGGAGAACCTGCCGCTGATACATCGGCGGGTCAAGGACGCCTGCCCCGACGTGCACGTGCTGATCATTGACGACAACAGTCCCGACGGCACCGGTCAGCTCGCCGACGAGCTGGCGCAGGCCGACCCGGGGTGTACTCATGTGTTGCATCGCACCGTCAAGAACGGCCTGGGGGCGGCCTACCTGGAAGGGTTCGCCTGGGGCCTCAGCCGCGAATACTCGGTGCTTGTCGAGATGGACGCCGACGGCAGCCACGCGCCGGAGCAGCTGCACCGCCTGCTGGAGGCCGTCGGTGCGGGGGCCGATCTGGCCATCGGTTCACGCTATGTGCCCGGGGGGACGGTGCGTAACTGGCCGTGGCGGCGGCTGGCGCTGTCCAAGACGGCCAACACCTATTCACGGCTGGCATTGGGTGTCGGGGTCCACGACATCACCGCCGGCTATCGCGCTTACCGCCGCGAAGTGCTGGAGACGATCGATCTCGACAGCGTCGACTCCAAGGGCTACTGCTTCCAGATAGAAATGACCTGGCGCACCGTGAACAGCGGGTTCGTCGTCGTCGAAGTTCCGATCACCTTCACCGAACGCGAGATCGGCGTGTCAAAGATGAGCGGATCCAACATTCGCGAAGCGCTGTTCAAGGTCACCCGATGGGGTATTGAGGGTCGACGTGAACACGGCCGAGCCGGCCGCGCTCACGACCGCTCTCAACCGGCCGGATAGCGTCCGGATCAGCCGCGCCGACGCGACCGGATGATCTCGAGGCGCTCCTTGAGCAGCTCTTCGAGCTCTTCGACGGAGCGACGCTCTAGCAGCATGTCCCAGTGCGTGCGTGGAGGCTTGACCTTCTTCGGTTCGGGCAGGTCACCCTCGATCAGGGTGCCTTCCATGCCGTTGCGGCACAGCCAGGTGCCGGGAATCTCGGCGTCGTCGGCGAACGGGACCTCGAATTCTTCGCCGTTCTCGGTGCGGTACCGCGCGATCTGACGTGGTGCCAGGTCGTGGTTGCGGTCGGTCTCGTAGCTCACGGCTCCCAGACGACTGCCTCTCAAGACACGATCAGCCATCGACGCTAACTCCTCTGGACTCGTTGAGCTGGTTGGCTCCGGATAGTGATTCTCTCCGCTTCAGCGAACGCCGCAGCCGCCCACGTAGTTCCCGGGGTAGTTCCCGGGCTAGTCACAGCGCGCGACGCGACCATCCGCGAACATCGATGATACCGGGATCACGGGCCCGAGCCGACTAAAGTCGGCAGGCGTGAGCCCGGCCCGACGTCAACGTGCCCGTCCCCAGCCATGCCGCTGGTGTGGACGTGACGTGACCGATGCCGGAATGGGCCGCCGCCGCCAATACTGCCGGCAATCGTGCCGGCAGCGGGCCTATGAGCAGCGAGCCATGATGACGCGGGGCGATGCCGGGGCCGCGGTGGCTCTGCCCGCCGATGCGGTGGTGTTGACGGCCGACGAAGCGGCAGATCTGTCGGACCGGATCTACCAGATGCGATGTGCGGCCGAAGACGTCGCCACCGCACTCGACGAAGGAGCCGGCGTGCCCGAATTGCGTGAGCTGTGCGGCGAGCTGATCCGAGCGGCCAGGGCCGCCGACGGCTGGCGCAGGGTGGGTGTCTAGCCGTTAGACACTGGCGAACCGGGTAAAGTCGCGCCATGGACGGCGGGCTCGGTGTACCCAGGTGTGCAGGCGGCCGCGGTTGCCCGCCCAGAATGGCTTCCAGCGCTTCCAGGGCACCCGGCCCGCCCGTGCATACCTGGGAGTATCGGACGTTTTGAAATCCTGCCACAGTTGGCGATACTCACCAGCGACATTCTTCGGTCGGAACGCAGCACGACGCCGGTCGAAAAAGCGACGCTGGTCGGCGAAACGGCGAGGCCGATTCGTGCAGCGACTTCCGTGATTCGGCGATAAGGCCGCACCCGGTCGGCGACGACCAGGGGTTAGGCGAGGGTTAGGCGAGGTTAGTAATGGTTGATCAACTCCAGCATGCAACCGAAGCGCTGCGGAAAGCGCTGGTTCAGGTTGAACGCCTGAAGCGGACCAACCGCGCGCTGCTGGAGCGGTCGAGCGAGCCGATCGCGATCGTCGGGATGTCGTGCCGCTTCCCCGGTGGGGTCGACACTCCGGAGGCCCTGTGGCAGATGGTCGCCGACGGCCGCGACGTGATGTCCGAGTTCCCCACCGACCGCGGCTGGGACCTGGCCGGCCTGTTCGACCCGGATCCCGACACACCCCACAAGTCGTATGCGAGCACCGGCGGCTTCGTCGACGGTGTCGCCGACTTCGATCCCGCGTTCTTCGGCATTGCCCCCAGCGAGGCCCTGGCGATGGACCCGCAGCACCGGATGCTGCTGGAGCTGTCGTGGGAGGCGCTGGAGCGGGCCGGAATCGATCCCACGCGGCTACGCGGCAGCGCCACCGGCGTCTTCGCCGGGCTCATCGTCCAGGGCTACGGCATGTTCGCCGAGGAGATCGAGGGCTACCGGCTGACCGGTATGACCTCCAGCGTCGCCTCCGGCCGGGTGTCGTACGTGCTGGGGTTGGAGGGTCCGGCGGTGTCGGTGGATACGGCGTGTTCGTCGTCGTTGGTGGCGTTGCATATGGCGGTGCAGTCGCTGCGTTCGGGGGAGTGTGACCTGGCGCTGGCCGGCGGCGCCACCGTCAACGCCACCCCGACGGTCTTCGTGGAATTCAGCCGGCACCGGGGGCTGGCGCCGGACGGGCGCTGCAAGGCCTACGCGGGCGCGGCCGACGGGGTCGGCTGGTCCGAGGGTGGGGCCATGTTGGTGGTGGAGCGGCTTTCGGATGCGCGGCGGTTGGGGCATCCGGTGTTGGCGGTGGTGCGGGGTTCGGCGGTCAATCAGGATGGGGCTTCGAATGGGTTGACCGCGCCCAATGGTCCGTCGCAGCAGCGGGTGGTGCGGGCGGCGTTGGCTAATGCGGGGTTGAGCGCGGCGGATGTGGATGTGGTCGAGGGTCATGGGACCGGGACTACGTTGGGTGATCCGATTGAGGCGCAGGCGTTGTTGGCGACCTATGGGCAGGGGCGTTCCGAGCCGCTCTGGTTGGGGTCGGTGAAGTCGAATATGGGTCATACCCAGGCGGCGGCGGGGGTGGCCGGGGTGATCAAGATGGTGTTGGCGATGCGCCATGAGTTGTTGCCGGCGACGTTGCATGTCGATGAGCCCAGCCCGCATGTGGATTGGTCGGTGGGGGCGGTGTCGTTGTTGACCCGGCCGCAGCCTTGGCCGGGTGGTGGTCGGGTGAGACGGGCGGGGGTGTCGTCGTTTGGGATTAGTGGCACGAATGCGCATGTGATTGTCGAGGCGGTCCCGGCCTCAGAGTCGGCGCAGGGTCCGTCGCGGCCGGTGGTGCCGTGGGTGGTGTCGGCGAAGTCGGATGCGGCGTTGCGGGCGCAGGCGGCGCGGCTGGCCGGGTATGTGCGGACCCATGACGGGTTGGATGTCGCCGATGTGGGGTGGTCGTTGGCGGGGCGTTCGATGTTTGAGCATCGGGCGGTGGTGGTCGGCGGGGACCGCGATGGGTTGCTGGCCGGGCTGGAAGAGTTGGCCGGCGATTCCGGCGATGACGTGCTCTCGGTGATTCGCGGTACCGCCACCCCTGCGGGCAAGACGGTGTTCGTCTTCCCCGGCCAAGGCTCCCAATGGGTCGGCATGGGCGTCGAATTGCTTGACACCGCACCGGTATTCGCGCAGCAGATCGAGGCGTGCGCCGAGGCGTTCGCCGAATTCGTCGACTGGTCGCTGACCGACGTGCTGCGCGGCGCTCCGGGCGCCCCCGGCCTCGACCGGGTAGACGTGGTGCAGCCGGTGCTGTTTGCGGTGATGGTGTCGCTGGCCGAGTTGTGGAAGTCGATCGGCGTGCGTCCGGACGCCGTCATCGGTCATTCCCAGGGCGAGATCGCCGCCGCCTACGTTGCCGGTGCGCTATCGCTACGCGACGCCGCCAAGGTGGTGACGCTGCGCAGTACATTGCTGACCGGCCTCGCCGGTCCCGGCGGCATGGTGTCGCTGGCGTGCGGCGCCGAACAGGCGCAGGAGCTGTTGGCGCCCTTCGGAACTCGGATCAGCATCGCCGCGGTCAACGGCCGTTCGGCCGTCGTGGTGTCGGGTGAGGTGGCCGCGCTGGAGGAGCTGATCCAGGTTTGCGCGGACCGCGAGCTGCGCACCCGCCGGATCGAGGTGGACTATGCCTCGCATTCGGCAGAGGTCGAAGCCATTCGGGACCAGCTCACCGGCGCCCTTGCGGGTATCGAGCCGCGTTCTGCGCGCACCGCCTTCTTCTCGTCGGTGACCGGAAGCCGGGTGGACACAGCAGGTTTGGACGCCGACTACTGGTACCGCAACATCCGCCAGACCGTGCAGTTCGACCAGGCGGTGCGCAGCGCATGCGAACACGGATACCGCACTTTCATCGAATCCAGCCCCCATCCCGCGCTGATCGCCGGCATCGAGGACACCGCCAACCACTGCATGGCTGACTCCGAACCCGTCGTCGTCCCCACCCTCGGCCGCGAGGACGGCGGGCTCGCCAGGTTCCTGCTGTCGGCCGCCGCCGCCTTCGTCGCGGGTGTGCCGGTGGATTGGCGCGGCGTACTGGACGGAGCCGGGTTCGTCGAGCTGCCGACGTATGCCTTTGAGAAGCGCCGGTTTTGGCTCTCGGGCGAGGGCATGGGGGCCGACGCATCCGGTTTGGGATTGACGGCGGGTCAACACACATTGCTGGGCGCGGTGGTGGAACTGCCGGCATCCGGTGGCGTGGTCTTGACGGGCCGGTTGTCCGTCAGCTCCCAGGCCTGGTTGGCCGATCATGCCGTGTCGGGCGTCGTGGTGTTCCCCGGCACCGGTGTCGTCGAATTGGCGATCCGCGCCGGCGACGAAGTCGGCTGCCCGGTGGTCGACGAGCTCACCCTGCGGACACCGTTGCTGGTTCCGGCTTCGGGGTCGGTGGCGGTGCAGGTGGTGGTCGGCGCCGCGGCGGAGCCTTCGGAGCGCAGCGTCTCGGTCTATTCGCGCGCCGACGTCGACGCCGGTTCGGTGTGGGTGTGCCACGCAGAGGGGACGTTGCGTGCTGGGACCGTTGACCCCGCGGCCGACCTGTCGGTGTGGCCGCCCACGGGTGCCACCGCCGTCGATGTGTCCGACGGCTACCAGCGGCTGGCGGAGCGCGGCTATGGGTATGGTCCGGCGTTTCGCGGGTTGACCGCGATGTGGGCCCGCGGTGACGAGCTGTTCGCCGAGGTGAGGTTGCCGGAGGCGGCCGGCGGCGTGGCCGGTTTCGGGTTGCACCCCGCGCTACTGGATGCGGCGTTGCACACCGCGGTGATCGCGAATCCGGAGGCCGAACTGGTGCTGCCGTTTTCGTGGCAAGGCGTGTCGTTGCACGCCACCGGGGCGGCGGCGGCGCGGGTGCGGATCGCGCCGGCCGGACCGTCAGCGGTATCGGTCGAGCTTGCCGACGACCTCGGCTTGCCGGTGCTGTCGGTCGCGGCGATGGTGGCCCGACCGGTCAGCGAGCAGCAACTGCGGGCCGTGTTGTCCGGTGCGGGTGCGGACCGACTGTTCGAGGTCGTCTGGTCACCGGCGGCCGCCGCGAGCGGCGATGCGCCCTCGTGCTACGAGGTCTTCGAATGTGTTGCCTCTGTTGAGGATCCGGTGGCCGCGACCCACGAAAGTGCCGGCCGGGCGCTGGCGGCCGTGCAGTCGTGGCTGGCCGAGCATGACTCCGGAGTGCTGGTCGTCGTCACCCGGGGTGCCGTGGCGCTGCCGGGTGAGGACGTCACCGACCTGGCGGGGGCCGCGGTGTGGGGGTTGGTGCGGTCAGCGCAAACCGAAAACCCCGGCCGGCTGGTGTTGCTAGATTCCGATGCGCCGCTTGATGATTCGGCGGTAGCAACAGCATTGGCGGTCGGCGAACCGCAGGTGCTGCTGCGCGACGGACAGGCCTACGCCCCGCGGGTGCACGCCAGCCGCGACGTTGACGGCATCCTGGTGCCGCCGGCCGGCGGGCCGTGGCGGCTGGGTCTTAGCAGTGCGGGCACCTTCGAGAACCTGCGGCTGGAGCCGGTTCCCAACGCCGGCGCGCCGTTGGGCCCGGGCCAGGTTCGGGTGGCCATGCGCGCCATCGCCGCGAACTTCCGCGACATCATGATCACCCTGGGCATGTTCACCCACGACGCGTTGATCGGCGGCGAAGGCGCCGGCGTCGTCGTCGAGGTCGGCCCGGGAGTGACCGAATTCGCGGTCGGGGATTCGGTATACGGATTCTTCCCCGACGGCAGCGGCACGCTGGTGGCCGGCGACATCCGGTTGTTGCTGCCGATGCCCGCCGACTGGTCATATGCCGAAGCCGCCGCCATCTCAGCCGTTTTCACCACCGCGTACTACGCCTTCATACACTTGGCCGACGTCCAACCGGGCCAGCGGGTACTGGTGCACGCCGCCACCGGCGGGGTCGGCATGGCGGCCGTGCAGCTGGCCCGGCATCTGGGTCTGGAAGTATTCGCCACCGCCAGCAAGGGCAAGTGGGACACCTTGCGCGCCATGGGCTTTGACGAAGACCACATCTCCGATTCGCGCAGCCTGGAATTCGAGGAGAAATTCCGCGCGGTCACCGACGGCCGCGGCATGGACGTCGTATTGGACTCGCTGGCCGGTGAATTCGTCGACGCGTCGCTGCGCCTGCTGGGGCCCGGCGGGGTGTTCCTCGAGATGGGCAAGACCGACATCCGCGATCCCGGCGTGATCGCCCAGGAATATCCGGGTGTGCGCTACCGTGCCTTCGACCTGTTCGAACCCGGCCGTCCCCGCATGCACCAGTACCTGCTCGAACTGGCCGCATTGTTCGACGCCGGGGTGCTGCGGCCACTGCCGGTGACGACGTTTGACATCCGGCGGGCGCCGGCGGCCCTGCGATACCTGAGCCAGGCCCGCCATATCGGCAAGGTCGTCATGAGCATGCCCGACGCATGGGCTGCCGGCACCGTGCTGATCACCGGTGGAACCGGCATGGCCGGTTCGGTATTGGCGCGTCACGCCGTCACCCGCCACGGGGTCCGTCATCTGGTGTTGCTCAGCCGGCGCGGTGCCGACGCCGCAGGGGCCGCGGCGTTGGTGACCGAGTTGACTGCCGCCGGCGCGCAGGTGCATGTGGTGGCGTGTGACGCGGCCGACCGGGCGGCGCTGGCCGACGTGATCGCCGGCATCCCGGCGCAGCACCCGTTGTCCGCCGTGATCCATGCGGCCGGTGTGCTCGATGACGCGGTGATTTCGTCGTTGACACCGGAACGCGTCGATGCCGTACTGCGGGCCAAGGTCGATGCGGCGTGGAACTTACACGAGCTGACCCTTGACCTGGATGTGGCTGCGTTCGTGATGTTTTCGTCGATGGCGGGGCTGGTGGGGTCGTCGGGTCAGGCCAACTATGCGGCCGCCAACACCTTCCTGGACGGGCTGGCCGCGCACCGGCGGGCCCACGGCTTGCCGGCGATGTCGCTGGGGTGGGGCCTGTGGGATCAGGCCAGCGACATGACCGGCGGACTGGACGCCGCCGACCGTGCCCGGCTGGGCCGCGAAGGTGTGCTGGCGTTGTCCTCGGATGAGGCGATGGAATTGTTCGACACCGCGCTGATCGTCGACCAGCCGTTCCTGGCGCCCGCCCGCATCGACCTGAGCGCGCTGCGGGCCCACGCGGTGGCGGTGCCGCCGATGTTCAGCGATCTGGTCAACGCGCCGACCAGACGCCAGGTCGACGACGCACTGGCTGCCGCCAAGTCGAAATCGGCGCTGGCGCACCGCCTGCACGGCCTGCCCGAAGCCGAACAGCACGCCGTGGTACTGGACTTGGTGCGGTCCCACATCGCCACCGTCCTGGGCAACATCGCCCCCGAGGCCGTCGACGCCGACAAGGCGTTCCAGGAGTTGGGTTTCGACTCGCTGACCGCGGTCGAAATGCGCAACCGACTCAAAACCGCAACCGGCCTTACCCTTTCACCCACGCTCATCTTCGACTACCCAACCCCCAACGGCCTGGCCGGCTACATCCGCGGTGAACTCGCCGGTGTTCCACAGGAGATCAAGCACGTATCGGCGGTGCGCGCCACGGACGGCGACCCGATTGCCATCGTGGGCATGGCATGTCGTTATCCCGGGGGGATTGAGTCGCCAGATGACCTGTGGGACATGCTGGTTCAGGGCCGCGATGTGCTGTCCGAATTCCCCACCGACCGCGGCTGGGACCTGGCAGGGCTGTTCAACCCGGATCCCGACGTGCCCGGCGCGTGCTACACCAAAACCGGCGGGTTCGTGGACCGGGTCGGCGACTTCGATCCCGCGTTCTTCGGCGTCGGGCCCAGCGAGGCCCTGGCGATGGACCCGCAGCAGCGGATGTTCCTGGAGCTGTCGTGGGAGGCGTTGGAGCGGGCCGGAATCGAGCCCGGCAGCCTGCGCGGCAGCGCCACCGGTGTGTTCGCCGGAGTCATGACCCAGGGCTACGGCATGTTCGCTGCCGAACCGGTGGAAGGCTTCCGGCTGACCGGCCAACTGTCCAGTGTGGCCTCCGGCCGGGTGGCCTATGTGCTGGGGTTGGAGGGTCCGGCGGTGTCGGTGGATACGGCGTGTTCGTCGTCGTTGGTGGCGTTGCATATGGCGGTGCAGTCGCTGCGTTCGGGGGAGTGTGACCTGGCGCTGGCCGGCGGAGTGACCATCAACGCCACGCCCGACATCTTCGTGGAATTCAGTCGGCACCGGGGGCTGGCGCCGGACGGGCGCTGCAAGGCCTACGCGGGCGCGGCCGACGGGGTCGGCTGGTCCGAGGGCGGCGGCATGTTGGTGGTGGAGCGGCTTTCGGATGCGCGGCGGTTGGGGCATCCGGTGTTGGCGGTGGTGCGGGGTTCGGCGGTCAATCAGGATGGGGCTTCGAATGGGTTGACCGCGCCCAATGGTCCGTCGCAGCAGCGGGTGGTGCGGGCGGCGTTGGCTAATGCGGGGTTGAGCGCGGCGGATGTGGATGTGGTCGAGGGTCATGGGACCGGGACTACGTTGGGTGATCCGATTGAGGCGCAGGCGTTGTTGGCGACCTATGGGCAGGGGCGTTCCGAGCCGCTCTGGTTGGGGTCGGTGAAGTCGAATATGGGTCATACCCAGGCGGCGGCGGGGGTGGCCGGGGTGATCATGATGGTGTTGGCGATGCGCCAGGAGTTGTTGCCGGCGACGTTGCATGTGGATGAGCCGATCCCGCATGTGGATTGGGCGGTGGGGGCGGTGTCGTTGTTGACCCGGCCGCAGCCTTGGCCGGGTGGTGGTCGGGTGAGACGGGCGGGGGTGTCGTCGTTTGGGATTAGTGGCACGAATGCGCATGTGATTGTCGAGGCGGTCCCGGCCTCAGAGTCGGCGCAGGGTCCGTCGCGGCCGGTGGTGCCGTGGGTGGTGTCGGCGAAGTCGGATGCGGCGTTGCGGGCGCAGGCGGCGCGGCTGGCCGGGTATGTGCGGACCCATGACGGGTTGGATGTCGCCGATGTGGGGTGGTCGTTGGCGGGGCGTTCGATGTTTGAGCATCGGGCGGTGGTGGTCGGCGGGGACCGCGATGGGTTGCTGGCCGGGCTGGAAGAGTTGGCCGGCGATTCCGGCGATGACGTGCTCTCGGTGGTTCGCGCTACCGCCACCCCTGCGGGCAAGACGGTGTTCGTCTTCCCCGGCCAAGGCTCCCAAATACTGGGCATGGGAATGGGCTTGCACGCCGGATATCCGGTGTTCGCCGAGGCGTTTAACACCGTCGTCGCCGAACTGGACCGCCACCTGCTGCGCCCGCTGCGCGAAGTCATCTGGGGTCACGACGAAAACCTTTTGAACACAACGGAATTCGCGCAGCCAGCGCTGTTCGCGGTGGAAGTCGCGCTGTACCGGCTGCTGGAGTCCTGGGGAATGCGACCAGACTTCGTGATGGGCCACTCCGTCGGTGAAATCGCGGCGGCACACGTCGCCGGCGTCCTGTCCCTGGAAAACGCCGCGGTGCTGGTCGCCGCACGGGGCAGGTTCATGCAGGCCCTGCCGCCCGGCGGAGCGATGGTCGCGGTGGCGGCCACCGAAGCAGAAATTGCGCCCCTGCTGGGCGCGGACGTCAGCGTCGCCGCCGTCAACGGCCCTGCCTCCGTGGTGATTTCCGGCGCCGCGGACGCGGTGCTCGCGGTCGCCGACCGGTTGCGCGCTGACGGCCGACGGGTACATCGCCTGGCCGTGTCGCACGCGTTCCACTCGCCACTGATGGACCCGATGATCGACGAATTCGGCTCCGTGGCAAGCGGTCTGGCCATCGGACAACCTGCGATTCCGGTCATCTCCAATGTCACCGGTGCGCTGGCGGCCGACGACTTCGGCTCCCCGGCGTACTGGAAGCGTCACGTTCGGGAGGCGGTCCGGTTCGCCGACAGCGTCCAATTCGCCCAATCGGCGGGTGCCACCCGCTTCTTCGAAGTCGGGCCGGGCAGCGGCCTTACCGCGTCGATCGAAGAATCGCTGCCGGATACCGGGATCCTGACGATCTCCGCGCTGCGCAAGGATCGGCCCGAGCCGGTGACGTTGGTCAACGCCGTGGCTCAGGCGTTCGTCGCCGGTGTCAACGTGGACTGGCGCACCGTAGTGGGGCAGGCGAACTTCGTCGAGTTGCCGACCTACGCATTTCAGCGGCGGCGGTTCTGGCTGTCTAGTGACGGAGCTGCGGCTGACGCCGCCGGGCTCGGCCTCGAGGCCAGCGAGCATGCCCTGCTGGGCGCGGTGGTGGAGCTGCCGACCTCCGGCGGCGTCGTGCTGACCGGGCGGTTATCGCCGCGCGCGCAGGGCTGGTTGGCCGATCATGCCGTCGGCGGCGTGGTGATCTTCCCCGGAGCGGGCTTCGTCGAGTTGGCGATTCGAGCCGGCGACGAAGTGGGCTGCACGGTGGTCGAGGAGTTGACCCTGGCCGCGCCCTTGGTGTTGCCGGCCGGGTCATCGGTTGCCGTCGAGGTGATCGTGGGTGGTGCGGATGAGTCCGGCGCTCGCGCGGTGTCGGTGTACTCCCGCGCGGAGGCCGGCGGCGGCTGGGTGTTGCATGCCGAGGGCACGCTCGCTAACGGGACCGCTGCTCCGACAACCGATTTGGCGGCGTGGCCACCCGTGGGCGCGGTACCGGTGGAGGTCGCCGACGGATACGAACGGTTGGCCGAGCGCGGGTATGGCTATGGCCCGGCATTCCGCGGCCTGAACGCGATGTGGCGCCGCGGCGATGAAGTCTTCGCCGAGGTCTCCTTACCCGCCGACGCCGGGGTGTCGGTCGCGGGCTTCGGAGTTCATCCGGTGATGCTGGATGCGGCGTTGCACGCGGTGATTCTGGCCTCCAACGGCGCCGACGATTTCGGCGTCGACGAGGGCTCGGTGCTCGTTCCGTTCTCCTGGCAAGGTGTGTCGCTGCATGCCGGCGGCGCATCGGCGGTTCGGGCGCGCATCGCGCCGGCGGGGCCGTCCACAGTGTCGATCGAGCTGGCCGACGGGCTGGGATTGCCGGTGCTGTCGGTCGCGTCGATGCTGGCGCGGCCCGTCACCGATCAGCAGCTGCGCGCCGCGGTATCCGGGTCGGGTCCCGACCGGCTGTTCCAGGTGGACTGGTCGGCCCAGCCGTCGGCTGCCCTGGAACCGGTGCCCGTAATGGCCTGGGGCACAACGGCGGACAGCGACTCGTCAACGGTGGTCTTCGAATCCGTGCCGGTGGCCGGCGACGCGGTGGCGGGTGTCTACACCGCCACGAACTCGGTGCTCGACGTGCTGCAGTCCTGGCTCGGCCGCGACGGCGCAGGGGTACTGGTGGTGACGACGCGCGGTGCTGTCGCGCTGCCCGGCGAAGACGTCACCGACCTGGCCGGCGCGGCGGTGTGGGGCCTGGTGCGCTCGGCGCAGACGGAGCATCCCGGACGTATCGTGCTGGTCGATACCGATGCGCCCCTGGATGAATCGGCCCTGGCGGCGGTGTTGGCCGCCGGCGAGCCGCAGGTGTTGTGGCGCGGTGGGCAGGTGTACATTGCCCGAGTCCACGGCAGCCGCACGGTTGGCGCGCTGTTGGTCCCCCCGGGCGACGGGCCGTGGCGGTTGGGCATGAGCGCAGCCGGCACGTTCGAAAACCTGCGGCTGGAGCCGATTCCCGACGCCGACACTCCGCTGCAGCCCGGACACGTCAGGGTGCGGTTGTCCGCCATCGCAGCCAATTTCCGGGACGTCATGATCGCATTGGGGCTCTACCCCGACCCCGAGGCGGTGATGGGTGTCGAGGCGTCCGGTGTTGTCCTCGAAACCGGCCCAGAAGATAGGGGTTTCGCCGTCGGCGACCGAGTCATGGGCTTGTTCCCCGAAGGCACCGGGACGATCGCCACCACCGACCACAGGCTGTTGGTCAAGGTTCCGGCGGGCTGGTCGCACACCGCGGCGGCCACCGCGTCGGTGGTGTTCGCCACCGCCTATTACGCGCTGCGCGATTTGGCGTCCGTGCGGTCGGGGCAACGGATCCTGGTGCACGCCGCCACCGGTGGTGTCGGTATGGCGGCGGTGCAGCTGGCCCGGCATTGGGGTCTCGAGGTGTTCGCCACCGCCAGCAAGGGCAAGTGGGACACGTTGCGGGCCATGGGCTTTGACGACGACCACATCTCCGACTCGCGCAGCCTGGAATTCGAGGACAAATTCCGCTCCGCTACCGGTGGGCGCGGCGTGGACGTGGTCTTGGACTCGCTGGCCGGTGATTTCGTGGATGCGTCGCTGCGTCTGGTCGCCTCGGGCGGAGGGTTCCTGGAGATGGGCAAGACCGACATCCGCGAACCCGAAGTGATCGCGCAGCGGTACCCGGGAGTGCGCTACCGAGCTTTCGACCTCTTCGAGGCCGGACCGGACCGCATTGCGCAGATCCTTGCCGAACTGGCCGCCCTGTTCGACGACGAGGTGCTGCGACCGTTGCCGGTCACGACGTTCGACGTGCGTCGCGCCCCTGCGGCGTTGCGGTACCTGAGCCAGGCACGCCACGTCGGCAAGGTGGTGATGACCATGCCGGACGCGTGGGCGGCCGGCACGGTGCTGATCACCGGCGGGACCGGCATGGCCGGCTCGGCGTTGGCACGCCATGTCGTGACTCGCCACGGGGTGCGTCAGCTGGTCCTGGTCAGCAGGCGTGGCCCGGACGCATCCGGGGCCGACGAACTGGTAGCCGAATTGGGCGCGGCCGGCGCGCAGGTGCAGGTGGTTTCTTGTGATGCCGCCGATCGGGCCGCGTTGGCAAAGGTGATCGCCGATATCCCGGTTCAGCACCCGCTGTCGGCCGTGATCCACACCGCGGGCGCACTCGATGACGCCGTGGTGACCTCGCTGACACCGCAGCGGATGGAAACGGTAATGCGGGCCAAGGTCGACGCGGCGTGGAATCTGCACGAGCTGACCTGCGATCTGGATGTGTCTGCCTTCGTGATGTTTTCGTCGATGGCCGGGTTGGTCGGCTCGTCGGGACAGGGCAACTACGCGGCCGCCAACTCATTCCTGGACGGGCTGGCCGTGCACCGGCGGGCGCATGGGCTGCCGGCAATCTCGCTGGGTTGGGGTCTGTGGAATCAGGCCAGCGCCATGACCGGCGGATTGGCAAGTGTCGACTTCAAGCGGTTCGCCCGCGACGGCATCGTGGCGATGTCCTCGGAAGAAGCGCTGGAATTGCTCGACACCGCCATGATCGTCGACGAACCGTTCGTGCTGCCCGCCCACATCGACTTTGCCGCGTTGCGGGTCAAATTCGATAATGGCACGCTGCCGCCGATGTTCGTCGACCTGATCAACGCGCCCACGCGTCGTCAAGTCGACGACTCGCTGGCCGCGGCTAAGTCGAAATCCGCTCTGCTGCAACGTCTGGACGGCTTGCCCGACGACGAGCAGCACGCCGTCCTGTTGGATCTGGTGCGGTCCAACATCGCGACCGTACTGGGCAACACCAGCCCGGAGGCGATCGACCCGGACCGGGCATTCCAGGAGTTGGGCTTCGATTCGCTGACCGCGGTCGAGATGCGCAACAGGCTCAAATCCGCTACTGGCCTTGCGCTTTCGCCGACGCTCATTTTCGACTACCCCAACTCGGCTGCGCTGGCCGGCTACATGCACCGCGAACTGTTGGGTTCGGCGCCGCACGACGCCCCGGCCACGGCCCCCGGCGAGGCCGAACTGCAGCGCGTGGTCGCATCCATTCCGATCAAGCGCCTTCGGCAGGCGGGAGTGCTGGACCTGTTGCTGTCGTTGGCCCAGGGCACCGAGGTGAGCGGTCAGCCTGGGGCGCCGGCAGCGACCACCGAAAAGGACATTGCCGACATGGACCTCGACGATCTGGTCAACGCCGCGTTCATGGACGACGACGAATAGCCATGAGCGACACCAGCAACAATGCAGGACGAACCGATGCGGAGCGGGTGACCATGACCCGACCGACCCTGTGAAAGTCGCGGTTACCGGGGCCAGCGGAGTGCTCGGCCGCGGCTTGGTCGCCAGACTGCTCAGCCAAGGCCACCAGGTTATCGGCATCGCCCGTCATCGACCCGAGAGCTGGCCCAGTGCAGCTGATTTCGTTACGGCAGACATCCGGGATGGGGCCGCGGTCAGGCGCGCGATCACCGGCGCCGACGTCGTCGCGCACTGCGCATGGGTCAGGAGCCCTGGACCGGACAGTGAGATCAGCCACCAGGTCAATATCGGTGGCACGGGAAACGTCCTGGACGCGATGAGGGTCTCCGGGACCGGCCGCATTGTCTTCGCCAGCTCCGCCCACGTCTACCGTCCCGGGGAACCACCGGCTGCTGAAGACGCCGAAGTCGCACCAGGTTCCATCGAGGGCCGGCACAAAGCCCGGGTTGAGCAGATGCTGGCGGATTCCGGAGCCCAATGGGTGACGGTGCGCTCGGCACTGATCGTCGGCCGCAGCGTCGACAATTGGGTGCGCCGGGTGTGGGCATTGCCGGTGTTGCCCGACGCGTTGGCCGATTCCGTCGTGCAGGTGGTCCACGTCGACGACGTGTTGCGCCTGCTGATCCGGGCCATCCTGGGTACCGACAGTGGTGCGGTGAACCTGACCGCGCCGGGTCAGCCGACTTTTCGCCAGATCGCCGCCGCACTGGGCCGCCCCATTCTGCCGATCGCCTCCGGGGCGCTGCAGCTTGTCCCAACATTCGCCGAACTCCAACTGCTGCAAGGTGTTCCGATGATGGACACGTCGCGGCTGCACGAGGAGTGGGGATTCCGACCGGCGTGGACCGCCGAGGAGGCCGTCGAAGATTTCGTCCTGGCGGTGCGCGGCCGGGTCTGCGTGGGCAGGCGGGTGGTATCGCTGCCCTGGCGGCTGGCCACGATCCAGGACCTCCCGGCTGTCGACGCCCCGGCGGCGGACGGTGTGGTTCCCAGATTGGCTGGGCCCCAAGGGGTCAACGGTGAGTTCGACACCCCGATTGATCCCCGCTTCCCGACGTTCTTGGCCACGAATTTGTCCGAGGCGCTGCCTGGTCCGTTTTCGCCGTCGTCGGCGTCGGTCACGGTACGCGGACTGCGTGCCGGCGGGGTGGGTATCGCAGAACGGCTGCGGCCCGGTGGGGTGATTCAGCGGGAAATCGCGATGCGAACGGTGGCGGTGTTCGCCCACCGACTGTACGGGGCCATCACTTCGGCGCACTTCATGGCCGAGACAGTCCCGTTCGCCAAGCCGGCCATGATCGTCAGCAACAGCGGGTTCTTCGGCCCGAGTATGGCGTCGCTGCCAATCTTCGGCGACGAGCGCCCGCCGTCGGAATCACGGCGAGCCCGCAGACTGCTGCGCACGGTCCGCAACATCGGGGTTTTCGGCGTCAACCTGGTCGGGTTGAGCGCTGGTTCGCCACTGGATACCAGTGATTACTTTGACGACGTCGACCGGCTGGAACATCTGACCCGCGACATTGCGCAGCTGGACGATCGCCGGCTGCTTAGCCTGATCCTGCTGGCCCGAGACCACGTCGTTCACGGCTGGGTCTTGGCATCCGGATCCTTCATGCTGTGTGCCGCCTTCAACGTGTTGTTGCGTGCTTTGTGCGGCCGGGACACCGCGCCGGCGGCGGGGCCGCAATTGGTGAGCGCGCGTCCGGTGGAAGCCGTGCAGCGGCTAGTGAGTGCCGCGCGGCGCGATCCCGACGTGATGCGTGTGCTGCAGGAGCCGGGGGAGCGCCTGGGCAAGCTGGCGGTGGCGGCGCCGCAGTTCTACGCCCTGGTGTTGCAAGAGCTTTCGTTGATCGGCCATCGCGGTCCGGCTGAGGTCGAGATGCTGTCGACCAGCTACGCCGACAATCCGGAATTGCTGGTCCGGATGGTGGCCAAGGCGCTGAGCGCCCCGCCCGTGCCGGAGCCGCAGCATCCGGCAATCCCGTTGCGGGCCAAGCCGGTTGCGCTGCTGGCTGCGCGTCAGCTCCGGGATCGAGAAGTCCGTCGTGACAGGATGGTCCGCGCGATCTGGGTGCTGCGCGATCTGCTGCGCGAGTACGGGCGCCGGCTGGTCGCGGCCGGTGTCGTCGAAACCCCCGATGATGTGTTCTACCTGTTGGTCGATGAGCTCGACGCGCTGCCCGGCGACGTCGCCGAGCTGGTGGCTCGGCGCCGCGCCGAACAACGCAGACTGACTGCCGTCGTTCCCCCCACGGTGTTCAGCGGGACTTGGGAGCCATCGACCGGGTCGTCGGCCGCGTTGGGGGCCGGGGACACGTTGCGCGGCGTCGGCGTCTGCGGTGGCCGGGTCCGAGGGCGGGTGCGGATCGTTCGTCCGGAAACGATCGATGACCTGCAGCCGGGAGAGATCCTGGTCGCCGAGGTCACCGACGTCGGCTATACCGCCGCCTTCTGCTACGCCGCGGCGGTGGTCACCGAGCTCGGCGGACCCATGTCCCATGCGGCCGTGGTGGCCCGTGAGTTCGGCTTCCCGTGCGTGGTCGACGTCCAGGGTGCGACGCGATTCCTGCAGCCCGGTGCGCTCATCGAGGTTGACGGCGCCACGGGGGAGATTCACGTGCTCGAGCTGGCTACCGGGGGCTCGGCGAGCGACTGAAATCACTTGCGTCACTGTGGTTTCAGGACTCTGACGGAGGCGGGTTCTTGTCGGTGCGCCGCGATAGCATTCGAACATGGGTTCGAATCGGGAGTCGGTGGTGGCGTCGTTCGACGCGCTGCAGGCGGCTGTGTCACGGCTGCAGGACCTGTCCTTCGACGCCTTGACCACCCCTGAACGCATGGCCCTGCTGGAGCGCTGCGAAACCGTTCGGCGCCAGCTGCCGAGCATCGAACATGCCCTGATCAATCAGATCGCCGAGCAGTCCAGCGAGGAGGAGTTGGGCGGCAGGCTGCCTTCGGCGTTGGCCAGCCGGTTGCGGATCACGCGTGCTGAGGCCAGCCGGCGGGTAGGCGAGGCCACCGAGCTCGGTGAGCGCCGCGCCCTGACCGGCGAGCCGTTGGCGCCGCAATTGAGCGCCACCGCTGCCGCTCAGCGCGCCGGGCACCTCGGCGAGGCGCATGTGCGGGTGATCCGCGACTTCGTTCGTCACCTGCCGGTTGAGGTGGACATCGAGACTCGGGAGAAATCCGAAGCCCATCTGGCCCGGCTGGCCACCCGGTTTCGCCCCGACCAGTTGGGGAAGCTGGCGCAGCGGCTGATGGACTGCCTCAATCCCGATGGCACCTTCACCGATGAGGACCGGGCCCGCCGCCGCGGATTGACCTTGGGCAAGCAGGGGTTGGATGGAATGTCGCGGCTCAGTGGTTGGCTGACCCCGGAAGCGCGAGCCGGGCTGGACGCTGTGCTGGCCAAGCTGGCCGCTCCTGGCATGTGCAACCCGCAGGACGAGAGTCCGGTGGTCGACGGACCGCCGCCCCAAGACGTGGCGCAGCGCGACACCCGCTCGGAAAGCCAGCGCAACCACGACGGCCTCAACGCCGCGTTGCGTGCCCGGCTGGCCAGCGGGAAACTGGGTCAGCACAACGGGTTACCGGCCAGCATCATCGTGTCTACCACGCTCAAAGAACTGGAATCGGCATCGGGTAAGGCCCTCACTGGCGGTGGCACCCTGCTGCCGATGTCAGATGTGATCCGCCTAGCCCGCCACTCGAATCATTACCTCGCGATCTTCGACGACGGCAAAGCCCTGGCTCTGTATCACACCAAACGCCTGGCTTCGCCGGGGCAGCGAATTGTCTTGTACACCAAGGATCGTGGGTGCTCAGCGCCGGGCTGCGACGTGCCGGGTTATCGATGCGAGGTCCATCATGTGCGGGAGTGGGCCGGCATCCATCGCACCGATATCGACGACCTTACCTTCGCCTGCGGCGCGCACCACAGACTCCTCGACAAAGGCTGGGGCACCCGAAAAAACAGCCACGGCGACACCGAATGGATTCCGCCGCCGCACCTGGACCACGGGCAGCCGCGAACCAATGGCTTCCACCATCCCGAGAAGTCGCTCACCGACGATGCCGACGACGGGTTCTAGGGTGGTTGGCCCAATCCGCATGGTGCCCAGCAGTTTGCTCGCGTCACGCCCTAGCCGGACGACGTGGTTCGGTCAGCTGCGAGCAGGGATCCGAATACGCTGGCGGCGACGGCGATCGCGTCGGCCTGGCCGAGGACGACACCACGAAGTTCGGGATGGCTGTCGAGATGTGCTTGCGCGTCCTGCGCTGTGGTGTGGAAGGCAATCGACTCGCATGCAGTGTCGGCCAGGGTTCCGGGGCAATCGGTTCGGCTGATCACTACCACGGCGGAGGAAGGTTGCCATATCCAGTCGCTACCGTGGCGTCGAATCTGTATCCGCGTTTGGCTGACGGGATCGGCGGAGTAGATGACGCCGTCGCTTCCGCTCATCAGCGGGATACCGAGCGCGTCGATGGCGCACATCGCTGCGACCGGAGGGCGCCCGGTCAGATGGGCGGTATGCGTGGTGGGCCTACCCGAGAAGGGGTAGGCGACCTCGATGTCTCCGTCAGCCGCGGTGTGCACCAGGTCGTCGGATTCCAGTCGGTACAACGCGTCGTCGAGTTCGACGCCCAGCGCAGTGGCTGTCATGCGTAGGTCGTCACGGTGACATCGGCCATGGTCGAGGAAGCGGCGCAGTACAGCTCGGTGTAGTTCCCGGATCACCGGTGGGAGGTGCTGGGCGGCGGTAGCCGGCGACTCGGGCGTATTCGCGAACCGGTCGGCCATCAGGATTCCGTCGTCGTGGGCGCGTTGGCCCGCAATGCGTCGAAAACCCGCGACGGCGTGGGTAAGTCGAGTCTGCACGCACTGCCGATAGCTGGTCCGGCCTCGGGTCGCATCACGTCAACCCCGTCGACCAGGACCGTCGGTGACGGATAGCTACCGACACGGTCGATTATCGGCATGTCGATGCCCAACCATGCCAGGCATTCGGTGATCGTCGCCCTGGCGGCGGCGGCATTGGGGCATCCCGGAGAGATGAGTAGCTCAATCCGCATAGTGGTTCAGTCCGCAGCGGTCGACGTTGTGGCGGCGGCTGTTTCGATGTCATGCAAGATCGGGCAATCCGGTTTGGCGGGGTGCCGATCACAGGTCGCGGTCAGTCGGTCGAGCGCATCGCGCATAGCCGCGAGTTGCTCGATGCGCTGCTGCAGCTCGGCGAGCCGGGCGCGGGCCAACGCCCTCGCTTCGTCGCACGAGTTGAGACCGCCCTCGGCCAGAGACAACAGATCCTTGATGTCATCGAGGGTGAATCCAAGCCGCTGTGCATGCTTGACGAACCGCACAACCCGCACCGCGTCCGGCGTGTAGGTCCGGTAACCCGATGGGGTCCGCCGGGGTTCGGGCAGCAAACCGCGGCGTTCGTAGTAGCGCAGCGTTTGAACGTTGACCTGCGTCTGCCTGGCGACCTCGCTGGTTCTCACCTCTCAAGCATGAACCTTGTACTCAACTACATAGTCAAGCCGGCGACGACATGCCGATAGCCCTGGAAGAAGATCGCCGCGGTACCACCGGGCGGCCGACGGTGAATCGGGGTCTGTACCGAATTCATATCGGCATCGTCGCGGCGCAACGCAGAACCGCCCGGCAGTGGAGGACCTCAGCAGCTGAACGCCGTTCCCACCCCGTCGGGCGGCGGCACCGGGCGCAGGCAACCGAACGGCTCGACGCCGCCGGCGCTGAGCCGCACCGCGGACTGGTGGGCGTAGTTCACGCAGAACAGCCCGGCTTGGCCGGCGCGGCAGCGGTAGTCGCCGAAGGACAATGAGTCCCCGTCGGCCAACTCGGGTCCGTTGCCGTTGACGAACGGCCCGGGGTCACCGCGGGACGCTCCGACCTGCAATTTCACCCCGTCGAAGTCGACCCAGCCGCCCTTCCAGTCGCCGTAGGCCGTGGCGGGAGCGGGCGGGGGATTGGTCAGGCTGACCAGACACACCAGCGCGCTGCCGGTGTGTTTGGAGTCGGTCAGACACGACGCTTTGCCGGACTGGGTGGCAAACGCAATGTCGCCGCCCAGCTCGGTGGTGACACCGTCGCGGCTCACGCTGTGATAGCGCACTGGATCGGCCGGCCTGCCTGCTTCGATCCAGGCGATGACGGCCGAGATCGGGGCGCCGGCCGCCGGTGCGGCGGACCCGGCCGCCGGTTTGCTCGTCGGCGACGACGCCGACGCCGACGACGACGCCGACGTCACGGCGCCGGCCGGCGTGCTGGTTGGCGATTGCCCCGGCCGGCCGCCGATGTCGTGCGAGCACCCGGCGACCAGCAATGGCACTGCGACCAGCATCGCGATCCGCATCGATTCAGGCTAGCGGCCTCGGCGTGGCTCAAGGTGCTGCCCGTCCGGTGTGCCCGGCGAATCCGCTAACGTCGGGTTATGCACGAGCGCACCGTCCGCGCACGCACGGTCACCGGTATCGTCGAGGGCTTCACCCGCGACGGCGTGCACCGCTGGCGATCCATCCCCTACGCCAAGCCGCCGGTGGGGCCGCTGCGCTTCCGGGCGCCGCAGCCGGCGCAGCCCTGGTCCGGTGTGCGGCACTGCCACGGGTTCACCAACTGCGCGCCCCAGCAGCGTCGCTACACGATGCTCGGCGTTGGCAAGTACCAGCCGATGAGCGAGGACTGTCTGACCCTCAACGTCGTCACGCCCGAAGCCCCCGCAACCGAACCGCTTCCGGTGATGGTCTTCATTCACGGCGGCGGCTACATCCTGGGCAGCTCGGCCACCCCGCTCTACGACGGCGCCGCGCTGGCGCGGCGGGGCTGCGTCTACGTGTCGGTCAACTACCGGTTGGGTGCGCTGGGCTGTCTGGACCTGTCGTCGCTGTCGACGGCCGACATCACCATCGACGGCAACCTGTACCTGCGCGATTTGGTGCTGGCGTTGCGATGGGTCCGGGACAACATCGCCCAGTTCGGTGGTGACCCCGACAACGTCACCATCTTCGGGGAAGCGCCGGCGCTCACATCACGGCCACATTGCTGGCCGTGCCAGCCGCGAAAGGCCTTTTTGGGCAGGCGATTTCGGAAAGTCCGGCGGCGGGCATGGTGCGTCCCCGCGAGCTGGCCGCTGAGTTCGCGGCACGCTTTGCCGATCTGCTGGGGGCACGCCCGCGCGATGCCGCCAGCGCGCTGCTCCGGGCGACCCCGGCTCAGCTGGTCCAAGCCCAGCACCGCCTGATCGAGCAGGGCATGCAGAAACGGTTGGGCGCCTTCCCGATCGGCCCTACCTTCGGCGACGACTGCCTGCCCGTCGATCCCGTCGAGGCGATGCGGTCCGGGCAATCGCATCAGGTGCCGCTGATCGTGGGCACCAACGCCGAAGAGGGCCGGTTGTTCACCCGCTTTCTCAAGATGCTGCCAACCAACAAGGCGATGATCGACGAACTACTGGCCGACGCGGAACCGGCTACCCGGCAACGCATTACCGCGGCCTACCCGGATTACCCCAAGCCGTCGGCATGCATCCAACTTGGCGGGGATTTCGCGTTCAACGCGGCCGCCTGGCAGATCGCCGAGGCGCACGGCGCGCACGCCCCCACCTATCTTTACCGCTACGACTACGCCCCGCGGGCTCTGCGCTGGTCCGGTTTCGGGGCTACCCACGCGACCGAACTGCTTGCCGTCTTCGATATCTACCGGACCACGTTCGGTGCGTTGCTGACCGCTGCCGCCGACCGCAGACATGCACTGCGGGTCAGTGACGACGTCATCAGGCGCTGGCGGTCTTTCAGCCAGACCGGTGTGCCGGGCGACGACTGGCCCGCCTATACGCACGCCGAGCGAGCCGTGCTGGTGATCGACCGCAAGTGTCGCGTCGAGTTCGATCCGCACCAGCACCGCCGGTTGGTCTGGGACGGCTTTTCGCTGGTGCAGTGACCATGGATCCCGATAACGAGCGCGTCATCGAACGACCCGACGATCTGACAGCGTCGTGGCTGAGCGGGGCGCTCGGTGCCGGCACTGTCACCGGTTTCACCGTCGAGCGCATCGGCACCGGACAGATGAGCGAGTGCTACCGCGTCGTGCCGACGTACGCCGCGGCCGGCGGCCCACCATCGGTAGTCCTCAAGGTCGCGGCCACCGACCCGATGAGCCGGCAGACCGGCCGCACGTTGGGCCTCTACCAACGTGAGGTCCGGTTCTACCGCGACATCGCGCCACGGCTCGATGGTCCGGTCGCCCCCTGTTACCACGCGGCGGTAGACGTGTCGACCGGCGCATTCGACCTGCTGCTCGGCGACGCTGGGCCGGCCGTGGTCGGCGACGAAATCGCCGGCGCCACAATGGAACAAGCCCGGCTTGCGGTCGCGGAGCTGGGACGGCTGCACGGGCCGGCGCTCGGCGACGCGACGCTGGCCGACGCGCCGTGGCTTAACCGTGACGCCCCGCTGAATCAGGCGATGATCGCTTCGCTCTACGGCAGCTTCGTCGAGCGTTACGGCGACCAGATCGCGCCCCGATGCCGGGACGTGTGCGACCGGCTGGTCGCCGCTTTCGACGGCTACCAACAAGGCGCTCAAGGCGCCATCCAGGGACTCGTACACGGCGACTACCGTTTGGACAACCTGCTTTTCGGCGAAGCCGGAGCCGACCGGGCGTTGACGGTCGTCGACTGGCAGACCGTCTCCTGGGGTCCGGCGATGACCGATCTGGCGTACTTCCTGGGCTGTGCGCTACCGACGCCAGATCGCCGGGCCCATTACCAGGACCTGCTGCGGACTTATCACCAAGCGCTGGGGCCCGAGCCGCCGATCAGCCTGACCGAGGTTGCCGAAGGTGTCCGTGGCCAGAGCTTTTTCGGCGTCATGATGGCAATCGTGTCGTCGATGCTGGTGGAGCGCACCGAGCGGGGTGACCGGTTGTTCATGACGATGCTGCAACGCCATTGCGACCACGTGCTGGACACCGACGCGTTGGCAACACTGCCGGCCGCCGAGCGACCCGAGCCGCTGCGGCCTTCGGACGACGACGAACTCGCCCACCCACCGACCGACGAACCGCTGTGGAGCGAGAGCTGGTACGCCGACTTCGTCGACGCGCCACAGGGATTGGGCGGCTGGTTCCGTCTCGGCCGGATAGCCGATCAGCACACCGCATGGGTGCATGCGCTGCTATGCGGACCCGACATGCCGACCGTGGCCGTCGTCGACGTCGATGTCTCGCTGCCCGACGACCCGTGGACGGTGCGCACCGACGCCATCGAGCTGGGTCACGCCGTCGGCGCACCGCTGCAGACGTATCGCGTCGACCTGCAGGCGCGCGGTCAGGCATATGCCGACCCCGCGGCATTGTTGCGCGGGGAGCCCGGAGATCCGGTCGAGGTCACGATGCGCCTGGTGTGGACCACCGACGGCCGTCCTTATCGGTATCGAATGACGTCGCGCTACGAAATCCCTTGCACCGTATCGGGAACCGTCACCGTCGATGGGACCGGCTACCGCTTCGACTCCGTTCCCGGGCAACGCGACCACTCCTGGGGCGTGCGCGATTGGTGGGGCATGGACTGGATGTGGAGTGCCGTGCACCTCGACGACGGCACCCACCTGCACGGTGTCCGAATCCAAATCCCGGGCGCACCGGCCTTCAGTGTCGGCTACGTTCAGGACGCTGACGGGCTACTTACCGAGCTGCAGACGGTGAGCATTCAAGATAGCTTCGGCCCCAACGGTTTACCACTGCGCGCGATACTAAGCCTAGATCCCGGTGAGCTGACCGTGGACGTCGAGGTACGCGCGCACGCACCGGTGCGGCTGGTGGCCGTCGACGGGCGGGTAAGCCAATTCCCGCGCGCCTGGGCCGCTGTCAGCACCGCCGACGGCCGCAGCGGTGTGGGCTGGCTGGAATGGAATCGCAACCAGGCATGACCACGGCGCGCGCGTCGATGCGTTGTCCCATTGTGGTGATGGGTGTTTCCGGGTCCGGCAAGTCGACGGTGGGCGCTGCCCTCGCCCGGCGGCTGGGCATGCCGTTCCTGGATGCCGACACGCTGCATCCACCGGCAAATGTCGCCAAGATGGCCACCGGCCAACCGCTGGACGACGACGATCGCTACCCCTGGCTGCGACGGGTGGGGGAGTGGCTGGCCGCCCACCGGGACGGCGGCGTGGTCAGCTGTTCGGCGCTCAAACGGAGCCACCGCGATCAATTGCGAGCGCATTGCCCGCAGCTGCGATTTCTGCATCTGAGCGGCTCGGCGGAACTGATCGCCCGGCGGCTGGCCGGCCGAACCGAGCACTTCATGCCGGCTGCGCTGCTGCGCTCGCAGCTGGACACGCTGGAGCCGCTCGCCGGCGACGAGTCGGGTGTCGTCGTGGATCTAAGTCAGGACGTCGATGCGATCGTCGAGCGCTTCCTGGCTAGCTCCGGCGGCGCTTACCCTGGCGCTTGACCTGCTCACGTGCGGTGTCGGCCAGATCGCTGCCGCGTGCCACCGCCGTGTCGGCGAGCTGGGAACCCTGGTGACGCACGGTATCGGCGAGTTCCAGGCGGCGCTGCCGGGCCTTGCTGGCCAGCTTTTCGCCCCGGGCGCGCGCCGCCTCGGCCAGCGGCGCTCCTTTTTCGGCCGCGGTACCGGCCAGATGGCGGCCGCGTTCCAGGGCGGCTTCGGCGTAGGGCGCGCTCTTTTCGGCGGCTGTCTCGGCCAGCTCCCGGCCACGCTCGGCTCCGGCCTTCAGGCCGTGCACGATCTTGTCGCCGAGCTCTCCTAGCTCAGTGCCCAGTACGGTGTCGTCGGATCCCGGCAACGTCGAGGACACCGCCTCGGAGAGGCGGCTCGCCGCGCGCCGGCCGCGCCACGCCAACGACGGCTTGCCCGCGGTGTCCGCCGAGGCGATGATCAACCCGCCCAGCAGGCTCAGGTCGGTCAGGAATTCGCGCCGCTTCTGCGCCTTGACCGCCGGATCGGGTTCGCTCCAAAACATATGGGCGCCAAGGTTGCCCGGAATCACGGTCAGCGCCAGCGCCGCCGAGGCGAAACGAGGTAGCCGGCCGGTGGCCAGCAGCACGCCACCCCCGATCTGGACGGCCGCGTTGATCTGAGCGAACGTCTCGGCATTGGAGGGAATGCTGCTGCCGACGGGATCGGGCAGCGTCCGCAATCCGCTCACGGTGGGCTGGGCGGCTTCCGCCGCGGGTTTCGGGTTGAGCAGCGACTCCACTCCCTGGCCGATGAACGCCGCTGACAGCATGGGTCGGGCGATTCTGCGAATCAACATGGGCGGGGTATTCCCCGGTCCGGGTGCCGGCAAACCGGCCGGGCCGTCGCCGCAGCCCCAAGCAGCCCGCAACCGCTGGGATTAGGGTGGACAACGTGCGAGCACTGATCATCGTCGACCTGCAGAACGATTTCTGCGAAGGCGGCTCGGTGCCGGTGGCGGGCGCCGACCGATTGGCCCGGGCGATCAATGACTATCTGGCCGGCCGGCCCGGTTACCGTCACGTGGTGGCCACCGAGGATTTCCACATCGATCCTGGCGACCACTTCTCCGACCGGCCGGACTATTGCTCGTCGTGGCCAGCGCACTGCCGCGCCGGAAGCCGCGGCGCCGACATCCATCCCGACCTCGACACCGGCCAACTCGAGGCCGTCTTCCGCAAGGGTGCCTACGGCGCCGCCTACAGCGGGGCCGAGGGTGTCGACGAGCACGGCACCACCCTGGTGGATTGGCTGCGGCAACGCGGGATCGACGAGGTCGACGTGGTCGGCGTCGCCACTGATCATTGCGTGCGGTGCACCGCCGAGGACATGGACCGCGCCGGCTTCGCGACTCGGGTGTTGGTCGACCTGACCGCGGGAGCGTCGGCCGACACCACCGACGAGGCGCTGACGCAGCTGCGCACCGCCGGCATCGCATTGATCCGGACCCGCTGATGGCGCTGCCGGATCGCGACGATCTCCTGGCCGCTGTCGAGCGGTCGCCGCGGGCCGCCGCAGCGCACGACCGCGCCGGCTGGGTAGGGCTGTTCACCGGCGACGGCCGGGTCCAAGACCCGGTGGGCTCGCAGCCGCACGTGGGCCACGAGCAGATCGGCCGCTTCTTCGACACTTTCATCGGTCCGCGAGATATCAAGTTCCACCGAGACCTCGACATCGTCTCCGCCCCGGTCGTCCTGCGCGACGTCGAACTCGAGGTGGAGATGGCACCCGCGGTGACGATGTTCGTTCCCGCCTTCTTGCGCTACGACCTGCGAAAGGTCAACGGCGACTGGAAGATTGCCGTTCTGCGGGCGTACTGGGACTTGCCGGCGATGATGCTGCAGTTCCTGCGGAGCGGAACGCCGGCGATGTCGCCGGCGTTGAAGCTGTCGCAGGGGCTGTTGGGCAATCAGGGCCTGCGCGGCACCGGCGGCTTCCTGGCCGGATTCCGCCGGGCGGGCGCACGTCGCCAGAAACTGGTGACGACATTTCTCGACGCGGTCGGGCGCGGTGACACCTACGCCGCTGGGCGTGCGCTGTCGCCTACTGCGGCAATGACTTTGGGTGATGACGAGGTACTGGACCCGGCCGAACTAGCACAACAGCTCCGTGGGGTCAGCTGGACGAAGATCAACGGCGCCGGATCAACGGTCACGGTGTCGCTGGCATCCGATCATGGGCGCGGGATCATGTTCGCCGAACTGCCGTGGCGCGGATGGCGCGGGAATCTGATCAACCGGATCCGTTACTTCCCGGCGTGATTCGGTGGGGGCGACGGTAGCGGTCACAGATCGCTGCGCACGGTGTGCGCCGCGGCGACCGACATCTGGGCGACCTCCTCGATGAGGTCGTTTCGGGACACGGTCAGCTTTCCGTCGAGCCAACTGGTGACGGCCTTCGCGGTGCCGGCCACGATCACCAGTGTGGCGAGCCGCAGCCGATGGTATTGGCTCTGGTCGCTGCCGGTCCCGGCGAGCAGCAGCTGGGTAAGCAGCTCGGCGAGTTCGTGCTCGGCCCCGCCGACGGTGTCTTTGAGCAGCTCGCTGCCGATCAGCTCGGTGAACAACCGCGCCTTGCGGGGATCATCGGTCAGCACCGTGATCACCCGACCGATACCCATCCGCGCGCGATCTATCAGCTCCGTGGCGGAATCTGTCATCGAATCGAGAACGCCGCTGCTGATTTCGGCGAGCAGACCCTGCGCCAGGGTCACGAACAGCTCGTCGCGGGTCCGGAAGCTTTCATAGAAGTACCGCTTCGACAGGCCGGCCTGCCGACTGACCGCCTCGATGGTCGTCGCCGCCATCCCGACGGTGCCGGCAACTTCCAGGCACCCCTCGAGCAACTGATTTCGGCGCAGGTCGCGTCGTTCCGCTGCGCTGACGCCGCGAAATGGCCTCACGACGCGGATCACGAAGTCATCTTGACACAGCATCGTGCTGCCCATGCTGCCTGGAGATGCTCGCGCCGTCCGT
The DNA here is from genome assembly GCF_002086675.1 of Mycobacterium persicum. GTDB lineage: Bacteria > Actinomycetota > Actinomycetes > Mycobacteriales > Mycobacteriaceae > Mycobacterium > Mycobacterium persicum. The sequence continues at coordinate 34,090 of NZ_MVIF01000018.1, forward strand.
GTGAATTAGTGACTTTCGGCCCTACGGCCAAAACGTGACACCTGTCAACATTGTCGGAACCGTCCAGTTCCTACTTTGTGGCAGGGGACCCGATGCCGAGCCTTCCCACGATGCCGCGGGTTACCCTGTTCCGCCCGAGGAAACCCAATCCGGTCGTCCTGCCGCGGCCCAACGGCCCGTCGCGGCGATGGGGGCAATCCCAGACGACGTCGGCGCGACGACCCGTTCGGGTTGTCGAGGTCATCCGCGAGACCGACGATGCGGTGACGCTGGTGCTGGAGGTCACCGACGGGCGGCCGGTCGAGTTCCGCGCCGGGCAGTACCTGACGCACTGCTTCGACGTCGACGGCGTGACCGTCAAGCGCGCCTATTCGATCAGCGCGCCTGAGGGCGATCGACTGGCCTGCACCGTCAAGGCGATCGACGGCGGCGTCGTGTCAGGCTTCGTGCACCGCAACGTCGCTGCCGGATACGAGTACACGGTGCTGGGCCCATCGGGTGATTTCGTGCTTCCCGACATTGACGAAAATCACGCGGTGCCACTGGCGTTCCTGGCCGCCGGCAGCGGGATCACGCCGGTGATCGGCATGATCGAAACCGCACTGCGACAGTCGGCGGAACGCGAGATATCGCTGGTGTACGCGTCGCGGCGGCAAGGCGAGATCATCTTCGAGCGGCGACTGTCAGCGTTGGCCGCCGCATATCCGCGGCTGCGGGTGTTGCACGTGCTCTCGCAGCCGGCGCCGGCGTGGCCGGGAGAGGCCGGACGGCTCACCGGCGAACGTGCCGCCACGCTCTTGGCGGCAGGCTCGGACACCCAGGTATACCTCCGCGGCCCAACGGAATTGATGGACGTGACCACCGCCGCGCTGACGCGCGGCGGTGTCGACGCCGGTCGCATCCATCGAGAGCGGTTCTATGCGGCGCCCCATCACACCCGCACGCTGCCGACCGAACCGCACGATGTGGAGTTTCGCGTGACCGGTCGCACCGTCACCCAGCAGCCGGGCGAGACGATTCTGGAGGCGGGTCTGCGCAGCGGATTGAAGCTCAACTTCAGCTGCACCGTCGGCGGTTGCGCCGCATGCAAACTCAAAGTGATCAGCGGCGCGGTGGCCGTCGACGAACCGAACTGTTTGAGCGACCAGGAACGATCCGCTGGCTACATCCTCAGCTGCTCGGCCTACGCCCAAGAAAGCGTCGTCCTCGACGCCTAAAACCCCAGGAGGTTGGAGATGACTTCGACTGTGAAGACTTCGGTGGAATCGATGGTGCGCGGGCTACCGATCAAGGCGCAGAACAAGATTCACCAGACCCTCGACAGTGTCGGGTTGATGCTGTCGGTGCAGAACCCGAAAGTTGCCGTCTCCATGGCGCCTTCGGCGGTACGGGGACTGGTGCTGGGCAAAGGCAAGCGCGGCGATCACGTGGATATGCCTGCCCACCACAGTGCGCACTTTCGGCTCAATTACCAAAGCGACTTCGCCGAGATGTATGACCTCTATCGTCGCGCGGTGTCCAAGCAGTGGGACGGTGACGCCGACCTACCGTGGGACCTCGACGTCACCCCCGACAACCCCGACGCGCAAATCCTGCCGCGCAGCTTCGTGCCGTTCAAGGAAATCGAGGGATTCGGTGTTCGGCTGACGGCGCTGGAGGAGCGCCAACTGACCTGGGACATCGCGGCGTGGCTGCTCAGCCAGTTCATGCACGGTGAGCAGGGCGCCCTGTTCGCTTCGGCTCAGGTGACCGAGTGCGTGCATTGGACCGACGCGAAGCTCTACGGAGCAACCCAGGTCATGGACGAGGGCCGGCATCTCGAGGTGTTCCTGCGCTACCTCGACACCAAGCTCGAGAAGATCTACACCGTCAACGACAACCTCTTCGTCCTCATCGACGAGCTGATGACCGACGGCCGTTGGGATTTCAAGTTTCTCGGTATGCAGATCATGATCGAGGGCCTGGCGCTCGGCGCGTTCACCACCATCTTCCAGCAGACCCGTGAGCCGCTGCTCAAACAGCTGCTCAAGATGGTGATCCAAGACGAAGCCCGCCACGTGCACTATGGCGTGCTGGCGTTGCGCGACCACATCACCCAGAACATCTCGGAAAAGGAGCGGCGCGAGCGCGAAGACTGGGTCTATGAGGTGGCGCTGCTGATGCGCAACCGGTTCCTGATGCACGAGGTGTACGAAGAGTGGTTCTCCCACAAGGTGCCGCTCAGGGTCTGGGACCAACAGATGCTGGATTCGCCCAGCATGGTCAAGTTCCGCAGCATCATGTTCGAGCGGCTCATTCCCAACCTCGAATACATCGGGCTGATGAGCGACCGGATCAAGACCCATTACGAAAAGTCCGGGCTCACCCAATATCTGGGCGGCAAAAACGCCACCCAGCTCACCGAGGACGACCTGACCGTCGACGCGGGCGCCGGTTACGACGCCGACGAGATGCCGGCCGAATTGCAGGAGTTGGCGGCGGGGGCCGCGCCCTCGAGAGTCGGATAACGGATCGGGTCGGGCCGCTTGTTCGACCGTCACCGTCGTGTCACCGACAGGCGTCCTACCGGAATGTGACGGCAAGTACGCACACGTCGTCGTCGCGTGGCGGCGGCGCCAGAGCTGCGGTGAGGCTCTGGCACGCCTCGCGCAACGAGGTATGCGCCCGCCAGCCGGTGACGAGTTGCTCAGCCTGGGCCAGCGCCTTTTCGATGTCGTGGCCACGCCGGTCGATCAGGCCGTCGGTGTACATCACCAGGATGTCGCCGGCTTCGATGAGCGCCTGGTCCTGCTCGTAGGCGGCGTGACGGCGCGGGCCTAACACCGGTCCACGCCCCCCGCCGAGCCGGACGACCTTGCCAGTGCCGCAACGGCGCAGCAGCGACGGCGGATGACCGGCGGAACCGTAATGCAGCACGCCGGATCCGGGGTCGAAGATCGCCACCGTCATGGTGGCGAACTTCCCGTGGCTGGCATGGCCGGTGAAGATGTTCAGTTCGGCAAGCAGCTGGGACGGCGGCAGCCCCTGAACCGCCAGTGCTCGCCCGGCCGCGCGGAGCTGGGCCATGTCCTCCACCGCCGCCAGACCATGGCCCACCACATCACCGACCGCCAGGTAGGTCCGGTTCTTCGGCAGCGACATCGCGTCCCACCAGTCCCCGCCCAGGCCATGAGTCACATCGGCGGGCTGGTAGCACACCGCCAGGTCCAGGCCCGCGATCTCGGGCGGACACGCCGGCAGCACGGCCGCCTGCAGCACCGCCGCCCGGGTGTGCTCGTCAGCGTAGGCACGGGCACGGATCAGTGCTTGGGTGACCATGGACGCCACCGCGGAGACGAACGAGCGCTGGGTAGCGTCCAGCGGCTGGGACCGGCTCCACACCAGCTCCAACACGCCGATGCGGGTTTGGCCGACGGTCAATGGCCACACACCCACCGAGGCAATGCCGGCCGCCATCGTCCAGTGCGCGGTGTCGGGGTAACGCCGCTGATACTCAACTTCGTCGCGGATCAATACCGGGATCCCGGTGCCCATCGCGTCGGTGGCCGCGCACGACTGAGTCAACGGCAGGCCATCGGCAAACTGCGTCACGATGGGCGGCAGCTCGCCGGCCATGTGCATCCAATGCAGGGTGTTGCCGTCGTCGCTGACCAGTCCCAGCGCCAAAGCATGCACCCCGGCATACGTGCGCACCTCCACGGAGGTGGCCCGACCGATCTCCTCGGGGGTCAGCGCGGCCGCGAGTGACTCGCCCAGCCGCGCCAACGATTCCAGGCGGGTCCGTTCGCGCTGTTCGGCCTGTCGCTGCCTGATCGCGGAGATCCGTCCAGCGGCTTCTTGGCCGATCAGCAGGGAAACCAACATGATGACCGCGATAAATCCCTGTGTGGCAGCCAGCCGGGCCGGCCCCGGCAGCGGCGCCGCGGCAAACGCGCCCCGGCCGGCGGCGGTCATGTAGTTGGCCGCGACCGCCAACACCGCGCTGGCCAGGGCCGCGCCGATGACCTCCAGCCGAAACGCCGCCCAGGCCAGCACGGGCAGCAGTAACAACGCCGGTGGTGAACGAATCGAAAATGCGGCCACCGACAACGCGGCGGCAAGGACGACCACCAGCGTCGTTTCCACCCGCCGGGCAGCCAGGAGCTGGCGCTGGCGCGGCCACAGAAGCGCCGGTGCACCGACCACCAACGCACCCAGCCCGTCGGCGGCCACCCAGCGCGCCACGCCACCTGGCCACCAGATTCCCGCGTACGCCACACCGACCACCGCACCCAGCAGCCCGCCGACCAACGGGCCCAACACACATGCCCCGGCGACATAGCGGGCAAGATCGGTGCGCCGCCGCAGGTCCGGCGCACCCCCACACCATGCTCGGACCAACGACGCACCCACCAACGGCTCGATCGCGTTGGCCGCGGCAAGCCCGGCAGCCGCCAACATGTCCATCCCGTGGTGCGCATCGACCACAAGCTCGGCGGCCACGATCGCGGCGACGACCGCCGCCCAGCGCGCCCGATTGGTCAGCAGCATCGCGGCCACCGTCACGCCCGCGGGCGGGAAAAACGCGAATCCCACCGCGGGACCGAAAGCCTGCCACGAGTCCGCGCCCGCCGAAGCTCCGACCGCGGCGATGCCCGACGAATGCCACGCCAATTCCGCGCCACCGCCGTAGAGCACCGCGACCACGCCGAATAGGCCCGCGATCGACCACCAGTCGGCGAGGCGATGTCGGGGGCGTGGCCGGAGCCCAGCCGGCGGCGACGGCGGAGTCACCGGCACTGTGAACCTCCCGCGAAGCCGATGGGGTTGCTGATGCCCGTTCCGCGGGCGTTATCGGTGCGACGGTGCTTGGCGCTATCGCGCATTTCGCTCCTGTGCCGGTCGTCCGGATCGCACTGCTGGCCGCGGGCCCCGATTACCCAGCTAAGCCAACCAACCGCACTGCCGACAAATCATCGGCCATCGTCGGATGGCGCGTCAACAAGAAAAACAGCCGCCGCGGGCATCTCTGAGCAAACACGCCGGCCTGTCGTCGGCGCCGCAATGCCGCCGAGGGTGCGCCGAAGGCGGTGTGGATCGGTGGGCCGGGAATGACTTCCCAAGTGTTGCAACAATTCTGCCAACCGGGCACTCGGATATCTCGCCGACAACCCACGACGATGACATAAGGTCGGCACAGGAGTCGACGCCCAGAACCGGGAGCAACATGTTCGACAAGCCGTTTGCGCGGCGGCGCCTGTTGCGGGGAGCGGGTGCACTCAGCGTGGCGTCGTTGGCGCCGTGGCCCGCCGGGTGTGCCTCCGACGACGACGCCTTGACCTTCTTCTTTGCAGCCAATCCCGACGAAGCGGACGCTCGGATGCGCATCGTCGAGGAGTTTTGCCGCCGCCACCCCGACATCAAGGTGCGGACCTTGCTGTCCGGTCCGGGGCCGCTGCAGCAGATATCGACGTTCTGCGCCGGCGGCAAATGTCCCGATGTGCTGATGGCGTGGGAGTTGAGCTACGCCGGATTGGCTGACCGGGGTGTGCTGCTGGATCTGAACACCATGCTGGCGCGGGATCCCGGCTTCGCCGCCGAGCTGTCATCGGACGGCATTGGGCCACTGTATGAGACGTTCACCTACAACGGCGGCCAATACGCCTTTCCGGAGCAATGGTCGGGAAATTACCTGTACTACAACAAGCGGCTTTTCGCCGCGGCCGGCATTCGGCCACCGCCCACCAGTTGGGAGCGGCCGTGGACTTTTGCCGAATTTCTCGACGCGGCTCGCGCGCTCACCAAGCGCGATGCCGCGGGACGGGTCAGCCAGTGGGGGTTTGTCGACACCTTCGTCCCGACCCTCTCCGCCGGACTGTTCGCCATGAACAACGGGGTGCCGTGGTCGTCGCCGAGAATGAACCCGTCGCATCTCAACTTCGACAACGCCGCCTTCATCGAAGCCGTCCAGTTCTACGCCGACCTGACCAACAAGCACCAGGTGGCGCCCACCGCGTCCGAGCTGCAGTCGACGGCCACGCCGGAGTTGTTCTCGCGGGGCATGGCGGCGATGGCACTGGGCGGGCACTGGCGCTACCAGACGTTCGACCGCGCCGGCGGCCTGGATTTCGATGTGACCGCGCTGCCGTTGGGCCCACAGGGGCACGCGCCCCGCTCCAATATCGGCGCCACCGGATTGGCCATCGCTGCCAGTTGTCAGCGCCGGGAGCAGGCCTGGGAGTTCGTCAAGTTCGCGACCGGACCCGTGGGTCAGGCGTTGATCGGCGAAACCAACCTTTTCGTGCCGGTCGTGTGGTCTGCGATCAACTCGGCCGGATTCGCCAATGCACACAGTAGGGTTGACAATCTCGCCGTACTCACCGGAGGACCGAGCCATTCCCAGGGCCTGCCCATCACCCCGGCGTGGCCGAAGGTCTACGCCCTGATGGAACGCAGCATGGGACCGGTACTACGCGGATCCCGCCCGGCGATATCGCTGACCGGGCTGTCGCGAGCCGTCGATGAGGTGCTGCGCGGCCCGTGACATCGATCGACACGCCGGGGACCGCGAAGCGCCCCACCAGGCCGAGCCTCTGGCGCCGCCGGCCGTGGGCCGGGCGACTGTTCGTCGCGCCGAATCTGGCTGCCGTCGTGGTGTTCATGCTGTTCCCGCTCGGGTTCTCGCTGTACATGAGCTTTCAGAGCTGGGACCTGTTCACCCCGCCAAAGTTTGTGGGTCTGCGGAATTTCCGCGACTTGTTCACCGCTGACCCGTTGTTTCTCATCGCGGTGCGCAACACGGCGATCTTCACTGTCGGGACGGTTGCCCCGACCGTTCTCATCAGCCTCGCCATCGCCGGCGTGCTGAACCGGAAAGCCAAGGGCATCGGCATCTTTCGGACGATCACGTTCTTACCGCTGGCCATTTCGTCGGTGGTGATGGCGGTGATCTGGCAATTCGTCTTCGATACCAACAACGGATTGCTCAACATCATGTTGGGCTGGGTGGGCATCGGCCCGATCCCCTGGCTGATCGAACCCAGGTGGGCCATGGCCTCGCTGTGTCTGGTCAGTGTGTGGCGAAGCGTGCCGTTTGCCACCGTCGTGCTGCTGGCCGCGATGCAGGGGGTTCCTGAAACCGTTTACGAGGCAGCCAAAATCGACGGCGCCGGCGAGATACGGCAGTTCGTGTCGATTACGGTGCCGTTGATCCGCGGCGCGATGTCGTTCGTCGTGGTCATCTCGATCATCCACGCATTCCAGGCTTTCGATCTGGTCTACGTTCTCACCGGGGCGAACGGGGGACCGGAAACCGGAACCTATGTCTTGGGCATCATGCTCTTCCAAAACGCCTTTGGATTCCTGGAATTCGGTTACGCGTCGGCGCTGGCCTGGGTGATGTTCGCCGTCTTGCTGATGTTGACCGTGCTTCAGCTGCGCCTCGCGCGGCGCCGCTCGTGGGAGGCTTCCCGTGGGCTCGGCTGATCGAGTGGTCATCCGCAACGTTGTTCGCGCCCTGGCCCTGTACACGGCGCTGATCGCGATCGCCTGGTGCGCCCTGTTCCCGATCGTGTGGGCCCTGTCGGGCTCGTTGAAGAGCGAAGGCGAGGTGAGCCAACCGACGTTGATCCCCGACCATCCGCAGTGGTCCAACTACGGCGACGTATTCGCGCTGATGCCGTTCTGGCGAATGTTTTTCAACACGGTGCTGTATGCCGGCTGCGTCACCGCCGGTCAGGTGTTCTTCTGCTCGCTCGCCGGATACGCCTTCGCGCGACTGCACTTTCGCGGCCGCGACACCTTGTTCGTCATGTATCTGGGCACGCTGATGGTGCCGCTGACGGTCACCGTGATTCCGCAGTTCATTCTCATGCGCGTGCTGGGATGGGTGGACACACCGTGGGCGATGATCGTTCCGGGGTTGTTCGGTAGCGCCTTCGGCACCTACCTCATGCGGCAGTTCTTCCGCACTCTGCCGGCCGATCTCGAAGAGGCGGCGATTCTGGACGGTTGCTCGCCCTGGCAGATCTACTGGCGGATCCTGTTGCCGCATGCTAGGCCGGCGGTGATGGTGCTGGCGGTGCTCACCTGGGTGAGTGTGTGGAACGATTTTCTGTGGCCGCTGCTGATGATCCAACGCAACAGCCTGGCCACGCTGACCCTGGGCCTGGTGCGGTTGCGCGGCGAATACGTGGCGCGCTGGCCGGTTTTCATGGCGACGTCGATGCTGATCCTGCTGCCGTTGGTGCTCGTCTACGCGGTGGCGCAGCGCTGGTTTATCCGGGGTATCGCCGCGACCGGACTCGGCGGCTAGCCGCATGGCCACGGTGAGTTTCGAGGAGGCGACCCGGCGGTACCCCGGCGCAGACCGGCCCGCACTGGACCGTCTGGATCTCGTCGTCGGCGACGGTGAGTTCGTGGTGCTGGTCGGACCGTCCGGATGCGGCAAGACCACGTCGCTGCGGATGGTGGCCGGTTTGGAGAAACTGGATTCGGGCAGGATCCGGATCGGCGACCGGGACGTCACCAATGTCGATCCCAAGGATCGCGATGTCGCCATGGTCTTCCAGAACTACGCCCTCTACCCGCACATGACGGTGGCGCAGAACATGGGATTCGCGTTGAAGGTCGCCAAGACGCCGAAGCCGCAGATTCGCCAACGAGTGCTGGCCGCCGCGAAATTGCTTGATTTGCAACCATACCTGAACCGCAAGCCCAAGGACCTGTCCGGCGGACAACGCCAGCGGGTGGCAATGGGGCGCGCCATTGTGCGCCGTCCGCAGGTGTTCCTGATGGACGAGCCGTTGTCCAACCTCGACGCCAAGCTGCGGGTGCAAACCCGCAATCAGATCGCCGCATTGCAACGTCAACTCGGTACCACGACGGTCTATGTCACCCATGATCAGGTGGAGGCCATGACGATGGGCGACCGGGTCGCGGTGCTGTGCGACGGGGTGCTGCAACAGTGCGCGCCGCCGCGGGAACTCTACCGCAACCCGGACAACGTGTTCGTCGCCGGATTCATCGGCTCCCCGGCGATGAATCTGTTCACCCTGCCGATCGCCGATTCCGCAGTGACGCTTGGCGATTGGTCTATCGGTATACCACGCGAGATAGCCGCCGCCGCAGCGGAGATTGTCGTCGGCATTCGTCCCGAACATTTCGAGGTGGGCAATGTCGGCGTCGAAATCGAGGTCGACGTGGTGGAGGAGCTCGGCGCCGACGCCTATCTGTATGGCCGGATCAGTGGGGCAGGTCAGCTCGCCGGTCAGGCGATCGTCGCTCGCACGGACGGCCGTCTGCCGCCCGAGCGTGGCGGCCGGGTGCGGCTGCACCCTCAACCCGGTCAACTGCACTTCTTCGGAGCCGACGGCCGTCGGATTGCCTGACCTCGGTGTGCCGCATACCGGTAACTGCCCATGATGCGGCTATGGTGACGCCGGTGAGCACCCAACGTGTCGATCTGGTCTGCGAAGGCGGCGGGGTCCGGGGGATCGGACTGGTCGGTGCGGTGGACGCGCTGGGCGCGGCCGGCTACCGGTTTCCCCGTGTCGCAGGGACCAGCGCCGGTGCGATCGTCGCGTCACTGGTCGCCGCGCTGCAGGTTGCGGGGGAACCGCTGACGCGTCTTTCCGAGATCATGCGCAGCATCGACTACTCGAAGTTCCTCGACCGCAGTCTTATCGGACGGGTGCCGTTGATCGGCGGGGTGCTCTCGCTGCTGACGTCGGACGGCGTGTATCAGGGAACCCATCTGGAACAGCTGCTCACCGGTTTGCTAGCCGACTTGGGTGTGCGCACTTTCGCCGACCTGCGTACCGGCGACGAGCCGGAACAATTCGCCTGGTCGCTGGTGGTCACCGCCAGCGACCTCTCGCGGCGGCGCCTGGTTCGCATCCCGTGGGATCTGGACTCCTATGGCATTGACCCGGACGACTTTTCGGTCGCGCGCGCGGTCCATGCCTCGTCGGCGATCCCGTTCGTGTTCGAGCCGGTTCGGGTCGCCGGCGCGACGTGGGTGGACGGAGCACTGCTGTCGAACTTTCCGGTGGGGCTGTTCGACCGGTCCGACGGCGGGCCGGAGTGGCCGACCTTCGGGATCCGGCTGTCGTCGCGTCCGGGAATTCCGCCCACGCATCCGGTTCATGGGCCGGTGTCGTTGGGCCTCGCCGCGATTGAGACGTTGGTCAGCAATCAGGACAACGCCTACATCGACGACCCGTGTACCGTGCGGCGCACGATCTTCGTCCCGGCCGATGAGATCAGCCCGATCAACTTCGATATCACCGCCGAACAACGCGAGGCCCTGTACCAGCGCGGGTTGCAAGCCGGTCAAGAGTTTCTGCGGACCTGGAACTACCCCGACTACATCGCGGCGTGCGGCGGCCCCGCCACCCCGTTGGACTAAGCGCACCGGGCCAACGGTCGAAGCGGCTCGGGCGGTCAGCTCATGCGTTGTGCGAGGGTGCGGTGTCCGGGTCCGCCGAGGTCGGCGAGGGCCGCCGGCCTGCCGGCCATGGCCATCAGCAACGCCTCACCGGGCCCGGTCACTTCGGGCCCGCTGCCGTGTGCCCAGTCGACGTCGGTTGCCCGTAGCCGCAGTTCCTTGATCCGTGGCCGAGCACCAAGCCGGGGATTCTTCGGCACCAACTTCAGCACGCGGACGAGTCGCTCGGCGGCAATGGTGCGGGGCCGACCGAGTGGGCGTCGAATGTCTTGGTGGTGGATCATTCCGTCGACCAGTGCGATCATTCCGTCGAAACGCGCTGTGAGCCCCCGTGGTTGGAGGTGTTGGCCGACGAACTCCAGCAATTCCGGTGGGGTAAGCGCGGAAAATTCTTGGACGCCGACTTCGTTGGCCCGTACCAGCCGGCCCTTGACGAACCGCTTCAACAGCCCCGGCGAGTTGAGTTCTTCGTAGCTGAACATATGCGCGACAACATCTTTGACGCTCCATCCGGCGCACAGGCTGGGTGTGGCCCATTGCTGTGGGGTCAGGGACGCCAGAAATTCCGCCAGTTCTGCGCGCTCGGCACGGGCCATGCTCATCATGGTGGCTTGCGCGCCCTCACCGTCGATGCTCATGGCCGCACCTCGACACCGAACAGGCCGGCATAGCGGTGCAGGTACAACGGCCAACCGGCCTCGCCGTCGACGCCGGCTGCCACCGATTCCCAGCCCGGACCGTGTCGGTCGAGGTGACGGTGCTCCAGGTCCACCCGGGTCGTCTCGGTGGACTCGGCGGTGAACCGGACCTCGACTTCGCTGGTCTTGGACAGATCGGTCTCGGGCTGCCAGGTGGGGCCGATATCCCAGGTGAACACCACCCGATTGGGCGGTTCGCAGACCAGCACGCGGGCCCATCTGCACACGCTGCCGTCAACGCCACGGTCGTAGATATGCCCGCCCGCGTGGCATTCGAATACCGTTTCGGCGATCGGCACCCGGAGCAGGTTGTGCTCGCGGGGCTTGAAGTCGCCGAACCGAGCGGTGAACACCCTGAATGCGCGCTCGATCGGGGCATTGACGACGACATGGTGGTGGATTGCGGTGCTTCCCGGACGTGTCATACGCCGTCTCCTTCGATGTCGATGGTCTGTGCGTAGGTGGTCAGGGCTTGTGTCCAGAATCGGTCGAGGTCGGCGCGTAATGCCTCGAGACCGGTCGGGTCGAGCTGGTAGACCCGACGCGTGCCCGCGGCGCGGTCGCAGACCAGTCCGGCTGCCTTGAGCACCTTGAGGTGCTGTGACACCGCCGGCCGGCTGACGGGCAGGTCGCGAGCCAGTTCACCGACGGCCGACGGACCATGAGCAAGGCGTTCCATGATGGCCCGCCGAGTCCCGTCGGCCAGAGCCTGCCACGCCTGGGCGCCCACTTGGTAAGTAACCACGAACCGTAAGTCTATGCTTACCAATACTGGGATTCAAGAGCGGGTTGGCTGTGGCGAGCCGCCGATGTCCTCCGTGCTGAAGGGCGTCGAGCGTGCGTTAATGGCGTCGAGTGTGCGCTGGCGCCGCCGACTGTGCCGTCAGGGCGGCCGATCGTGGATGTTTCCGCCCTACATGGACAGTCAAAGCCGTCACCGCACACTCGATACGGCGGCATGCCAGCCGATACGGTGAGCACGTGCGACTTCCCCCGAACGCCTGCTACCACAAGCGGTTGAGCGAGGGTGCGGTATTGGCGTGCCGAAAACAGAGCCAGGCAGCCAAGGCAGCGCAACAGGACATCGTAGACCAGCCGCATTCGTGGTCACCATGAATTTCCGAGTGAGGCAGGCATTTTCGCTGAGCAGCCACGGCGCGCCGCAACCGCGTCCGGCGAGCGACTGCCTAGTATTGCCGCGTGCTGGATCGTTATGGCAGCGACGTCTTGTCCGGGGGAGGGCGGCGCAGGCCGCGATCGGGGGAGCATCCGGTCGAGATCGGCATGGTGGTCGAGGACGCCCAAACCGGCTACGTCGGCGCCGTGGTCCGAGTCGAATACGGCCGCATCGACCTCGAAGACCGCCACGGTAAGACCCGCGGTTTCCCGCTCGGGCCCGGTTACCTCATCGACGGTCGACCGGTAATCCTCACTGCCCCGCGCCGCCCGGCGCCGGTCACACCGAAGCGCACGGCATCCGGGTCGGTCGCGGTCCCCCGCGCCCGCGCTCGGGTTGCCCGTGCCAGCCGGATCTATGTCGAGGGCCGTCACGATGCCGAGCTCATCGCCCAGGTCTGGGGGGAAGACCTGCGCATCGAAGGCGTTGTGGTGGAGCACCTCGGCGGCGTCGACGACCTGGTGCGCATCGTCGCCGATTTCCGGCCCGGACCGCGCTGCCGACTCGGCGTTCTCGTGGACCACCTCATCCCCGGCTCGAAAGAGGCCCGCATTGCCGACGCGGTGCGTCAGGGACCGGGTGGCTCGGACACCCTGGTCGTCGGTCACCCTTATGTCGACATCTGGCAGGCCGTCAAACCGCACCGGCTCGGCCTGAAGGCGTGGCCGAACGTACCCCGGCACATCGAGTGGAAGCACGGAGTCTGTCAGGCACTGGGCTGGCCGCACGCCGACCAGGCGGACATCGCCACGGCGTGGCGGCGCATCCGGTCGACGGTCCGCGACTGGAACGATCTGGAGCCCGCGCTGATCAGCCGGGTCGAAGAACTGATCGACTTCGTTACCCAGCCTGCCGTCTAGCTGCCCAGGCCACCCGCTGGCAGTAGGAAAACTGCGCACCGCCACGTTTCATCCAGGTGAGCTTTGTGTCGATCGTGTAAAAGACTTCCGATCGTCGTCACGTCTGCGCGTCTGCCGAGCACTAAAGCTTGACCCCGAAAACTATTTGATTTGGAAAGAAACGGAGGAATGGACATGACCGACATGCTTGTCATCGATGCCGAAGGCCTGGACCGACTGTCGTGCAACGCCAAGACCGACCCCAGCACCGGCAAGAAGACCCTGAAAGCCAAGACGGTGTGTGAGAGCGGCTTTCGCAACATGACCTACGTGCGCGACCTGGCGCCCATGCTCGTGGGCGAGCCCCCCGCGCTGCTGGGTGACGACTCGGCGCCCAACCCCTCGGAGACGACGTTGGCGGCCCTGGGATCCTGCATCTCGGTGGGCCTGCTGGCCAACGCCACCCACCGTGGCGTGACCCTGACCAAGATCGAGGTCGAGATGGAAGGCGACATCGACATCTCCGCCGTGTGGGGCGTCGGCGACACCCCGGCCGGCAAGGTCCTCGGCTTCACCTCGGTGCGCTGCCGCGTCACCTTGGCCGGAGATGCCGACGATGCGACGCTGCAGGAGATCCACGACAACGCGATCGCCTGGTCGCCCGTGGTGAACACGTTCCGCCGTCCGGCCACCGTCGACTCGACCCTGACCATCGACTAGGCATCGCCACGTGACATACAACGCGACCAGGCTGCAGCTCGCCGAGGCCATCAAGCTGGCCCGGATGGCGAAGGGATTGAGCTGGACCAAGATCGCCGACGCAATCGGCAAGGACCGGGTGTGGACGGTAGCGGCGCTCCTCGGCCAGCACCCGCTGTCGGCTGACGACGCCGCGACCGTCGCGGCACTGCTCGACCTCGACGACGACGCGGTCGCCGCACTGCAGTTGACGCCCTACCGGGGATCCGACGAATCGGCGTCGGCGGATCCGACGATCTACCGGTTCCATGAGGCGCTGTCGCTCTACGGGCCCGCCCTCAAGGAACTGATCGCCGAGGAGTTCGGCGACGGGATCATGAGCGCCATCAACTTCCGGATGAGTGTGCGACGTCGTCCGGATCCGCACGGTGATCGGGTGATTGTGACCTTCGACGGCAAGTTTCTCGACTACACATGGAACAACACGGAACAGGAGGTCATGTCGTGACCGCGACCATCGACGCTGCGATCGACTTGCTCGATTCGGAGCTGCTGGCAGACATCCGCACGCACGCCGGTGTGCTGGACCGCGGAGACGACACCGCCCGCCGCAGCTTTGCGGGCCTGGGGGCCGTCGGACTGCTCGGGCTTGGCGCTCCGGGCAACATCGACGGACGGCTGCCACAGATGGGCCAGGTGATCCGAATGATCTCCGGCGAGTGCATGAGCACCGGGTTCTGCGTGTGGGCCAACCGGATGGCGATCGAGTACTTACTCACCGCCGCAACGGAATACAGCATGGCCGCGGTCCAGCCGCTGCTGGCCGGCACCGCGCTGGGCATCACCGGAATGGCGGCCGCCTTCAAAGACGCGGCCGGCTGCGGGAGCCTCGAGCTCACCGCCGCAGCCGCCGAGGGCGGCTACCAGCTGAGCGGCTCGATCAGGTGGGCCAGCAACCTGTACCACGACTCGGTCTTGGTGACCGCGGCGCGCACCGAACGCGGCGACAAGCTGATCGTGGCGGTGCCGTTGCGCACACCGGGTATCACCATTGGTGATCACTTCGAACTCTTGGCGATGGGCAGCACGGCCTCGTCGTATCTGGAGTTGACCGATGTGTACGTTGGCGAGGAGCAGGTGCTGTCCACGGACTTCGACGGGTTTCTGGACGCGGTTCGCCCCACTTTCCTGGTGCTGCAGTCGGCAATGTGCCTCGGGCTGGCCAAGACCACGCTGACGCAATGCCGGATCGGCCTCACCGGAGTGAATTCGGTGTTCGCCCCCGACGTCGACCTGATCGCGGGAAAGCTCGCGTTGGCCGAGACCACCTTGGCCAGCGTGGCCGCATCGGTCGGCGGCCAGCAACCACCGAGCAAGAAGGAGTTGCTCTCGCTACGCCTCACCGCGGCCGAAATCGCCAGTGCCAGCGCCGCGCTGGAGATTCGTACGGCCGGCGGCAAGGGCTATGCCAGTAGGACGCCGGCAAGCCGCCGATACCGGGAAGCCGCATTCCTGCCCGTGCAGTCGCCGTCGGAGGCGCAGCTGCGGTGGGAACTGGGGGGATGCCGTTGAGTGACCGCTCGGGTCGACGATGACCCCGGTCGCGGTCCCACCCGGATCCGCATCCGAGCACATGGTCGGCGGGGTTCCGCTGGCCGGCTTGGTGCGCGACTATCACCGCCAAATGGTGAGTTTTGCTTGCACAATGGTGAACTCGCCAACGGCGGCCGAAGAAGCGGTACAAGAAGCATGGGTACAGGTGATGCGGTCGTCGGCCTCGTTCGAGGGTCGCTCGTCGGTGGCCACCTGGTTGTTCGGGATCGTCAAGAACACCGCGTCGCGGCACCGGCGGCGCGAGTCCCGGATCCGCGAGCACGAGCTGCTGGCCACCGACGACACCGACCCGCTGTCGGACCGGATGCACCCGGCCGGCCATCCCGACGCCGGGCACTGGAGCGTGCCGCCGTCGAGGCGGTTCCTCCCCGAGGACCGCACTGTCGCAAGGGAACTCGTCGAGCAGGTGCGGGCGGCGCTGGACACGCTGCCGCCGCGGCAGCGGCAGCTGGTAATCCTGCGCGACCTGGTCGGCACCTCCGCCGAAGAGGCGTCCGAGATCCTCGAGTTGTCCGCCGAGGCGCAACGTGCCCTGCTCTACCGTGCCCGGGCAAACCTCCGAAATGAACTGGAAAAGCGGTACCAACGATGACCGTCTACGACAACACGGTCCCCGCCGTCGACTGCGTCGACTTCCTCCGACTCGTCGACGACCTGGTGGACTCGGACCCGCAGGAGTGGGGAGCGATCGTGGCCAAACATCTCGACGAGTGCCCGCCATGCCTGGTGTATCTGCAGCAAATGCTCGACCTCAAGGTTCTGCTCAACCACGTATTCGACGGGGAAAAGCTCAGCGACGAGCACATCACGGGGGTTATCAACACGATCAACACCCTCAGGAAAGGCCAGGAATGACGAACGCCACTGCAGACTCGTCGCAACCGGATCGCCGCCCGGACCAGGTTTGGACACTGGGCGGACCCGTCGACGCCACATCCATGCGAAACGCCATGGGCGCCTTTCCCTCCGGCGTCACCGTCCTGACCACCCGCCTGGGCGACCGATCGGTCGGCATGACCATCAGCTCGTTTGCCTCGGTGTCCCTGGACCCGCCGCTATTGCTGCAGTGTGTGGCGCGCAGCGCGGGCAGCCTTCCGGCGTTCCGTATCGGCAGCTCCGTGGCTGTCAACGTGTTGGCGAACGACCAGGCGAGCCTGGCGCGCCGCTTCGCCAGCAAGGTCGACGACCGCTTCGAGGGAGTCGCATTCGACACCGATGACTGCGGGTGTCCGGTTCTTGTCGGTGCGGCCGCCTCGGTAAGCGGCTTTATCGACCGGATCTACGACGCGGGCGACCACGTCATCCTGCTCATTCGCGCCTGCGCCGTGCGCCGCGCCGGCGGCCTGCCGCTGCTCTATTACTCGGGACGGATGCACGATTGGGCAGACACCGTCTGCCCGGTGGCTTCTTAAGCGACACAACACTTTCCATACCTACCGATAGGCGCATCATGTCCCAGCTTGCCCTGGGCCCAGACCTCGTGGGCCCGTCGTCCGATGATCGCCGGGCCGGTGATCCGTTCGAACCACTCGGTGTTCCCGCCATGGTGACCCGAATAGCGGACATGGCGCTCGAGAAATCAGCCCATCCGTGGGCGTTTCTGATCCGCTCACTGGTCGGCGGCGCGATGGTGGGTTTCGGCGCGTTGCTATCGTTGGTCGTCAGCACCGGGGTCGGCACGCCCGGTATCGCCAGCCTGCTGATGGGTCTGGCGTTCGGCATGTCTTTTGTTCTCATCCTGGTGTCAGGGGCATCCCTGATCACTGCCGACATGGCAGCCGGCTTCTTCGCGGTGCTGCAGGGGCGGATGCGCGTCAGCTGCTATTTGCAGCTGCTGCTTATCGGACTGAGCGGCAATATCGTTGGTGCACTCGTGTTCGTCGCCGTCTGCGCCGCGGCCGGGGGGCCGTATCTGGGTGCCTTCGCCACCCGTGCGGCAGTCGTCGGCGCCCAGAAAGCCGGCCAGCCCTTGTGGACCGCTTTCCTGCTGGCGGTGCTGTGCACCTGGTTCCTGCAAACCGCCATGTGCATGTATTACAAGGCGCGCAGCGATGTCGCGCGGATGGGCTTTGCGTTCTACGGGCCGTTCGCATTCGTGATCGGCAGCGATCAGCACGTCGTGGCTAATGTCGGATTCCTGGGACTTCCGTTGCTGCTCAATGCTTTTCACCAGGATGCCCCACATTGCGGGATCAGCTGGGGCTGGGGAGCTCACGGCTTGGTCACCAATATCTGCGTTACCAGCCTCGGCAATCTGGTCGGCGGCACGGTCTTCGTGGCGCTGCCGTTCTACGTCATCGCGCGGCTTCAGCCGCGGGAGCGGTAGCCGTCGCGACGTTAGAGGATGTGCACGGCTTGCGCCAGTGGCCAGTGGCGGGTGCCCCCGGTTTGGTAGCTCACGTGCTGACCTTCATGAACACCGCCGGCAGGCCAATCGACGATCTCGGAGGAATCGATGAAGACGTCGCGATCGCCGTCTGCGGGATGCACGAATCCGAATCCGCGCTCGTCATCGAACCAGTTGATAACGCCATACGACACGGTCGCCATCGAATCCAGCATCGCTTCGACGTCGTAGCTATTGATGACGGGCATGGTGACAGCCTTCCCCTCGTTACCGTCGGTGGAGTCCGACATGGCAGACCGTATCCATCGAGCGGGTGTCGGCGTAGGGTCCTTCGACTCTGATTTCGTGAGCTGTTCGGCCCACCGGCGAGCCGATTGGGATTAACCGCGTCAAAGTGAGGTCCATCGTCTCTGCTGAACCGGGCGGCCGTCGTATACGGTCAGGTCGAGACTCGCGCCGCCCAGAGTGCGCCGACGTGAGCATTCGGTGCCGGTCGCTGGCCGGCTACCCATCTGGCCGCTGCAAGGAGGGTGAAATGTCCAGGGATACAACGCATTACGGGATTCTGGTAGGCGTCGACGGCTCGGCGCAGTCCGACGCGGGGGTGGCCTGGGCCGCCCGCGAGGCGACCCTGCACCAGATGCCGGTCACCTTGATGCACGGTGTCGCCCCCGTCGTCGTCGGTTGGCCGGTAGGCCAGCTCTACACCGAAATGCCGGAGTGGCAGAAAGACGAAGCACAGACCGTGATCGAGCGGGCGCGCCGGGTGCTGGACGAGCGCCTGGGTGAATCCGGCCCGCCGGATGTCCGCACGGAGGTGGTGTATTCCAACATCGTGCCGGCGCTCATCGACGCCTCCAAGGACGCCTGGATGACCGTCGTCGGCAGTCAGGGTATGGGCGCGCTGGGCCGCGCATTGTTGGGTTCGGTGAGTTCGGCGCTGTTACACCATGCGCATGGCCCGGTAGCGGTCATTCATTCCGACGACGGTGTGGCTCCGGACACCAGCGCGCCGGTGCTGGTGGGCATCGACGGATCACCGGCCTCGGAGGCCGCGACGGCCTTGGCATTCGACGAAGCCTCCCGTCGCGGCGTAGACCTGGTCGCGTTGCACGCGTGGAGTGACGTCGGCGTTTTCCCCATCCTCGGGATGGACTGGCGCGATCGCGAGAGCCAGGGGGAGGAGGTTCTCGCCGAACGCCTCGCGGGCTGGCAGGAGCAGTACCCTGACGTGCGCGTTCAGCGGTCGCTGGTCTGTGACAAGCCAGCGCACTGGCTGCTCGAGGGAGCCCAGCACGCGCAATTGGTGGTGGTCGGAAGTCGCGGCCGCGGGGGATTTCCCGGCATGCTCCTGGGTTCGGTCGGCTCTGCCGTGGCCCACTCGGCGAAAATCCCGGTCATCGTCGTGCGTCCCGCCTGATCGCCGGCCGCGTGCACCAAACACCCGAAATACCCGAAACACCGGAAACAGAGGTCTTTGGTCCCTGCTGGTCAGGCCGTTCGGAAGACGCCACAGCGGTAGGTGTTTTGTAGCTTGGGCTTAGGTCGCAGCTTTGCCGACGCACGTCAGGTAATCGGAGGAGCAACGAAATGTCGATTTTGGAAAAGCGTCTCGGCGTTGTCGTCGGAGCCGACGGCTCACCCGCCTCGAATGCCGCGGTATGTTGGGCGGCCCGCGACGCGGCAATGCGCAACGTTCAGCTGACCATCGTCCATGTGGTGAGCACCGATGTGGCTACCTGGCCGCCGATGCCTTACCCGGACACCTGGGCGGTGTGGCAGGAAGACGAGGGCCGCAAGATTCTGGCCGCTGCCCACAAGATCGCCGACGAGTCGGTCACGGGGGAGCGGAAGCTCACCGTGAAAAGCGAGATCGTGTTTTCCACGCCGGTACCCACCATGGTCGAAATGTCGGCCGAGGCGGAGATGATCGTCGTCGGCAGCTCCGGCCGCGGCGCGTTGGCCCGGGTCTTGCTGGGTTCTGTCAGTTCGAGCCTGGTGAGACGCGCCCGGTGTCCGGTCGCGATCATCCGTGACGAAGATCCGTTGATGCCGGATCCGTTGCACGCCCCGGTGTTGCTCGGGATCGACGGGTCACCGGCGTCGGAGGCTGCGGTGGCGGTGGCGTTCGACGAAGCATCCCGTCGCGGGGTTGAGCTGATCGCGCTGCATGCGTGGAGCGATCTCGAGGTGGTCGAGCTGCCGGGACTGAACTGGTCCGCGGTGGAAGCCGAAGCGCAGGTCCTGCTTGCCGAGAGGTTGGCCGGCTGGCAGGAGCGCTATCCCGATGTGACCGTGCGCCGGGTGGTCGTATGTGACCGTCCGGCACGGCAGCTCGTCGAACGGTCGCAAACCGCTCAGCTCGTGGTGGTCGGAAGTCACGGCCGCGGTGGCGTCACCGGCGTACTGCTGGGGTCGGTGAGCAACGCGGTGGTGCACGCCGTGCGGATGCCCCTGATCGTGGCGCGGTCGTCTTAACAGGCGCCGGGACGACCGCCGGCATGTAGGCGATGGACCAGCGCAATTTCCCGGTCCAGCCACATGCCTTTGCGGGACTCGGTGGTTGCCTCGGCGGCCGGCTCGCGCACTCCGCGCAGCCTCATGCAGTCGTGTCGTGCGGTAATGACGCTCATGGCCCCGGAGGGGTTGAGCTTGCGCATGATCCCGGCGGTCGCCTGGTGCCCGATGTTCTCCTGAACCTGCAGCCGCGCGGCGTAACCGTGGACCAGCCGAGCAAGCTTGGACAGGCCCACGATGCGCTGCCCGGGGTGGGGGCGGTAGGCGATGGTGGCAGTCCCCGAGAACGGCAACAGATGGTGCGCGCAGGTGGAGGCGAACGAGATGCCGTGCAGGACGATCAGCCCGGGGTCGTCCGGAGCGGGAAAATCGGTGTCGAGGTGGTCCTCGGGGACCTCGTTGTATCCCCACAGCATCTCCCGCCACGCGCGGGCGACACGCGCAGGTGTTTCGGCGGTGTGCTCGCCCTCGTCGACGCCGAGGGCGGACAGAAGCTGCCGTACGGCTCCCTCGACGGCCGCGTCGGCGTTGTTGTCCCACCACGGCGGCGAATCCGTCGTCTGGTAGTCGATGTCGGCGGGGTAGGCCGCAGCCCCGTGCGCCACCTCGTCGTTGGTCATCGCCCAGCCGCTCGAGCAGACCGGCGGCATCTGATAACGGGCCTGGCGTGGCGCCGACGGGATGGCCGTCATGCAGCCCGCCCGATCGCGGGCTCAGCGCTGACTGCGATGCTGGTCATTCTCGATTCCCGTCCGGCGGCTGACCCGTGCCCAACCTTCACGGTGCGCCCTTGCTGCTCGCGGTGTGTGGCAGGAGCGGGTCCGACGCGGACACTGCTCCATCAGGTACCATGCCCTCGCCTTGCGGCGATGTCTGTCGGCTGACGGGTCACTGCGCGGATGAATCTCGTGTCCCCCGATCGAGGGAAACGTCACCGTTGCCCGGACTGCCCCGCGGCGCGGCGATGCGCAGTCAGCAGTAATCGGTCCAGCTCTGCGGACCGCGAAGCCAGTCGGGTCTAGGCATCGATGGTGCGAACATGCCGTCTGGTGGAGGCGCGGCGAGTCCGGGCGATGCCGGCCTCGGTCGCCGCGCCTCCATCCCCGATCAGGCTTCGATCACCTCGGGTTGCGCGCCAGCTTCGTCGATGGCCTTGTGGCCATTGCCGCGCGCAACCGAGATCTTGCGCGGCTTGGCCCGCTCGGCCACCGGGATCACCAGTCTCAGGACGCCTTCCTGGTAGCACGCCTCGATCCGGTCCGTGTCGAGGTTTTCACCGAGCACCAGCTGGCGGCTGAACACTCCGCGCGGGCGCTCGCTGGCCAGCATTTCCCGATTCGGATCGACGCTGGGCCGTTGTGCGCGCACGGTCACCACGTTGCGCTCGATATCGATATCGAGGGAGTTGGCGTCGATGCCGGGAAGGTCGAACTCGACGACAAATTTTTCGCCGTCCCGCCACGCATCCATGGGCATCACCGCTGGCCGGGCGGCCGTGCCCAACACCTGCTGGGCGAAGCGGTCCAGATCACGGAACGGGTCGGTGCGCATCAGCATGGTGGTCACCTCTCACTCCAATCTGCTGGGTTCAATGGGGCCTGCATATCTATGGCTATAGCCATAGATTTTTTATATCACTATCGACATTACAATGCAAGTGTGATAGAGAGGTTTTCTATGCGAGTAGCAGTCGATGAGCTGAGCTATGGCTGACCGTCCCGGCGAAACCGGCGCGCCGGCGCCTGACCAGGGCGTGTACGGCATCTCGGTGGCAGCCGAGCTCTCCGGTATCGCGGTGCAGTCGCTACGGCTGTATGAACGCTATGGATTGTTGACCCCCGCTCGTAGTGACGGTGGGACACGGCGCTATAGCGCTGACGATTTGGCCCGGCTGCAGCGGATCAGCGCTCTGGTTGACGCCGGAATCAACCTGGCCGGAATTGCGCGCATCCTCAGTCTCGAAGACGACAATGCGGCACTGGCTGCTGCGAACGACAACTTGCAGGCCACCAACCGCTCCCTGCGCAACGCCGCGAAAGGGACCGCAAGATCGACCCGAGCCACCCGAGTTGCCGCCGGCGGCGAAGCCTGACGGCGGGGCTCGGCCCGGATTGCGTGCCGTCGAAGCGGGTACCCCGAGGTGGGACACGCGTCGACGAAGGAGTACCGGTGGCAGAAGGTACCGAGGTCGGCGCTGACGCAATCGGCCGGAGCGGGTTTCGGCCATGACTGCAGCACCTGCCGCTGGGGCGGGGCGCTACCTCCCCGACGAACGTGAATTGCCCCTGTTGGAGGATGCGGCGAGCAATTGTCGGGGTTGCGCGCTGTACGCCGACGCCACCCGGACCGTCTTCGGCCACGGCACGTCTGACGCGCCGCTCATGTTGGTCGGGGAACAGCCGGGCGATCGCGAGGACCACGAAGGGCTTCCGTTCGTCGGCCCGGCCGGCCGACTGCTGCAGCGGGCTCTCGACGACGCCGGCATCGACCCACGATTGACCTATCAGACCAATGCCGTCAAGCACTTCAAGTTCCGCAGGCAGGGCAAGCGGCGCATACATCAGAAACCCTCCCGAACCGAAGTCGTAGCCTGCAGGCCCTGGCTGATCGCCGAAATCGAGGCAGTACGGCCACGATTGATCGTGTGTCTGGGTGCGACGGCCGCACAATCCTTGCTGGGCAGCGCGTTTCGCGTGACCGCACATCGTGGTGAACGGTTACGGCTGCCCGCGACCTTGCAGGTCGCGATCGACCCCGAACCACGGGTGACCGCAACGGTTCACCCGTCGGCGGTGCTGCGGGATCGCAGTGACCGCCACGGCGAGTCCTACGCACTGTTTGTCGAGGACCTCAAGAGTGCCCGGGCCGGCATCGACCTGGTCATCGGGCGCTGACCGGGCCGTCAACCGCCGAGGTGCCGACGAAGCCGGGGCGCCGCCGCGGGTCGCATGCGCCGGGCCTCATGTTTCGACTCAACCCGCGCGGGTAGTCGGGTAAGAAGCGATCGTGGGCGCCGCGGCTCGCCGCCAGTTTGCGCGGAACCCCAGGAAGGGAGGTGCTGATGAGGCTGCAGAACCATGAACACCACGAGCTCATCACCGACGCGGACATCCCACCGCAGACTGGTGAGCACAATCGTGGGCGTCGCATCCTGGTGAACTGGGTGCTGGCGTTGCTGACGGTGCCCGTGGCAGCACTCGTCATGGTATTCGCCATCGGCGCGGCGATGAGCATGGCTGCATGCAGCGGCGCTCAGTGCCCCGACCTGGGCCCGAACGGTCTGATGTATGGCGTGTTGCTGTATGGGGCTCCGGTAGTGGCGGTGTCAACGCTCGTCGCCTCCTTCTTCACGGCCTCCCGGCGGCGCGGCTTTGTCGTTCCGTTGTGTGCGTTGGCCCTGCTGGTCGTCGATATCGCAGCGACGGCCATTCTGTTCAGGAGCTAACCGGTCAGTGCCTTATCAGACAGCGAAATCCTCACGGTGACTACCGATCCCGCGCCTCGGCCGGCGGTCCTGTTCGACGTCGACGGCACCCTGGTGGACTCCAACTACCTGCATATCGACGCCTGGCTCCGGGCATTCGCAACGGCGGGGATCGACGTCGAGACATGGCGCATCCACCGGTCCATCGGGATGGACGGTTCGACTCTGGTGAAGTCGCTGTCTGGTAATGCGTCCGAGGACACTCAGAAATACTTGAAGGACTTACATTCTCGGTATTACCAGCAAGCGTCCCACCTGTTGCGACCGCTGCCGGGCGCACGCGCCTTGCTGCAACGCGTGGCCGGGCTCGGCCTCAAGGTGGTACTTGCCACGTCGGCCCCGGAAGACGAATTGGCCCTGTTGCGTGGGGTACTCGACAGCGATGACGTCGTTGCCGAGGTCACGTCGGCCGGCGACGTGGACACCGCAAAACCCAAACCCGACATTATCCACGTGGCGCTTCACCGAGCGGGCGTCGGCAGCACCCGCGCGGTTTTCGTCGGCGACTCGGTGTGGGATGCCGAAGCGTGTGCCCGTGCAGAAGTAGCGAGTATCGGGCTGCTCAGTGGCGGCGTCTCCGGAAGCGAACTCGAAAGCGCAGGGGCTGCAATGGTGTTCGCGAACGCCGCAGACTTGCTGGACCGTCTCGAGGAGACACCGATCGCCCGGTTGGCCCGACTTGTCGCCTGCTGACTGTCGGCGGTCTTCGCAGGTTCCCAGTAAGCGAATGGGCCCGGTCCGAAGTCGGACCGGGCCCATTTGCTTTCAAGCTACTGATTGGCTTCTTGACGTTGTTCGGACGCCTCGGCGCTGCCGCGGGCGGCTTCAGCCTCGGCTTCCTTCTTGGCCGCGTCCCGCTGGGCGTCGGCCTTGTCCTGCTGAGCCTGTCCCTCGCGCTTCATGTCGTCGCGGCCGGTAACAGCTCCAAAGACCTCCTTGGCCTTGCCTTTAGCACCCTCGACGACGCCCTCGACGCCCTCTTGGGGGCCACTTTTCTCCGCCATGAATTCCTCCCTATCGGTTACTACTCGCATGGCGACCTCGCGCTCGCTCGATTGCGCTCAGCCAGCAGGGCGGGAACTTGAACGCCAGTAGTGCGCGTCAAATCCAAAACATCCCTGCACTGCAAGGGTTTCCGAATGGTCGCGGTGTCAAACATGTGGTTTGGGTCACCGGCGTCTTATGTTCCCTGGGAACCGGCCGTGTGATGCGATACCAGCTTCGGCCATGTCGCACAGTACCGAGACCGACCGGGCCGAAATCTCGGCCCGATAACAGACCGGGGTTGTGGTGACAGTGCCGGCGAGCGACTGGCGTGCTTATCGGCTGCTGGTTTCCCGGTGTGGCAAGAACTCCTGCGCCTTGATCTTGATGCCTTCCTTGATGATGCCGAACGCATTTTCGTCACCGTGCAGCACTGCGCTGGCCGCGCTCTTCATCTGGTCGAACGTGGCGTGCGGCGGAACCGGCGGGATATCCGGGTCGCAGTGCACGTCCAGCACCGTCGGCCGATCGGCCAGCAGCGCCTGATCCCAGGCCGTCGCAATCTGATCGGGGTCGGTCAGCGTCGCCGAACCCAAGCCCAGGCTGGCGGCAAACCCGGCATAGTCGACATCGGGAAGAGTTTGCGACTCAGCGAATTTCGGAGCTCCGGCCATGGCGCGCATTTCCCAGGTCACCTGGTTCAAGTCGTTGTTGTGCAGCACCGCCACGACTAGCCGCGGGTCCGCCCACTGCTTCCAATAGTGCGCGATCGTGATCAACTCGGCCATGCCGTTCATCTGCATCGCGCCGTCACCGGCGAAGACAATCACCGGACGGTCCGGATGGGCGAACTTCCCGCCGATACCGTAGGGAACTCCGGGCCCCATGGTGGCGAGATTGCCCGACAGCGAGCCGCGGATGCCGTCGCGGAATTTCAGTTGGCGGGCATACCAATTCGCCGACGATCCCGAATCGGCAGTGATGATCGCATTGTCGGGCAGTTTGGGTGACAGGTCGGCGAACAGTCGCATGGGGTTGATCGGCTTGGCCGCCACCTCGGCCTCCATGTCCATGGTCTCCCACCAGCGTGCCACGTTTCTTTCGATCGTCGCGCGCCAGGATCGGTCGGACTTGGGTTGCAGCAGTGGCAATAACGCGCGCACCGTGGCGGCGGCATCACCGACCAGGTTCACCTCGTTCGGGTATCGCATTCCGATCAGCGTGGGGTCGATATCGATTTGCACGCCGCGAGCCCCACCGAACGGCGGCAGGAACTGCGTGTACGGGAAGTTCGACCCGATGGTCAGCAAGGTGTCGCAGTCGCGCATCATCTCGTAGCTTGGCCGCGTACCCAACAAACCGATGGCACCGGTCACGAAGGGCAATTCGTCGGATAGCACATCTTTGCCCAGCAGCGCCTTGGCGACTCCGGCGCCGAGAACGTCGGCGAGCTCGACGATCTCCCGGGCGGCGTTGCGGGCCCCGCATCCGATCAGCATCGCGACCCGTTTACCGGCGTTGAGCACGTCCGCGGCCCGTTGCAGGCCGTCGAGTGCCGGCTCCACTCCTGGCCGCTGAAACCCGAGGCTGGACGGAACCATCTTGAATTCGTGTGCGGGCGGGGAGTACTCGAGCTCTTGCACGTCGGACGGGATGATCAGCGCAGTCGGCCCTCGCCTGGTCAACGCGGTGCGGATGGCCCGGTCCAAGACATTGGGCAGCTGTTCGGGCACGGTTACCATCTGGACGTAGTCGCTGGCAACGTCCTTATACAGGCTCAACAGGTCAACTTCCTGCTGGTAGGAGCCCCCCATTGCGCTGCGGTTGGTTTGTCCGACGATCGCCACCACCGGCACCCGGTCGAGTTTGGCGTCGTAAAGACCGTTGAGCAGATGGATCGCGCCCGGGCCCGAGGTTGCCGCGCAGACCCCAAGCCGGTTGCTGAACTTTGCGTAGCCCACGGCCTCGAAGGCGGCCATCTCCTCGTGTCGCGCCTGGACGAACATCGGTTTGTTGTCTGCCCGGCCCCACGCTGCCAGGAGCCCGTTGATTCCGTCGCCGGGATAAGCGAACACATGTTCCACGCCCCAGTCGCGGAGTCGCCCCAGCAGAAAATCACTCACCTCGGTCGCCGCCATTGCACACCTCTCTTTGTTGCCCTCCGTTGCCAGCCTTATCGGACAGGGGTTACCCGTTCATCGGCCTGATTAGACGCCCTAATGGGCGGGTGACGGTCCGCGCGGGATCGCGCACATAGTCGACGATCATCTCGGAACCGGGCCGCGCGGGTTTCCCGGCGGCGGCAAATCAATCCGTGGTGAGGTCGCTGGTTGAAGCGGGGCGGATCAGGAGGTCCGCTCTAGGCGCATTTCTGACGATATCCTCATAACCGAGTCATACTGCCATAGTGATGACTTCTAGTGACGGGGGCGCCGAGCCGCCGAACCGTTTGGAGCGACGCAAGCAGCGCACCAGGACAGCGCTGGTCAAGGCTGCGCAGCGGTTGATCGCCGAGGGAAAGTTCAACGCGCCGGTGCTCGAGATCACCCAGGCTGCCGACGTCGGCATGGGCTCGTTCTACAACCACTTTGACAGTAAGGAGCAGCTGTTCGCCGCTGCGGTAGCCGACGTGCTTGACACCCATGGGGCGTTGCTGGACCGGCTCACCGCATCGATCGACGATCCTGCCGAAACGTTTGCCGTCAGTTTCCGGCTGACCGGCAGGCTGTTTCGTCGGCGAGGACTGGAGACGGACATTCTGTTGGCCACCGGAACCAACCTGCTGTCATCCGATCACGGGCTGGCTCCTCGTGCCCTGCGTGACATCAAGGCAGCCGCCGACGCCGGACGGTTTCGGGTGGGGGACCCCGACCTGGCGTTAGCGACGGCCGGGGGTGCGTTGCTGGGGCTAGGCGCCCTATTGCGTGCGGATCCGCGTCGTGACGATGCGTTAGCCGCTGACATGGTCACCGAGAGGTTGTTGCGTCTGTTCGGCCTCGATGCTCAGGAGGCGCGCACCATTTGCCAGCGCCCGCTTCCTGCCCTCGATGGCCGGGGCCAATCGGGTTCGGTTGCGTGACGCTCTGGTATTGGTTTTGGTGCCGGAACGGGGTGGGTAACCGATGCCGTCGCCGCGTCAGCGATGACCAACCGCCGTGTTTTGCGGGCGGTTTCGCGTGTCAGTGGACCACAAAGTGGTGCATCCGGGACACTGCAGGTGCAGTTCGGTCGCCCGGTTGCTGAGCAGATATTGCCAATGGGTTCCGCAGTTGCGGCTGCTGCGGCATTCCGAACACGCGTTGCGGCCCCAGTTGCAATTCGGGCAGGGTAGCCAGGCGCGCCGGCAAGCGTCAGCGTGTGGATCGATGGGCAACATGGGCATGGTCAGCCTTTCTCTGTCGGCACTAGTTAGGATAGGCTTTCCATACCTATATTCGTCAAACCGAGAGAGTTCCGGCAGGTACATCCGGGCCGAACTTGCGAGCGGGTCTAGGGCGGCGCTGATCTACACGTGATGAACAGACCCGGGATTCCGTGGCCCGCGGCGACTAGATCAGCGCGGTCCTAGCGTCTTTTGGCGACCGTTTTGCGTGCGACTATGACCGGCACATGGCTCAGTAGCACCACGGCGGCGCTGACCGAACCGAACAACATCCCCGCGAATCCGCCGCTTCCGCGACTGCCGACCACCACGAGTTGCGCCGACTTGGACGTTCCCACAAGTTCAGGCGCCGCATCGTTGCGCGCGATCATTCGACGGACAACGACATCGGGGTATTGTTCGCCCCACCCGGCCAGGCGTTCGGCGACGATCTTGTCCTCATGTGTCCGCAGTTCCGGCCAGCCGGGACCCGGCAAACTGACGATGGGATCCAACACGCCAGGTGCTTTCCATGCGTGCACGGCCACCAGGTCCACCTTGCGCCGAGAGGCGGCGTCGAACGCGATGGCAATCGCCACTTCCGACTCCGGTGACCCGTCGATGCCTACCAGCACCGGGGCTCGCTCGGAATCGGCCGCCATTGGGACATCGTCGTGGATGACCGCCACCGGGCACCGCGCGTTATGGATGAGCCCCGAACTCACCGAACCCAAGTGTCGGCCTCGCAACGAGCCAACGCCGCGGCAACCGGCCACCACCAAGTGGGCGTCTTCGGAAAGCTTGGTCAGCGTTGAAACCGTGGTCCCGCTGGGCATTTCGCGGTAGACCTGGGTTGGCCCGCGTTCGCAGCTTTTCTCGGCGATCTTGAGCGCCTCGTCGAGCAGTTGCTCTCCGGCGTCGATTCGGCTGCGGGTCCGCCCTGGGGTTACCGACGAGACCAGCCGCGTTCCCGCCGCGGCCGGGAGAACATGAGCCAGGGTCAGCGGAACATTGCGCAACTCGGCGTCGCGGGCGGCCCATCGGACCGCCGCGTGAGAGCCCGGCGAGCCGTCGACGCCGACGACGATTCCCCGATGGCTGTCGATCTTGGACATGCGTTTCCTCATTCCTTTGCGCTTGGACGTTATTGGTTCAGCCGCTTCGGGGAACGAGGCATTGGTCCCTTGTCGATGGGCCTTCAGACCTCTAACCGTGAACGCACCGTCGAGGTTGGCGCAGAGCTCAATTGGGCTCTAGGGAGATATCGACTGACCGCCGGGTGGCCGTTGTGGGCCGGCACGCCACGAGTGTCAGGCCGAGCACGAAAACCAGCGCGGTTATCCACGGATATTTCCCGTCCGGAGCAAATCCCGCCGCGGCGACCACCCACAGGAAGGCAGCTGCCATCATGGCACCCGCGAGCATGCTCGGTTCGGCCCAACGCTGCGGCAGCGGTATCCGGATCGTCGGCAGCGGTGCCGCGAAGAATCGCCGGAGCCACCACAACAACGCCATCTCTACGGCGGTCACCAGGCTCAGGACCACCTCCCATTCCAGCCGGGCCAGCCACCACGTCGCCGTCCCCTGGGCCGGTTGTGGCAGCAGCCCGGCCGGGTAGGCGACGACCGCGACGATCACCACCGGCGCCATGTGCCACAGGTAGAGCGCCATCACATTGCTGTTGGCGGCCGACAACAGCCGCTGCAATCGGCGAGAACGAAGCACACGGTTGAGCGCGGGTGCGATGGCCACCGCGATGCCGGCCTGGGTGCAAGCGAACGCCAGCATCGCCACCGACGGCGGCATGCTGTTCTGTACCGCTTGGCCGGGAACCCCGATCATGCTGACCGGATAGGGGCCGATCCAGATGACCAGGGCCAGCGCGACCGCCGATCCGGCGGCAATCACCACCGGTCGGCGGCCGCTTAACAACCCTGCCTGCCAACAGATCCCCAGCTGGTAGAGCAGGCCCCAGCACAACAGATAATTCAGGCCGGCGAGAGAGGGCGTATGACCGGCCAGCGCAGCGGTATCCACCGCCACCAGCGCAACTGCCAGTACCGCCGGCACCATGAGCCCCCAACGTCGGTGTGCGGCCATCGCAACAGGCGTCAGCGATACCACCACCAAATACACGGCGAGGAACCACAGGTGCATCGCCACCGCCCAACCCGCATACTCCAGCACCGAGCCAGGCAGGCCGGAGACCTGCAGCGCCACCACGACTGCCGACACCAGTCCCACGTACACCGCCGTGGGTCCGAGCACTCGCGCCACCCGATGCCGAATCCAGTCCTGCCGCGACACACCGCCGTCGCCGTAACGATGTGTCCATGACACCGCGCCGGCGTAGCCGGCCACCAGGAAGAAAACCGGAACCGCCTGAAAAGGCCACGTCAGCCACTGCGTCCAGGGCTGGTCGACCAGCGGATTTTGCCGGCCGAACTGTCCGTCGTGATACGTCACCGACCCGGCCAGCCAGTGGCCCAGGACGATGAGGACCACGCCCGACACCCGGTAAAAGTCGACGGCCAGATCGCGGGCCGGTCGACCGGTGGCTGCGGGGTCCATCAGATTGGGGAAAGCTCAGCGACCTGCACGAGCGCGAGGGTACTCGTCGCACGCCAACGCGATTCGGCGCGGACACCGGCTTTGATGGAACGCTTCGGCGGCCGGCCAGGAAATCTGCGGCGACTGCCTGGTCAAAGCTTGCGCACCAAAGCGGCGGCGCGCACGTCGTGACCCACCACGAAGTGCATGTGGATGCGGCCGTCGCGCTGGTGGGAACGAATGGTGACGGCTTCGCCGTACTTGATCGGGCTGCGGTACTCGAGCACGACGCGATGTGGAGCCGCGGTCAGTTCTGCACCGGCCGGCAGCTGGCCGAGTACCTCGACGATGCCGTGCCAGTAGATGGTGTTGTTGACGTGCTCGAAAGGATCAATATCGGTGCGGCGCAGTGGAAATGGTGTCTCGGTGCCGTCGGTTACCGGCTCGGTGAGCCACGGGCGCCACTTGAGCCGGTGGTTGTCAGTGGTGCTGCCGAAGCGGGCGATGCAGTCATCGGTGAGCCGCGACGGCGTCAGGGTGTCCTTGTTCACACAGATCCAGAAACCTTCGGTTTCGATCCGTCCGCCGGCAGCGCCGTCAAGGCGGACGCGCATGTTGCACCATCGGGTGGAAAGCGCTGCGCACCAACGGCGGAAGGTGATGTCGCTGGGTAGCTCGATCGGCTCGACGACGTCGATCACGGTGCGTAGCACGATCCAGTGGGGATGGACTTCGGCCAGCTGGGCATCGGCCAGGTGCTCGGCGCCGACTTCCTGGATATAGCGGGCTACTCCGTCCAGGCGCAGCCTCTGGTGCTCGTCGATGTCGGTGGTGGCCAGTCGCCAGCTTGTCCGGTAGACGTATCCCGCGGCGGGCACGTCGGCCAATGACGCGTCGACGTCAGTGTGCCGCGGCACGCCCACTCCTCACCGTTGCAGCGGTATCGCCGCCGTGGTCGCTCAGCAACTTTTCCAGTCGCTCGCTGGCGGCATTCAACCTCGACTGGAACATCGACACCACCCGCTCACGTACCCGCGGCTTGTGCGACAACGGCGGCAACAGCTCGGCGAGAAGATTCAACCGTGCCGAACCGAGCCAGTCGGTCAGCTCGGCGTCGGCGAGCCACCGCTGAAAATTACGCAGATCGGAATGCGTAAGCCGTAGCCAATCCAGGTCGGAGTCCGGATGTGGAATCGGCACGCAGAGTTCGTTTTTCACCGCGTCGTCAGGGTAGGCAAGTTCGACGTGCGCGGTGAAAGCCGCGCTGAACACCTGTTGACAGCCCCGCACCGCCTGCAGGGTGAGGCGCTCGCCGTCGAAAACCGGTGTGGCCGGCCGCTGCGGTGCTCCGTCGGCGGTGCAGTCGATGTAGAGGGCGGACGGCGACGAGGCGATCGATCCGCCGTCGAGCATGATGGCGGTGGGCTCGATGCGTCGAATATGGCCCATCCTGACCACGTCGTCGATGCGGCGCAACTGGTCGTATTCGGGTTGTGACACGGTCGCGCACCGATACATGGTGGGTCGAACCGCGGGGTTGAGCCGGAGCAAGGTTCCGGCTGCCTCGAGCCGGTCGAACAGGTCCTGGACCGATGTCGCGTTGCCGATGGCATCGAGCGTGGCGCCGTAGCTGTCCCGGAACTTCTTGATGAACGTCGGTCCCGGCTGCAGCGTTGCCCGGTCGATCAGCCAGGCGTCGCGCGGCATGATCCAGGTCAGCTTCTCGGGGGTGACGCCGTTGCGCAGTAACCACAAGCAGACGTCCATACCTGTCTTGCCGGCGCCGACGATCACGTATCGGTCGCGAGCCTTGAATTTCGGCAGCTCGTTGGGTGCAATACAGTCGACCCCGGGCGCCACCGAGTACGGCGCCGGCCGCATCGACGGCACGACGGCTTGCAGATAAGTGGCATCGACGATGCGCTGCCTGACCGTGACCCGGTATTCCGCGCCACCCAGCGTCCGGAATCGGCCGTCGCCGAGGTAGTCGCTCATGGGGAAGTATTCAACGCGCCCGCTGGGCAGGAATTGCTGTTGCATCACGGCGTCGAAGTAGGCGCAGATTTCGCCGACGGAGGCGAGTTCGTTCAGACCTTGGTTCCAGCCGACGGCGTCAATAGTGTTGTTGCCCAGGGCTCGTGAGTTGACGCCGTAATACGCCGACGGTTGGTGCAGCCGCACGAAAGGGTAGGCCGTGGTCCAATGCCCACCCGGTTGATGTGCCCGGTCGACGATGACCACGCGTGCCTCGGATTCGGCAAGGAGCGTATCGGTGAACGCGATTCCCATCGCCCCGGCGCCGACCACCAGGTAGTCGGTCTCGATGGTTGCCGTTGGCCCTTGCATAGGCTCTCCTTCGAGCACGGGATATAGACGTCGAGTCGCGAGCGGTAAGCGAATCCATCGTCACCGTGGCGAAGCGACTATTGCTGGGAGAGTGTAGGCCGCCGCCGGAATCGACGGCGATTGACCGCGGCCACGGGCGGGAATCCCTTTCCGTGCAGCGGCGCGTAACGCGATGCCGTCAGCTTCCCCGGTGTCGGCGGATCATGTGGCGGTCTATGAGTGTCTGTGCTGTACATGCGAGGAGGTCAGCCGAATGCACACCTACCGACGCTTCCTGGTCCGCCGGTAATGCCGGTGCCTCACGCTAAGCGGGAAGCTTCCGGCGTGCGACGCCTGCTCAGCGTTGTTTGGCAGCGGCGCGTCGCGTTCGCCGAAGGGCTGCGCACCCGGCTATGGCCGGTGCCGGCGGTTGGTGTGGTGACCGCGGTCGTCATGGGTGTGGCGCTCCCCGAATTCGATAGCATCGTCGACCCGCATATGCCGTCTGGGTTGTCGGCGTACCTGTTTGGCGGTGGGGCCGATGCCGCGCGCGAGCTGTTGAGCGCTATCGCGACCTCGCTCGTGACAGTGACATCACTGACGTTCTCGTTAACCCTGGTGACCTTGCAGCTGGCCAGCAGTCAGTACACTCCCAGGCTCTTGCGGACATTCGCCGCAGATCGTGTTGTTCAACGCACTCTCGCGTTGTTCTTGGCGACGTTCGCCTACTCCCTGACGGTCTTGCGCACCGTCCGCAACTCCACTAGCCAGCGGACTGAATTCGTCCCCCAGATCGCGGTCACGGTGTCCTACCTGCTGGCCATGGCGAGCGTGCTGGCGCTCGTAGTCTTTTTGGGTCACCTCGTGCGTCAGATCCGGATCGAGACGATCCTTGGACACGTCAGTACCGAGGCCAGGGCGACTGCCCATCGCGTCCTAGACCCACTGGATGAGCGCCGGAATGACGACCCGCCATCGCTACCCCGGGAGCACGCGGTCATCGTCGCGCGATCCTCGGGTTTCCTGGTGGAAGTCGACGAAGAGGCCATATTCAAGGCGGCAATGGATGCCAGCGCGGTGGTGTGGATCGACCGTCAGGTCGGGTCCTTTTTGGTCGAGGGTGTGCCAATGGCGTTCTGTTGGTCCGCGAAGCCCGGAAGCCCGCTCGACGAGGAACGAGTCACGTTGCTGCGTAAACGTGTCTGTGATGCCGTGCGCACCGGCCTGGAGCGCACGACCACCCAGGATGTCGGTTACGGACTGCGGCAACTCACCGATGTGGTGATTCGCGCGTTATCCCCCGGCATCAACGACCCGACCACGGCCGTGCACGGGTTGAGCTCGGGCACGGCGGTGTTGTGCCACCTCGTTGGTTATTCGTTGGGACGCAAGGTTTTTCGAGACGATGGTGGTTCGCCTCGGGTGGTGGTGTCGCGACCAGACCTCGCCGACATGCTCGACGTAGTGTGCACGCAGGTACAGCAATACGGCGCCAAAGACTTTGTGGTGCTGGCCAGACTGTTGTCAATGCTTCGCGAGGTTGCCTGGACCACGTCCGTGCCCGAACATCGACGGGCCATCGCGGACCACCTGGTCCGTTTGCGGCAGGCAGCGGGCGAGCAGGATTTCGACGCTGTTCGACGTAGTCAGATCGATCACCTCGCCCGCGCAGTAGGGGAAGCCTTGGATCGGCGGTGGGCTCCGACGATCCGTTGATGCCGACATCAGTTGACGCGGACTTGCCGTCAAGTCGCCGACGGCTTCGCGCAGCCGACACCTTCGAGCTGCGTACCCCGGTTATCGCTACGGACAGACATCCGGATCATCGCCTAAGGCGTGAAATGCGCTGTGGCGCAGGGCCGTCGGGATGTCATGGCGGACCGCGTCGGGAGGCTGCCGGTGGTGCGTGATATTGCCGTCCACCGTCGCACCGGTGTCGGCCCGCGCTGACCACGCGGCTGCTTTGGGATGGCGTGGTCAACGGCTACCCGCGACGCCTGGAGTTGAAGACCTCACGGCATCGCCAGCTGCTGAGCGGTGACGCGGCCCGCGAAGTGGTTGATGCCTTCCGGCGGCATCATGCGCCACACTGGACGTGGTCGGTTCCAGGGTCCGTTTCGGGGGAGTGGAACCATTGCCGAGGTCAGCGGAAGGAACGAGCCGTGACACGTGGGCCCAGCTGGGCGAGCCGCACCATGCCCGCAATGCTCCGCATCACCGGTAGGACGCGCCAGTACACCAGCGCCGCAGATGCCCGCAAGCACATCGCGGCCCGCGCGTTGCGTCCGTCGCCGTACGGACCGCCGGTGCGGTTGCGCCCCGACGTGACCGTGGAGGTCGGCCGTCGATCCGGCTGGCCGATCTATGCCGTGGCACCCAAGAACGGCGCGCATACGCACACCGTGGTCTACCTCCATGGCGGTGCCTGGGTCAACGAAATCAACTCACAGCACTGGCGATTGGTGACTCACGTCGCCGCCGGGGCACGCGTGAAGGTCGTCGTCCCGATCTATCCGTTGCTCCCTTTTGGCACCGCAGCCGATGTGGTGCCCGAAGTCGCTCAACTGGTGGTCGAGAACATGTCGACCGGCCACCGCGTGTGCCTGGCCGGCGATTCCGCGGGCGGTCAAATCGCGTTGTCGACGGCCCTGCTACTGCGCGACGACCATGACGTGGTTCTGCCGCGCACCGTGTTGATCTCGCCGGCCTTGGACGTGTCGTTGAGCAACCCGATGATCAATTCGGTCGAGCTGACCGATCCGTGGCTGGCGCGCGAAGCACTATCGGTGTTCGGGGACTGTTGGCGTGGTCACCTGAACCCGGATGATCTGCGCGTCAGTCCGCTTGCGGCTGACCTGACCGGTCTTGGCCCGCTGACTGTTTTCAGTGGGACCCGCGACATTCTCAACCCTGACGCGCGGGCGCTGGTCCAGAAGGCCACCGCGACCGGTGTCGATATCGACTACCATGAGCGATTCGGTTTGCTGCATGTCTACCCGCTGATGCCGATTCCGGAAGGCCGTGCCGCACGGGCAGTTATCGTGGAGCGCCTGCGCGGATAGCGATCGCCCAGTGCGGCCAGCAACGTTGCCTGGCTCAGCGACTCAGGACCATATTGAGGAGTTGGGTGAGCCAGGCGCGAGCGGCGGTCTGGTCGCTGTCGAGCAATAGCTGGATGCTGACGCCGTCGTATACCGCGACGATTGCCCGGGCAGTGTCGGCGACCGTGTTGAGGGACTGGTTGAATTCGATGCCGCTGGCAATCAGCCGCTCTTCGATCACGTTGCGCAATTGCGCGCGGTGGACTTCCCAGCGGTGGGCAAGGTCGGGGTGACGAGCGGCGTGGAGCAGGAAGTCAATCTTGATCAGCAGCCAGTCGCGTTCAAAAAGCAGGGTGCCCACGATGCGTTCGACAACGTTGGGCAGGTCGGTGACAGGTTCGCTGCCTTCCATGGCGGCGCGGACCTGTTCGGCGGTGCGGGCCGCCCATTGGTCGTAGAGCAGAAAGAAAAGTTCCTCGAGGGTGTCGAACTGGGAATAGAACGCGCCCCGGGTGTAGCCGGCGGCTTCGCAGACGTCCTCGATGGTCACGTGCCCGTATCCCTTGTCGGCGAACACCCGGAATGCCGCCTCGATGAGACGGCCGCGGGTCTCGGCGCGGCGCTTGGTGACCCGTACCGGCTTGTCGCTGGTCGTCGTTGACGGCATGTGCCCTCGCCTCCGATGTGCTGATGTAACCGATACATTGCCACATCGGATACGTGACGGGCCACTTCGCCGCGGTGGACGTCGATGTTCGCTCTGAAATGCGCTCTGAAATGCGAAGCGGCATGGCATGCCGCGCGCACGGCGACGCTGCTAACGCCCCGTCGGTGTCTACAGGTCCGGTTGGACAGTCACCAACGGACCCGGTCTAAGCGCTGATGTGGAGGGGGCCGATGCCGATGAGGTGGTCGCCGGTGAGGCCGATGCCGATGTTGTGGTTGCCGGTGTTGAACAGGCCTTGGTTGTAGGTGCCGTGGTTGGCGATGCCGAGGGTTTGCAGCAGGCTCATGGGTAGGCCGCTGTTGGCGGTGCCGGTGTTGGCGATGCCGAGGTTGAGCATGCCCTGGTTCCAGGCGCCGACGTTGTGGGTGCCGGTGTTGGCGATGCCGAGGTTGTCGGTGCCGTTGTTGGACAGTCCGATGCCGCCGAAGGTGGTGATGGGGTCGGTGGGGGTGAAGTGG
>NZ_MVIF01000190.1 GCF_002086675.1 Mycobacterium persicum
CTCCGCGGTGACGACGTCCATAATCACGCCGCCCTTGAGCATCTCGGCCATACCACGCTTGACCCGCGCCGTACCGGTCGCCGGGCTACCTGCACCATCCATGGTGTCTCCAATCTCCACGACGACTGCCATCGCGCGCCTCGTGTCGCTACCGACAAGCAGTCAATGTAAACGGCGGCGAAACCGTTACCGAACAAACCACAACACTGTGCAGCAGTAACACAAATCCGGTGCCTTCGGCGACTGCATCAATTCATCATATGATAGGAATTCCGTGTTATCGATTATGTGATCCCATGAGTGCCGTTTCGGCTTACCGGCAGCACGGTCGGTAGCAAAAATCTTATGTGACCATTGCGCGATAAGCTCGCGGAGCACCGGAGGTCGGGATGGACGATAACTCCCAGGTCGTCGAACTTAACGACGACGAGTTGGCAAGGATGCGTGGCGAATACGGTCCGGAAAAGGACGGTTGCGACGATTTGGACTTCCACTGGCTCGACGTCGGCTGGCACGTGCTGCTCCGCCGGTGGATGAGCGATGCGCAACGTGCCGGCGTCATTGAACCTAATGCGATGGTGCTGGCCACTGTTGCCGACGGAAAGCCGGTGAGCCGTTCGGTGCTCTGCAAATTACTGGACGAGTCGGGTGTGGTTTTCTTTACGAGTTACGCGTCGGAGAAGGGTCAGCAGCTCGCCGCGACACCGTATGCGTCGGCAACCTTCCCCTGGTACGAGTTGGGCCGCCAGGCCCACGTGCGCGGTGCGGTCACCAAGGTAAGCGCCGACGAGACTTTCGAGTATTGGTCCAAGCGGCCCCGCGGTGCTCAGCTGGGCGCGTGGGCATCGCAGCAGTCGCGACCCGTCGGTTCCCGCGCCGAGCTCGACGCGCAGCTCTCGGAGGTGACGCGTCGGTTCGCCGACCAGGACCAGATTCCGGTGCCGCCGCAGTGGGGTGGCTACCGTATCGCCCCCGACGTCGTCGAATTCTGGCAGGGTCGCGAGAACCGGCTGCACAACCGGATCCGTATCAGCAACGGCCGGCTGGACAGGCTGCAACCCTGACCTGATACCAGCGAACGGTGGGCGCACCTGCCTGATCGTCCTGTGCGTGGCCGGTGTCGGACCTTGGCGGGCGAGCGAATCGATCGGCCGCAGTAGGCTTCACCAAATGCGGGTAGGTGTGCTGGGAGCCAAGGGCAAAGTTGGAGCGACGATGGTGGCGGCGGTCCGGGCCGCCGCAGATCTGACCCTGTCGGCCGAGGTGGACGCCGGTGATCCGCTGAGTCTGCTCACCGACGGCAACACCGAGGCGGTCATCGACTTCACCCACCCCGACGTCGTGATGGACAATCTGAAGTTCTTGATTGCCAACGGGATTCACGCCGTGGTCGGAACCACTGGCTTCACCGCGGAGCGGCTGCAGCAGGTGGAGTCGTGGCTGGCCGACAAGCCCGAGACGTCGGTGCTGATCGCGCCGAACTTCGCGATCGGGGCGGTGCTGTGCATGCATTTCGCCAAACAGGCGGCCCGGTTCTTCGACTCGGCCGAGGTCATCGAGTTGCATCACCCGAACAAGGCCGATGCCCCGTCGGGCACGGCGACCCGTACTGCCATGCTGATTGCCGAGGCCCGAAAAGGCTTGCCGCCCAATCCCGATGCCACCAGCACCAGCCTGCCCGGAGCCCGTGGCGCCGACGTCGACGGCATCCCGGTGCACGCGGTGCGGCTGGCTGGGCTGGTCGCTCACCAAGAGGTGCTGTTCGGCACCCAGGGAGAGACGCTGACTATCCGGCACGACAGCTTCGACCGCACCTCGTTTGTGCCCGGGGTGTTGCTGTCGGTGCGCCGCATCGGAGAGCGTCCCGGCCTCACCCTGGGCATCGAGCCGTTGCTCGACCTGCAATGACGCTACAGCGATGGGCATGACGGGCATGGCGCGAACCGTGCGCATTCAGCTGCTGATCGCTTTCCTGTGTGCGGC
Source organism: Mycobacterium persicum (assembly GCF_002086675.1). Lineage (GTDB taxonomy): Bacteria > Actinomycetota > Actinomycetes > Mycobacteriales > Mycobacteriaceae > Mycobacterium > Mycobacterium persicum. The sequence goes on from NZ_MVIF01000190.1 coordinate 1,984, forward strand.
CATGCTGGTGTACTTCGTCCTGCTGGGCCGCATCGCCGTCGCGCTGATCGGCTCGGGCCGAGCTGCCGCCATCGGCCTGGGACTGGCGCTGCTGGTCACGCCCGCTATCGGACTGTGGGCGATGATCGCCACCCTGCGGGCCGGATTCGCGCACCAGAAGCTGGCCAGGCTGATCGCCGACGACGAAATGGAACTTGACGTCAGCGCACTGCCGCGGCGGCCATCGGGTCGCATCGAACGCGCCGCGGCCGACGCGCTGTTCGACATGGTGCGCGCCGAACTGCATGACGACCCCGACGACTGGCGTCGCTGGTACCGGCTGGCCAGGGGCTACGACTACGCGGGGGATCGCCGCCGGGCCCGCGAAGCCATGAAAACGGCCCTGAGCCTAGAAAGGAGCCGCCGGCACGGCGATGACCAAGACCCTGCTCACCGTGCACCACACCCCGTCGCCGACCATCCGCGAGCTGCTGGAGGCGGTGCCGGCCGGGGCCCACGACCCCGAGATTGAGGGCGTCCACCTGATCGCCAGGCCGGCCCTGGCCGCAACGCTTCCCGACATGCTCGACGCCGACGGCCACCTGTTCGGCACCACGGACTATGTGAGCGGATACCCCTCTATTCGGCGAAAGGCCAGCTAGTGCCGCGTCTGCTGATCGTCCACCACACGCCGTCGCCGCACTGCCAGGAGATGTTCGAGGCGGTCGTCGCCGGTGCGACCGACCCCGATATCGAGGGCGTCGAGGTCGTCCGCCGCCCAGCGCTCACAGTATCGCCGGTCGAGATGCTGGAGGCCGACGGCTATGTGCTGGGTACGCCGGCAAATCTCGGGTACCTCAGCGGTGCCATGAAGCATTATTTGGGCGAATACCCACTTAGTAAGAAAAGTGCCAGCTAGTGCGGCGTTTGCTGATCGTCCACCACACCCCGTCGCCGCACTGCCAGGAGATGTTCGAGGCGGTCGTGGCCGGGGCGACCGACCCCGAGATCGAAGGCGTCGAGGTCGTCCGCCGCCCGGCGTTGACGGTCTCGCCGGTCGAGATGCTGGAGGCGGACGGCTACGTGCTGGGCACCCCGGCGAACCTGGGCTATATCAGCGGTGCCCTCAAGGTGGCGTTCGACCAGTCGTATTACCAGCTCCTCGATTCGACGCGCGGGCGACCGTTCGGCATTTACCTGCACGGCAATGAGGGCACCGAGGGAGCCGAGCGCGCCATCGACGGCATCACCGCCGGGCTGGGCTGGGTGAAGGCGGCGGAGACGGTCGTGGTGATGGGCAAGCCGACCAAGGCCGATGTCGAGGCGTGCTGGAACCTCGGGGCCACCGTGGCGGCGACATTGATGGGAGAGTCTTGATCGGCGGCGCGGGACGGCCCGCGCGGCGTGTCGTGACCTGCGTTTAAGCCGAAGTTGCGACCGTCTGGATAGGTGATTTGGGCTTTGACGTGGGGTTTTGATGGTTTTGGGTGTTTTGGGTCTGA
>NZ_MVIF01000191.1 GCF_002086675.1 Mycobacterium persicum
CCCGCCAGCGCCCCCCGCAGCTCCAGCAGCGCTGCTACTGCCACCATTTCCGCCGTCGCCATACAAGATCCCGCCCGGCTGACCCGGCTGCCCCACCGGCCCACTGGCCCCGTCGGCACCGTTACCGACCAACGCCCGCCCCACCAACGCCTCGGAGGGCGCATTGATCAAGCTGAGCACGCCCTGTCCCCCGGTCTGCAAAGGCGACGCATTGGCGGCTTCGGCGACGGTATACACATCCGCACTCCACTTGAGAGTCCCCACAAAATAGTCGTGATACGCCGCCATCTGAGCGCTCAAACTCTGATAGGCCTGGCCATGCCCGGAAAACAGCCACGCCACCGCCGCCGAGACCTCATCGGCACCCGGCGCCGACACCGCAACCGTCGAAATCGCTGCCGCCGCATTTGCTGAACGCAGGTTTGAACCGATCCGCAACACATCCGCCGCTGCCGCGGCCAGTACCTTTGGGCTAGCCACCACGAACGACATCACTTCGATCCCCTTTGTCCGAGTGTCTTTGGCTACCGAGCCAGTACTCCACCGATCACCATCACCTCATTCGGGCCACCGCACCCTCGGCCGAAAGGCGGATTCGAGGGTTGAAATTTTCTCCCCCCATTGGGGGAGGACAACACAGCCGCCGGCTCCCAGGCGGGAGTTTTGACGAGGCCGTGTTGACCATCGAAATATGCTGTGCTGCTGATCTTTTCAGGATGACAGCGGGTCCGGGCCCAGCTCCGCGGTCACCGCCGCCCCGGGCGGCGAACGAACGAGAGGCCAGTTGCGGATTGCCCGATATTCACTATGAATTGCGGTGATACCGCCTGGCGCCGCCGAGCATTCTCGGCCGAGACAACCACCGGCCAGCAGAGATGCCGCCACACCGCCCGCCGGCGCGGCGCCGCCATCTGCTTCGGCTTAGGGAGATGTGATGGATTTCGCGGGGTTGCCGCCGGAGCACAATTCGGCGCGGATGTTTGCCGGCGCGGGTTCGGCGCCGATGCTGGCGACGGCGGCAGCATGGCAGCGGTTAGCCGCCGAGCTCGGCTCGTCCGCATTCGCGTTCTCATCGCTGACCTTCGGTCTGGCGGGTTCGTCGTGGCAGGGACCGGCCGCGGCGACGATGGCCGACGCGGCCGCAACCCACGTGGGCTGGTTGAACGCGGCCGCACTGCAGGCCGAGCAGGCAGCCGCCCAAGCCCGGTTAGCGGCAGCCGCGTTCGAGGCTGCGCGAGCGGCCACCGTGCATCCGGGGACTATCTCGGTCAACAGGACCCGGCTGCTAAGGCTGGTGGCCTGGAACGTGTTGGGCCAAAACGCCCCGGCGATCGCCGCCGTCGAGGCCGAATATGAGCAGATGTGGGCCCAGGATGTGGCCGCAATGTTCGACTACCACGCCGAGGCTTCGGCGGTCGCCACGATGTTGACCCCGTTCCCCCCGACGCCGCATGCGCTCGCGGGCCTGCCCGGGCAGCGGGCCGGGGCAGAGTCCGTTACGGGCTCCGCCAGCCCGGCCTTAGCCTTTGCCCGCCCGCTTAGTAGGGCGGGCTTGAACCTGGGATTCGCCAACATGGGTAGCGGAAACATCGGCAATGGCAACATCGGCAGCTTCAATATCGGCTCCGCAAATATCGGCAGCACCAACATCGGCAGCGGAAATGTCGGCAATGCGAACATTGGGTTCGGCAACACCGGCCCCTCGTCGACCCCGGCCAGCCGCAACATCGGGTGGGGCAATACGGGCAGCACCAACATCGGCTTCGGCAACACCGGCGACGGAAACATCGGCTTCGGCAACACCGGCGACGGAAATATCGGTATCGGGCTGACCGGCAACGGCCGGACCGGTCTCGGCGGCCTGAACTCGGGCACCGGCAATGTCGGCCTTTTCAACTCGGGCACCGGAAACGTCGGCATCGGGAACTCGGGCACCGGAAACTGGGGCATTGGCAACTCGGGTAACAGCTACAACACCGGCATCGGCAACTCGGGTGAAGCAAACACCGGCTTGTTCAACTCGGGCGTAGCCAATACCGGCGTCGCGAACGCGGGCAGCTACAACACGGGTAGCTACAACCCGGGGAGCACCAACACCGGCGGCTTCAACGGCGGCAGCTACAACACCGGCTTTTTGAACAGGGGCGACTACAACACCGGCGTGGCAAACACCGGCAACGCCGACACCGGCGCATTGATCTCGGGCAATTACAGCAACGGCCTGTTGTGGCGAGGAAATTATCAGGGCCTGATGGCTCCGGGCTTCGGAAACTCTACCGACATCCCGTCGTCGGGCTTCTTCAACGCCGGTTCCGGTAGTGCGTCGGGTTTCGCCAATTCCGGCGCTAATACTTCGGGCTTCTTCAACTCATCGGACGTCGGAATCTCGGGCTACTACAACGCAGGCGCGCTGGAATCGGGCCTGGTGAACTCCGGCAACACTATCTCGGGCGGGTTCAACGAGAGCCTGCTGAATGCCACCGTGCCCGCCTTTGTCTCCGGTGCCCTTAACACCGGCAGTGAGCTGTCGGGCTTCCGCGGCGGCCCGTCGTCACTAAACCTCGGCTTCGCCAACCACGGGGGTGCGAACATCGGCAACGCCAACGTCGGCGACTCCAACTTCGGCGGCGGCAATCTCGGAAACACGAACCTCGGCAGGTCAAACATCGGTAACGCCAACCTCGGCAGCGGCAACATTGGCAGCACCAACATCGGCAGCGGAAACGTTGGCGACGGCAACCTCGGCTTCGCAAGTATCGGCATCGACAACTTCGGCTCCGGAAATCTGGGCGACTACAACATCGGCCCCGGAAACGCCGGCACACATAATCGGGGCTTCTGGAACGCCGGTAACTCCAACATTGGCTTCGCCAACGCCGGCGACTTCAATGTCGGTTTTGCCAACACCGGAAGCAACAATATCGGGATCGGGCTCACCGGAAACGGCAAAGTGGGGCTTGGCGCGCTCAACTCGGGCGGCGCCAACATCGGCTTGTTCAACTCAGGCACCGAAAATGTGGGCTTGTTCAATTCGGGCACCGGCAACATCGGCATCGGAAACTCAGGCAGCGAAAACTGGGGCTTCGGCAACGCCGGTGCCGGAAATACCGGCATCGAGAACAGCGGCATCTTGAATAGGGGCTTCGTCAACGCGGGCAGCACCAACACCGGTCTGAGCAACGGCGGCAGCTATAACACCGGTTTCGTCAACGCGGGCAGCACCAATACCGGAAGCTATAACGCGGGCCAGCAC
>NZ_MVIF01000192.1 GCF_002086675.1 Mycobacterium persicum
CTGCCACTGCCCTGATTGAAGAACCCCGACGACGGACCGCCCGTCGCATTCCCAAAACCCGGACCCGCCGGAATATCAACGAGTGGAATGTTGATGGGCCCAATTTCGCTGGTGATTCCGACTCCTATCGTGGTGTTTGGCCCACCGATCAGTGCGCTCACGTCGGGCAAGGTGCCGGTGATTTCGTTCGGGGAGAGTATGGGTCCGAGCTCGAAGCTCAAATAGCTCGAGTTCAGGATGCCGATCTGGAAGCGCGGAATCAGGAAGGGTCGGATATCTATGCCCTTTAAGTCGATGTTTATCGGGATATTTACCGGGATGCTGAAGCCCATGTTCAGCAGCGGTATCTCGGGGATGTAGATCCCGGCGTGCAGACCGAGCAGGCCTTGATAATCCTGGCGCCAGAAAACGCCGTTGGAGTAGCTGCCGGCGATGAAAGCACCCGTGTCGACATTGCCCGAGTTCGCCAGGCCGGTGCTGTAGTTGCCGGTGTTGAACCATCCGGTGTTGTAGTCGCCGGGGTTCCCCATACCGCTATTCGTGTTGCCGGTGTTGTAGGAGCCGGTGTTGGCGGTGCCGGTATTGACCCACCCGGTGTTGATGTTGCCGGCGTTGAAGAGGCCGGTATTGGATATTCCGGCATTGCCGATGCCGGTGTTGTAGTTGCCGGAATTGCCGATACCGAAGTTGCCGGTGCCGGAGTTGAACAGACCGATGTTGTTGCTGCCGGAATTGAACAGGCCGACGTTGCCGGTGCCGGTGTTGAGGGCGCCGAAACCGATTTGATGGCTCCCGGTCAGGCCGATGCCGATGTTTCCGTCTCCGGTGTTGGCCAGGCCGACGTTGCCGATGCCGTTATTGCCGAAACCGAGGTTGTCGTCGCCGGTATTGCCGAATCCGACGTTGTGGTCACCGAGATTGGCCGGGCCGATGTTTCCGCTGCCCAGATTGCCGAGGCCAAAGTTGTAGCTGCCGAGGTTGCCCCAGCCCACATTGAAACCGCCGAGGTTTGCGCTGCCGAGGTTGACGCTGCCGAGGTTTGCGCCGCCGAGGTTGACGCTGCCGATGTTTCCGCTGCCGAGGTTGAAGCTACCTAGATTTGCGCTACCGAGGTTGAGCGCCCCGGCATTTGCGAAGCCGGCGTTGACGTGCCACGGGTCATGCAACAGGCCCGCGACCTGGCTGCCGGCGTTGGCGATACCCGACACCTCGGCCGCGGTCGACAGGTTCAGCGTGCTGGTGTTGAGGAAGCCCGAGACGGTGTTGCCGACGTTCGAGACGCCCGATACCAGCTCCCCGAGATTCGTGTAGCCCGAGATTCCCAGGCTGCCGGAGGCGGTGTTGAAGAAGCCCGATAGGTTGGCGCCGACGTTCCCGAAACCCGACGCGCTACCCGTGCCGGAATTGAAGAAACCGGACGAGGGGCCAGTGGTCGAATTTCCGAAGCCCGGGGCGGCCGGAATGTCGATGATGGGGATTCTGATGGGACCGATGCCGCCGGAACCGCCGACATCGATCACGGTATCCGGTCCGCCGATGCCGGTAACGATATTCGGAAGATCGATAACGAAATCCGGGAATTCTATGGGTCCGACGCTGACGACCCGTTGGTCTCCGGTGCCGAGAATATCGATCTCGGCGGTGTACGGCGGAAGTGTGAACCGCTGAATTGCCAGGGTGCCGAGGCTGATGTTGATCGGAATATCAATCGGCGCCCCTAGTTCGAGCGTGACCGGGATGGCCGTATTGGGGATGACGAGACTGAACGCAGAGCTGTCAACACCCTGGTAATTCCCGCGCCACAACAGTCCGTTCGAGTAACTACCGCTGATCAACGCGCCGGTGTCGAAATCGCCGATGTTCGCCAGGCCGGTGTCGTAGTTGCCGGTGTTATAGATGCCGATGTTGTAGGTGCCGGAGTTGAAGTTTCCGGTGTTGGCCTGGCCCGCGTTGCACAGGCCGGTGTTGTAGTGGCCGGAGTTGGCGATGCCCGTATTGGCGATACCGGTGTTGAAGATTCCGGTGTTGGAGGTGCCGGTGTTGGCGAGTCCGATGTTGTAGTTGCCGGAGTTGGCGATGCCGAAGTTGCCGTTGCCGGAGTTGAAGAAGCCGACGTTGTTGGTGCCGGAGTTGAACAGGCCGATGTTGCCGGTGCCGGTGTTCGCGTCGCCGAAGCCGATTTGATCGTCACCGGTCAGGCCGATGCCGATGTTGCCGGTGCCGGTGTTGCCGAAGCCGATGTTGGCGTCGCCGACGTTGGCCAGGCCGAGGTTGTGGTTGCCGGTGTTGGCCAGTCCGAGGTTGTGGCTGCCGGCGTTGGCGAGCCCCAGGTTGAGGCTGCCGATGTTGGCGCTGCCCAGATTGAGGCTGCCGATGTTGGCGCTGCCCAGGTTGAGGCTGCCGATGTTGGCGCTGCCCCCGTTGAAGCTGCCGGCATTACCACTGCCCAGGTTGAGGTCGCCGGTGTTGACGCTGCCCAGGTTGAGTGCGCCGAGGTTTTCCAGGCCGATATTGAACGTCGTGCTGTTGGCGCCGTCTCGCAACAATCCCGCGAGGTCGGTGCCGGCGTTGCGGAAACCCGAGATGGTGGCCGAGTCGGAGAAGTCCAGCGGGCTCACGTTCCCCCAACCCGAAATACCGTTGCCCAGATTGGTCAGGCCCGACTGCAGCGACCCGACGTTGTTGAAGCCCGAATTTCCGAGGATTCCATCAGAAATGTTGCGTAGGCCCGAATTGTTGGCGCCGATGTTGAAAAAGCCCGACGAGCTGCCGGTGCCGCTGTTGAAGAAGCCCGACGACGGCGGGCCGGAGAAGTTAAAGAACCCTGGTGTTGCCGGAATATCGACGAGCGGCATCTGGATGGGCCCCAGCCCGGCGGTTCCGCCGATGTCGATCACCGTCGAACCATCGGGGTTACCGATGTTGAGGTTTATGGCGGGATTGGCGATATCCAGCACGATCGGGGAAAAGGCGATGGGTCCGATCCAGCCCTCGATGTCACCGCCGAGGCCGTCGTTCATTCCACTGAAGGGGACTGGGTCAATGCCGAAAGGTGCGATGTTGATGGGGGTGATGGACGCGGTGATAGGGATGTTGATGGGGATCTTGACGTCGAGGGCTGCGGGTATTTCGGGGATTGTGATGGTGTAGGTGGCGCCGAGGAGGCCGTGGGAGTCGGCTCGCCAGAGGATGCCGTTGTTCATGTTGCCGGTGTTGAAGGCGCCGGT
>NZ_MVIF01000193.1 GCF_002086675.1 Mycobacterium persicum
GAACGGCGCCGATGGCGGCGGTAACAGCGGTACCACCCTGTCCGTCAACGGCGGCGGCGGCTTCGGTGGGTTCGGGGGTTCGGGCGGCCAGAGCGGGCTGATCGGCAGCGGGGGTAACGGCGGCGCCGGTGGCAACGGCGGCAACGGTGGCAGCGGCGGCAACCACGGCGGTAACGCCGGTCCGGGCGCGCTGGGCGGCTTCGGCGGCGACGCCCAGCTGTGGGGCAACGGCGGCGCCGGCGCCAACGGTGGCAACACCGGCAATCCCGGCAGCCTGAACGGTGGCGGCACCGGCTCGGTGTACCAGACCAGCGTCGGCGGTAACGGCGGCCGGGGCGGCTTCTTTGCCGGCAACGGCGGCAATGGCGGCAACGCCGGCAGCATCCCCGCCGGCTTCACGGCCCCAGCGGGGAACGGCATCGGCGGCAACGGCGGCGGTGCCCAGTTGGTCGGCAACGGTGGCAACGGCGGTGCCGGGGCCGGAGCCAGCCAGGGCGGCACCGGCGGCACCGGTGGCCGCGGCGGCGATCTGTTCGGCCAGCCCGGCGCCGACGGGCCCCCATAACAAGTCCGGCTCAGCGGGCCGATGGACACCTGCCTGACGCGGTCGGCAGACTGAACAGGTGCCCGAACTTCCCGAGATCGAAGCACTGGTCGACCATCTGCGCCGGCACGCCGTCGGTTTGCCGATCGGCCGCGTCGACGTCGCCGCGCTGTCGGTGCTCAAAACCTTCGATCCGCCGGTCAGCGCACTACCCGGCCGCACCGTCACCGCGGCCGACCGGTGGGGCAAATACCTGGGCCTGCGGGCGGACCCGCTGTGGTTGATCGCTCACCTGTCGCGGGCCGGCTGGCTGCGATGGTCGGACAAGCTGGCCGCAGCGCCGCTGCGGCCCGGCAAAGGGCCGATCGCGCTGCGCGTGCATCTCGGTACCCCCGGCGATGCACCGGGTTTCGACCTCACGGAGGCCGGCACCCAGAAGCGTCTGGCGGTTTGGCTGGTCGACGATCCGAAGCACGTCCCGGGTATCGCGGCGCTCGGGCCGGATGCGCTCCAACTGAGTACCGAAGACCTGGCCGGGCTGCTGGACGGCAATACCGGACGCATCAAGACCGTCATCACCGACCAGAAGGTGATCGCGGGCATCGGCAACGCCTACAGCGACGAAATCTTGCACGTCGCCAAGATCTCGCCGTTCGCCACCGCCGGCAAGCTGTCGGCCGAACAACTGGCCACCCTGCACGACGCGATGGTGTCGGTGCTGTCCGACGCGGTGCACCGCTCCGTCGGCCAGGGCGCCGCAATGCTCAAGGGGGAGAAGCGTTCCGGGTTACGGGTGCACGCCCGCACCGGCTTGCCCTGCCCGGTGTGCGGAGACACCGTGCGGGAAGTGTCATTCGCGGACAAGTCTTTCCAGTACTGTCCGACGTGCCAGACCGGCGGCAAGGTGCTGGCCGACCGGCGCATGTCGCGGCTTCTGAAGTAGTCGGTATGCTGCCCGGATGACCCGTCGGAAAATTCTCATCACCGGCGCCAGCTCCGGCCTGGGCGCCGGGATGGCCCGGGCATTCGCCGCCAAGGGCCGCGACCTGGCATTGTGCGCCCGTCGCACCGACCGGCTCGACGAGCTGAAAGCTGAGCTGTCACAACGGTATCCAAACATCAAGATCGCCGTGGCGGCCCTGGACGTCAACGACCACGAGCAGGTGCCGAAGGTGTTCGCCGAGCTGAGCGACGAGCTTGACGGTATCGACCGCGTCATCGTCAACGCCGGTATCGGCAAGGGCGCCAGGCTGGGGTCGGGCAAGTTGTGGGCCAACAAGGCGACCATCGAAACCAATCTCGTGGCCGCCCTGGTGCAGATCGAAACGGCGCTGGAGATGTTCGCCGACAGCGGTTCGGGGCATCTGGTGCTCATTTCCTCGGTGCTGGGCAACGCGGGCGTGCCGGGCGTCAAAGCCGCCTATGCCGCCAGCAAGGCCGGATTGAGCTCGCTGGGCGAATCGCTGCGCGCCGAGTACGCCAAGGGCCCCGTCAAGATCTCGGTGATCGAGCCGGGCTACATCGAGTCGGAGATGACGGCTAAGTCGAACAGCACAATGTTCATGGTGGACAACGAAACCGGCGTCAAGGCACTCGTCGACGCCATCGAACGCGAGCCCGGACGGGCCGCGGTGCCGTGGTGGCCGTGGGCGCCGCTGGTGCAATTGATGCGGGTGCTGCCGCCGCCGCTGGCGAAGCTCTTCGCCTAATGGGCGTGCATGCGCGCGTTGCGCGCGTTGCGCGCGTTGCGCGAGCAGACGCAGAATCCCCTCGACACGCCGTGTGAGAGGGGATTCTGCGTCTGCTCGCCGAGTTAGCCCGCACGCCCCCGTTCGGTGCGGTAGCGACGCACCAGCGCGTCGGTCGAGCTGTCCGACTGCGGCGCGGGTGCGGCGTCGCCGGTGATCACCGGAAGCAGCGCCTTGGCCTGAGTCTTACCCAGCTCCACCCCCCACTGGTCGAACGAGTCGATCCCCCATACCACACCCTCGGTGAACACTTGGTGCTCATACAAGGCGATCAGCTGTCCCAGCACCGACGGCGTCAGCCGGTTGGCCAGAATCGAGGTGGACGGTCGGTTGCCGGGCATCACCTTGTGCGGCACCACCTCGGCCGGGGTGCCCTCGGCCGCGATCTCCTCGGCAGTCTTACCGAACGCCAGCACCTGGGTCTGGGCGAAGAAATTGCTCATCAACAGGTCGTGCATGCTGCCGGTGCCCTCGACGGTCGGCAGGTCGTCGAGCGGTTGGCTGAACCCGATGAAATCCGCCGGCACCAACCGCGTTCCCTGATGCAGCAATTGATAGAAGGCATGCTGGCCGTTGGTTCCCGGTTCGCCCCAAAAGATTTCGCCGGTGTCGGTGGCCACCGGAGTGCCGTCGGCGCGGGTCGACTTGCCGTTGGACTCCATGGTCAGCTGCTGCAGATAGGCCGCGAAGCGGGCCAGGTCATTGGAATACGGCAACACCGCACGCGATTGCGCGCCCATGAAGTTGGAGTACCACAGGCCGATAAGACCAAGCAGCGCAGGCGCATTGGACTCCAGCGGCGCGGTGCGGAAGTGTTCGTCGACGATGTGGAACCCGGATAGGAAGTCGCCGAAGGCTTCTCGGCCGATGGCGGCCATCACCGCAAGCCCGATGGCCGAATCGACCGAATACCGCC
>NZ_MVIF01000194.1 GCF_002086675.1 Mycobacterium persicum
GCCCAACAGCAGGCCGCCGGCTCCGCCGGCCCCGCCGTTACCACCAGCACCGTTAAAGATCCCGCCGTTTCCGCCGACCCCGCCGGCGCCGCCGTTGCCGATCAACCCGGCTGCCCCGCCGTTGCCGCCGTTGTGGTTGGGCGCCCCCGACCCGCCGGCTCCGCCGTTGCCGTACAGCAGGCCGCCGGGCGCGCCGTTGGCCCCGGTGCCCGGGGCCCCGTTGGCGCCGTTGCCGATGAGTGGGCGACCCAGCACGGCCAGGGTCGGCGCGTTGATCACATTGAGCAGGTCCTGCTCCACCGCTTGCAGAGGCGAGACGTTGGCGGCCTCGGCGCCGGCGTAGGAGCCCGCTGCCCCCGTCAATGCTTGCACGAACTGGTCATGCAGCACGGCCATCTTGGCACTGAGCGCTTGGTAGTCCTGACCGTGCGAACTGAACAATGCCGCGATGGCCGCGGACACTTCGTCGGCACCCGCGGCCAGTACCGCCGCCGTCGGCCCCGCTACCGCCGCGTTCGCAGCGCTCACCGCCGACCCCATCGTGGCCAAATCCGCGGCCGCGGCAGCCATCATCTCCGGCGCAGCGATCACAAACGACATTGCCATCTCCTCACCCGCCGAACTCGACGACTCAGTGGTGCAGCGGCCATATGGGCGGCTGCGCGCTGCGGTAATTGCGGTGGTGCAATTGGATTCGACATCAGCAACCTGCCGCCTGCTGCGGGCAGAGCAGATCACCGACCTTTCTGCTTAAGGCGAGCGTAATTTTGTTTCAGCCCCACGATCGGTCTTTCAGGCAGCTTTCAGCGGGCCCACAGCTAATGCTCGGGATGGCGGAACCCCTCTCGGCCGGTCGATGAATGCCTGCCGGGCCGAGGCACCACCGGGGCGTCGGACGCTGGTATCGACATACCGGCGCACTCGGCGACCTTGGACAGCGAAATCGCCGGTCCGCCAATCATTGTCGTCCGCGATGGCCGCGACGGGCCCGGCACCGGATTTCGCGCCGGCCTGACCGAGAAGCCCGGGTCGGCCCTGGGTCGTGTGAATCCGTCGTCGAACCCGAATGCCGCCGGGCGCCAGCATGTGCGCGTTGCCGACGCTATGGCCACGCGCTGAGGTAAACCCATGTCAGCGTTGGACTCCCCGGAGTAGCGTGATGCCGGCCGCAGTGAAACCCGAATGCACCAAACCAGGAGTGACGATTGGTCGCCACAATCGAGGCTGAGCCGGTTGAGCGGCCGCCGACTGCGGACCCGGTCCGCGCAAATCCCGGACGAGCCGGCAAGCGCACGAGCGATGCCACTTCGGGTCCGAACCCGCCGAGGGCGGTCAGGTTCCCAAGCGACCAATGCTTCGGTGTCCCAACGCCGAACCACAACATGATGGGCGCAACGACATGATCTCGATCACCGTGGCAGAACTGGCAGACCTGCTGGTGGAGACCGGCGAACGACACCATCAGGCTTACGCCGACACCGACGGTGCCGACCCTGAGTGGGCCCTGTGGTACAGCGGTTACCTGCAGTCGCGGCTGTGGGACCGCGCCGGGCGGTTGCCGTCCCGGAGCCAGCTGGTCGGGCTGCTCCAATCCGCCGAGCGGCGCTACGGCGACGCCGAAGACTGGCCAGCGCGATACGCGGGTCACCTACTGGCCGGGCTCGACGTGAGTGGGCCGTCCGGCGAGGTGTTTCCCACCGTGGTTGCCGACGACATCGGTTGGCTGACCAGGGTGCAGATGGTCGAGGTGGACCGCGTGATGATGCAGGACTTGCGTATCGACCTGATTCAGATGATGGAGAACGCCGGTCACCGGCTGGCCCGTTTGGTGCTCGCCATGGCCGCGCCCGACCGGGTCGCCGTGGTCGCGGGTTCCGGCGGCAATGGGGGCGGCGGTCTGGTGGCGGCCCGGCATCTCGCCAATGCAGGCGTCGACGTCGTGGTGACGCTGGGCGGTCCGGCAGACCAGCTGAGCCCGGTGCCGGCACACCAGTTCGACATTCTGCGGCGCATGAAGGTGGCCACCAGCGACACCGTCGTCGATGCCGACCTCACCGTGGACGCGCTGATCGGCTACTCGCTGCGGGGCGCACCACGGGGGCGCGCCGCCGAACTGATCGCCGCGATGACGTCCGCCCGTTCGGTGGTCGCGCTGGACACGCCTAGCGGACTTGACGTCACATCGGGAGAGGCGCCCGGAGATGTCGTCAGCGCCGATGCAACACTGACATTGGCGCTGCCCAAGATCGGTATGCGCAACGCACCGCAGGTCGGTGCCCTCTACCTCGCCGATATCTCGGTGCCCCGGTCGGTCACCGCCGCGCTCGGTCCGCAACCACCCGACTTTTCCTCCTCGCCGATCCTGCGGGTGCTCTGACGCCGCAGCCACCACGAAACATTCTGCACCGCTTGCTGATTCATATGTCCGACGCGGCCAGATCAGCGGGGCCGACGTCTGCATATCCCAGCGGCGGTCGATATTGGTCGGCGCGAAGATTACCGGCAAACCGGCCGCATTCGTTTTAGTTTGTTCTTCAAAAGATTTCATGAACGGTGCGGTTGCTCTGGTGAAGCGATGTGGTCTACCGGAGTCCGCGTGTTCAGCCGACCAATGACCAGATGAAAGTGCTGAGTTCCGATGCCGAACCTCGAAGTTCCGTTTCAGCCGCTCCGCAACTCGTTGTACACGTCACTGGAGCTGATGAGTGGTTTCGAGCCGCACCGCCCACTCAGCTTCGCCGAGACATTGGACTTCCGCTCGTATCGCTACTTCACCGCCAACGGCGGCGCATGTCCCACCGATCCCTACGCCGGGATGATGCAGGCGCTGCATGACCACTCGATCATGCGCGCCCTCACGGTGTTTTTCCACAGCGTCAAGTCGCCCACGGTGGCCATCATGGGCGGCCACGACGAGACGCGCGTGACCCCGAACTACGCGAATGTGGCACGGATCGCGCGGACATTGACCCAGTGCGGCTGCCTGGTGGCAAGCGGTGGCGGGCCCGGCGCCATGGAGGCCACCCATTTGGGCGCAATGCTCGCCAACGCGTCGGACCAAGATGTGACCGACGCATTGAAACACTTGCAGAACCAGCCGACGCTGCCCGACAGTGCGACAGTGGTCTCCTGCACCGGCGAGATCGATACCGAGATCGTGCGCCAGTTGCACGATTGGGCGGCGCCCGCATAC
>NZ_MVIF01000195.1 GCF_002086675.1 Mycobacterium persicum
CGGCCGCGACTCAAGGACATCGCCATCCTGGATGCGCCCGGAAGTGACAGGCAGTGACAGGCAGTGACAGGCAGTGATGACCGTAAACGCGCACAGGTAGCTGAACTGCGCTGATGTATGCGGCATGATCGACGTCATGGCCGGCGCCGACCCGATCCGCGCACTCAACGCGCAGCGGCTCAGCCAAGCCCGCAAACGCTACGGCTACACCCTGCGCGAGTTGGCAATCGAGGTCGAAAACGTCCGTAAGCTACGCGGCGATGCCGACCTGCCCACCCAAGAGTCCCTGCGACAAAAAATCGCCCAGATCGAGCGGACCGGGATGCTCGGCCCGGTGTGGCGTGAAGACTGGCCGCGGTGTTCGGCGTCGAACCCGACGAGATGTTCAGCGTGCCCATCGCCACCGAGTTACCGCACCCACTGCTGCTACAACTACCCGTCGACCACGATGTGCTCGCCGTCATCGCCGCCCAGCAACAGGCCCACATCCAAGCTGAGCACACCTTCGGCCCCCAGCACGCCCGCCCCCTGGTCGAATCCGATCTGCTCACCATCGAATCCCTCATCGTCCACGCACCCTCACAGGTCAAAGCAGAGATACGCCGTGCCGCGGGGGCTATCGCCGAGGTCGCCGGGTGGATCGCCCAAGACCTCGGAGATCACGCCGCCGCGGAGAAACTCACCCACACCGCCGCCTTGCACCTGCATACGGCCGGCCCAGCATTCAACGCCATGATCTTGATGCGCCAATCCAACATTCTCACCCGCACCAACCCTGACCTGGCCGCCGCCTTGGCCGCCGATGCCGCCGAACTGATCGACGGTCACGACGTGGGTCGTCTGGCCGCCAGCATCGCCCGCCAACAGGCCCTCGCGGAGCTGGCCAATCACAATGAGCGGGGATTTCATCGCCACGCCGCCGCACCCCTCGAACTCGGTGACCTGCAACCTCACCCGCAAGATCATGCGATCTATGCCCACGGCGCCTACGTCGCCAGCGAGATCGCCTCCGGCTATCTTCGCATCGGTGAGCCCGATAAAGCCGGCGCGCTGCTCGCCGGGCACCATCACGCCTGGACATCACAGCAGCATCACGATGAGACCGTGGCCGACATGCGACTCCTGCACGCCTACCTCGCCACCAGCGAATATCAGCAGGCACTGGCACTGACCGCTACAGCGATCCCCGGCTACCTGTCCGCGCCCTCGCAGCGAGCCCGATTTCATCTGGCCAGGGCAGGCACAATCGTGCGGGACCGCCGACGCAGAAGCAAAGACCCGATCCTGCAACAGCTGGCCGGCCGCATCAAAAACGCCACCCAAGGAGTCACCCAACGAGCCGCCGAGTCATCCCCGACACCACCACCACCGACCAAGCGGCCACCCGGCCCGTCGCGGTCCTGCCGGTCGGCTCCTTCGAACAACACGGCCCCTACCTGCCGCTGGGCACCGACACCCTCATCGCCAGCGCTATTGCAGCATCAATCAGTCAGTACCACAGCGTGTTTCAGCTACCACCGGTCACGTTCGGCTGCTCCCACGAACACGCCACCTACCCCGGCACCATCAGCATCAGCGCCACCACGCTGGCCGCGATCGTCGCTGACATCATCGAATCGCTGGCACGCCAGAACGTCGCCGGGCTGATCGTCGTCAACGGCCACGGCGGAAACGCGGTACTCACCAACGTCGTCCAACAAGCCAACCACCCCAACAACCCCGTCAAGGTGGGGCTCTACCCCAGCCGCGAAGACTGGGCCGAAGCCCGCACCGCCGCAGGAATCCACAGCAGCAACCACGACGACATGCACGCCGGCGAACTGGAAACCTCCATCCTGCTCGCCAGCTACCCCAACTACCTGCGCGACGGCTGGCAGACCAGCGACCACACCGCCAACGACCGCCGCTACCTCACCAGCCTCGGCATCCACGCCTACACACCCACCGGCGTTATCGGCTCCCCATCACAGGCCACCGCCGCCAAAGGCAGCAATGTCCTCGGCCACCTCGGCCGCAACGCCGACACCCTGATCGGGTTCCTCACCACACGCTGAGCAGACCCGATAACTCGGCGGCTACCTCCGGGCTTCGCTACGCTCCCTTCGCTTCCGTCCGCTGGCGCTCCCGTCCGCGCCGGTCACTCCACTGCGCCCTGCATCCGCCGCCGAGCACCAGACCAATCCCACCAGCCAGTGAAAACACCGGCAGCGTTCGCACCAGCCGCCGCCAGGCCAACCTGCTTGCGCCTCTCGCGCTGCGGCCAGCATCTTCACCGCGATCCCGCGTCGGCCCACCCGCCCGCACGCTGCCGACAACAGCCATTGACCTCGCACGTGAGAACTTTCTCTACTGGGATCAAGGATGTCGGGCTCATGCGCCGGGGTATCGCTGATGTCGCCCGGTGGTCTCGTCCCACACGTTCTCGCCCGGTGAGCATCACCCTACAATCCCCGCATGGGCGACAACCTTCGCGTCACCCCAGCCCAATTGCGGGTGACCAGCACCGGCTGGCACATGGAGGCTTTCGATCTCCACGCCGCGCCACCAGCACTGGAACCGTCTGGCGGGTGGCCCACGGTGCTCGCCGCCGCCGGGGCGACCGGCGCGGCCCAGGTCGCCACTGCCGACCTGCACACAAAGATCGCCACCACCGCCGGGATGACCCAGGTCGCGGCGACCGGTTATGAAGCCACCGACTCCGATGCCGCGGACATGCTGCACAACGTGGCCACCACGATCACCGGAACAGCCCATAACGCGTGATCCCCACCCAGTCGGCGTTGCGCGCCTACACCGTGTCGCATCTGACCGAGAATGCCGCGCACTGGCGCGAGCTGGCGGCGCGCCGCCGCTCGGTGGTGGGCACGATCAAGAGCCAGGCCGACTCGCTGGACTGGCAGGGTCAGGGCGATGAGGCGATGAAAGCCGCGATGGCCCGCCACGCCACCACCGCCGAACAGCAAGCCGAGCTGCTGGATACTGCAGCGACCACCGCCGAGGACGGGGCCGCCGTGCTGCACCAGCAAAAGCACTCCATCTTCGCCGCCGTCGAGCAGGCCAACCAGTCAGGGTTCGCGGTCGCCGAGGGCTGGACGGCGACCGACGCGATGTATGCGCCGGGCTCGATCGGCTGGTACGCCCGGCAGCCCACCGCCCAGGCCATCTCCGCCGATCTGCGTGTCCAGGTGACCC
>NZ_MVIF01000196.1 GCF_002086675.1 Mycobacterium persicum
GATCAACGAACCACCGAAGGAGAACACCGACACAGAACACGCAGCCTGACACGTCTCAAATGGTTTGACAGGTTCCGGTGACGTTATTCCTGCTGCTGCCTGCGCGCACTCCAGCGCCTACCGGATCGCGGCGACATCGAGGACAGCCAGGGCCGCCAAAACATCGCCGGATGGGCGAGACGGACAAGCTCCCTACGTGGGTTCTCAGGCGTGAATGGCGACACCCCCTGCAGTAGAGCAGAATTCGCGCGTGGCTCCCTCGGCGGTTCATCTCGATGCGATGTTCACCGCCGGTAGCCCGGCAGCTGCTGAAGGAGTCGCTACCGTGGTCGGCGCCACACGGTGGAGCCACTAAGTTTGTCACCGAATTGGATAACCCGGCGACACCATGCTGTGGCGAAATAGTGAATTGACCCGCGATTCGGCTGCCGATACCTTGTCGTCCGACGCATACCGATCGCGACGACAACGCGCGAGCGCTGCGTCCGAAGGAGACTGTGGCGTTATCGATCTCGACGACGGCAAGGAGTGACGATGTGCACGACGGAAGGGCAGGAAGAAGCCTCAAGGCGGTGCCGATCAATCGTTGTGGAGCCCCTCGAGGCTGGGGATTTCTCGCCATACCGCTGGGCCATGACTTCGCGCTGCGCGGTCAGCTCGCCACAGGCGCAAAAGGTAAGCGGGTCGCGAGCGTCTCACGAGCCTTCTGTTCTCGGAACCCGGCGACTGCACGCCACAGGACTGACACGACGCAATGAGCACAAGGTAGCGAGACGTCAAGCGGTGCAATGCAACTGCGTCATATAAGCATCCCGCGGCTGATCGTCGAGGTCGGCGGCGATCCGTGGGCGATCAACCAGAGTCTGCAGGCTGGACGTCCGGCGCGGATATCTGAGCTGGCCCAGGCCTTCCACAATGCTGGCCGATGCACCGCCGAGGCCTGCGCTGCATTCGACGATGCTCTTCGCCGATTTGAGGCGTCCTGGAAGCGGGACAACGGTGATCATCCGATCAACGACTCTGTCGAAGTTCAGCGCGTGGCGAACTCCCTGGGACTTCAGGCCGCGCAACTGCCCAAGATCGGTTTGCACTTGGCGAACATCGCAGCCGCGCTGGCCGAGGCACAACGGTTGGCGGGGAAGCAGATTGCTGCCTTGGAGGCCCAGCTGCAAGAGATCGACAACGAACTGGGCGATGCGCTGGAAATCGAGAACAATGTTAGCCTTACAGAGGCCGACAAGTCCGCAGTCGATGCTCTCATTTCCACTCTCGAAGATGACGCCATCACAGAGACCAAAGTCGCTCTACAAAAGCTGACATCCATACGTTCTGGCTACTCAGATGACTTGCAAAGCTCGCTGAGCACTTTGAACAACGATGGCTGCGACCCGACGATGATCGAGGCTTTCGACGCGCCAGCAACGCCAACCAAGGGCGGACCAGAAGCCGACCGACGCCAGACCGAAATCGCCGCTTTTGCGAAGATTTTCGGTAGGCCACCGACCTCCGCGGCAGACTGGCAAACGGCGGCGGCGCTCGATCCGCATAGTTATGACCCGAAGAACGGCGGCGTGCCCCCGAACATCGTGGTTGGACGCATCAAGCCGGTGCCCGGACAAGGTGTGGTGCGGACTAACCTTTTCATTCCTGGTCGCGCTGTTTGGGCTCCGCAACTCGACTGGCAGCCGATTCACGACAATCTCGGCGACAACCGTGGCTTTTCATCTACCGCGGGGCCGGAGGCATCGCGGGTGTCAATCTATGTCGATTATGAGAACGGCATCATCGTCGCGCGCCAGAACCCGTCAGTTGACGCAAAAACGGGCCAGATCCGGGCGGGAACGCCGACAATCTCAGCTGTCCAGAAGAGCGACGGTGGCGTTTTGGTGAAATATAGTGCTGCCGACCCGTTTTCACCCGGCGGGGAAGGCTTAGCCAAGGCGACGTCGTTCGATGTGAATGGCACGATCGCCATCCAGCCGACGCCCGGAGGTCCCCATGTCGGTGGCACCGTGACGAACTTCCCGGCGATCGAGATCTACAACGATCGGCCGGGGTCGACGACGGCACCGCTCGTGCAGTCATGGCCCCTCGTAGTTGACAACGCATTGGGGCCTGCTGCTGGTCTCTGGTGGCACAGATCAATCGGTGACCAAGTGCTGGAACTGCGATTCAACGATCAGTACCCTGCCTTGACGATCCCATCCCTCCCGCAACCCGGACACGGGCCCGCGCCGGTGCCCATTGGTCCGCCGCTTGTTGCTACGCCCCCGGGCACATACCTTCTCGGGCCCGTCGATCATCCGCCGGAAATCGGCCTGCATGATCCGGTTGTTATGCTGCCACCACTATTGCCAAGATAGAAAAGGGTCCCGACAGTTTATATGAAAGAGCCTATCGACTGGATACGCGCCACATTTACCGGAGCGATCGCTGGCGGATTTCTGTGGGCTATCATGCTGAAAGTTATATCTATCGCGACGCACGAACATTTTGCTGCAGGAGATTTTTATAGATTTGTCTCTTGGGTATCCTTCATCCTGATCGTTACTGGCGTGGCCCTGTACTTCGGCGCTAACGGTGCCGTATGGCGCGGCACTGCAATCGGAATCATTCTCGCGCCGCTGACGGGGTGGTCGATCCTGCTCTTCGTCAACCTCCTCTTAGGCTTCCCCTCTTGGAGGATGCACTGATATGATCGCGTCCTCTGGCTATGAAAGCCCGTTCGACTATGCCCGAAATCGGCCCGTCCCACTCCTTGCGGGCATGTTTGTTGGCATCTTGTCGACGCTGCTTACTTTCGGATTCTTCTGGTTTTTTGCACCGATATTTCCTCTTTTTCTTTGTGGACTCACGATGGCTTTCAAACGCACAAAGGCATTTTCGGTGGGCGCATTTGCAGCGTTTTTCGGTGTCTTTACATTTGTGAGTCTATTCGCGATCCTGTATTTTATTTAAAACTCAAATTGGGTACCTACCTAACGAATAATGGCGCGCGTCACGGCACATCGGAACCTGTCAAACCATTTGAGACGTGTCAGGCTGCGTGTTCTGTGTCGGTGTTCTCCTTCGGTGGTTCGTTGATCCAGGCTGCTTCGGGCAGCTTGGGTGGCCCTCTCTGCCAACCTTGGGTGAGGCACTCGCCCCCTGATAATTAGTGACCCGAGGGCGGGGATGGAGAGTTTCCCCGA
>NZ_MVIF01000197.1 GCF_002086675.1 Mycobacterium persicum
TGGATCAACGAACCACCGAAGGAGAACACCGACACAGAACACGCAGCCTGACACGTCTCAAATGGTTTGACAGGTTCGATCCCGGCTCCTGTCGAGATTAAAACGCAGACCCACTGAGATGCCAGCCCCTCATGCCGCACCGGCACTTCTTTCAGCAAACAATCTCGCGGGGCAGTGATGATGAAGAGCGCCTCTGATGGCACTGCCGAAACAGAGGGGCAGCCACCCAAATGCCCGTCGTCATACCCCAACCGACATTGACACAGCGCACGAGGAATACGACGGAATCGAATACTGAGGGTTACCAGTAAACGTCGCCGTGTTCATCAGAGAATCACGCCCGCCCGAGTCGGTGTCCTGTCTCAATCTGGTTGACGTTCCCAACCAACCTGGCGGTTTCCTAATCACGCGCTTTCCTCACGGTATTCGGCGGCGCGTTCAGAGTCTGAATGCCGGCCGCAGGTTCTGGAACATCGGGAAATGCTTCACGTTCAGCGTCGCCGGCTCATAGCCCTTGATGTCCGCGGTCGCAGCGACCAGATAGTCACCCAAACCTATACCGGAATGACTCTGCCGGTACCGGCGCATGAAGTCGCCAGCCCGTCGCGCGATGTCGGCATGCCTTCGTCCGTAAGTCGCCGTGGCGCCATAGGTACTGCCCTCCGGTACACTCCGGCGGTGAACACCGAGACCCCGCCGACGGGCCCGTCCGGCCTGGTGCGCACGCACGAGCCGCCACCTGCCCAGCTGGTAGTCGACGGCTGCTACCGGTTCGGCACCTACAACGGCCCGATCGCGCGGATCAACCCACTCGACGTCGTCACCGCCACCGGAGCTCGTGGTCGCCTGCAGCGCGCCGTGCGCAACGCCCGGCTCAAGGAGTGGGAGGCGTTCCAGCTCGGTGACGACGCGTTGTTCGTACTTGGCGCCGTCTACGACACAAAGTCGATCTCATTGCTGCAAGTGCTGGTCGTTGACAAGCAGGCGGCCACGATCCGTCGGTGGGAGCAGAAGGTGCCGACCTCGATGGTCCACGTCGCTCGCGGCCTGGACCACACCCGGTCCCACGGTCGCGTCGGGCGCTTCTCGCTGCAGCTGACAAACGAGATGGACTCGGGCCTGGTCGCGGTGGACGCCAGCCACCCTGGGCGCGGCGCGCTACCGCCGCTGGAGTTGCATGGTGCCGGGCGCTGCGGCCCCGGAGAGGCGGGACACCTGGTGATTTGCCACCCCTTCGCCGACAATCGTGCGCTGTATTCGCACAAAACGATGATGCCGTTCGCCGGCACGCTCCGCGCCGGCGCCGAGCTGACGGTGTTAGAGCCCGACCGTTCATTCATGATCCTCGACGACCACCACGGGGACTACCCCTCGCCTATGCAGTACGACTGGGTGACCGCAGTGCGCCGCAGCGATGGGGGCCGGGTCGAGGGCTTCAACCTGACCGACAACCAGGTGCGCGACCCCCAGCGCTATAACGAGAACGCCGTCTGGCTCGGCGACCGGGTCCACCGCCTGCCGGCCGTCCACGTGGAACGGCCCGACGGGCCCTGGGGTCCCTGGATCGTGCGCGATGCCGACGGGTCGGGCCAGGTCGAGGTGCGGTTCACGCCGACTGTCCGTTCCGAGATGCACGTCGGCCCGCGCCGATCGCTCGCCGAGTATTACGCCCCCTTCGGCTGGTACGAGGGCCGAATCCACACCGACGACGTGGACCTTTCGGTCGATGGCATGTTCGGCATGGGCGAACAGAAGTTCATCCGCATTTGAACCAGCGGACCGCGGGAGCGGTGCTCGAGTTGTTCATCAGGAGATGCCGGCTCGAATACGGCGTCTTACCAGAAAAGGGGTCGCCTTTTTCATCTGAGACGAGGCTGGGCGCTACAGATCTAGGACGAGCCCAGTGCTTGGTCAATGGCTTGCATCTGTTCTGGACTAACCATTCCCTGGCGGTATGACAGTGGTCCGACGGACTTCCCCGGCGGCTGGAAGCCGCCGGGGTGATTCGTCAGTGCCCGCATGCGGAGGGCGTCGTCCAGGCTGGGTTCCCGCTGTCAGAAGTCGCGACGGCGTCGGAGTCGCGAATCGGCCGCGGGAGGCTGTAACCATTCACGCGTCGGGGTCGAACAACGACGGCTTGTTTCGTGGAACGGCCGCTTCGTCCACATCAGCCGAAGTCACCGTCGGCGGGCTGCGAGAATACGGCGGATTCGAATGCCACGGTTTACCGGCAGCGTGCTCCGCATTTCACTGCGCCGCAGTTGTTTTCACCATTCAACGTGACGGCGGCACAGCGCTCAGAGATCGCGGACGATGCGCAGTGCCGCATCAACGCGACGCATCTCGTCGAAGCTGAGGAACCCGACACTCTTGCCGAGCCGGCCCGGGTCGACTGCGGCGGCCTGCTCGGCAAGCACCCGGGTGTGCATTCCGCCGATTTCAACCTCACGACGAAAGCTTGCGGCACGAGCTGACCTAGATGTGGGCGCGACCAGCCAGGTCGACAATGGCAGTTGCCTTCCGTCGCGCGGCATCAATGAGTGCGGATCGGACAGCCGCAGACACGGCCGTGCCATCTCTGGTCAAGACTTCCAGTGCCTTCAATGTGTCTCCGTCCGGCCGGAAGGTGATCGTGTCAGCCATGGCAACCGTTGTACAGCATTTTGTAAGACGGTGGATTACAAGGGTTTTCGTAATGCGCTCCGTTTTCAGGAGGGGCCCGGCCTTGCGGTCCGCTGCCGCGTTGAGATCCCGCCAGTGGTTATTTGAACGGCAATGTCGCCTTCTGGTGTCCAGTGCCGGGATATGCTCCCGGCGTGTCAGCAAGGACGATCGTCATTACCGGTGCCAGCGATGGCATTGGCGCCGCGGCGGCACGCCGGCTAAGTCAAAGCCACGAAAACGTCGTCGTGGTTGGCCGGTGCCGAAGCAAGACTGCCGCGGTAGCCGCGGAACTGGGCGCGGACTATTTCGTGGCAGACTTCGCTGACCTTTGGCAGGTTCGAGCCCTGGCAGACAAAATACGGTCCCAGTACCCG
>NZ_MVIF01000198.1 GCF_002086675.1 Mycobacterium persicum
ACCGGATTATCCCTGCTCAGAGCACCATTCTTCGTTCAAGACACACCATCAAGATCAACCGGCGCGAAAGCCCGAGGTTAGTGCTTGGGCGAGGTCATCGGGGATGGGGTCGGCGGCGGTGATGGTGTGTTGTCCGGCTTGGATGGTGATGGTGCGGTAGCGTCGTGCGGTCCGCACGAATTTCTTGATGCTCCAACCGGTTCGGTGCTCGATCCAGTGCGTGAGGGCCATCACGGCGAACACGATGGTCAGGTGGGCGTCGATCGATTCGCGCTTGTGGTGATAGATCGGGCGGGCCTGCAGGTCGTGTTTGGACATTAAGAAGCTCTTCTCGATGCGCCACAAGCGGTGGTAGGCGTCGATGATGAACTTCGGGTCTGGTCTGTGAGGTTGGTGGTGTAGCCCTTCCAGCCGGCCAGGGCGCGGGCCTTGGCCTCCAGGTCACGGTCGATGGCTTTGGTTTCCCCGGTCAAGGTGATGAACCGGTTGCGTTTGACCGGGGCTTTCCCGTCGACGGCTTTTTGGGCTTTGGCGATCTGGTCATCGATGCCGTGTAGCGTGCGCCGCGCCCGGTTGCTGGGGTACTGGTAGTGGATCACCCGGTCAGGGATCCCGCTGGTTTCTCCCGGCTGGTGGCCGGCCAGGGCTGGGTCAGGATCAGCTCATCGGGGACGGCCTGGTCGCGGTGTTTGTCATGCCACTCACGGACGACATCGGGCAGGTAGGGCAGCCGCGCTCCCAGGATGTAGGTCAAGCGGCAGCGGTGATATCGATTTGGTTGGCCTCAGAGATCATCCCGGCAGCAGCGACCACGGTGATATCGGTGAGCTGGTGGGCTTTTTGAACGCGTTGATCACCGGCAGCATGGTGGCGGTCTCGGCCTTGTTGCCTTCGAAGGCTTGCACCGTGAGCGGGAACCCCGAGGCGTCGGTGAGCAATCCAACGGTGATCTGGGTTCTAGGCGTCGTTCCTTGGAGAATCCGGGCTCGCGGAATCCGTCAGCGGTGTCGGTTTCGAAATACAGCGTCGTCACATCATACAACACCAAGGTGGCCGGCCCCAGGTCGATGTGCGCCGAGCAGGCTTCCGAGATTTGTTGTCGGAAAGCATCTTTGGCATAGATGGGTAGACGGCGGTTCAAAATGGGATACGACGGGGCGCCCACCCCGGTCTCGGCCAGAACCCGGGCAGAGTCGATCTTGCTGGTCGGTTCGATGATCCGCGCACACACCAAACCGCGAAACACCTCATCGGCCACCCCGTCGAATCCGAGCACCGCATAGGCATGGCACAACGCATCCCACAGATGCGCCGCACGCAACGAAGTGATCGGCAATGGCGAAGACCCGGCCCGGCCGGCAATCCCGAGGTCCAGCTCAGCCTGCCCGGCGGCCAGCATCATGGGCCGAGCCCAAATGCTCGATCGACCGCGACCCCCGCCGCGACGACCACCACGATCTGCACCGCCGGCACACGTACTACTACCTGGTGGAATCAGCGCGGGTGGACGGCAAACCGCGGATCGTGTCGCAGAAATATTTGGGCACCGCCGAGGAGGTGATGGCCAAACTGGCGGGGGCGGACAGCGGCGAACCGGTGCGCAGCCAGCACAAACAGTTCGGCGATCTGGCCGGGGTGTGGTCGGTGCTGCAGCGGCTCGGTGTGGTCGAGATCGTGGACTCGGTCGCGCCGCGACGGGCCGACGCGGGGGCGTCGGTGGGCACCTATATCGCGTTGGCCACGGCGAACCGGGTCGTGGCGCCGTGCTCGAAGCTGGCCTTCGCCGACTGGTGGGCCACCACCGCCGGACCCCGGTGGGTGAAAACCCCGGCCGGGGCCTTGGATCACCGCCGGTTCTGGGATGCGATGGATCACCTGGACACCGAAGCGCTGCGCCGCATCGAAACGCAACTGGGGCGCCGGATGGTCACCGAGTTCGGCCTGGGCCTTTCGGGGCTGGTGCTGGACATGACCAACTTCGCCACCTACATCGACTCGGCCAACGAGCGAGCCCCGATCGCCCAGCGCGGCAAGGCCAAACAAAAACGTGTGGACCTGCAGCTGGTCGGGTTGGCGCTGGTCGTGACCCGCGACGGCGGGGTGCCCGTGGTGTCGCACGCCTACCCCGGCGACCGCCCCGACCTCACCCAATTCCCCACGGTGATCGAGGAACTGGTGGCCCGGTATCGGCAGTTGACGTCCTCGGTGCAGTCGTTGACGGTGGTCTATGACGCCGGGCAGAACTCGGCCGACAACCACACCATCATCGAAGAGTCCGGGTTGGGGTTCGTCGGATCATTGCCACCGTCAGACCATCCCGAACTGCTCGCGATACCCCGGGCAACCTACGTCCCCGTCGATGACGACCGCTATCCCGGCCTGACCTGCCTCGACACCGAAGTGACCGCGTTGGGTGTCACCCGCCGCGCGGTGCTCACCCACTCCCCGACGCTGCACGCTGCCCAGTCACGCGGCTTGGACCAAACCCTCGCAAAAGCACGAAAACGACTGGCCGAACTGCAATCCCGCCTCGCGCGGGGCAAGACCCGCCGGGGCCGCGACGCCGTCGAAGCCGACATCGCCGCGATACTCAAACCACGCTGGGTGAGCGACATCCTCACCGTCACCCTGACCGGCGAGGACCCCTCGACGTTCCGGTTGACGTGGCGCACCGAACAGAATGCACGAAAGAAACTGGAAGACAGGATCTTCGGCAAACGTATCCTGTTCACCAATCGCGACACCTGGAACGTCGGCGATGTCGTCGCGGCCTACCGCTCCCAATCCGAGGTCGAGGCCGGATTCCGCCAGCAAAAAGACCCCCCAGTCGTCTCGTTCGGGCCGATGCACCACTGGACCGACCAGAAAATCCGGGTCCACGTCTTCTACAGCGTCCTCGCATTGACCGTCGCCCACCTCATGCGCCGCCAAGCCGACCGCGCCGGCCTGCCCATGTCGGTGCGTGAACTGCTCAACCAACTCGCCGGCATCGGCGAAACCGTGCTGCTCTACCACGACGGCGGCAAGGGC
>NZ_MVIF01000199.1 GCF_002086675.1 Mycobacterium persicum
TCGCATCACTCGCAACAACGTCCTGACCAGCACAAACACGGCTACTTTGCACCCCACCCAGCGATAACGGGTGGAACCGGCAAAACCCATTTGGCCATCGGATTGGCCATCAAAGCCGCCCAGACCGGGCATCGCATCGCATTCGCCACCGCGGTGGACTGGGTCGCTCGCCTCAAGGCCGCCCACAACGCGGGGCGGCTGCCAGCGGAGTTGGCCAAGCTGCGCCGCATCGGTCTACTCGTCGTCGACGAGGTCGGGTACATCCCCTTCGAGCAGGACGCTGCCAACTTGTTCTTCCAACTGGTCTCCAGCCGCTACGAACACGCCTCGCTGATACTGCCCTCGAACCTTCCCTTCGCCCGCTGGGGCGACGTATTCGGTGATCAAGTCGTGGCCGCAGCGATGATCGACCGCATCGTCCACCACGCCGACGTACTGACCCTCAAAGGCTCCAGCTACCGGCTCAAGGACACCGGAATCGATACCCTGCCCTCGGCCAGAGCCGACAACACGGCACAATAACTACCGACCACGTGGCCTACTTTTGACCGTCGCATGTGGCCTAGTTTTCGACCGTCGTCAACACCAGTCCGACCACCTACGAAAACAACCACACAACCGCTACGCTGCCACGAGCGGCGTAACCAAAAATCCCATGTCCACTACATGGGGGCAAGGCCTAATCGCGACCACACCAATGCCCTGCGCGAGGAGATCGCTCAGGTACTGGCGCCACTGGGTCTTCGCTTCTCCGAAGCCAAGACCCGTGTCGTGCACATGAGCGAAGCGTTCGACTTCCTTGGCTTCCGCATCCAGTGGAAGCGCAAGCGAGGCACCTACGAGTGGTACGCATATGTGTTCATCGCCGATCGGCCTATCCGATCGCTGAGGGACGAGATACGTGCCCTAACCAGCAGGCTCTTGCAACAGCCGCCCAGGGACGTACTGATCAGGCTCAACCGGATTATGCGCGGCTGGTCCAACTATTTCCTGTCTGTGACAGGTTGAACTGGCCCCGGTAGGACGGTTTTCAGTGGCCCCATCTACTCGACTCGCCGGTGTGGTTGTGACGGTTTGATCTGGCCCCACCCCAGTGTTGATCCATCGAATGCAGTTGCGATGGAAAGGGGCCAGGGGTGGAGGATCGGGTGGAGCAGTTCGCAGCGATTCGTCGCGATTTCCGTGTGGAAGGTTTGTCGATCCGGGAATTGGCGGTCAAGTACCGGGTACATCGCCGCACGGTGCGTCAGGCCCTGGCGAGTGCGGTGCCGCCACCGCGCAAGACCCCGGCCCGGTCGTCACCGAAGCTCGATCCGTTCAAGCTGGCCATCGTCAGTCGTTCCCCCTTCAAGGGCTTTCGACACTGGGCTTCGACCCGATCCGTTTCCAGACCAAGCCGCCAGTCTGCTACCGGGCCTCCTGGCAGCTACCGAACCGGCCTCACACGGGCAAGCGGCGACGAGCTTGCGACCAAAAATCACTTACACAAGGTCACCTCCGATCTGCTGGTCGCGCGAAAGATCGACGTTAGTAATCCCTGTCGCCGTTATTCATTGTCTCCAATTCAACGGGCAAATTGTTATTGATCATTTCGATAACGTCGAGAATATCGACGAATTCGATGATAGTAATTGGCTGCGGGTTGCTAATGAATGGGTTCGGAAGAGGATTGTCATTGTTGCTATTGGCTGCGAACAAGTTGTTATATTGATCGTCGTTGTCAACTTGGTTATTGGTGGCATTATCGCGACTTTCATTCGTGCAACTATCGGTCTTGTATTCATTATGATTCGCTAGACGGATCGCGAGTCTTCCGGCGCTTATGTTGGAGTCGTTGGCGGTAACGTCGATCATGGCGCCTACCTCTCCCGTAGTTAGTGTTAGTACCGCCAACGTCGCAATGGCTGCGCGTTTGTTTGGCTGCGATGTGTTGAACCGGCCCGGATTATCAATTGACTCGGTTTCACCAGCCCTGGCGAAACGCCGACGCCGTGAATAAGATTTAGTCTTCGAGTCATGTTCGTGACCACTTTCGCTTGATGCTTTGTTCATATTAACCTGTTCATATTGTTGCAATGGTAGATGTTAATGACATCTGCATCTTTCGCAAAACGGAAGGTCCGCAAGGAACTCGCGGCAGAATCGCGACATCAATTTATTGGTTGGGTTGCCAGTTGTCGCCTCATTCAGGGCGGACCCGTTATTCATGATCCACCTCGCCGCCTGACACCGGGTCGCTGCTTGCCACTCGATAAAAAAACGTGCCGATGAGAAGGCATCGGCCGGAGGTCGCAGAAGTTGTCACAATTGCACTTCTCTGATGTCGTTGGCTGTTCATGGTTCTCTCGTACATGGAAACGAATTCACTTAGTCTGCAAGTAGGAAAGCGTAACGCGGGGTATTCGCAGTTCTACCTCGGAGCAGGACACATATTATACCTGCCTAGAGTATCTCTCACTAGATATTGACTATTTCGGAGGGATTTACGCATGTTCGTACGGTCCGTACGCCCCTGCACTGAGCAAAAATACGCGGTATTGATGACGATTTTTGTTCGGCAGTATGGTATAAGGCCAGCTTAGACCGTATGTGGTGACTACTTGGCCGGAGTAGTTGCTGGCGGGGGCCTTGCTCACGCATTCTCGTGGGGTACCGAGCGTTCCGTGCTCGGCCTTTGACAGGTGTAAAGGATGCCTCGGTGTTTTGCGAGCGTACGAGCGTTGGTCTGGACGCGCCTGCGCGTTCGGTTGTCGCGGCGATGGGCAAAGCGGTGAGGTATTTCGGGCGCGGTTGACACCGTCGCATGCGGAGGTTATCGCGTGAGAGGGCACGCTGCCGGGCCCGTGCGCGGTGGTCTTACGAAGTGTTGACCGGCACTCGGGTTGAGCACGATGGCGGCATTGACCCGACTTTTATCAAATTAGTGCGCCCCGCTGGCGTGGATTTCGGTTAGCCCGGATGTTTCGCGGGGTTGACGTGGCGGCCTGATCGGTTCGGATTGCGGTTTTCGATCTTGATTTTCGACGGTGG
>NZ_MVIF01000019.1 GCF_002086675.1 Mycobacterium persicum
CCGACTCAGGCTTGCGCCAACCCGCACGAGGCATACCCTACAAACTACACCCATGTAGTCTTAACTGAACGGTATTGGGCCTAGGGCGGTGTAGCCGATCCCGAGCCGCTCGCATTGGCGCTGCGCCCAGGTGTGCCCGTTGAGCCAGAGCCATACCGGCCACGGCGCATAAGCGTTGGTCTTCCAAAACGCCCCACCCCAGTCGGGATCCCACAGATAAAAATAGAAATGATTGACGAAGGCCATCTGCCGACCCCACTCCATGTGCGGATGCGCGAGGTGTTCTTGGCCCTTGGCCTTCCATGACCGCCACACCGGGGTCTTCTCCTGCGCGATCCCGACCAGCACCACCTTCCCATCACCACCGTCGCGTTGGGCGGCCTCGATCAGCGGCGCGGCGATCTGCTCCTTGTTCTCGCCCTTAGCTTAGGGCTGCGAACGCGACGGCGGCCGCCAGCACGACGGGGCTGCTGGCCGCCGCGGCCGACGAGGTCTCGGCGGCCGTGGCGTCGCTGTTCTCGGCGCATGCCCTGAGCTATCAACAGGTCGCCGGGCAGGCGGCGGCGTTTCACGATCAGTTTGTCCAGGCCTTGACCGGCGCCGGCGCCTCGTCGTATGCCCTCACCGAGGTCGCCAATGTCCAGCAGAATCTGCTCAACGCGGTCAACGCGCCCGTCCAGGCGCTGTTCGGGCGCCCGTTGATCGGCGACGGCGCGGCCGGCACCGCGACCAACCCCAGCGGACAAGATGGCGGCCTGCTGTACGGCAACGGGGGCGCCGGCTACAACAGCAGCGCCACCCCCGGAATGGCCGGCGGCAACGGCGGCAACGCCGGACTGATCGGCACCGGCGGCGCCGGTGGAGCCGGCGGCGCCGGTGCCGCCGGTGGGGCCGGCGGTAACGGCGGCTGGCTATACGGCAACGGCGGCAGCGGCGGCCGCGGCGGGAATGCGGTCATCGCCGGTGGCGCGGGCGGCAACGGCGGCGCCGGCGGCGCCGCCGGGCTATGGGGCACCGGAGGCAGCGGCGGCCACGGCGGCAACGGCCTGGCCGGCAACAACGGCGTCAATCCCACCCCTGTCACCGACGCCGCGCTCAACGGCGCCGCCGGCAACAGCAATATCGACCAAAACACCACCTTGACCGGCACGAATGGCGATGACGGCACGCCCGGGGGTGCCGGCATCAACGGCGGCAACGGCGGCGCCGGCGGAGCCGCCAATGCCAACCCCCAAAATGCCTCGGGAGCCTTCGCAGGCGGCGGCGGGAACGGTGCCACCGGCGGTGATGGCGGTGCCAGCGGCGGCACGGGCGGCACCGGCGGGCAGGCCGCGTCCTCCGGCTTCAGCGTGGGCGGTGACGGCGGCACCGGCGGTACCGGCGGTACCGGCACGAACGGCCAGGCCGGCGGTGCTGGCGGCGCCGGCGGTGCCGGTGGGCGCGGCGGCTGGCTGGTCGGCAGCGGCGGCAACGGCGGCAACGGCGGCTCCGGCGGCGCCGGCGGCGCCGGCGGCAACGGCGGCACCGGCGGCGATGGCGGCGGCGGCAGGGGCAAGGGCCTCGGTGGCCAGGGCGGCGCCGGCGGGGCGGGTGGCCCCGGTGGCGCCCCCGGAACCGGCGGTCGACCGGGCCAGCCCGGTCAGCCGGGCCAGCCCGGGCAACCGGGCCAACCCGGCGAACCAGGACGACCGGGCAATTAGTATCCGCCGGACGCCTGCGGCCGAGCCCCAGGGCACCGGCCACTGTTCCTTTCGGCTGATCGTCGGCCATCCGCGTCGTATTCGCTGAGGACCTGCATTGCGGGTTCTCACACCAGGCGATCGCCTTCCCGAGCCAATTTTTGCCTCGCCTGGCGAGGCCTAACGACACCGCGATAGCCGGTACGTAGGCTCGTGCCGGTGAGCGCACGCGCGGGCATCGTTGTCACCGGTACCGAAGTCCTGACCGGGCGGGTCCAAGACCGAAACGGGCCTTGGATCGCCGATCGGCTGCTGGAGCTGGGGGTAGAGCTGGCTCACATCACCATCTGCGGCGACCGCCCCGCCGACATCGAGGCACAACTGCGCTTCCTGGCCGACCAAGGCGTGGACCTGATCGTCACCAGCGGGGGGCTGGGGCCGACGGCCGACGACATGACGGTCGAAGTGGTGGCCCGGTTCTGTGGCCGCGCGCTGGTACTGGACACCGCGGTCGAAAACACCATCGCCAACATCCTCAAGAAGCTGATGGCCCACTTCAACCCGGGCGACTTCGAAGCGGTCCGGGCAGCCAACCGCAAGCAGGCCATGGTCCCGGCCGGCGCGCAGGTGCTCGATCCGGTGGGGACCGCGCCGGGTGTCGTCGTGCCCGGAAGGCCGGCGGTGATCGTGCTGCCGGGGCCCCCGCGTGAGCTTCAACCCATGTGGCACAAGGCAATTCAGACGCCCGCCGCACAAGAGGCGATCGCCGGCCGAACCGTCTACCGACAGGAGACCCTGCGGATGTTCGGCCTGCCCGAGTCCGGTCTTGCCGAGACCCTACGTGCCGCACAGGCATCCATCCCCGGCTACGACCGGCTCGAGATCACCACCTGCTTGCGGCGCGGCGAGATCGAAATGGTTACCCGATACGAGCCACCCGACGCGGACGTGTACGCGCAGCTGACCCAGCTGCTCCGAAAGGAGCACAGCGAACAGCTCTACTCCGAAGACGGTTCCCAGGTCGACGATGTAATCGCCCGGCTGCTGGCTGGCCGGCGGATAGCAACCGCCGAATCCTGCACCGCCGGACTGCTTTCGGCACGGCTGACCGATCGTCCCGGTTCGTCGGACTACGTGGCCGGCGGCGTGGTCGCCTATTCCAACGACGCGAAAACCGAGTTACTGGGCGTCGACCCGGCCCTGATCCAGACGCACGGCGCGGTGTCGGAACCGGTGGCCGAGGCGATGGCGGCGGGTGCGGTGCAACGCTTCGGCGCCGACACCGCCGTCGCGATCACCGGGGTCGCCGGTCCGGCAGGGGGGACGGCGGACAAGCCGGTGGGGACGGTGTGCTTCACGGTGCTGCTTGACGATGGCCGCACACTCACCCGCACGCTGCGGCTCCCCGGCAACCGGTCCGACATCCGCGAGCGCTCCACCACGGTGGCCATGCATCTGCTGCGACGCACCTTGCGGGGCGCGGATTAGGTGACTTGCGCTGGCAATAGGGAACTTTCGGCAGTACCGAAGCGGACTCCGGTGGCGTCCTTGCCGATCATGGCGAGGACCGCGACCGCGGTCAGCACCGGCACGATCGTCGCCGCCAGCGCAAAGGGATACCCGTGCGATGCGGCCAGGTGTTCCTGAATGGGCAGGTTCAGCGCCGCCAACAGGTTGCCGAGCTGGTAGGTCACACCGGGATACAGACCACGAATGGCGTCCGGCGACATCTCGGTGAGATGAGCGGGGATCACCCCCCAGGCACCCTGCACACAGATCTGCATCAGGAACGAACCCAGGCACAACATCGCCGCGGTGTGCGAGTAAGCGAACAGCGGCACGATCGGCAACCCCAAGACCGCGCAGAAAACGATGGTGTAGCGGCGGCTGAAGCGCTGCGACAGCGTACCGAAAACCAGGCCGCCGATGATGGCGCCGATGTTGTAGACAACCGCGATCCAGCGGGCGGTCGCGGTGGACAGCCCGGCCCCCTGGTCGGTGGTCGCGGTCAAGAAGGTGGGGTAGACGTCCTGGGTGCCGTGGCTCATCCAGTTGAACGCGGTCATCAGCAGCATCAGGTAAAAGAACCGGCGGATGATCGCGGCGCTGCCCAGCACGTCACGAATTCGGGTCTTGGTGAGCCGCATCCGGTCCTGCGCGGCTTCCCACACCTCGGATTCCTTCACCCGGTAGCGGATGATCAGGCTGATCAGAGCCGGGATGATGGAAAGACCGAACAGCCAGCGCCACGACAGGCCCAGCCAGTTCACAACCAGCAGGCAGGCCAGGGTGGCCAGCAGATAGCCGAATGCGTAGCCCTCTTGCAGCAGCCCGGAGAAGAACCCGCGCCGGCCGACGGGCACCTTCTCCATCGCCAGCGCGGCACCCAGCCCCCACTCGCCGCCCATCCCGATGCCATACAGCAGGCGCAGGATCACCAGTACGGTGAAGTTCGGCGCGAAGGCGCACAGGAATCCGACCACCGAATACAACATCACGTCGACCATGAGCGGAATGCGCCGGCCGACGCGATCGGCCCACAGCCCGAACAGCAGCGCACCCACCGGGCGCATCGCCAGAGTGGCCGTCGTGACGAATGCGACTTCAGTCTTGGTGTGGTGGAAGGTTTTTGCGATGTCGGCGTAGACCAGCACCACGATGAAGTAGTCGAAGGCGTCCATCGTCCAGCCCAAGAACGCCGCAATGAACGAGTTTCGCTGGTCGACGGTCAGCCCCGGTGTCGTCACGTCAGCATCGTGCAGCACGGGGGCCATCCCGCGAACGTTGGGGTTGGCCGAGCGCGCGAGTAACTTCGGGAACATGCGAATCATCGATGCCGACGGACACGTCGCCGAAAACGCGTCATTGGCCATCGAAGCACTCAAGCGCTGGCCGGAATACGTGCAACCCAGCAGCGACGGACGACCAGGGCTGCGGATCGAAGGTCGTAACTACCCGGAGGACACGGGGCCCGGTGCCGGTTGCCCACCCCAGCACGGGATCACCACGGCAGGCGATATCCACACGGCGACCGCCGAGGGTGTGCTGGGTGACGCCGACCGCGATCACCTCGACACGATGGTGCTCTATCCCAGCCTCGGGTTGTGCGTGCCCAGCCTGGAAAACCCTGACTTCGCAGCCGGTTTCGCGCGTCTGTACAACCAGTGGATCGCCGATTTCTGCGCGCCGTCCAACGGACGGCTACGCGGGGTCGCCGTGACCCCGATCGAACACGGGCAGGTGGCCGTCGACATCATGGCCGAGGCCAAAGACCTCGGGCTGGTCGCCACCCTGGTTCCGCCGGCCCTCAAGACGCGCAACCTCGACCATCCTGACCTCGACCCGTTCTACGCCGCCGCCATCGAGCTGGAGATGCCGCTCGGGATTCACGGCGCCCCGGGTATTCACCTGCCCAAGATTGGCGTGGACCGCTTCACCAACTACATCCAGGTGCACTGCATCAGCTTTCCGTTCGATCAGATGACCGCGATGACCGCGCTGGTTTCCGGCGGCGTCTTCGAACGCCATCCTCGATTGCGGGTGGCCTTCCTCGAGGCGGGCGCCGGCTGGGTTCCGTTCTTCATCGATCGCCTGCACGAGCACTACGAGAAGCGCGGCGACTGGATCGAGGGCGGCTGGCGCCACGACCCCCAGGACTACTGGCGGGCCGGCAACATCTGGGTGACCTGCGAGCCGGAGGAGCCGATCCTGCCGGGTGTGATCGACGTACTCGGCGACGACTTCATCATGTTCGCCAGCGACTACCCGCACTGGGACGGCGAATGGCCGGAGAGCACAAAGCATCTGCGCACCCGGTCCGACATCAGCGAAGAGTCGCGGGAAAAGATCGGCGGCCGCAACGCCCAGCGCTTCTACGCGCTGAATTGATGGCAGGATCGGCGCATGGGTCCTTTTCTGGTGCGTGCGGCGTTGACGGGTTTTGCGTTGTGGGTGGTGACCCTGTGCGTTCCGGGGGTGCGCTTTGTCGGAGGTGATACGACGTTGCAGCGGGTGGGCATCATCTTCGTCGTCGCGGTCATCTTCGGATTGGTTAATGCATTCATCAAGCCGATCGTGCAATTCCTGTCGATCCCGCTGTACATCCTCACCCTCGGCCTTTTTCACATCGTCATCAACGCGTTCATGCTGTGGATCACCGCCCAGATCACCAAAGACACGACCCATTGGGGCCTGCAGATAGACCATTTCTGGTGGAGCGCCATCTGGGCGGCGATCCTGTTGTCGATCGTGAGCTGGATATTGTCGCTGCTGACTCGCCGCGCTGCGCGCAGCCGCAATAGCTGAGCGGTCAGCGCGCCTGCCATCGCGGCGGTCGTTTCTCGGCGAACGCGCGCGGTCCTTCCTTGGCGTCCTGCGTCTGGAAAATGCGGTCGCTGTGCCGGGTCTCGTTGTCGTATGCCGACTCCAGGTCGAGTGCCAGCCCTTCGACGGCGCATTGCTTGGTTGCCGATACCGCTAGGGGAGCGTTGGCGGCGATCCGCGCGGCGTAGTCATAGGCGGTATCCATCAGCCGGGCGGCCGCGACCACGCGGTTGATCAGCCCCATGGCCAGCGCGCGCTGCGCGTCCACCAGGTCGGCGGTCAGCAGCAGCTCCATCGCCAGCGCATAGGGAATCTGGCGTGGCAGTCGCACCGTGCTACCGCCGCCCGCGAAGAGTCCGCGTTTGGGCTCCATCACCGCGAAACGTGCCTCGGGTACGGCCACCCGGATGTCGGTGAGCCCCAGCATCTCGAATCCGCCCGCGACACACGTGCCGTTCACCGCGGCAACGATCGGCTTGTGGACCGGAAACCGATGCAACACCGCATGGATGGCGTCGTCCTTGTTCCACCCTTCGGGCCGGGGGAGATCACCGGTCAGCTCGGGGATGAACTTCTTGAGGTCGGCTCCGGTGCAGAAGTCGTGCCCGACGCCGGTGACGACGGCGACCCAGGCATTGGCGTCATCGCGAAAGGCGGCCCAGGCGTGGGCGAGGTCACGGAAATGCGCCATGTCGAGAGAGTTACGCGCCTCGGGCCGGTTGATTGTGATGGTGACAATGTGGTCGAGGTGGTCATGCTGCGTGTAATCGATGCTCACCGCGTTATCGGCCGGTTTCTCTTAGCAGTAGCAAGCTTTGATCAGATAGTAGTGATGCCGCCGCGCCCGGTGGTCGCACAGCCAAGAACATGGCTGCCGTCATGAATTACGCAAAATTTGGTTTTAGACATCCTTCTTTTTCAGGATCTGTTACACATATGCTTACTACCACTGTGAAAACAGGGCACTCCTAGCCAGGACGATCACCCGCGCGCCTTCCCATAGCCAGGACGGCAGCACTTAGCACCACACGACGGACGGGACGTTGCACAAGATGGACACTGTCGCGCTCGGAGCATCCGGTCCCGCGAGCACGCGGCTGAGTTTGCAATTGGGTGACGCGCAAAGCGGTCTACGGGCGGTCACCGAATCTAGTGGCTCGGCTGTTGTGGTCCACGTCGGTGGTGACATCGATGCCAGTAACGAGACAGTCTGGCAACGGTTGGTGACCCGCAGCGCCGCCATCGCCATCGCGCCGGGGCCGTTCGTCATCGACGTCAGAGACCTCGAGTTCATGGGGTCGTGCGCGTATGCCGTGCTGGCGCAGGAATCGGTGCGGTGCCGCCGTCGTGGTGTGAACCTGCGGCTGGTCAGCAACCAGCCGATCGTGGCCCGCACCATCGCCGCGTGCGGTCTGCGTCGCCTGCTGCCGATGTACACCTCGGTCGAGAACGCGCTGGCGCCGCCGGCCTGAAGCTCATTGCGCGCCGAGGAGGCGCGCCACGTCCCGCGCACATCCCCATGAAAGCGTTACTCCGTTGGCGCTGTGACCGTAGTTGTGGATACACCGCGCCCGGCCGAGCGGCTCGGACTCCACCCGCACCGACGGACGGTCCGGACGCAGCCCGGTGATCGTCTCGATCACCGCGGCCTGGCCAAGCCGCGGCTCGATTCGCCGGCAGCGCTGCAGGATCCGGTCGGTCACCGTGGGGTCCGCGGTCGTGTCCCAGCGGTCGGCGATACTGATGCCGCCGCAGACCACGCGCTGCGGGTGGGGGAAGTAGCAGACCCATTCCGGGGAGTCGTTGCGTTCCAGAAATATCTGCTGCAGACCGGGATTGACCATGACAACGTGCTGGCCGAACAGCGGCCGCAAGGTGTCGTCGCCGGTCAGCTCTGCGGCGCCGAGACCGGCGCAGTTCACCACGATCGGTGCGGCGTCGGTGGCCTCGGCCAGCGACCGCACCGGACGGATCTCGATCTCGCAGCCGGCCGCGGCCAACCGCTTGGTCAGGTATTCGAGGTAGTGGGGCATGTCGATCATGGGCAGCGTGGAGCGAAACCCGGCCGGAAAGCCTTCGGGTATTTCGGCCGGATCGGCCGGCCGCAGGTCGGGGATCAACGCGACCTGCGGCGGCAGCGCCGCGCCCACGGGTACGTCACCGACAGTCAGGGCCGGCGCCATGCGAACTCCGGTGGACGGGTCTGTGCCGAGTTCGCCGAACACGCGCAGCGATTCCGCCGCCCAAGCCAACGTCTTGGCGACAGGCTCGGTGAACACCGGGCCCCACACCGCCCCAGCCACCGCCGAGGTCGTGTCCTGCGGCATCGCGGCGGTCCAGATGTGCACCGGCCATCCCGCTTCGGCCAGGCACAGCGCTGAGGTCAATCCGCTGACGCCGGCACCGATGACGACGACCTGTTGTACACGGTCAGCCACAGCAGCGTCACCCGGCCGTCAGGACTGCGGCACCCGTTCGCCGGTCGGGCCGAGCAGCCCGTTGAGGATCGCCAGATCGGTTTGCAGCTGGGCACCTGCCGCAGGCCCCGGAAGTTCCGCCGGCGCAGTGCCCTCGCCGGTGATCTGCCAGGGCTGGCACCCGGATGTCCTGAATGCCTTGTCGGTCGGCTGAATCTGCACTACCTGCGGCTTCTTGCTCAGGGCATTGTCGAGCAGCGCGCCGTCGGGATTGGCCAACCGCTTCCAATAACAGGTGCCGTTCCCGACGGGCCCGGCAGAGCTGTAGGTGCCCGGCGCGATGTCGGTGCCCACCGTATAGGTGCCGTCGTGATCGATGGTCGTCTTGGGGGCGGACGGCGGTGCCGGCTGCGGGTCAGCAGCCGCGACACCTGCGGACCCGACCCAACCCGTGAGGATCAGCCCGGCAGCGAGAAATACGGCGGCCGGCGCCTTCGAACTCATAGCTCAGCAGCCTACCGGGGCGGGCAGCTAATTTCGAACCGCCGGCACGGTACGAATCGCCGACCTGCGTACCGAGGACGCGACGGCAGAGTTTGCAGCGGCGCGGCTGAACAGGCTCATCGACTTCGCGGGCATGCCGACTCCTGACCAGTGCCGGCCGGCCCAGGCTGGCTCGGCAAGTGCATTGTGCGCCAACGACTTCCAGAACGTGCGCGGCGCCGGCCGGCGCGGACAACGACCGTCGTTTCCCCAAGCGGGGGCCAGGGTACCCACTACCACGTTGGGTCGCAACGCAACTGGAGTCAACAGCACAACTGACAGACCGGCAGTGAAGGAGGACATGATGCTGTGGCTTGCCGTGCTGCTCATCGTGGTGGGTGTTGCGTCGTTTGTGGTGGGCTTTGTGCTCGTCACCAACGGCACCACGGTGCCACCACGCCGCCGTACCCAAGAAGACCCGAGCGGTGTCAAGCGGGCCGCCTCGCGGGTGGCATGGCCGGACGTATTCCGGCGAATGCCCAGTAGTTTCGCCGTCACCCTGGACGAAAACGCGAACCGCAGTGACCGGCTGGCCGCGGTTGGGTCATTGTGCGTGCTGATTGCCGCGCTCGCGTGGAGCATCGCCGTCTTGGCGTTGATTACCGCGTTCGTGTGAGCCAGATGTCCGGTGAGCCCAAGCGGTATGCAATAAGCGCCGGTGGGCAGCCGTTCAGGCCAGTCGCCGCACCGTGCCGGCGTATCCGAGCGCGTGCTCATATGTCTTGAGGTTGTCGCGGGAAATCTTGGCGTGCACCGCGCGCTCGAGGAGGAAGCGCAACACCGGGTTATAGGCGTGATAGGTCTCGTGGAACGTCAGTATGGTGCTGCCGTCGGGCTGTTCGTCGAGTTGGTGATAGCCCTCGGCGCGCGACCACAGCGGCGCGCCGACTGCCACATACCGCGACAGCTTGTTGACCTTTGCCTCCGTGACGGTCTCGAACGACCGCCCCTTGCCACCGGACAGCAGGTACTTGGGCACCTCGAAAATGCAGGTGCGGACCAGACCTTCGCCGGCCTCGTCTCCCTCGTGCAAAATCTCCATGCTGCCCGTCGGCCACCTGAGCACCCTCGGCCGCGGAGAGTTCGGCGGCGGGGGCGGATGCAGTATCCGCCACACCTTGTTCGGGGGCGCGTCGACGTGAAATCGCACGGTGTAGGACTGCATCAGCTTTCTCCGACAGGCTGTTCCCAGGTATCCCAATACGTGATCGTCTCCACCGGCGGCCTCGCGGCCGGACGGAAGTCGGTGCCGATGGTGTAGGCCACCGGGAACAGCGCCGCCTGGGTGACCGTGTCCGGGATTCCGAGCACCCCGGCCACCTCTTTCTCCTTTGCCAGATGCATCGTCGTCCACACCGATCCCAATCCGCGGGACCGCAGCGCAAGTAGGAAGCTCCAGCCGGCCGGGATGATCGACGCCCAGGCCGACGCAGCGACCAGCCGGTTACTTTCGTCGATGCGCTGACACAGGCAGGGAATGACATGCACCGGAACGCGGGCCAGCGTCTCGGTCAGGCCGAGCGCGCTGCGATACACCCGCTGGTTCTGCGGATCGGATGCGGTGGCAGCGGCCCGGGCGAGATACTCGGCGCCGACGCTGCGGTAGATGTCGGCAATCGCCGCACGCTTGTCGGCGTCGGTGATCACCAGCCAGCGCCAATCCTGAGCATTGCTGGCGGTGGGCGCCTGGGTGGCCAGCCGCAGGCACTGCAGAATCACCTCGCGGCCCACCGGCCGGTCCAGATCGAGGCGTCGGCGCACCGATCGCGTGGTGGTGAGCAGCTCGTCGACCGAGGCTAGGTCCACGTGAAGTCCATGTGTCTCCTAGATGTCTATCGCGCAGGACTGGTCGACCCCGAGCACCGTCAGCGAACGCCCCAGGCCCAAGAACACCGCTATGCATAATGTGAGATCGAGGATTTCCGCATCGGAGAACAGCTCCCGCAACCGCCCGAAGAATGCGTCGTCCAGCGACGCGTGGTCGGTGGCGAAGCGCTCGGCGAACTCGATGGCAAGGCGTTGGCGTGGCGTGTAGCCGGGGTAGGCGGCGTAGTCCGCGACGTGGTCGTAGAGCTCGGATGCCGGGGTTCTCGGGCCGGCGTCCAGCAGTGACGGCGCACGAAAGCCCGAGCATGCGACACAGTCGTTGATCTGCGCGATACGCATCCTGGCCAGCTCGCGCTCGTCGGCCGGCACGATGCTCTGCTGGTATGCGCCGCGGATCATCCGCTCGACCATGCCACCGAGCTCGGGGCGTAGCGTCCAGATCATCGCGGCTTCGCCGCCGGCACCGTCCGGCACGTCAAGTCGGGCCATGCGCGCACTCCTGCCGGGTGAATAGGACTACCGATCGGAGCAAACCAGATTCTCGGTACGACTGTCCAGATGTGCTTCGCAGTTCTGGGCCGGGTGTGCGGCCAGGTGGCGGGCGGGGCCGAACCGCGGGTCTTTGCGGCATCGAGCCTGCCGCCACCGCATCGAGCGAGACGCCACGCCCGACCAAGTGGCGCGGTGAGCGCAGGATCGATGTCGCTTCAAGGGTGCACACCGTCACCATCACCGCCGTCGAAGACGGTGCGGCATGGGAACGCCTGGCCCTGCGTACGAACGTCGAAGCCAAACTGCTGGTGCCGCTGCCGTGGTCGCCGCTGCATGACATGTCGTTGGCGGAGGTGCCGTCCGATGGGCGCGAGCACGAGCTGACCCTCTACCTGGAAGACACCATGTGGCCCTATCAGGACAAGCTCCGATAGCGGAAGTCTGTTGTCGATCGCGACCGTGCTCGGGGCGGCGCGACTTCGCCAGCACCGATCTCACCTCACTGGTCGCCATCGCCTATGGCGCCGCGGCCGCGCCAATGCGCGAGCTCGACAATCTCCGGTACGACGCGACGGGCAAGATCTTGCTCCCGGTCGATTGATCACCGCTGCAGATGGTGGACCTGGCCGCGGTCCCCACCGACGGTGCGACCCATCCGTTGAGCCTGTTCATGAAGGACACCGGCTGGCCCTACGCGCCGCTGGACGACTGCATCCGCTCCTGGGACGAGATCTACTACCGGCCGCTGTCGAAGGCCCCCGCCGGCATGCGGATACTCGACATCCAGGCATGCTTCCAGGTCGCACACGGCAGCTACCGGCGCCGAGAAGCGATGCTGTGGCAAAAGATTGACGACTCGAACAACTATGCGGCGCTCGTACACCTGCTGACCAACGACACTCCGCCACAGCACCGGGGGCCGGGCAGCTACATGTACGAGGCGCTGAAATAATGTGACCAGTGGCAGAGCCGCCTGCTGCGAACATCGGCGTGGTCGCCGCTTTACTGATTCAGGATTCGTGCGGCGGTGCCGACCATGTGC
This sequence comes from Mycobacterium persicum, assembly GCF_002086675.1. Taxonomy (GTDB): domain Bacteria; phylum Actinomycetota; class Actinomycetes; order Mycobacteriales; family Mycobacteriaceae; genus Mycobacterium; species Mycobacterium persicum. Next base: position 12,324 of record NZ_MVIF01000019.1, read on the forward strand.
TGCACGATCTCGGCGACGGGGCGAACGTCGTGAATGAGTCCTATCGCCTCACCGACGAGTACCGTGATGACGTCGAAATCCTCTGCTGCAGTTGCCCTTTCAAATTCGTTGAGCACGTCCGGCAACCGGGCCGACAATTCGGCCTCGCGGCCGTGCCACCTCGCCGTCAAGGCGTTGCCGACCATCCGGGCGTCGTATTCGTCAGGCCAATCACGCTGCCGCACAATGTCATAGACCCTGGTGCGCACGGTGTCGTCACCACCGGCGCCGATGCCTCGCTGCTGGGCTCGCGGTGACACCAGCGCCTCGGTCGCCGCCCAGAACCGGGTGCCGACGAGCACGCCGTCGGCCCCGAGCGCCAGCGCGGCAGCCAGTCCACGGCCGTCGGCGACGCCGCCGGCGGCCACCACCAGCGTTTCCGGCGAACGTTGCGCTACCAGGTCGACGACGTCAGGCACCAGCGTGAACGTCGACCGGGCACCCGTCCCGTGCCCGCCTGCCTCGCCGCCCTGGGCCACGATGATCTGTGCGCCGGCTGCCAGGGCAAGGCGCGCCTGGTGCAGGGTTTGCACCTGAGCGGTCAGCGGAACTCCGGCGCCGCGAACGCGCTCAGCGAACGGCGTCAGATCACCGAACGACAGCATGATGGTCGGGGGTTGCTGCCCCAGAGCGTTGTCGAGCAACCCGGGGTTGCGGGCCAGGCTCCAGGTGATGAACCCGTATCCGACTCGTGCGCCGTCGGTTTCGCCGATCTGGGCTTGCAGCCAGTCGGCTTCGCCGTAGCCGCCGCCGACGAGACCCAGACCCCCGGCTGCGGTCACCGCCGCCGCGAGTCTGCCCCCGGAAACCAGGGCCATCGGCGCGAGCAGGATCGGATGCTCGATCCCGAAGAATTCGGTCAGGCGGGTGGTCAGTGACATTGCCACGCTCCTTCGAGCTCTCCGGTGGGTAACGTGCCCGGCTGAGGACGAAAGAGCAGTTCTCTTCGCCGTTTTGAGTGACCGTGACCATCAGCGGCCGCACCGTCCGGCTGGTCTCGGGGTAGGCATCCTGCTGTCCCTGCCGAAGCCACTCGTTACAGGCTAACGGCGGAGAAGTGCGCCCGCTGGCTTCTGCAAGCCACCCCGTGGTCCGGCCCGGCTAAAGGTCTTTCGCCCCTACCCAGGTGGGGTATATGTGTGGCATGCTGCGAAATGCGGACAAAAAGATAGGGAGGTATCCCGGGAAACCTGATCAGACAGCCACTCGTGCGGCGTAAATCGCGATCCAAAGCCCGCCAAGTGACGCCTCTAGCGGAATGGAAGCCCCTGCCATGTTCAGCGGCATCACTAGTCACGTCGGCGCCCTGGTTAGCGCCGTCGTGGCGGTAACCGGCACAGCAATTCTCGGGGGCGGCGCAGCAGCGGCCGACCCGAATCAGGACGATCAGTTTCTGGCACTGCTCGAGAAGAAAGAAATCCCTGTCCTCTCAAATGTGCCCCGCGTGATCGCCGCAGCCCACAAAGTTTGTCGCAAACTCGATGGCGGCATGCCGGTGGACGAAATCGTCGCCGGGCTGCGCAATGACGCGTACAACATGGACCCGACCTTGCGCCAATACCCGGCCAGGCGCGTCACGTCCACCATGGCCCGATTCGTCAGTGCGGCAGTGGAGATCTACTGTCCGTACGACCGGGGCAAGATAGCTTCCATCACGGCTACTCCGGCGCCGCAATCGAATGAACCGACCCGCTGGATCACCACGTACACCCGAGACGCCGTCGATGTGGGATGCGAGGTACTGGCGCCGCCGGCGTTGGACGTGACCATCATGCCGGCGACGTGGCGCCCGTTGACGAATAGCGGTGCTGTCATGGCGGGCCACCACTATGGAAACTGGTCGGCCGGTACCGCACTTGGCACCGTGCCGGCCTCGCGGATCGCGGCGGTTCCCGAGGGGGATCCCCAGCTACCGAGCCCGCCGCAGACTCCGGCTCCACCGCCGCCGACCGCGCACATCGTGACGCCGCCCGCGCCGATCGCCACACCGCCGCCATCAAGGCAATCGCCGGCTCCACCACAAGAACCGCCACCACCACAAGAACCGCCACCACCACAAGAACCGCCGCCAGCACCGCAAGACGTGGAGCCTCCCGCTGATGGGCCTCAGCCCGGGGCCGGCGGTGGCAGCAGCGGCGGTGGCAGCGGCGGTGGCGGCAATGGCGGCAATGGCGGAGCAGGTCCGGTGCAGCCGTCGCCGGCACGCCCCTCGCCGCCGGGCGTTATCAGGCTGGCGCCGTAAGACCGCGACCATGTCGTCGGCTGCCGCCACAGCCTGCCACTGATCGCTTCGCGACCATCAGATGATCTTGTACGCTCGGTCACCCCGGCCTCCCGGGCCAGCTCGGTACCGTCACATTCGCGAATCCCTTGCGGGCAAAGGTCTTCAGCGCGACCCGACGCAGCGCTTCGCGCGTGGATCGCCGAGCGTAGCTCATGACCGCTGAGCGCCCGAACTTCAAAGACATCGTGATCCGCCAGATCACCTTCGCGCCGCACCACATGCAATCGATGTTCGGCGCCCCGCACCTTCATTCGCGGTTACAGCGCCGCCTATCAGGCACTGGACGACCGGTAGCCGACGGGGTCGGTCAGCCTCCGAACGTTCCGGTGAGTTGGGCCTGCGCCGTGGTGGCTCGGGTTATCGCCTCAGCCGCACGCAACCCGACCAATCCCGGGGGAAGTTGCAGCGTGGCCGGAAGCTGGTACAGGGTGAAGCGGTAGTGGTGCGTCCCGGTGCCCGGCGGCGGGCATGGCCCGCTGTATGCGGCCTGGCCACCCGAGTTCGGCAGGCTGGTGCCTCCGGCAGGAGTCTGGCCATCCGCGGAGCTGCCCGCGCCGGGAGGGATTCCGATCACGATCCAGTGGACGTAGTTTCCCCCGACCGCGTCCGGATCATCGACAACCAACGCTGCCCCCAACGGCGCGGACCAGCTCAGCGGCGGCGCGATGTTGGCCCCTTTGCAGGTGTATTGCACTGGGATGGGCGCTCCGTCGGCGAATGCGGGACTGCTGATCGTCAATGGCCCGCCGGCGGGCGCCGCCTTCGTCATGCCGGCCGTCAGCAGGGCCGGCGCCGACGAAGGCGTTCGGGGGTTGCCGTCGCCGCCGTGGCCAACCAATGCCAGCACCAGAGCCAGCCCGGTGAAAGCCGGGGCGATCGACTTAAGTAGGTGCGCCGCTACAAGTTTCATAGGGACAGTGTCGCGCGCAGCGCCTGCGGAACAAAGCGGTTCCACCCGCCATGCCGCCGACCCGCGATCGTCCGTGCGCCTCCGCCGCGCCTTAGCCGGCGCGCCGCTTGACAGCTAACACCCGGTCACGAAGGCCTCGGGTCGCAGTGTCCATCACGCCTTTGGCGCCTCGTCGGACGAGGAATCCCGGCAAGGGCACCAGCAGGTCCACGGTGAGATCGAACCGAACCCGGGTGGAATCGCCGTCCGGGATCAGCGTGTAACGGCCCTGCTGCCCGCGTTGCTGTTTGGCGCTGACCAAGGTCCAGCTCACCCCGTCCTCGTGAACCGAGTAGTCCAGCACTTGCTCGTCGCCGACGCCGACGATCTTGACCTCTTGCCGTGATTTGGTCGGACGGCCTTGATCGTCGCGCTCCAGGATTTCGACCTTTCGATGAATCGAGGACCACTGCGGCAACGATTCGAGATCGAACAACACGTCCAGGATTTCCTTGGGTGTCGCCTCGATGACGAGCTCGCGGGACTCGGTGACGGCCATGGCAGGAAACATAGCCAGCTCCGCGCCGGCTGAAACAACGATCAACGGAGCTGCCATCCGACGTTCCAGGACTCAGGGGACCAGGACAACCTTGCCGATGTTCTCCCGTGCCGCCAGAATCCGGTGCGCTGCCGGCGCTTCCGCGAACGGCACGGCCGCATGAACGATCGGCCGGGCCGTTCCCTCGTCAAGAGCCTCGCGCAGCGGCGTGATCCAGGGTTCGAGGGTGCCTCGGTCGTCCCACAACCGCAGCATGTTCAGACCGATTACGGTTTTCGAGTCCTCGAGTTGCTTCATCAGATTGAAGCCGCGCAGCATCGACAAGGCGTGCGGAGCCACCCGGCGTAGTGAGCGCTTCTCGCCTTGCTGCATGTTCGAAATCCCGTATCCGACCAGTCTTCCCCCGGGGCGCAGCAGATCGTAGGACCGCCGCAGTGAGGTGCCGCCGAGCGCGTCGAGCACGAGGTCGTAGCGGCCCAAGCCCTTCCACCAGCCGTCGCGGCGATAGTCGATGGCACGATCCACGCCCAACTCGGCCAGCTTCTGGTGCTTTCCCGGCGAGGCGGTGCCGTGCACTTCGGCGCCGGCAGCCTTGGCGAATTGAATCGCCGCAATGCCCACCCCGCCCGCGGCCGCATGAACCAACACCCGCTCACCGGCGCGCAACGACCCATAGCCAAGCAGTGCCGCCCACGCGGTCGCGTAGTTCACCGGAACCGCGGCGCCCTGCTCGAAGGTCAACGCCTCGGGAAGCACCACCGAATCGGTTGCGGCCACGTTGACTATTTCGGCGTATCCGCCGAATCGTGTTCCGGCCAGGACTCGTTCGCCGACCCGGCTTTGGTCGATGCCTTCGCCGACGGCCTCGACCGTCCCGGCGACCTCGTAGCCCACCACCGCCGGAAGCTTCGGTGCATCCGGGTACAGGCCGACCCGGGCGAGGTGGTCGGCGAAGTTCACACCGGCGGCGCGAACGGCAATCCGCAGTTGGCCCGCACCGGGTGGCGGCGGGTCCGGCCGCTGCTGCACCTGCAGCACCGACGGGTCACCATGTTTGGTGATAACGACCGCACGCATTGTGTTCCTCCGAATCGGCTCGTCGAATCGCAGCACCGGGCCTTGCCGCAACCCTGCACGCGGGGAGTCCCCTGTGATTGAACACGCCGGCAATCCGTTTGTCGCCGGCTACCAAGCCGGAATGTCTGGGACAGCGCCGAGCTTCGCGGCCTATCGTGCTAGCTGTGCACTACCGCTGGGAGCAGCTGGCCGCAAGCGTGTATCGCTGCCGGCTGCCGTTTTGCGACGTCACGGTCGGCCTGGTGGTGGGCCGCGGCACGGCGCTGCTGATCGACACCGGCACCACGCTGGCGGAAGCGGCCGCGGTCCGGGCCGACGTCGACCAGATCGCGCATTGCCGGGTGACGCATATTGTCTTGACTCACAAGCACTTTGACCACGTCCTGGGATCAGCGGGCTTCGCCGGCGCCCAGATATACGCCGCTCCCGAGGTGATCGACTATCTGTCGTCGGCGACCGATCGGCTGCGCGCCCATGCACTGCAATACGGCGCCGACGCGGCGCAGATCGACCGCGCGATCGCCGCCTTGCGGCCACCTGGGCGGGGTATCTACGACGCGGTCATCGATCTCGGCGGCCGCTGCGTCACGGTCACCCACCCGGGCGCCGGACACACCGCCGCGGATCTGGTGGTGGTGGTCCCGAGCGCAGCCGCCAGCGCCGAACCGGTCGTGGTCTTCACCGGCGACCTCGTCGAGGAGTCCGCTGATCCCTTTATCGACGCCGATTCCGATGTCGCGGCCTGGCCTGCGACGCTTGATCGGCTACTGGCACTCGGCGGACCCGAGGCCAGCTACGTCCCCGGCCACGGCAGCGTCGTCGACGCCGAGTTCGTCCGGCGTCAGCGGGATTGGTTGAACGAGCCGGCTCGCCGCGAGCCACACTGACCTCGCGATCCCGGACGTGCCGGGCACCGGCCGCGCGGACTCGCCGCCGCGTCTCGGACCGGGTGGATAACCACCCGGTCAGCCGGTGAATTAACTGCCCAATCCAGGGATACACTCTCTGCGTCAGCGGAATCGGGCGCACAAAGGAGCGCAAGCCCATGGCTATCGCCGAAACGGACACTGCGGTCCGTACACCATTCGAGCAAGACTTCGACAAAGAGACAGCCGAGACGCAGCGATACTTCGACAGCGCCCGCTTCACCGGCATCATCCGGCTCTACACTGCCCGGCAAGTCGTAGAACAGCGCGGCACAATCCCGGTCGACTACACCGTGGCCCGCACCGCGGCGGCAGCTTTCTACCAGCGCCTGCGCGAGCTTTTCGCCGAACACAAGAGCATCACCACCTTCGGCCCCTACTCGCCGGGGCAGGCGGTGAGCATGAAGCGTATGGGGATCGAGGCGATCTACCTCGGCGGATGGGCAACGTCAGCCAAGGGTTCCACCACCGAAGATCCCGGCCCAGACCTGGCCAGCTATCCGCTGAGCCAGGTGCCCGACGACGCCGCCGTTCTGGTGCGCGCACTGCTGACCGCCGACCGCAACCAGGAGTATCTGCGGCTGAACATGACCGAACAGCAGCGCGCCGCGGCCCCGGTGTACGACTTTCGGCCGTTCATCATCGCCGACGCCGACACCGGTCATGGCGGTGATCCGCACGTGCGCAACCTGGTCCGCCGTTTCGTCGAGGTCGGCGTGCCGGGCTACCACATCGAGGACCAGCGCCCCGGCACCAAGAAGTGCGGTCACCAGGGCGGCAAGGTATTGGTGCCGTCGGACGAACAGATCAAGCGCCTCAACGCCGCCCGCTTCCAACTCGACGTCATGGGGGTGCCCGGCATCATCGTCGCGCGCACCGATGCCGAGGCGGCCAACCTGATCGACAGCCGAGCCGACGAGCGTGACCAGCCGTTCCTGCTCGGCGCCACCAACCTCAACATTCCCTCGTACAAAGCGTGCTTCCTGGCGATGCTGCGACGCTTCTACGAGCTGGGCGTCAAAGAATTGAACGGCCACCTTCTCTACGCGCTCGCCGAGGGCGAGTACGCGACGGCCACCGCCTGGCTCGAGCGTCAAGGCATCATGGGCGTCATCACCGATGCCGTCAACACCTGGCGCGAAAACGGCATGACGTCGATCGACGACCTCTTCGACCAGGTGGAGTCGCGGTTCGTGGCCGCCTGGGAGGACGACGCCGGGCTGATGACGTACGGCGAAGCCGTGGCCGATGTCCTCGCCTTCGGTGAGAGTGAAGGCGAATCCGTGGGCATGAGTCCCGAGGAATGGCGGGCGTTCGCCAGTCGCGCCTCGCTCTACGCCGCACGGACAAAGGCCAAGGAGTTGGGCGCCGACCCGGGGTGGGACTGCGAGCTGGCCAAGACCCCGGAGGGGTACTACCAGGTCCGCGGTGGCATTCCGTATGCGATCGCCAAATCGCTGGCGGCCGCGCCGTTTGCCGACATCCTCTGGATGGAAACCAAGACCGCCGATCTGGCCGATGCCCGCCAATTCGCCGAGGCGATCCACGCCGAGTTCCCCGACCAGATGCTGGCCTACAACCTTTCGCCGTCGTTCAACTGGGACACCACCGGGATGACCGACGAGGAGATGAAGCAGTTCCCGGTGGAGCTCGGCAAGATGGGCTTCGTCTTCAACTTCATCACCTACGGCGGACACCAGATCGACGGCGTCGCGGCCGAGGAGTTCGCCACCTCGCTGCAGCAGGACGGCATGCTTGCGCTGGCCCGCCTGCAGCGCAAGATGCGCCTGGTCGAGTCGCCCTACCGGACGCCGCAGACCCTGGTCGGCGGGCCGCGCAGCGACGCGGCACTGGCCGCCTCGTCCGGGCGCACCGCGACCACCAAGGCGATGGGCAAGGGCTCCACCCAGCACCAGCACCTGGTGCAGACCGAGGTGCCCAAGAAGCTGCTGGAGGAATGGCTGGCACTGTGGAGCGACCACTACCGGCTCGGTGAGAAGCTGCGGGTGCAATTGCGGCCCCGCCGCGCCGGCTCGGATGTGCTCGAACTCGGGATCTACGGCAACGACGACGAGCCGCTGGCCAACGTCGTCTTCGACCCCATCAAGGACCGGCACGGCCGCAGCATCCTCACGGTGCGCGATCAAAACACCTTCGCCCAGAAGATGCGGCAGAAGCGGCTGATGACGTTGATCCACCTCTGGCTGGTCCACCGGTTCAAGGCCGACGCCGTCTACTACGTCACGCCGACCGAGGACAACCAGTATCAGACCTCAAAGATGAAGTCACACGGCATCTTCAGCGAGGTCAATCAAGACGTCGGCGAGATCATCGTCGCCGAGGTGAACAAGCCGCGTATCGAAGAACTGCTGGTGCCCGACCGCGTGGCGCTGCGGAAGTTGATCACCAAGGAAGGGTAGGACGCACGTCCGAACGGCTCCCCGACATCGATTGGCGGCCCGACACGGTGCCGATGTCGGACGTCAATCACTCAGGCAAACGGCGGGATTCACGCCGGCGCGCAGAGTTCGAATGGACGTTGCGCTGACGTCAATCTCAGTGAAAGGCGCGAATAATCGCGAATTGCGGGCGCGCGCCCGCTGCACGATTCGGTTCTCTCCGATCAGTGCACGACGTGATTTCGCGGCAGATCCCCCGCCGTCAGTGCCGTTGCCCGCCCGGCGCCGATAAACATTGGCAGCGTTGTCGTTTGCTATTTGCGGCTGGACTCCGCGGTTCGACGGCGCCGGCTCGACGCCTAGATCGTCCGCGCATCAGTTTCAAGTGGTGAAAACCGGCCACGGACCGACAGGCACGTGATTTCCGATATATTGACCCGCCATCCGTGGCGCCGAAGCGCATTCGTGACGAGTTTCCCATTGCCAATGACGGGGTATGGGACCTAACACCGGGCGACGAGAGGGGTTCTGATGAGAACTGAAGCCAGGACAGCGTTCGCGGTTTTGGGCGGGGGAGCCATGCTGGTCATGGCCGTTGCCTGTGGCGGCGGCAACAAAGGGCCAAGCAGCAGCACGACGCCGTCGACAACGACAACAACAACGACAACAACAACAACAACAGCCCCGGCCAGCGCGCCGCCGTCCGAAACGTCACCAGCACCGGGTGGTACGGGCGGACCCGGCGGCGGTGGCGGGGGTGTCCCGGGCGGGCCCACCGGCAGCGGCGGACCGGGCGGCGGTGGCGGCAGCATCCCGGGCGGGCCCACCGGCGGCGGTGGACCCGGTGGTGGGGGCGGCACCATTCCCGGTGTCGGCGGAGGCGGCGGCGGACCGGGTGGCGGAGGCGGCTGCATCGGCAACATCTGCGGCGGCTATCCGTGATAAGCGCGCCGTCGTTGAATCCCGTCGCTGCCTAAGCTGAGTACACGGCTAAGACCGGTCGGCAACGGTTAAGGTTCGCCTCAGGCGGATCGCAAGGGAGCATCGACATGGCCAAGCTCAGGTTCGGATATTTCATCGCCCCGTTCCACCGCGCGGGCACCAACCCAACACTGGCCTTGCAACGCGACCTGGAGTTCGTCGAACATCTCGACGCCCTCGGCTTCGATGAAGCATGGATCGGCGAGCATCACTCGGCGGGCAGCGAGATCATCAGCTCGCCCGAAATCTTCATCGCGGCCGCCGCGGAACGAACCAAACGGATCCGGCTCGGCACCGGGGTCATCTCACTGGCCTACCACAACCCACTGTGGGTCGCCGACCGGTTGATGCTGCTGGATCACCTCACGCATGGCCGGGTGATCGGTGGTATGGGTCCGGGTTCGCTGCCCACGGATTCGTCCATGATCGGGTTGACGCCCACCGACACCCGGGAGCTTCTGGAAACCAACCTCGACATCGTCGTCCGGCTGCTGGTGGGGGAGACCGTGACCGCCAAAACCGCCACGCACCAACTCTTCGACGCCAAGTTGCAGCTTGCGCCGTATTCCGAAGGCGGCATTCCGCTGGCGGTCGCCGCGGTCGCGTCGCCGACCGGCGCGCGGCTGGCCGGCAAGCACGGCATTGGGCTGTTGTCCATCGGTGCGACGCTGACCATCGAGGGGTTCAACGCGCTGTCCTATCACTGGGGCATCGTCGAGGAACGCGCCGCGGCGTTCGGCACCCGGGTGGACCGCAAGGACTGGACGCTGGTAGGTCCCTTCCACCTCGCCGAGACCGACGAGCAGGCCCGTGCCGACGTGAAATTCGGTATCGAGCCCTGGTTTCGGTATTTCCAGAAGGTCGCCGCCTTCCCGCAGATGACCATGGCGGGTGATCGGCTCGACGAAATGATCGACATGATCAACGAGAACGGCGCCGGCGTGATCGGCACGCCCGAGCGGGCGCGGGCGCAGGTGCAGCGGCTGTGGGAGCAGTCCGGCGGATTCGGCTGCATGCTGCAGATGGGTCATGAGTGGGCCAACCCGGCGGCGACCCGACGCTCCGCCGAACTGTTCGCCGCCGAAGTGATGCCGCATTTCCAGGGCCAGGCGCAACCGACCCTCGACGCCGCCGCGCAGGCCGGCGAGGTGCGCGACGACCTCGCACGCACCCAGCTACAGGCGATCGAGCACATGACCAAGAAGTATCAAGACGAGGTCGGTTCGACCGCACCACCCGAAAGTCGTTGAGCCAAGCCCACAATGCTACGGCGCGGTACCGGACTCGCGTTCGGCCGCCTTGACCAGCCGACCCGCGAAGAACTTGACCGCGCCGCCCAGCGCCGCCCGCATCGCCGGTCCGCTTCCGCGGATTCCCTCGGTAAACGAGCCGCTCCAGCGGATATCGGTGCCGCCCGACGCATTCGGCGTAAACACGACCTCCGCATGGTAGTCCTTGGCCGGTGTCGGGGGCGCGATCAGCCGGTAGGCGTGACGGCGATCCTGCTCGTACTCGACGGTCTCCTCCTGCGCCAGCACCGGCCACATGCCGACCTTGCGGACCGCTCCGACGCCGCCGGGCGCCGGATCACCTTGGCGCGCCCAACTCGATTGCAGGACGATGGGTTTGGCCCACGACGACCATCGACCACCGTCGGTCACGAGCCGGAACAGCGTCGCGGCCGGCGCGCTACTGGACTTGGTGACATCGAAGGAGAACTTCCGTCCCGCCATATCCGACTCCCGCCCCGACAACTGACCTGGCTGACGGGTACCCTACCGCGACACCGCCTGCGGACCAGCAGCGGACCGGCCTCGGGCAGTCGCAGGGCAGCGAAAACAATGCCGCGGCGGCGGCGCCGGGGCATACTCACGGTGTGCCGAACGCCGAAACTGTCTCAGTTCCAGCCGCGCTGTCCCAAGCTGACGTCGATGCGGCGCTACGACTGATGAAGCCGCTGCGAATACTGATCAAGCCCAAGGTCTATGGCATCGAGAATGTGCCGACCGAACGAGCGTTGCTGGTGGGTAACCACAACACGCTCGGCTTGGTCGACGCGCCGTTGCTGGCCGCCGAGCTCTGGGAGCGCGGCAGGTTGGTCCGATCCCTCGGAGACCACGCCCACTTCAAGATTCCCGGGTGGCGCGACATGCTGACGCGGATGGGAGTCGTCGAAGGCACCCGCGAGATTGCCTCGGAGCTGATGCGTCGCGGCGAACTGGTCATGGTGTTTCCCGGCGGCGCCCGTGAGGTCAACAAGCGCCGCAACGAGCAATACAAGTTGGTCTGGAAGAACCGACTCGGGTTCGCGCGGTTGGCAATTCAGCACGGGTATCCGATCGTGCCGTTCGCTTCGGTGGGGGCCGAGCACGGCATCGATATCGTGCTCGACACCGATTCCCCCCTGCTGGCGCCGAGCCAGTTCCTGGCCGCCAAGCTGCTCGGCACCCCCGACGGCCCACCGCTGGTTCGGGGCGTGGGGCTGACCCCGGTACCGCGACCCGAGCGGCAGTACTACTGGTTCGGCGAGCCGATCGACACCACCGAGTTCGCCGGACACGAGGCCGACGACAACGCCGCCCGCAAGGTCCGCGAGCGTGCGGCCGCCGCGATCGAGGAGGGCATCGAACTGATGCTCGCCGAGCGCGAAGCCGACCCGAACCGATCCCTGGTGGGCCGGCTCTTCCGTTCAGACGCTTGAAATACCAAGCAGCCAAACCGATTTCGATGGGTTTCAGCGGATCAATCCGTTCGCAGGCCCGTCGGACGCGGCGAGTCCGTGACGGCGATGACGAAGGGAACGTGAGTGGCCCGGCTTGACGAGCGGTCCCGCTGAGATGTCGCCGTCTCCGTCGCACCGCGCGATTCCGGTCGAGCCCGCCAACAAGCGGGTACGTCGTGCCGGCAAGCGACTCGGATTGGGGCCACTGTTGGCGGTCGCGTTGCTGCTCGGTGGGTGTGCCGGCCCGCACACCGTCGTCAGTTCCTCGACCACCACCGCGACCAGCGCCGCCAACTCCGGCGTCAAGGTCCGCAGCCAGGCCCTGTTGGACGGCGCCGTCAACGCCGAGGAGCCGGGTTGCTCTGCTGCGGTGGGCGTAGAGGGGAAAGTGGTCTGGACGGGGGTTCGGGGTATCGCGGACCTGGCGACCGGCACCAAGATCACCGCCGACACCGTTTTCGACATCGGCTCGGTGTCCAAGCAGTTCACCGCTACCGCGATCCTGTTGCTGGTCGATGCGGGACGACTGGCCCTGGGCGACCCGCTGGCCCAGTACGTTCCCGACCTACCGGACTGGGCCGCCACCGTGACGGTGGCCGAACTGATGCACCAGACCAGCGGCATACCCGACTACATCGGGCTGCTCGAAGAACAGGGATATCAATCAACCGACCGGACTACCCAGGCGCAAGCGCTGCAAGCGTTGGCGGCGGCGCCGGAGCTGGGGTTTCGCCCGGGCGCCCACTTCGAGTACTCCAACTCCAACTACCTTCTGCTGGGGGAGATCGTCCGGCGGGTGTCGGGCCATCCGCTGCCGGAATTCCTGAGCACCGAGGTCTTCCAACCGCTCGGGCTGGCCATGGTGGTCGATCCGGTCGGCAAGATTGCCGATAAGGCCGTGTCGTATGACAAGGGCGACAACGGTTCCCAGTTCCGGGTGCTGGACTCGCCATGGGAACAGATCGGCGACGGGGCCATCCAGACCACGCCCAGCCAGCTCGTGCGATGGGCGGACAACTACCGAACCGGCACCGTGGGTGGCCCCAAACTGCTCGACGAGCAGCTGGCCGGGGCGGTGGAAACCGAGCCCGGCGGCGGCGACCGCTACGGCGCAGGCATCTTCTCGCGGGCCGACGGCACGCTCGAACACAGCGGCAGCTGGGCGGGGTTCGTCACCGATTTCCGCGTCAGCAGCGACCGGCGGACCTCGGTGGCCGTCAGTTGCAACACCGAAAAGCAGGACCCCGAAACCATGGCCGACGCACTGGCGCGTCTGTGGATGTAGCTTCGGTCGATCTCTATTTCAACCCGATGCATCATTCCCATGCGCCGCGCTCGCGGTAGGCATAATCATTCAGTTATGGCGAAACCGTCCGTCTTGACCACCGACAATGGCCTGCCGTCCGGCGTGAAAGGCGCGTGCGATTCGCGATTCGCCGGACTCATCCGGGCGTTCAACGCGCTGTTTCCCGGCCGGATGTTCGGCGGCGGAGCGCTGGCGGTCTACATCGACGGTGTGCAGGTCGTGGACGTCTGGACCGGTTGGTCGGATCGGCGTGGCAAAGTGCCGTGGACGGCCGACACCGGGGCCATGGTGTTTTCGGCGACCAAGGGATTGGCCGCGACGGTCATCCACCGGCTGGTCGACCGCGGGCTGCTGTCCTACGACGTGCCGGTCGCTGAATATTGGCCGGAATTCGGAGCCAACGGCAAGTCCGAAGTCACGGTCAGCGACGTACTGCGGCACCGGGCCGGGTTGTCACACCTCAAGGGGGTGGGCAAGAAGGAAGTGCTGGACCACCTCCTGATGGAGGACAAGCTTGCCGCGGCGCCACTGGACCACACCCACAAGAAGATGGCGTATCACGCGGTGACCTACGGATGGCTGCTTTCCGGTCTGGCCCGGGCGGTGACCGGCAAGGGAATGCGGGAGCTGTTCCGTGAAGAGCTCGCGCTCCCGCTCAACATCGACGGTCTGCATCTGGGCCGCCCGCCGGCCGATTCGCCCACCACGGCGGCGCAGACGCTGTTACCCCAGGCGAATATCCCCACGCCGGTGCTCGACTTCGTCGCGCCGAAGGTCGCCGGGCTGTCGTTCTCCGGGCTGCTCGGATCGATCTACTTCCCGGGGATCATGTCGATGCTGCAGGGCGATATGCCGTTTCTCGACGGCGAGCTTCCCGCTGTCAACGGCGTGGTCACCGCGCGTGGGCTGGCCAAGGTGTACGGGGCGATCGCCAACGACGGCGTGATCGACGGGACGCGACTGCTGTCCTCCGAGTTGGTCAGCGAACTGCGCGGAAAGCCCAATCTGACACCGGATCTGAACCTGGGGATTCCGTTCACCTATCACCACGGCTACCAGTCGTCGCCGGTGCCGGGGTTACTGCCGGGATACGGCCACATCGGTCTGGGCGGAACGCTTGGCTGGGCCGACCCGGACACTGGCAGCTCGTTCGGCTACGTGCACAACCGCCTGCTGACACTGCTGTTGTTCGATGTCGGATCCTTCGCCGGGCTGGCGCCGCTGCTGAGCAGCGCCATCTCGGCCGCGCGTCGCGCCGGGCCGCTCGAGGTGCCCCATCTGGGTGCGCCCTACCGAGAGGCCGACGAGCAAGAGCCCGCGTCCTAGCGGCTCGTCAGCCGATGACCGGCTGCTGCGCCGGCACCTCGACGACACCAAAGTTCGTCGCCCAGGCCGCGCGGTAGTCGCTCCATGTCGGTGTCAGGCGGCCGCGGCCCACGCATCGCGGCTCGTAGTGCACACACCGTTCGGCCGAGGCCACGTGCGCCTCTTCGTCGACGACGGTCACCGATAGCAGCATCTCGACGGGCTTGCCGGCCTGCACGGTCAGCAACAGGGTGGTTCCGGTGATCCGGAAGTGCGCGATCGCGCCGCCGCCCAGGTCTACTTGACCGCTGGCCGCCCCGAGCGCGGTGCCGTCGAGTTGCCACTTCGCCTCCAGCCCCGGGCCGAAACCGGTTGCGATGGCGTCGAATCGGCCCTGCGGACGCATCGGCCGCACCACGGTTCCGACGAATGTCCCGATGCGCCGATCGATGAGCGGCAGCGCGCGAATGGCGTCCTTGACGCTGTCGGCCCCTCTGGCCGGCGGGGGAGCCACAACCACGGCGTCGAGCGCCGCACGCAGCTGGTTGCAGGGATCACGTTGCGTCCCCACCCCGCTGACACGCAATGCCGGCGAGGGCGCGAATACCGCCGCGCCCGGCTTGGCCACCTCGCCAAATGTTCCGAAAACACTTGGAGGACAAGTGAATCCGCCGACAATCTGCACCGAAACCAGCGCTTTCTCCCAGGTGATGTAGCGGAACCGGATGTGATCGGGGGTCACGTCCACCGCCTGAACGGCCGCCCACCTGCCTTCGTTGGTGCGCACGCCGTAGATGCGCAGCGATTCCTTGAACGGATTGCCGAACAGCAGCCCGAAGGGGTCGATAGTCGCCAGGTCGGCAAGGGGAATCGGGTTGGGCGCGTCATAGGCGTAGCCGTAGACGGCCGCGCGGTACAGGCCGTCAAAGTCGCCCAGGCCCGTTCGGGCCCAGCGGGCGCCACACACCGCACGCACCGTCCGATCGAACGGTCCGCCGAGCACGGTGAGGTCACCGCTGGGCATGTCGCGCGCGCCGACCCGGCCGCTGTCGAGATCAAACGACGAACCGTTGGGGACCACGACGGTGCCGGCGGCACGAACGGGGGCGGTGTCGATGGGCCGGATCCGGCAGCCGATCTGCACGTCGTCGATGCGGGCGTCGCTGAAGACGATGTTGAAACCCACCGCGGGGATGTTCACCGGGACCAGCAGCTGATTCAGCGCGTCGGTGATGTGGGCGGCGACGCTGTTGATGGTGCCCTCGATCACCTCTTCGGCGATGTACATGATGAGCGGCACCAGCACCGCGCCGACGATCACGTAGATGACAGAGGGCAGTAGCGCCCCGAGCAGTGCGCCGATCACCGCGCCCGCCACCCAGCAGTACCAGGGGATGTCGACGTCGACGTTCGGATTGTCGGCCTGCACGGCCACCACGAGCTGCCCGGCGGCGACGGCGATGGTGATCTTCGCCCCGACGGTGCCGGTGGCCGAATAACAGAAGCCGGACTTGGTGATCTTGACCTGAACGTGCAACGCGCCGTCGTCTCCCGCGGTGACCGACAACGCGGTCAGATCCACCTCGTTGTCCTCGTCGATGCGCACGGTGCGAGTCAGCGTGCAGTTGGTGAATGCGCCGCCCAGGTTCAGCGCGCTGTCGATCATCGGGCTGATGACCCGGCAGATCCAGCCCATCGACGCGACGATGCCCCCGTTGCCGCCCCCGGTGATGAAGCTCTGGGTGAACGCCGACTTGTCGCCGGGGCTGCCGCCGCCGAACGTGACCAAAAACGCCGACGCGTCTTTGTCGGCCGCGGAGGTGTCGTCGACGATGTGCACGTCGGCGTTCTTCATTGCGGTGGTGGTGCTGGTGGCGTGGTCGACAGGGAAGGGCACCAGCGGGATCAACTTGACGTTGTTTCGCAGGAACGCGGCGAACAGTCCGTCGAGGCCGGGGATCGGGAACCCCGCCACCGCGATCTCGGTGAGCCACAGCTTCTGTTCGAGATCGATTCGCACCAGGTCGATTCCGTTGGTGCTGGTGTCCACGTCGACGCTGGCGACGATGCGTAGCGCCCCGAGTGTGCCGGCATCGCCGAGCAGCACCTGGATGTCGACGACGTCGGTCGCGCCGGGCGGGAGACCACCCGGCCGGTCGAAGGAGACCGTCACCGAAAATGGCGTGGCCGGGTCGAGTTGGATGCCGAGGCCCCCCAAAATGGTGCCCAGCAGAAAGCCGCCGGTGTCGAAGACGACGCTCAGTAGCTGCTGATAGGCCTGTTCAGCGAATTCGACGACGAGGTCGTAGCCGTGCGTCTGTTGCCCCGACATCTCTTAACCCACCCTCGGCGAGCCGGTGAATCGGATGTTGACGTGGGCGGTGATCACCTGTCCGTTCGGCAACCGGAATGCTCGGGGCCGGTGCAGGTCCGGGGCGTCTCCGGTCAGCGACGCCGCCTTGAGCCGCTGTTTGATGATCGGCGGGACGTCGATGTTCAGCGCCCCCAACGTGGCCAGCGGGTCCGTGGCGAACTGCCGGGCGACCTCCGGTTTGGCCAGCGCCGCAAGGATGGTGCGCTCCGACCGGTGCAACTGCTCGAACTCGGCGCGCAGCCGCGGGCCGAGCCGGTCGATCACCGGGCCGAACGCACTGCTGTCGGAGCGGTTCGGTTGCTGCGATTCGTTCGATGTCATTGTTCAGGCCTATGCCAGCCTGCGGCGTTTGGCAAGGGGTAACAGTCAAAACTGTTGGCACACAACGTCGGGCAGCTCGCCGTACCGGCGGCATCCGTTATCGGTCAGCATCGTGGTCGGCAATGACACCGTCGATGGTGGCCCGGGCAACCGCGGCAGCGTGCGGGTCGTCGGCTTCAAGGTGGCCGCGCAGACCAACCAGGGCCTTCCACAAAGCCCACCCGCGGCCGCGGGACCAGGTTGCGGCGTCGACGCCCAGCGCGCGGCGAAATATCGTTTTGCTGGCCGCGTCGAGGTGGGTCCAGGCCAGGACGGTGTCACACGCGGGGTCTCCCACACCGCAGAGCCCGAAGTCGATGACCGCGGTGAGGCGTCCGCGCTGCGTCAGCAGGTTGTCGGCGGCCACATCGCCGTGAAACCAGCACGGTTCGCCGGCGAGGGTGCTGCCAGCGGCGGCGGCCCACACCGCTTGCGCGCCGGCGACGTCGATTTCACTGCCGAGCTCGTCGATGGCGGTGCTGGTTTCCTCGGCGTACACCGATACGGGCGCTCCGCGAAAGAAGTTGTGCGGCCCGGGTTCTGGACCGTCGCCGGGATCGATGCGGTGCAGTGCGCGCAGGAAGTGGCCCAGCGCATACCCGATTGGGCCCCAGTCGGTGACCGCCTCGGCCGCGGTGGCGCCGTCGAGCCAACGGTATACCGACCAGGGATGGGGATAGTGAAATGCGGGTCTGCCCATCGCGACGGGCTGAGGTATAGGCAGCGGCAGCCGCGGCGCCAGCCGCGGCAGCCAATGCTGTTCTTTGGCAACCTGATCCGCATACCAGTCTGCGGTGGGCAACCGGATCGACAGCTCGTCGCCGAGCCGGAAGGTGCGGTTGTCGACACCGTGGTGGGCCACGGGGGTGATGGCAAGTGACGACCAGTGCGGGAACTGACTGTCCACGAGTCGGCGCGCCAGCCGGGCGGTGATCTCGTCGGGCGGGAAGCCGGGTGTGTTGTCAGAGCACATAGGGCGCAATCAGCAGCGCGGCGCCGAACACCGCCGAGCCGATCAGGAGGGCCACGATGGTAAACCCCATCACTTGGCGGACATTGAGCTTCGCGATGGCCAGCAGCGGCAGCAGCCAAAACGGCTGGATCATGTTCGCGACCGCTTCGCCAACGGCAACGGACATCGAGATCAGCCCGAGGTAGGCCGGTGTGTGCTGACCGATCGCTAGTGCCGAGTCGACCGCGACCGGCCCCTGCACCGCCCAGTGCCCGCCGCCGGACGGGACGAACAGCGAGATGATGATCGAACCGACGAAGGTCAAGAACGGCAGGGTGTATTGGCTGGCGCCGGTCACCAGGGCCGCCGCCAGCACCGTCTGCAGCGGTTTGCCCGATCCAGTGGGGGCATAACCCAGCAGACCGACGATCCCGCCATACTGCGGGTACTGCAGCAGCAGCGGGCCAGACACTCTCGCCGCGCCGGAAAACGCCCGGATGAACCGGATCGGGGTGCGGTGCAGCAACGCACCGGTGACGGTGAACAGCATG
The DNA here is from genome assembly GCF_002086675.1 of Mycobacterium persicum. Classification (GTDB taxonomy): domain Bacteria; phylum Actinomycetota; class Actinomycetes; order Mycobacteriales; family Mycobacteriaceae; genus Mycobacterium; species Mycobacterium persicum. Next base: position 31,048 of record NZ_MVIF01000019.1, read on the forward strand.
ACCATCGACGAAATGTTGAGCCCAAACCCGCTCAGCCAGAAGTAGGTGATCCCGGCGGCGAAGACGGCAAGGTTGAGAATCCACAGATTTTCCAGCCACTCGGCGAATGTCCGGCTGCCCGCGGGCGGAGGCACTTCGGGGTCCTCGTCCTCGAAAACGGCCGGGTCGGGCTCGAGGGGCCTGGTCGGTTCCATCCGCCGGATCGCGAGCGCGAGCAGCACCAGCACCACGATCACGGCCACCCAGCTGTAGGGCTGGAAAATCGTCAGCTTCAGCGGCACCACCATGCCGGTCAGCTTGTGTATCACGTTGATGGGACTGCCGGCATCGGTGTTCGCCAGCGCAATCGACGACGAGAGTCCCTGCGTCCAGACGATGAAACCCATAAACGCCGCGGCGATGAGATAACCGAAATGGGCGCCCGCAAGCCGTTTGGCAACCTGACGGGCGACCAGCGCGCCCGCGACCAGACCGAGGCCCCAGTTCAACAACGAAAGGACGGCGCCGACACCGAAACACAGCAGAGCCGCCCCGACCTGGTTTGTCGGCTTGCTCGCCATCGCGATGATGGCCCGCTTGAGAATGGGCGCCTCGGCGAGCGTATAGCCCATCACCAGGATCAGCACCATCTGAAACGCAAAGGTGAAGATGTTCTGCGATCCCCACACGCCGCCATGCCACGCCTTGAGCACGCCGCCCGGTGTTGCGCCGTCGACCAGCAGCGCCACCAGCGCGACCACCAGGAGGGTCAGGATGACCGCGAACAAATACGGGTCCGGCATCAGACGTTCGACATACCGGACGCACAGCGCGGTGAGGGGCTGCATCAAACCGCGCCGCCCGGCCTGTTGGTCCCGTTCCGTCGTCATCGGGTCACCCTCGCCTAGACTTGCCTCGGTCCGCCTAGACCAACTCGTCGACCACCAGCCACACCAAAGCGACGGCCACCAGCAGCAATGCGCCGATGACGGCTGCCTGCACAAATCCGGACTGACGGTGCAGCCACGCACGCGCCTGCGTGAAGCGCCAGTCGGTCCACGCATAGGCGCGCGCGGCCCAATCGGCTTCGACCGCGAGCAGCCGAAATGCGACCAGCAGGGCCGGGATACCCAGCTCGGGAAGCAGCACGATCAGCGGGATGGATGCGATGAGCAACGCGCCGGCGAGCACGGCCAGGGATGCGCGCACCACCGTCGGCCGGGACCGGCCACGTTCGCGATATGCCAGCACACGGCTCAGCGCCTCGTCGCGGGTGACGGCCCGGGCGCGCTGGTCGACGGGGTCCATGGCTACTCCTGGCGTATGCGATCGGCGGGCGGGTTCCGCACGGACTCTAGTTGACCGGTTGCCGCCGGCGAGTTCCATCGAGCCACCCGGTCGGTGGCCGAGGCCACACGCTGCCTGCCGTGTCGGCCGTGCGCCGGTGCATAGACTGCCGCGTATGAACGACGGTTCCCCGCAGGGCTCCCGGGCACCAGAAGGCCTGCTGGAGATCGGCGACTGCCTGGCAGCCGACGGCAGTATCGCCTTGCCGCCCGGCACCACTCTGATCTCGCTCATCCAACGCAATATCACCAATGTCGGTGACTCCATCGCGTATCGCTATCTGGACTACACCCGCTCCGCTGAGGGGCAGGCCCTGGAGGTGACCTGGGCGCAGTTGGGGGTGCGACTGGCGGCCATCGGTGCCCAGATCCAACAGTTCGCCGGCAACGACGACCGGGTCGCTGTGCTGGCGCCGCAGGGCATCGATTATGTTGCCGGTTTCTACGCGGCGATCAAGGCCGGAAGTATCGCGGTGCCGCTGTTTGCCCCGGAATTGCCCGGCCACGCCGAACGTCTCGACACCGCACTTCGCGACTCGGAGCCCACGGTCGTCCTGACGACGGCGGCAGCGAAAGCCGCCGTGGAGAGCTTTCTGGCCAGCCGTCCGCATTTGCGAAAGCCGGACGTCATCGTCATCGATCAGATACCGGATTCGGCAGGGGAGCAGTTCAGTCCGGTCGAGCTGGACATGAACGCCGTGTCCCACCTGCAGTACACCTCGGGCTCGACCCGCCCGCCGGTCGGCATCGAGATCACTCACCGAGCCGTCGGCACCAACCTGGTGCAGATGATCCTGTCGATCGACCTGCTCAACCGCAACACTCACGGCGTCAGCTGGTTGCCGCTCTACCACGACATGGGCCTGTCCATGATCGGCTTCCCGGCGGTATACGGCGGGCACTCCACCCTGATGTCGCCGACCGCGTTCGTCCGTCGACCGCAGCGGTGGATCCATGCGCTGGCAGCGGGGTCGCGGACCGGGCGCGTCGTCACCGCGGCGCCGAACTTCGCTTACGAGTGGACCGCCCAGCGCGGCCTGCCCGCGGCGGGCGAGGATATCGACCTGCGCAACGTCGTGCTGATCATCGGATCCGAACCGGTCAGCATCGAGGCGATTACGACATTCAACAAAGCGTTCGCGCCCTACGGACTTCCGCGGACGGCGTTCAAACCCTCCTACGGCATCGCCGAGGCGACGCTGCTCGTCGCGACCATCGACCACACCGCCGAAACGACGGTGGTCTACCTCGACCGGGAGCAACTGGGTTGCGGGCGTGCGGTCCCGGTCGCGGCGGATCACCCCAACGCCGTCGTGCAGGTGTCGTGCGGTCATGTCGCTCGCAGCCTGTGGGCCGTGATCGTCAACCCCGACACCGGTGCCGAACTGCCGGATGGCGAAGTCGGCGAAATCTGGCTGCAGGGAGACAACATCGGCCGCGGCTACTGGGGGCGCCCGGACGAAACGCGCCACACCTTCGGCGCCAGGCTGCGATCGGCGCTGCACGAGCACAGCCGCGCCAACGGCGCTGCGCTCGAAGGGAATTGGCTGCGGACTTCAGACCTGGGCGTCTACCTCGACGGCGAACTGTACGTCACGGGGCGGATCGCCGATCTCATCACCATCGACGGCCACAGCCATTATCCGCAGGACATCGAGGCGACCGTCGCGGCGGCATCGCCCATCGTCCGGCGCGGATATGTCACGGCTTTCGCAGCACCCGCCAACGAGCTGCCGGATGCTGACGATCCAGACGACACCCGTCCCCGGCTGGTGATCATTGCCGAACGTGCCGCGGGCACCAGCCACGCCGATCCGCAACCGGCGATCGCGGCGATCCGGGCCGCGGTTGACGAACGCCATGGGCTCTCGGCTGCCGACGTGCGTTTCCTCCCCGCCGGGGCCATTCCGCGCACGACCAGCGGCAAGCTGGCTCGCCGGGCCTGTCGTGCCCAATACCTCAGCGGCGTATTGGGAGCGCACTAGTTTCCCTCTAGCGTCGGACCTGGCGCCTCGGCTCACGAAATTATTTGTTGCGCAACACTTCTAAGCCATGAGGTTCGACCAGGCCGTGCGATACCCGCCGTTGTCGCTGGTGCATGCCAAAGCAGGCGGCGACTACGCTGCGGACCTGCACGTCGTGTGCACGCGACTAGGGCGACGACGTCACATACTCACGAGGAGCCGCTAGTTGCCTCGCGCTGTGGGCTGAGCACACGTATGACGTTGCAGTGCAACATCATCCACCGGCGAACAGCGTATGTGTGGGATGTGGTGTCGGCTATGGGGATTCGGCGACTTCGTCGTCGTCGCCGTCGCGGAGGAGCTTTTCGGGGTGGGGCATGGTGTTGGTGCGGGGTTGGCCGCGATCTTGATGGGTTGGAGGGAGCCATGCGGTGTCGCCGTGGGTATTTTTGCGGGTGGCCCAGCCGTTGTCGGCTCCCACGAATTCGAACGTGAACCCTTAGAGCCGCAAAGCCTCCAGCCACTACGGTGTAGTGGCCCGGTGAACGATGTGAATCCGAACCCACCGGACGGCTCGGCTATAAGAAGAGCTCCACCCGACGACCAACGGAGGCATAGTGGTTGATCTACCACGCGGCACTGAGCAGTTCAGCGGAGTCATCAACCCGTCGGCCGCCGAATCCACACCCGTCAAGCCGACGATCACCTATCCACCCGCCGGCGCTCCGAATGTCGTGGTCGTGCTGCTCGACGACGTCGGGTTTGGCGCCGCATCCACGTTCGGCGGCCCGGTCCCGACGCCCACGCTCGAACGTATTGCACGAACCGGCTTGCGTTACAACCAGTTCCACACCACCGCGCTGTGCTCCCCGACCCGCGCCGCGCTGCTGACCGGACGCAACCACCACAGCGCCCACATGGGCACCATCTGCGAGATCGCTTACGGATTCCCCGGTTACGACAGCGTGCTGCCGCAGAGCACCGCGACCGTCGCACAGGTCCTGCAAATGAACGGCTACAGCACCGCGCTTTTCGGCAAGGCGCACTTCACCCCCACCTGGGAGACCGGCCCCGCCGGCCCGTTCGATCGCTGGCCCACCGGCCTCGGTTTCGAGCGCTTCTACGGTTTCCTGGGCGGCGACACGTCGCAGTACGAGCCGGCGCTTTACGACCAGACCACACCCGTCGAGCCGTATCTGGGGCGCGACGACTATCACCTCACCGAGGACCTTGCCGACAAGACGATTGAATGGATCCGCACACAACAGACATCGGCGCCCGACAAGCCGTTTTTCGTGTACTTGGCGCCCGGGGCGACACACAGTCCGCACCAGGTGTGGCCGGAGTGGTCGGACCGGTTCGCCGGCCAATTCGACGGCGGCTGGGATGCGTTGCGGGAGCAGACGTTCGCCCGCCAGATCGAGATGGGTATCATCCCGCCCGGCACGCAGTTGACCCCTCGGCCCGAGCAGATCCCCGCCTGGGCGGACTACGACGATCGATACAAGCCGGTGGCCCGGCGCCTGATGGAGGTCTACGCCGGTTTCCTGGCCCACACCGACGCCCAGATCGGACGGGTCGTCGACGCCATCGACGAGTTGGGCCAATGGGACGACACACTGTTCATCTATGTGTGCGGCGACAACGGCGCCTCGGCGGAAGGGACCCTGCACGGTGCCTGGAGCTCGCCGGCGTTTCAAAACGGGCTACCCGAAGACCCCGAATGGCTGCTTGAGCACCTGGCCGATTTCGGCACGGCACGCTGCGAGAACCACTACAACGTCGGCTGGGCCTGGGCACTCGACGCGCCGTTCCAGTGGATGAAGCAGGTGGCATCCCATTTCGGCGGCACCCGCAACGGGCTCGCTGTCTCCTGGCCATGCGGCATTCGGGCAACGGGGGAGCAGCGCAGCCAGTTTCACCACGTCATCGACATCGTCCCGACCATCCTGGAGGTCACCGGCATCGAGATGCCGGAGCGCGTCAACGGCATCGAGCAGAAGCCGATCGAAGGCGTCAGCATGCGGTACTCGTTCGACGACGCCGACGCCGAAAGCCGCCGAACTACACAGTATTTCGAGATCTTCGGCAATCGCGCCGTCTACCACGAAGGTTGGATAGCGTCCTGCTTCCATGGGCGACTGCCCTGGATCCGCGCCCAACGCAACATTCCGTTCGGCGAGGCCGAGCGCTGGGAGCTCTACCATCTGGCCGACGACTTCAGCCAAGGCGTCGACCTGGCCGAGCAGTACCCGGACAAGCTCGCCGAGCTGCAGGCCGTTTTCGACGCCGAAGCACGCAAGTACGATGTCTACCCGCTCAGCGATGCCACGCTGGCGCGGGCGCTGCCCGTCAACCGGCCGAGCCTGCTCGGTGATCGCACCTCGGTCACCTATTACCCGGGCCAGGTACGCATTCCCGAACCGGTGACGCTGAGCTACACCAGCACATCCTTCACGCTGCGGGCACAGTTGCACATCCCTCCCGGGGGTGCTCAGGGGGTGATCATTTCTGTCGGCGGGGCGATGGCCGGCTGGAGCCTTTATCTGCATGACGGCGTTCCCAGCTTTGCCTACAACTATCTGGGTCACGAACTCACCACAGTCACCGCACCCGGGCCACTGTCCGAAGGCCCTGTGAATCTTGGGCTTTCGTTCGATTACGACGGCGAGGGACTGGGCAAGGGCGCGTCGGTGACGCTGCTGGTCGACGACGACGCTGTGGTGAACGGCCGGCTGGATCGCACCGTCCCGTTCCGGTTCTCGATGAGCGGCGAAACGCTGGATGTCGGCGTCGATACCGGGTCGCCGGTCGCACCGTACGGGCACGACTTCCGGTTCACCGGCCGGATCGATCGCATCGACGCCACCGTCGACCCGCATCCGGCCGATCTCGCCGCCGCGATCGCCGAAGCCGAGATGCGCGCCGCGCTGGGCTCGCAGTAGCCGGGATGGCGCGACGACTCGCTATCCTCAGCCGGTGACCGCCATGTGGAGCAGCCTCATCCCGCTGATTCTCGGCGGCGTCGTGGAACCGATCGAGATCGCGATCACGATCATGTTGCTGGGCACGCCCTCGCATCTGCGGACGGCCGGCGCCTGGGTCGCCGGGCATATCGGCACCCGCCTTTTGCAGGGCCTCATTTTCGGCACCATCTTGCATTGGGGAGCCCGCGGGCGCAGCGCTGACACGAGTCACCCGCACCACTGGATTGTGTCGACGGTGCTGTTGGTGGTGGCCCTGCTGTTTCTGGTCACCGCCGCGCGCGAGCTGTTGAGCGACGACGATCCCGAGGCGCCGCCACCGAAGTGGATGAGGATGCTCATGTCGGCGACACCGATCAAGGCCTTCTTCATCGGGGCGGGTGTGATCACGGTCTCGGTCAAGGCGTGGGTGTTCACCCTGGCGGCCATCAGCGTGATCGGCGGCGCGGGTTTGCCGCGGACCGCCAATATCGCCTCCTACATCGCATTCGTGCTGCTGGCCATGAGCGCCAATCTGCTGATCATCGCGATGGCTGCGTTATTCCCTGCCCAGTCGCGCACCCTGCTGGACCGGATCCTGCGCTGGCTGCAGGCCAACAACCGGCCCATCATGGTCGTGGTGGGAACGGTTTTCGGACTCTGGTTCGGGTGGAAAGCCTTGCACGGCTTGGGAATTCTCTAACCGGGCGAGGCAGCTTCGTGCCGCCGCACCCAACGGATGTAGAGGATGCCGACGCCGGCGGTGATCAGGCCGTAGAGCGCAACCGCCCCGTGTTCGTCGGTGTCGGGAAAATTCGCCGACGCGATGGTCAGCGCCGTTGCCGGGTGGCGGCAACTGCTCGCGAACGCCACCACCGCCGAAAACTGCCGATCGGGCCCACCGAGCAGATGCCCGACGAGCAACGTGGCCACGACAAACACCGCCATGGCGACCAGGGTGGATCCGCTCAGGAGCTTCCACATCCGCGGCGCCGTGGCAATCAACAGCACGATCATTGCCACCGGCAGCACCCAGCGCTGGGCGCTCTCGATGGGACCCGCGATACGCTTGGCCGCCGCCGGCCAGACCGCCCCGATCGTCATTCCGGCGACGAGCGGCGCCAACACCGACACCAGCATCAGCTTGCCGATCGCCCACGGGCTGACCACGTACTGATGCCCGAATACGTTGCCCAGCAAGGTCGCAGCCACGGCGAGCACCGGAACGGCGAGCACCGCCAGCACGATGACCAGGCCCAGCCCGAACTGGACCTGTCCACCGGCCTTTTCCCCGCGCCGGGGCAACAATGGCGGTAACGGTGAGATCGCCAACGTCACCAGCGCAATGGCAACCTCCGGCCGCAGATCCATCATCTGGACCAGCAGCACCGCCACCCCGGGTGCAACGACGAGAACGGAGAGTAGCGACCGCGCCAGCAGTCCCGGACGTTGCGTCAGGTAACCCACATCGGCGAACTGCGCGGTCAACCCGTAACCCAGGATCACGACGAACAGGCTTATCTGAAAGGCGAGCTTCGCCGCTTCTGCCATTGTCACGACGCACAGCCTGCCATGACCCCCGGTGCCGCCAGCGCCGCAATCCCGAAACCGGTGTCGCAGCGCCGTCAGGCCGCGGCCGGTCCGATACGAAACGTCTTCGGTCCCAGTACATTCGAGGGTGCAGCTGCCGGCTGATCCGGGTCTCGACAGCCCAGGTCGGACGGATCGTCGTCCGGGACTTCCCGGCAAGTCCGCCGCCATGGCCTGGAGGGAACGTGCCGTTCGGACGCGCCGGCACTCGGCGTGTCAGGCACGGCCATCGACTCGAATCGCCGACTCGACGTCGTCGGCGCTGAGTTCCTTGGTGCAGAAGAACCAGTCGTCGCACTCGACGCCCGCGACGTGACCATCCATTCGCTCCTTGGCGGTGCCGCACGAACCCGCTGGTGGCACCATCACCCGGTCGCCGGGGCGCCAATCGGCCGGCGTCGCGACATCGAAGCGATCGGCCGTCTGCAGTGCCTTGACCGCTCGCAACAGCTCGTCGAAGTTGCGTCCGAGGCTCAGCGGGTAATAGATGATCGCGCGGACTATGGCCGTTGGGTCGATGATGAAGACCGCGCGCACCGCCTTCATGGTGTCCTCGCCCGGCATGATCATCCCGTACTTCTGCGCGACCTGCATCGAGACATCCTCGACGAGCGGGAAACCGACTTCCACGTCATGCATACCGCGGAAACTGATCTTGTCCTTGACGGTTCGTAACCAGGCGATGTGGCTGTACAGCGAGTCCACGGACAAGCCGACCAGCTCGGTGTTATAGGCCGCGAACTCCTGCTGCATCGACGCGAACGTCATGAATTCGCTCGTGCACACCGGCGTGAAATCCGCTGGATGGGAGAAGAAGATCACCCACTTGCCGGCATAGTCGGCGGGGAAGTTGATCCGGCCCTGCGTGGTGACGGCGGTAAAAGCCGGCGCCGGTTCCCCGATCCGGGGCAAGGCTGCAGCGGCGGCGGGAGTGTCGGTGACGGTCATCGTGGTCCTTTCGGTGGTTCAAACAGCTCAACAAATACCCATAGGGGTATATTCCGATCGTCCGCCCCTGCCCGCCCGAAGACTCAGGGGCTGGTGCCCTGGTTGACGATGAGCGGCGGTGGCGCTCCTTCATGGGGGTCGGCATGGGTCTTGTAGAACGGCGGCAGCGTGCCCGCGCCCGCCTCGAACGGTGCGAGGTATTCGGCGTCGAATGTCACCCGGTACCACTGGATTCCGAGCGACGCCGAGATGTCCGGGTCGCTGCTCGTGGCGTGGGCGATGTTGGTGACTCGTACGCATTTCACGTGCTCACTCATGATCGACGAGAACGTCGCCAGCCCGGTGCTGTCCCGATCCGGTTCCGTGGCACCGTAATTGGCACGCAGCGGACCGCCGAGGTATCCCCACGCGGTGATGTAGTCGTGGTTGTTGATTGCCGAGAAGTAGTCGGCGATCACCTGCTGACCCTTGCCGGCAGGGACGGCGTCGGGCTGACCGTTGGCGCACCCCGGATCGGTCGTGCCGCGTCCGGCCGGGGCCACCGCGACGCCGATCAACACCGCCACCGCGGCGATTAACGAGCCCGCGCTCCGAAACCGTGAAATAGCCATACCGGCCAACATAAAGGGGACTTTGGCCTCTTATCCACGACTTGCGGCGACGGCGATCATGGACGACGTCGCCAGCACGAACTCGGGACCGTTCAGCTTCGTCACAGAACGTCACCTAGGAGTAGCACATGATCGAATACGACTTGGACACCGACCACTCGATCCTGCTGGTGCGGCCCAAATCCGCGCTCGACAGCGATGACTTCGACCAACTCGCGAAGACGGTTGACCCCCATATCGAGGCGGCGGGCGACCTGGCCGGGCTGATCATCGATGCTCCCGGGTTTCCCGGCTGGGACAGCTTCGGGGCGATGGTTACCCACTTCCGATTCATCCGGGATCACCACAAGCACGTGAAAAAGGTCGCCGTGGTCACCGACTCTCATCTAGGAGATGTCGCCGAGCATCTGACATCACACTTCGTGGCGGCAACGATTCGTCACTTTCCCGCCGCACAGACCGACGAAGCACGAAAATGGATTATCGACGGCTCCTAAACCATCGGCTCCCGATCTGAACTGACGACGCCGGCCCCGCTGATGAGCTTTCGCGAATCCGTCCCACCGTTCGGCCCGCGTGCCACGATGGTCGAATGTCCGCCACACCCGCACCGTCGTCGCAAGCGCCAGATGAGAATTCGGCCCTGGCGGGGTACCCGGTCACCGCCCCGCCGCTGACCGGTCGGGTTACCTTCGACCAGCTCTGGACCGATTTGACGTTCGTCCATTGGCCGGTGTTACCCGACAGTGTCGCGCAGCTGTATCCACCCGGGACCCGACCCGACGTCTTCGCCGATGGGATGACCTACGTGGCGCTGGTCCCTTTTGCCATGACCGGCACCAAGCTCGGCACCGCACTCCCGCTGCCGTATTTCGGCAGCTTTCAGGAGACCAACATCCGGCTCTACTCGATCGATGACGCCGGTCGCCACGGCGTCCTTTTCCGGTCACTGGAAACGGCACGGCTGGCGGTCGTGCCCGTCACCCGGATCGGCCTGGGCGTCCCTTATACCTGGGCCAGGATGCGAATGACACGCTGCGGCAAACGGATTACGTATGACAGTGTGCGCCGTTGGCCGCGGCGCGGGCTGCGCAGCCGGCTCACCATCGAAATTGGCGAGGTGGTCGACCCCACGCCGTTGGAGATCTGGCTGACCGCCCGTTGGGGCGCCCACACTCGCCACGGCGGCCGGACGTGGTGGGTACCGAATGAGCATGAAACGTGGCCATTGCACGCCGCCGAGATCGTCGAACTGGATGACGAACTGCGCGACGCGAGCGGGGTGCGACCCGCCGGCCCGCGGTTGCGCGCCCTGTATTCACCTGATATGCGAACGCGTTTCGGACGTCGCTGCCTCGTCGGGTGAGGTTCAATAGGCCAGCACGTGGAAATGCCCACGGGGACAGTCGCCTTCGATGCCGCTGAACGGGTCGTCGTCGAATTCGCGCCAGTTCCAATGCTCTCCGCAGTAGGACGCCGCGCAGTCCGGGCAATGGAAGGGTGCGTAAGCGTAGCCGACGCGATACAGCGCGGACGCGTTCGCGCCGGCGATCGCTTCGGCCACGGCGTCGGCGCGGTCGGCCGAAAGGGGCTGAGTGGCCACGCCGAAGAAGGTCTGCACCACGACCCGCGCTTGGCCATGCGGGCGAACCAGGGCATCCAGCCCGGCCAACGCCTCGAGGGCCGGCCGGGATTTGTCACCGAGCGGTTCGGCTGGTCCGGCGAGCCGCACTCGTCCCGCAACGTTGCCGCATACCGCGCAACCGAAGCTCGCCTCAGGGGCAGGTATATCCACCGTCGATCACAATATCGGAGCCCGTCATGTAACTCGATGCCTCGCTGGCCAAGTCCAGGTAGAGGCCGGTGAGTTCATCCGTACGGCGCAGGCGGCCGAGCGGTATTTTGGGCTTCCACAAACGCCTTGCGGCAATGGCTACTTGGCGCCGGCCTCGAACGTACGCCAGAGCCACCTTCTTGCCGATGCCGGCGCAGCCCCCGGTGATCAGAGCCCGCTTGCCGGGTAAGTCAATTCGTCATCCCTCCAGCCCTGACCGCCAATCGACGCGGGCTCTAGTGTGTCCGGTAGGGGCGGGCGGCCGGCTTGCCACCGACCACATCCTGGCCCCCGAAACTTCACCGCGGTAACGCTGTTCGAATCGTAGGAGTTATGCCTGCGCGCCTGTATCGACCGGCTGCGCGATCAGGGGCACACCGGGCGTCCCGGAGAAGCAGACCTGAATAGACGGTTGGCCAGCATCAGGGACCCGGCTGAGGGCCTTCGTCTCCGCCCTCAGGCCAATATATGAACTCGTGATTTTCCGGGATTGGCAATGTTTGGTTTGAGAACTGCGTTAACAATTCAATTGGGTCTTCCTGTTGCATGGTGCGCAAATAGTCGGCGAATACCGGATCCACCTTGAAGCCATTTATAATCATGTCGCGATTCAGATCGTCATTATCCGCCGAATGATTAACTATTGCCTCATTCTGAGCATCACGCATAAGCTGAGTGAGGTCTTCTATGTGTACATAACCGGCCCTTTCCGGAATGTAGACATACGAATTCGGGTCCAACGCAAGGTTGTTAAGCGGTCGATAGACCGGCAATTCGTTGAATCGTGCTTCCATGTTTTGCTCGCCGCTATTATGTATCCAATCGCTGTTCTCGGGTCTTTCCGGGTCGGGTAGCGGGTGAAAGTTGTCGGCCGGAACATTCGAGATCTCAGTCGGATTCACTGACCCGCCTTCGTCATCGGACGAATCATCGTAATCGTAGTGGTCCGCCGGGAGATTTATTGTCGGCCGGTATTCGAGCACAGTCGGCAGCTCAGTACCACCATTGCCTATCTGAGCGGTTGCGGCGGGCGTATCGGCAACATCGACGTCCTGGGTGTTCGTGGCGGTGGCGTCACTCTGCGTCGAATTAGTCGTGGAGCTATCAGTCAGATCGCTGGTGGCGCTTGTGCAGCTATCAAGTTTGAAGCCATCACGGGCGGCCAAAGTGATGGCGAGCCGGCCCACGCCGATATGAGAACTGCCGCTGTCCGCGGCGATGATCGCATCCAGGGCGGCGGTGACCCCGCTGGCCAGGGCCAGAGCTCCAAGTGCGGCAGTGGCGGCCTGCGTGCGCCGCTGCAGCTTGCTCCGCCTGGCCTTCATGCGCCCCGCGGCGGCGTCCGCGTAAGAGACGTCGCCTTTCGGCATCGATTTATGGGGTTGTTCAATCATTTTCAATGACCTCTTCCAGAAGTCTGATCGTGCAGGTTTTGCATTCTGATCGCAAAGTTGAGCGCTCCAACATGGGCGGCCAGCGCGAATCGAACCAACAATACTAGTCATTTCCGCCCCGGCGTCAGCGGTTAATTATCTCCGCTACGAGATCTTGCGCGCGAGCTGTAAATTTGCTCCGCACAGCCGCTAAACATTAGCACGAATCGTCTTCGCGCCGGCGTCTAACGTCAGCAATACTATGTTCATTCCGGCCCAGTTTAAATGCAAGGATGATAACACGAGTATTGAAATCGGAACGCTGATAACTCGGCTCCAGACGTGCAATCGCTGCCGTCATCGCGGCTGGCGTCGGGCGGCCCCATCCAGGCATTACTCGCATCGAATCCTTTGCATTGTCGATACTATTCGGTGCCAGCCCGGCGCCACCATATACCAAAGGCTGACCGTCCGCACGAACAAGATCTCATCAATAAAAATCTAGACGAGCATAAACAGGTCAGCGCGGAGCAACTATCCGCCGACATACCGAACCGCTGTCCCCCGATCGGGGGACACGACGCTTCCCCCAAACCGACGTCTGGCTGTATCCACCAGGTGTGCATTAGCCAAAGATTCGCAAGCAGCCAAGCTTGGCAACCCAGCAAAGGGTCAACCCATGCAAGAACGGCGACATTGGGCATCCCGCTGGGCTGTGAGTGTGCAGGATCTTCAGGTGGCGTTCAAGCAAACCAACATCAAACTACCTGGCGCCGACGTCATCTCTCGATGATCACGTCGCCATGGCGATCCCGGAGGCACACGACTATCCCGATACAACCGCCGGCTGCCGCTTGCGTCGGCGCGACCGGACCGCCGCCAGCGCCTGCCGCCAGGCGAGCATCGTCGCGGCCGTCAAGTTGGCCGGTGTGGCGCTGTCTTTGGACAGCAGAGCCGTCGCCGCGGCCTTGGTGGTGGCCGACGCCTTCGACATGTGGCCGGAGTCGAACGGCGGCTGTGGGTCGTACTCGATCGCCAACTGGATCGCCTTGGCGCGACCTTCGCCGCCGATTTCCCCGGCCAGCCAGAGCGCCAGGTCGAGTCCCGCGGACACACCCGCGCTGGTAATGACGTTGTCCTGACGCACGATCCGCTCGTCGGCGACGGGGATGGCGCCGAATGCCTTCAGCGCGGGAATGGTCAGCCAGTGCGACGTCGCGCGTCGATCCTTGAGCAGCCCGGCGGCTGCCAGGATCACCGAGCCGGAACACACCGACGTGGTCCAGCCGGCAGTCCGGTGAGCCCGGCGCAACCAGTCCAACAGCTTCTCGTCGCGCGCATGCACCGGCGTCGACGGCCCGCCCGGCACCAGAATGACGTCGGGCGTGGGTGTTTCGGCCAACGTGTGGGTGGCCCCGAGCACCAGCACTCCGGAGTCCGCGGTGATCGGTCCGGATTCGTGCCAGACGAACCTCACCTCGGTGTGCGGAAGGTTTCGCAGCACCTCGTAGGGGCCCACCATGTCCAGCGCCGTGAATCCCGGATAGGTGACGATCGCGATCTGGGTCATCGGTGTTCTCCTTGATGTGTCAGGCGAAGGTTTTGCGGTACTGGTCCGGCGAGATGCCGACCCGGCGAATGAAGTAGCGCCGCAAAGTCTCTGCGGTGCCGAACCCGCAGCGGGCGGCGATGGCCACCACGGTGTCGTCGGTCTCTTCCAGCTGCCGGCGCGCGGCTTCGGTGCGGACGCGTTCGACGTATTGGCCCGGCGCTTCACCGACCTCATCGGTGAACACCCGGGTGAAATGGCGTGGGCTCATCGCCGCGCGGCGCGCCAGGTCGTCGACGCGGTGGGCGCCACCCGGTTCTGCTTCGACGGCCTCCTGCACCTGCCGGATCGAGGACCGTTTGGCCCGCGGCAGCCAGACCGGAGCCGCGAACTGCGTCTGGCCGCCAGGGCGGCGCAGATACAGCACTAGCCAGCGGGCGACGGTCTGCGCGATCTCGGTGCCGTGATCATCCTCCACCAGCGACAGCGCGAGGTCGATCCCCGCCGTCACCCCCGCGGCGGTCCATACTGTCTCGGAGCTGCGGATGAAGATCGGGTCGCGATCCACCTCGACGGCGGGGAACTCGCGGGCCAACCGGTCGGCGAAGGCCCAGTGCGTGGTGGCCCGTCGACCGTCGAGTAATCCCGCCTGCGCCGCCAAGAACGCGCCCGTGCAGACGGTGACGAGACGGTCGGCAGTTCGCGCAACCGCCGCGATCCACTCCACCAACTCGAGGTTGCCGCGTGCGGCATCAACCCCCGCACCGCCGGGCAGCACCACAGTGTGCACGGGTGCGCTCGGATCCGGCAGCGGCTCGGTCATCAGAGCAAGGCCGGTTGCGGTGGTCACCGGCTGCCCGCCGGGGGAGACCGGCGTGACGTCGTAGCCGCCGTGGGTCAGCAGCGATGCGCCAGCGAAGACCTCGAACGGTCCCACCACGTCGAGCGCCTGAACCCCGGAGTAGCCGACGATCAGCACTTTGCGGGCCATGGACTCAGTGTTGGCCAGACAACGGCATGGCGTCTACGCCCTACACCCCACAAATTAGGACATGGGTCCGCGGCAGACCTGGTCACAGGCCGCGATCCCGATCTTGGCAGACTGTGCTCATGGCACAGATAACCCTGCACGGAAATGCGATCAACACTGTCGGCGAACTGCCCGCTGTCGGAACTTCGGCCCCCGCGTTCACGTTGACCGGCGCCGACCTCGGCGCCGTGGGCAGCGACCAGTTCCGCGGCAAGGCCGTCGTGCTGAATATCTTTCCGTCGATCGATACGCCGGTGTGTGCGGCCAGCGTGCGGACCTTCAACGAGCGGGTCGCCGCAACCGGCTCGACGGTGGTGTGCGTGTCGAAAGACCTGCCATTCGCGCTGAAGCGATTCTGCGGTGCCGAGGGGATCGAGAACGTCACCACGGCCTCGGCGTTTCGGGACCGCTTCGGCGAGGACTACGGCGTCACCATCGCCGACGGCCCCATGGCCGGCCTCTTTGCCCGAGCCATCGTGGTGATCGGTGGCGACGGCAAGGTGGCCTACACCCAGCTGGTGCCGGAAATCGGGCAGGAGCCCGATTACGACGCCGCGCTCGCGGCAGTCAGCGGCTGACCGCCCGACGCCCTAGCCGCTGACCACCCGGCTGGCCGGATCGGTTGCGGCGAGTATGTCGATCCTCTGCATTTGTCGGCGGCTGTCAACGAAAATCGTCGGCTGCGCGAGCGCCCAGCCGTGAACGTCTGGCGCTCGATCAGCCGGTTGGCCGACGACGCTGCGTCAGCGCCGCACCAAGTAGTACCAGCGCCGCACCCCCGAGCAGGCTCCATCCAATAGGCTCGTGCAGAAATATGGCGCCAACGGTAACGGCGACTACGGGGATCAGATACGTCACGGTGGAAGCGGCAGTGGCTCCGGCATCACGAATAATGCTGTGCTGCAAGACATATGCAAGCCCCGTGCCGAGAACGCCAAGCGCCAGAACGGCACCGAGGGTGGTGGTTCTCATTGTCGGAATCCGTGGCGCCGTCGCGAGGCAAATCAGTATCAATTGCGCACTGGCAAGGCTGAGCTGACAAGCGGTGAGCACCAGCGGCGAATAGCCGGTGTGACGGAGGAAATGGCGTACATAAACCCACCCGAAGCCCTGACAGGCCGCTGCGGCGACTGCCACCAACACACCGCCAGTGTCGGCATGGACACCGTCCCACACCCGCAGGACCACCGCCACACCGGTCAGGCCAATGAGGATCCCCAATACGGTGTGTGCCGTTGCGCGCTCGTCATGCAGCACGGTAAACGCAAACAGCACGGTGAATAGCGCTGACGTGCCGTTTGCCACTCCAGCCACTGCTGACGACACGTGCCGCTCGGCGTACCCGTACAGCGAGAACGGCGCGGTATTGAGGAAAAGCGCGGCGACGAAAAGGTGCATCCACAATCGCTGAGTGTGTGGTAGCGCCAGACGCATCACCACGACACCAGGAGCGACCGCAAGAGCCCCCAGCAGGCAGCGAGCGAGCGTGATCTCGGCCGGCGACAAATCCGCCAAGGCAACTTTGATGAACAAGAAACTGCAACCCCAGATGATGGCCAACAAACCAAGGTTGAGCTGCCAGACAAACAATCTGCCACCACGTCGAGCAAGCAAACCCCGCGTCACACGCCTAGCATCCCTGCGCGGATACCTCAAAAACAAGCGAATCAATGCCTGACGCCATAACTTTTGGGAAAATCGACTCGGTCGACAGCGAGTTTCGACGGTTGAACGCTCAAGGAGGCGACGTGCCGGTCCCACGCCTGATCGCAACAGATTTCGGCGGTCCCCACGACGCAGGCGTGCTACTGCTCGGACCATCCCTCGGCACGTCGGCGAACACCCTATGGGCGGCCGCGGCCCAACGGCTCGCTGACTACGTGCGCGTGGTGGGTTGGGACCTGCCCGGCCACGGAAACAGCCCCGCAGCCACATCACCGTTCACCATCGCCGAGCTGGCGAACGGGGTATTGACGTTGGCCGACGAGATCGCCGATGCGGGTACTTTTCACTACGCGGGGGTTTCCATCGGCGGGGCGGTCGGACTTCAATTACTCCTCGATGCGGCTCACCGGTTGACTTCCGCGACATTGCTTTGCACCGGCGCGACGATCGGCACCCCCGAAGATTGGAAAACCCGCGCGGCGCGGGTTCGGGAAGAAGGTATCAGCGCGCTCTCAGAGTGCGCACCTAAGCGCTGGTGCTCCGCCAGGTTCGTCGAGCGTCGGCCGGCGGTTGTCGCAAGGCTGCTCGACGTGCTCGGCGTGACCGACGCCGAATCTTATGCTCTGGCATGCGAGGCGCTGGCAGACTTCGATGTCACCGGCCGGCTATCGCACATCAGCACACCTGTCCTGGCGGTCGCGGGTGGCGAGGACTGTGTAACGCCACCGGAATGCTTGCGCCCGCTAGTGTCCGGGGTCAACGACGGCCGGGTGGTGGTCCTCGATGAAGTTGGTCACCTGGCCCCCGTCGAAGCACCTGAGCAAGTCGCTGACCTCATACTCAGCCGTATCGATACCCGGGACAACGCCTATCAGGCAGGCATTGCCGTGCGGCGCGAGGTCCTCGGCAACGCACATGTTGACCGCATCATGGCCGAGAAGACAGCCTTCACCGCCGACTTCGAGGACATGATCACCCGCTATGCGTGGGGCAGCGTTTGGACCCGTCCCGGGCTGGATAGGCGCAGCCGATCGATGATCACGTTGAGCGCGTTGGTCGCCTGCGGACACCCTGACTATTTGCCCATGCATCTTCGGGCCGCACGACGGAATGGCCTCACCAACGACGAGATCAAGGAGCTGTTGCTACATCTGGCGATCTATGTCGGTGTACCGGAGGTGAATTACGCTTTTCGCATCGCCAATGAGGTGCTCGCCGACTACGACGCAGCTGAAGCCACGCGATGACACACCGCAATTTCCGATGCGGTCGCCGATCGGCAGGTCTTCGTGATCAAAGGCCTTTCCCGGTACCCGCCGATGTTGTCGAATGCGCTGCTATCGAGCGCTTGAGTTCAACCTTTATGGGTCCGTTGCTTAGCTTGCGAGTTTGCTCCCGGCGACGTATCATAGCTGCATCAATCCTGTTGACGCTGATTGCCGTTAACCGCACCAGTGATCCGTCGCGAATTGCGAGTGTGACGACGGCAGTTCTAGTTAATTTCCCGGCAAGCCAAGAATGCGCTCAATATATCGAGCCCGCAGGCGGGTTTTATGTATTTGGGCTGGTCGCAGGAGAACAGATATGACGCGAACCATGTTGTCCGACATAGAGATACGAAAGCTCGACCGTGACTTGCAAATCCTTTTAGCGACGAACGGCACTCTGACGAGGATCCTCAAGATCATCACGAATGATGAGATCGTTGTGGATATTATCAGTCAACAGATTCATCCCACCGCGCCTGAAATACCTGACTTAGAGCGACTACCAGATAGCCGAATTCTGCAGCGCCAAACAATACTCAAAGGCCTCCGTTCCGGCGAAGAATTTATAGCCGCCGAAGCCTTGATCGCGATGGATCTCCTACCAACGACGATTCTGACAACACTAACGGAGACGGACCATCCCATTGGCGAGCTGATGGTAGCTAGTTGCCTGGAAATGTTCAAGGAGACGGCTGAAGTGTGGGTGGCGGAGTTGCCCGCATGGCTGGTCTCAACTTCCAAACGAAAACGACATGCACCGGTCATTGCACGGCGGTATCACATGATCGTAGACGGTCAGTCGGTTATCGTTCTTACTGAGTATTTTCTGCCCGGGATCTTTCACGGTCGCCCTATGCAAAATTGGGCGAGTTAGCGCACCATCCAGCGAGATTCCATTCCCGTTGTTTCGGTATGGAAGATCGATCGCCGTCACAGATTGCCGTCGCTCTGAAATCGCTTGCGCCGGTGCACTACTGCCAGGGCGAATAGCATTCCGCGTCTTCCGGCGCCCACGTAAACCACCAAGGTCGTTCAGCGACGCGATATGCGCAAATTCCCGCGTGCCGAAGTGCCGATGGCCAACAGAATGTCCAGCTGTGATGCTGCCCGGCGACGCGTCAAGGCCGAGACCTGCGCTCCCGTTCTTTGTAAGTTGTCCACCCTGTTGTTGACTTGAACCGTGCGCACCCAGGTCGCAATCGTTGGAGCCGGTCCAGCCGGCATGCTGCTGTCACACCTGCTGGCCGCCGAGGGCGTCGACTCCGTGGTTATCGAAACCCGTTCCCGGGACTATGTTTTGGGGCGCATCCGCGCCGGCATCCTGGAGCACGGCTCCGTCCAGCTCCTCCAGTCGGTGGGGCTGGGCCGGCGGCTGACGCAGGAAGGAATCGAGCATGGCGGAATCTATCTGCAGTGCGAAGGCCAACGCCAGCGTTTTGACTTCGTCAACCTGGTGGGGCGCAGCGTGTGGGTTTACGGACAGACCGAACTCCAGCGCGACCTGATTGCCGCCCGCCAGGCCGACGGTCAACACATCTTTTATGAGGTTGCCGACGCCACCTTGTACGACATCGACACCGAACGGCCGTATCTCACATTCATCAACGGCGCCGGGGTGCCGCACCGGCTTGACGCCGATGCGATCGTCGGGTGCGACGGGTCGCTGGGACCCAGCCGCGTGGCCGTACCCGACGGCTCCAAACAGGTTTGGGAGCGCGTCTACCCCTATTCGTGGCTATCGGTCCTGGCCGATGTGGCACCGTCGACCGACGAACTGATTTATGCGTGGCATTCGGAAGGTTTCGCGCTGCACTCGATGCGCTCCAGCACGGTGAGCAGGCTGTATCTGCAAGTACCCAACCACACCAACATCGCTTTGTGGACTGACCAACGCATCTGGGATGCCCTTGCACGCCGACTCGGTGACGGCATCGAGGGCTGGTCGCTACGCCCCGGCCCGATTGCTGAGCGCAGCGTCTTGCCGATGCGAAGCTATGTGCAGGCCCCGATGCGGTACGGCCGGTTGTTCCTGGCGGGTGATGCCGCCCACATCCTGCCGCCCACCGGAGCCAAAGGACTGAACCTGGCCATCGCCGACGTCGCGCTGCTCGCTCCCGCGCTAAGCGCGTTGGTCAGAAGGAACAAGCCCGAACTGGCCGACGCTTACTCCTTGGCCGCGTTACGCAGGGTGTGGCGATATACCCACTTCTCATGGTGGATGACGACCATGCTGCACACCACCGGGGACCCGTTCGACACCCAGTTACAGCAGTCTCAGCTGCAATGGCTGTACTCGAGCGACGCCGCCGCGATAGGGCTGGCGGAGAACTACACCGGCCTGCCGCTAACTGGGCGCGATGTCCTTAGATGAGCGGCATTTAGACCCACCGGCCAGTCGCCCTTCGGGCGGCATGGGTCGAGACGGATCATCGCGAAGGCCAATGGGCCGGGGTCGGCGTGAACGTCACCACCCACCCTGGTTGGACCCCGTGCTGCGGTGCGCGTCGTCATTGAACCCGGCAGTGGCCTTCGGGTCCGGGGGCGGGCGGGTCGATGAGACTTCGAAAACGTTCCGCCCGGTAGACGGTGGCGCCTAACTGCCGGACCCGGTCGGTCAGCGCCTTGTCCGACGTCACGACGGCAATCGCATCCGGTTGAGCGTCGGCTTGCACCAGCCGGACGATCTCGTCGTCAGCCGAATTGGCAGCGGCTTCGGGTGCATATGCCACCTCTACCGCCGAAGAGCGAATAGGCCTGGACGGGGGCCGCTCGAACACCACGGTCACCGCGTGACCGCGCGCGCCGCGCACGTCAGCGGCCCACCGGTCCAGCTTGCCCACCAGCGCGACCATGGCGCCGTGACGGTCTTTCCACCAACCGTCCGGGCGACTGCCGATCACGTTCATACCGTCGACGATCCAGCGCACACCTCACCGTACGATGCATGACCCAGGCTAGAACCACCAGCGTTTCCGGTGTTTTCGGTTGATCTCTTTGCGGAACCTCTCCACGTGCTGCTCAGCGGCGGCCGATTCCAGCGACCCGAGAGCGTTGACCACCTCCAGGTGCGAAAGTATGAGTAGGCCGTTCAACTGCTTGAGTCGTTCCGGGTTGTTCGCCAGCGACTCCTGGTCATCGATGTAGATGAGCAAGAAGTCGCGCAGCGCCTGGCTGCCGGTCAACCGCTCCGGGATTTTCATCTCCCGCAAGATGGTGGCCATGTCCGGGTTGGTCACTACGCCCTCTCTTTCGCTTCCTGCGCTACCACGGGACAGCGCAAGCGTAGGAGATGCGCTGCAAACAGAACCGTGGCGTGCGACTGTTGACTACCGCATGCAGTCGGCCGAGCGCTCGCCACGGATGCGCGGAGTCAGCTAGGGAATTATTGCGGGACCGACGGGGCTTGTCAGGCCAGGCGTTCACCGGATTGCGCGTCGGCCTGCTCGTCGCGTTCGCGTTCGTCCTGATCCGCGGGTCCGGTAGCTGACGTCAGACCTGCTTTGGAGGCGCCGCCGGCCGGTGCGCCGCCGCCCATTCCGCTGCTCAGCGGCGCCGCGCCGCTCATCGCCGACGATCCGGCGTTGGCAACGGTCGACGCCATCGGCGACGATGACGCTTCCACCATCTGCGACATCAGCGGCGCGCGCGCCACCGATTCAGCCGCTGCCTGTACTGCCCCGGGGCCCATGAGTCCCGGGGCAAGCGTTGCCCCGGCGCCACCCGCGCCCGAACGGGATATCGCCGCACCACGGAAGGCCAGGGCGTCGGCGGCGCTGTCGTCGGCGTCGCCGTACATCCGGGCGATGTTGGTCAGCGCCGAACCGGTCCGCATCAGCTCTTCTTGCGCCGCTACGTTGGACGCCAACATCGAGGCGGCCTCCTGCGCAAACGCCATCACCGCCTGCGCCGAGACCTCCTCAGCGCCTGCGGGGATCAGGCCAGTCAGCACCGTCATCGCCGCAGTGCTGCCCGCGCTGATGCCCTGGCTGCCGATGTCGACCAACTGCGAACCAATATCGCCTGCCGACGGGTCGTGTGACATGGTGTCCATTTGCCTGCTGCTCCTATGTATTTGTGCGCGGACATGACCGTGGTCGTGACCGCCTAGCAACTCAACGATCAGCGGGGCCCGTGGCGCGGCTGCTGCCGCAAACTCCGGTACAGCTGCGCTGCACGATTGTTCAATTCTAAGGCCTCGTGGAGCCCTAGCCAGGCACTTTCTTTTCAGGACGGTTTAGTGACGGCGCCGTTGGGCATGTTGCCGGAATCGCTGGGGCCAATTGTGACGCAGCACACCACGCCGGCTGTGCTGTCGCGCGGCGCAATCACCGGGCTCCGGCTACCGGCACCGTGCTTGAGCATAATGCGCACAAGCCGGAAATCGTCACTTATGCCGGGTATCGCCTACAAGCGCGACACCAGCGCAGCGACGTCTTAAATTCGGTCTCACAAGCACCGAAGACATTCGCGATCAGCAGCGCGAAAGGTCAATGGGTGCGGATTGAATATCCATTCTCGAGTTGCCGTTCTGTCACTTTCCCGCCGGGCAGACGAATTCGACACGAGCAGACGAGGAGTACGTTAATGCAGCCCATATCATTTGATCCGGTGGTGGCCGACATCGGTAGCCAAATGGCCGATCTTGGTATCCGCTCCCTGCAGGCCGCCGCCGCAGCGGCGAGTTCGGTGACCGGCCTCGCTCCCGCCGGGGCGGATGAGGTCTCCGCGCAGGCGGTGGCGGGGTTCTGCACCCAAGCAGCTTCGATACTGGCACTGAACCAGGCTGCGCAGGAAGAACTGATGCGAACCGGCGCGGCGTTCAGGCAAGTCGCCCAGTCCTACACCGAGGTCGATGAAGCGGCCGCCGAGAGCGTACTGCTGGCCCTCTTTCCGATGACCAACCCGTGGCTGGCCTGGTGAGCCCGCGGGCCGGTCGATTGTCACGCAATCACCATCGGCCATTTCTTGGCGAACCCAATTTTCCGGTCACCAAATAATTTCCGAATCACACCCGAAATCAGACAGGAATAAAGTCATGGTTGCATCCTGCGGCGTCCAAGAATGGCCGTCGGGTGACCGGTGTGGCGGCTCGGTTCGCACAACGGGTGGGGCGGGTCGCCGAAAATGGCTCGCTCACGTTGGCGATGCCCGTCAATGAACGGATCCCCGGCGATACCCGGGCCAACGCGGTCACCAACGCCGACATCACCGTCGAGCAGTTACCCGCACCGACAGACCTACGGGACATCCGGGCCACCATCAAACAAGCGCTGATCCGCCACCGCCACGAGCCCAGCGCGCGGTGGGCACTCATGCCGCTAGTGCCGCTACTGCCCAAGGGACTGGCCAAGCGATTGGTCACGGTGGCGGCCGGCGGCCCGGGCACCGTCGTGGCATCCAATCTCGGTGCGATCGATCCGGCCGCGGCCCGGCCCGACGGCACGGACGCCGACTACTTCGCCCACCAGCCGGGCCGCAACCACGGGCTGGCCGGCCTCCGAACCGCTGGACGGGCCGCGTAGGCCGCCGCCGTATTGGTCTGTTGACCCGCTCAGCGCGAGACGATCGCCGCGAATTCCTGCTCGGGCCGGCCGGTGGCGCCGTAGCGCAGCCCAACGCTCACGTCGCCGCTGGAGTTCATCGCCGCCAGATAGCGTTGTGCGGTGGCCCTGGATATGCCGATGGCTGCTGATACTTCGGCCGCCGACATGGGTGTCTGTGACTTCTTCAACGCCTGCAGCACAAGCTGTTTGGTGGGGGAGGCCGCGGTTGCCGAGGACTGGGCCTGGGCCAGGCGGGGGCGAAGCGCATCCAGCGCCGCGTCGACGTCGCGGGCACTGAGGTTGGCGCCCGCCAGGATCTTGCGGTAGCGAGCGTAGCCGGACAGCCGGGCGGCAAGCTCGGTGGTCGAGAACGGCTTGACGAGGTAGCTCAACGCGCCCGCGGCCATGGCTGCGCGGACGGTCTCGGCTTCGGTCGCCGCGGTCAAAATCATGCTGTCGGAACGCAGTTCGCGAACGAAATCGATTCCGGAGCCGTCGGGCAGGTAGACGTCTACCAGCGCCAGGTCGACGGCAGGTGCCTCGCGCGCGGCCGCAACGGTGTTGGCGGTACCGGTCACCGCGAAACCCGGCATCGCGGCAACGACTCCGGCATGCATGTTGGCGACGCGGAAGTCGTCGTCGATCACCAGCACGGTCAGGTCTGAGCCACCCATTGCCCCTCCTCGGCCAGCACGCCCGGCAGCCGGGCGATGAACTCTGCGCCTCGCAGCGGTGATGCCGGGTCGCCCCGGCTCGACAGCCAAAGATCGCCGCCCCGGGAACGGCTGATCTGGCGTGACAACGCAAGCCCGATGCCCCGCCCGCCCGGTATTCCGGAGTCCCGCTTCGTCGTGGTGCCCTCGGTGAACAGCTGCTCGACGAATTCGGGCGCCACACCGTCGCCACTGTCGGCCACCGTGACGTGCAACGTCGAACCCTCTTGCAGGAGCTCGATTTCCACTTCTCTGGGAGCGTTTTGGCTCACGCGGGCGGCGTCGATCGCATTGTCCAGCAAGTTGCCCACCACGGTGGTGACGTCGACGGGCGACTCGAGGCGGCCGGTAATCCAGGTGTTCTCGCCAATCCGCAACGTAACCCCGGCCTCGCGGGCGGCCGCGGCCTTGGCCGCCAGAAACGCCTGCAGATGGGTGTCTCGGATGGCGTCGATACCGGGTACTGCCGACGCGAGCGGCCCCGACCCTAACAGCTCCTCCAGATACTGCAATCCCTCCTCGACGTGGCCGGTGTGCAACAGCCCATTCAGCAGGTGCAGGCGATTGGCGAACTCATGGCGTTGCGCGCGCAGCGCGGTGCTCATCACTTGCACCGCGTCGAGTTGGCGGGTCAACGACTCGACATCGGTCCGGTCCCGCACCACCAATACCGTTCCCAGCTCGCGCCCGTCGCGCGATACCCTTCGCGCCGAGACCACGACGATCCGTTGGCCGACCGTGGCCAGCGAGGGAGCGGCCTCGGCCGCGGTGAACACATCGAGAACGCGTGGGGTCAGCCCGATCTCGTCAATGCGGCGGCCCACGTCGTTGCCGATCTCGAGCAATCGGCACGCCTCGTCGTTGACGAAGGTGATGCTTCCGCTTTCGTCGGCCGCCAGAACGCCCTCGCCGATACCGTGCAGCACGGCCGCCTGAGTGCGGACCATCTCGGCCATCTCGGTCGGCCGCAGACCCAGTGTCAGCCCGCGCCAGCGGCGGGCCAGCGCCACCGACCCGGCCACACCGATCAGCAGCGCCGCACCTCCCAACGGGGCCAGTACCCGCAGATTCTTGGAGAACTGCTCGTCGAATGCCTTGGTGGAAATGCCGACGCTGACCATTCCCAGCACCCGATTCGAACCGGGTTCCACCACAGGCACTTTCGCGACGATCGACCGCCCTAGGGTGCCGGATTGGTGGACTATTTGTTCGTGACCGCCCAGCGCCTCCCCGGGATCGGTGCTGACCCGGCCGCCCAACTCGTCGCGACGCGGATGCGCCAGCCGGATGCCCTGGGTGTTGGCGATGACCACGAACAGCACATGGGTGCGTTGCTCGACTCGTGAGGCAACGCTTTGCAGCGGTCCGGACGCCAGCTCGTCGACCACTGCGGCGCTCGGGGCCAACGGGATCTGGTCGTAGCGTGAGATGTTGGCGAGCACCGTCGGAGACGACGCCACCACGCGCGCGATGTCCAACGCGTGAACACCATACTGAAGGTCCAGGCGGTGCCGATTGAACTGGGCGAACAACGCGAATGCCACGACCAACGTCAGCGTCACGAGCACCAGTTGAAGCAGCAGTACCCGGCTGGCGAGCCGCAAGTCGATGCGACCCCGGTACGCCATGAGGGGACCTTACCGCGCCGATGAGCAGAATGCGCGAAAGTCTGCGGGCCACATGCCGTCCCGGAGGTGATCGGGGGTGGCCGGCGCCCGACGTTCGGCACGATGTAGTCACCACCGCATCGACGAAGACCAGGACCTCAGCGCCAACGCGGAGTCGATTGGTCCGCTGATGGCCCGGTGCCGCGGTGCAAAGGCGTTCCTGCACTGCTCATCGGCGGCCGTCTACGATCCGCCGAACGACCTGCCGCGCACCGAGCGTGCGGCTCTCGGCGACAACCACCGGTTCCTGTTCCCCACGTATTCGATCTCCAAGATCGCCGGTGAGGCGGTCGCCCGGTCGACGGCACGGATCCTGGAGGTACCCACCACCATCGCCCGCCTCAACGTACCGTACGGCGACACTGGCGGGTGGCCGTACTTCCACATGGAGATGATGCTCGCCGGCATTCCGATCCCGGTTCCGCCCGGCGAATCCGCAAACTACAACCCGATACATCAGGATGACATCGTCGCCATGATCCCGAAATTGCTTGCAGTGGCGTCGATTCCGGCGACAACGGTTAACTGGGCCGGTGACCAGATTGTCAGCATCCAGCAGTGGTGCGCCTACCTGGGCACCCTGATCGACAAGGAGCCGATGTTCACCGAGAGCGATCGGGCGCTGCGCGGGAATCCCGTCGACCTGACCCG
The DNA here is from genome assembly GCF_002086675.1 of Mycobacterium persicum. Taxonomy (GTDB): domain Bacteria; phylum Actinomycetota; class Actinomycetes; order Mycobacteriales; family Mycobacteriaceae; genus Mycobacterium; species Mycobacterium persicum. The sequence goes on from NZ_MVIF01000019.1 coordinate 57,742, forward strand.
GATGCGCGAACTCATCGGCAGCGCAACCACAGTCGACTGGCACGAGGGATTACGTCGGATGGTGGCCAGATTTCACCCAGAGCTGGTTCAGGCCTGACGGTAACGAAACGCCGAAGCGCCGGGACAACGACGCCGTGGCAGCCGTTACTGCCGAAGCAGAACACTGTGTCGATCGGGTTGACGGCCGGGCGGCCGCGATAGTGTTACGCCGGCGAACCCCGGTGGCGATGCGGACATCGCACCGGCCGGCCCGCGGGAGGAGTCGCGAATGGGATCCCAGGCCGCAGGACCCGCTCCTTCGCGCAGCCAACCATGGCCCCGGGTGGTAGGGGCCGCCGCGCTTGCCGTGCTGGGCGCGTGCGGTGCGGCGTTTCTGGTGACGGCTCCCCGCTCGGATACCGCCCCGGCGAACCTGGCATCGCGAACCGACTGGGACCTGGCGACGGCGTTGCCCGCCGGCGCCGACTTCCCGTCCGACTGGGGATATTCGTTGACGGGGCGGTTGCGGCGAGCCGCGCCAGCAGATCCGGGGGCGTTGAGTACGGCGCCCCGTCAGGACCCGGCAGCGGCCTACGAACCGGGCGGCTGCGGCGACATTCCCACGATCCTGGACCATGCCGGGGGTGCGTTGGCCGCATACGTCCAGGTCGACCGGTACGCCCAACTATTCGTTCAGGACGCGGCGTCGGCCGATTTCGCCGCGACCGGCGAAGGCCGCGAGCACGGACCCAACGCCCGCTTCGCGATCTGGGTCGTCCTCGACGCGGCGGCACGGATCGCGAACTACCTGGACTGGCTGGGCCGTTGCCCCTCCTATCGCGTCACCAACTATTTCTTCGATGGCCGAGTCAAAAACCATCGGACCGTCACCACTGCGGTGGGAGCGCGCACGGCCGCCGGCGCCGATGCCGCCGTCACAGTCACCCGAACGTTCACCACGATCGGTAGCCGCGACCCTTCGTCGACCTACCACGTCACGTATTACGCGGTACGTGGCGTACTACTCGAATGCACTATCTATATGGAGGGTCCCGAGCTCGATCTGGTGCAAAAGCTCGCCGGCCAAACGCTGCAACGGCTACGCGCGCTATGAACCGACTCTCGTGGCGCCCATGGGTGATCGCGGCTGCGCTGTGCGTGCTGGCAGCGGCCGCCATCGTGATCACCGCACCCGGGGTGCTCAGCGCCCGACGGCATAGCAATCCCGCGGCCCCGGGCCCACTTGCACCGAAGCTGGCCTCGTTGAGCGACCAACAATTGGCGGAGTTGCTGCCCAAACCGACCGATTTTCCTGCCTCGTGGACCGTCAGCGATATCAAGGAACTGTCCGATACGTTCGGGTACTTCAGATACCACGTGTCCGATGAGGGCCTGGGCTTCAGTCCCGTCGAATGCTTCGCGGTGGTCGGGGTCGCCTCGACCGGCGCTTTCGATGCGGCCGAGGTGTTCGGGCACGACCCCGCCGATCCGCCCGAGGTCGCCGACCGTCGAGACATCCGGCTCATGGTCGGCCGCGAATTCGACCCCACCGGATTCGACGCGTTCACCGGCCTGGTATCACGGTGTCTGCGCTTCAGCAGCGCCGCCGTCGGCTCCTATGAGGTGCGCATCCTCGAGGATTCGCACTCCGCCGACGGACCGCAGCGGTTCCGGTACTCGATCACCGCAACCATTGGCGGGGAGCCGGACGCCGCCCGGACCGATTACTACTCCTACGCGCGCACTTCGGGACTGATTCTGAGCGGCACGGCCAGCACCGGGCACCAGCAATCCTTCGATGCCCTCTTCGACAGCACGCTGCGCCGAATCTCCAACCGCTGACCCGCCCACAAACGGCACCGTGCCGAACCCGGTTCGGGTCCGGCACGGTTCGCCGCCGCCAGCCATCAATGGTCAGCGCCGCCAGGTCCCTTGAAGTAGCGGGTCAGGAAGCCGGTGGCCGCGATCGCCGCGACGGCGCCGGTCACGGTCCACAGCACGAACTGGAAAGCCACCGAACCCATGAACCAGCCGAACGTCATCGAGAGGTACAGCAGCCAGATCACCCGGTAGAAGGACCACGCCGCCAGCAGGGCGAGGCTGATGCCGATCGCCAGGCTTGGTTGGCGATCGACGCGGTTGATCTTTTCCGCGATGCCGGCGGGAATGATGTTCATGGGCTCTTCCTTTCGCGTGAGGCGCCGCCTCGGTGGCGTCGTCGTTGCGACAAGTACAGGGCCGTGAGGCCGCTACCGATCCCAACAACGCGTGCCGGCTGCCGGAGGAGACGCAGGCGGGCGGGACACCGCCGGGAAGGCACGCTTTACGCCAGAAACACACCCGCCGCCGAGGTGATCACGTCCCCGGCGGCCAGGTCGCGGTTGCTGAGCTTCTTGAAGAGCAGGCCGACGTTGTCACCGGCGGTCGCCGTATCCAGCTTCTTGCGGAACGCCTCGATGGCGTCGACCCGCACCCCGGGTCCGTCGTTGATCCGCACCTCGTCGCCGACCCGCAACTGCCCGTACTCCACGCGGCCGGTGGCCACGATCCCGCGACCGCGGATGTAGAACACGTCCTGGACCGTCATGCGAAACATGCGGCAACGGTACTGTGTTCCGGCTCGCGCCGGCTCCAGGTTCCAGCCGACCCGATCGACGAGCACCGCGTGGCGCCCTACCCTGACGGACATGAACTGGTTGCGGCGAGCGAGGAAAGCCGCTGCGGGCCAACGAGTCACGCGCGCTGACCGGCAGCGGGCAAGGGACGCGGTCGCCGAACTCAACACGCTCAACGCCGACCTGGAACGGTTGCTGCGCGACGGCTTGGCGGGTGTGGCCACAATCGTCGGGATCCGCCGCAACGTCGCGACCACAACGCTGGGATCCTGGCACGAGCTGGAACTGGATGTCAAACTGCCAGAACGTGATTCGTATCGCGCGACGCGGCGCATCGCGCTCGAGCTGTCGACGGCACCGCATCTCGCGGTCGGCGCCGAGGTGCCGGTGCGGGTGGATCCCCGGGACCCGTCGAAAGTCCTCGTGGTCGCGACGTTGTGACTACCAGACCCGGACCCAGTCGACCAGCATCTGGGCGGGATAGGTTCCCGGCCCAGGGTCACCGCCGCCGGAGCCGGCGACCGCGAGGTTCACCACCGGAGACACGGTGTAGCCGGGGTCGTTGAACGGCCAGTCCGGCAGTGAATGCGCCGCCACGGTGAAGTACGGCTGCGCGCCGTCGACATAGTCTTGCCAGAACCGCATCCCGCTGTCATCCCATTGGCATCGCCAGGTGTGCCACCCACTGTCCAGCGCGATATTGTGCGTCTTCCATTCGGAGCCATTCGATTTGGCATGGACGGTGGTAGCCGACGGCCAGCTGCCGTTGCCATACCACTCGAGGATGTCGATTTCGCCGCGGTCCTCATTGGACAACCACCAAGCCGGCCAACATCCGGCGGTCAGGCAGTCGAGTTTGACGCGAGCCTCCCACGTGTGGCCGATACCGCCCCGCCACGGGCTCTGCAGCTTGCCCGAATAATAGGTCCCGCCGTCTTTCGCGGCACGGATGACCAGGTTGGAATGGCCGTCGAGGAACACATTCTGGCGATCGTCGCGGTACTGCCCGACGTTCTCGGGGCGCTCCCAGTACGTCGGGTCCTTCATCTGCTCGCGCGCCCGGGCTATGGTCCACTTCGACGAATCGGGTGCCGAACCGGCGGGGCCGTCGAACTCGTCGTGGAAAACGTAGTTGCCCGCCTGACCGTTGGGTGCCGGCGCCGCGGGCATCGGCGTTCGTCCTTCCGGCGCGCCGCGTCGGGCCGGGTCTGCATGCGCCCTGGGAACCGGATTCGCCACCCCCAGCACGCCTACGACACCGAAGCCCGTCATCAGCATCATGCGACGACGATCCATCTCAGGCATAAGCCAGGGACGATAGCAGCCCACGACAACCGGCGCCGTACCGCGCCAAACCGCGATCGACTGGGTTACCCGGGCACCTTGACCACGAGCTTGCCGATGTTCTTGCCGTCGAACAGCATGTTGATCGCGGTGGGTAGTTGCTCGAAGCCCTCCACTACGGTTTCCAGTGGCGTGAGCTTTCCCTGGGCGATAAGCCCGGAGATCTCCGCTATCGCCTCCGGTGCGCGGTGCAGGTGGTCGAGGATGATGAAGCCCTGCAACGTCGCGCGCTGGACGAGCAAGTTGCCGAATGCCCGAGGTCCGGGTGGGGGCTCGGCCGAGTTGTAGCCCGAGATCAGGCCACACAGCGCGATGCGCGCGCCCATGTTGAGGCGCGCGAAAATCGCATCCATGATGTCACCGCCGACGTTTTCGAAGTCGACGTCGATGCCGTGGGGAGTGGCGGCGGCCAGTTGTGCCGGCCAGTCGTCGGCCCGGTGGTCGACAGCGGCGTCGAAGCCAAGCTGTTCGGTAAGCAATGCGCACTTTTCCTGGCCGCCGGCGATCCCGACGACGCGTGCCCCGTCGGCTTTGGCGAGCTGGCCGGCAACCGAGCCGACGGCTCCGGCGGCGGCCGACACTACCACCGTCTCGCCGGCCCGCGGCTTGCCGATGTCGCGAATCCCGATCCACGCCGTGAGCCCGGTCATCCCGAGTGCGCCGAGGTAAGCGCTGGGGGAGACGCCCTCGGCGACGTCGACCGGAAGCAACGGCATCGCGTCGGAGACCACCGCGTATTCCTGCCAGCCGACCAGACCCTGCACCGTCTGACCGACCGGGTATCTGAGATTTTTCGACGCGATGACCTCACCGAGCCCGCCCGCACGCATGACCTCGCCGATACCGACCGGCGGCAGATAGGACGGCATGTCGTTGATCCACGCGCGGTTCGTCGGATCGAGCGATATCCAGGAGACGCGGACCAGTGCCTCCCCGTCGGCGATTTCGGGGACCGGTGCCTCGCTGAGTTCGAAGGTGTCAGCACCGATGCGTCCGGTGGGTCGTTCACGGAGCAGAAATCGGCGGTTGCGATCGGCCATGAGCGCACGGTACCCGACACATCAGCGCGGCGGCAGACGCGCCAAATCCTCTTTGCTTGCGCACCGCGGCGGACTTCGCCGGGATGCTATAACGCCTCTATGTCAGGCTCTGAGTGCGGCGACGGGTACGTCATCACACATGTTTCCGACACGGCCAGGTTGACGGCCCTGCATCGGGCCACCGAATCGGCCCGACCCGACGCATTGTTCAGCGACCCGCTTGCCCAGCGTCTGGCCGGTCAGCACGGGCGCACCATCGTCCGGCACGCCCCGTGGACACTTCGTAATGGTTGGTGGCTGGTCGCACGCACCAAAATCATCGACGACACCATTGCCAGGGCAATCGCGCACGGCTGTGACCGGGTGCTCAACCTGGCCGCCGGATTGGACACTCGACCGTATCGGCTGAATCTGCCCTCCCGGCTGCGGTGGATCGAAGCCGATTTGCCGCAGTTGCTCGCCGAAAAAACCGAATTGCTTGCCGACCAGACACCGCGATGCCAATTGATTCGCAGCGCCGTTGACCTGGCCGACCCGCTTGCTCGCACGGCGTTCCTCACCGAGGCCCTGGACGGCGCCGCCAATGCACTGGTCCTAACCGAGGGCTTGTTGATGTATCTGGACGAGCGGGACGTCGTCGCGCTTTCGGAAGCGATCCGCCGACCCGAAGTCGGGTGGTGGATGCTCGATTTCGCCGGTCCGGGTCTGAAGAAGATGATGAACAAGAGGATGGCCGGCATGCTGGAGAATGCGCCCTTCATGTTCGCGCCTGATAACGGGCTGGCCTTCTTTGAAAGCCTCGGCTGGCGAGTAGCCGAATCGGAATCACTGTTTACCGCCGCAAATCGATTTCACCGGTTGCCCAAATCCATGCGCGCAGTCGCATGGTTGCCCCAGCCTGATCCGCGTCATCCGGGCCGTAGACCTTGGAGTGCGGTGGCACTGCTCACGCAGTGAATAGATCCAACTGCACAAATTAACGTCTCCGCGGATTTTCGCTGCGGCCGATAACAATTCGCCCCAAAAGCGAGCACAGCGCATCATCAACTTCCGGTTTTCGGATCCGCCGGCAATGCAACAACGTGGTTCAGTGACCGACCGGCGGGCCGCCGTTGGCGCCACACCTGCGGAAACGCCCGGCGCCCCCGGAAATTCATGGCTAATTCTTATCTAAAGACACGGTTTGATCACAGGTTTGCTAAGAATCCTAACTTTACGTTGCACAGCGCCGTGTGAACCTGAGTCGGTGGGATGAGAGGAGCAGACAATCGTGGCGAAGGCATCAGGGGCAACGGTGATCAGTCTGGAGTCACACCCGGCTTGGATTGCGGCCCAGCGCCGAGAAAGTCAAATGCTGGCGGAAATGCGTCGTCATCCCGCATATCTGGGTCGTCAACGCGCAGCAGCAATGGGCCACGATGTCGGCGCCGGTGTGCCCGCCACCCCGGGATGGGTCAGCGCCGACGCACCGGCCTAGAGCTGGCCTAGAGCTGGCCTAGAGCCCCAAAGCCCGCCCACATCCAGTTGAATGGCGCCCCGCGCCAGCCTCCGTATCCTGATACGGAACACCGAGGGGAGCGCCATGTCTCAGACACCCGCAACCACCCGCACCACCTTCCCCGGCATCAGCTCGCGCGCCTGGGAGCATCCCGCCGACCGGACCGCGTTATCGGCGCTGCGCCGCCTCAAGGGCTTCGACCAGATCCTGAAACTCCTCTCGGGAATGCTGCGCGAGCGTCAACACCGGCTGCTCTACCTGGCCAGCGCCGCCCGCGTCGGGCCGCGCCAATTCGCCGACCTCGACGCCCTGCTGGACGAATGCACCGACGTTCTGGACGCGCCGGCCAAGCCCGAGCTGTACGTCGTGCAATCGCCGATCGTGAACGCGTACACGATCGGGATGGAGCAGCCGTTCATCGTGATCACTTCCGGGCTCTACGACTTGATGACCCACGACGAACTCCGATTCGTGGTGGGTCACGAGCTGGGCCACGCGCTGTCCGGCCACGCGGTGTACCGCACGATGATGATGCATCTGATGCGGTTGGCACGGTCGTTCGGCATTGTGCCGGTGGGCGGCTGGGCGTTGCGCGCCATCATCGCCGCTCTGCTGGAGTGGCAACGCAAATCCGAGCTGTCCGGCGACCGGGCCGGGTTGCTGTGTAGCCAGGACTTGGACACCGCGATCCGGGTCGAGATGAAGCTCGCCGGCGGTAGCCGGTTGGACAAGCTGGATTCAGAGGCCTTTTTGGCCCAAGCGCGGGAGTACGAACGATCCGGAGACATGCGCGACGGGCTGCTCAAGCTGTTGAACCTGGAACTGCAGACACATCCGTTTTCGGTGCTGCGGGCCGCGGCCCTGAACAAGTGGGTGGACACCGGCGGCTACGGCAAGGTGATGTCCGGCGACTATCCGCGCCGAGCCGACGACGACAAGTCCTCGCTCACCGACGACCTGGGCCAGGCTGCCCGGCACTACCGCGACGGATTCGACCAGTCCGACGACCCGCTGATCAAGGGCATCCGCGACGGCCTCGGCGGCTTCGTCGACGGCGTCGGGCGCGCCGCCACGAGCGCGGCCGACTCGCTGGGCCGCAAAATCAACGAATGGCGGCAGCCCAAATGACTGCCCGCTAGCCGGTCGACGTGACGTCGGCAGGTTTGCACACCCACGCGGCGAAGACCGGCACACCCGCCCACGGATCACCGCGCCGACGCGCACCGGTCACCGCCACCACCGCGTAGGGATGGCCGAAACGCAGCGTCGCCGACCGCGACAGCCCCGACGACACCATGGCGCTGCGTAGTGCAACCGACGTGACCGCGGCCGCCTCGAATCCCCACCGGCCGTAGCGAGCTGCCGCGGACTGCCGGGCGCTGATGTCCGGGATGTCGGGCAACATCGTCGTCGCTGCTGCGAGTGCCCGTCCCACCGCGGCGAAACCCAGGTCCGGGTCGGCGGTCAGATCGTGGTTCGAGGTGGCCGTCCAAGCCGGCAACACGACCCGGACCTGGTCACCGCCGGGCCGATGTTCCTGCGTGATCGTCCAGAATTCACCGTCGCCGAGCGTCATGTCCGTCAAGGCACGCCGGCGCACCGCGGAACCGGTTGCCTCGCGCCGGGCGATGTCGTGTGCGGCCGCCAGCACTGCTTCGAACGAAGCCTCTTGGCTCGCGATCACCGACGTCACGTGCAGGCCACCGTTGCCGACCGCGGGGTGCACCGCGACCACGCCCACATCCGCGACGTCGGTGAAGTAACCGTCGGCGCCACCGAGAGTCAACGCGTCAGTGAGCCGCGTGCTCCACGGCGACTGCAACTCGCGGGCATCGGTGACCTCGTAGGGTCGACGCCAGCTGATGCGGGTCGCCAGCGCGCTGGCCAACACCGCCGTCATATCCGACACGTCGCCGGGGAAACGGTCGATCAACCCGTCGGTGTGATCGCGAGCCCACCCATCGGCTTGCTCCTGGCTGGGGACCGGGCCCACATCGATGTCAGCCGGCAGACCACCGGGCCAGTCGTCGATACCCCACACCGCCAGCGCGGCCCGGATGACATCCGGCGGGTCGGCGAGCAGTTCGTCCAGCGCCCGGCGCGCCTGCTTGGCGTCGGTGCCGAGAACGCCCTCGATGTCGTCTCGGACCCGACCGCGCGCCACCGGCGCGGCCAGGGCGAGGAGCAACCACGCGCCCAGCGGCGACGACACCGAGTGGGCACCGGCGTGCACCCGACTGAAGCGGCGGGCGTAGCGCGTGACGAGCCGCCCGATATCCACCCGCTAGAGCTTGCCGGCGACGAAGTCGGCCGCCTGGTTGACCATGCCCGCCTGGATGTAGGCGCTGGGGTTATGTTGCGGCCAGTTCTGCTTCCACGTGTTCGGGTCGGCCGGGTTGCAGACGGGGTCCGAGCCGTGGCACAACTCGATGGTCCTGTCGTTGTAAAGCGGGCTGAAGTTGGTGATCGGACCCATCCACTGACTTCCGTTGCCGAACAACGCGACGGCGGCGATGTGCTCGTCGGCACCCGGGGGAAGCGGGCTGTCGAACCCGAATGCGGACATCGGCACCGCGAGCACCACGTCGGTGACCGCAGCGCCGAGGGAGTAGCCGCCGAGCACCAGCCGGGTGGCCGGGCAGGCATTGATCATGTACTGAACATGACGGCTCATGTCGTTGGCGCCGACGTCGACCTCGGTGTCGGCCGGGTATTTGACGGCGTAGCTGCCCATGCTCCTACCGCCAACCTTGGAGCCGAGAGTGCTGATAAACGCATTGCCGATCACGCCGGGTCCCGGCGACTCCAATCTGCCGCGGGCAAAGACAACTTCTACCTGCGGGCAATTCGCCGCACCGGCCCGCTGCGGGGCGCCCGGCGCGCCGGGCGGCAACACGGCCGCGGTGATCGTCAGCGCAGCGGAGACTGCGCCAGCCACCAACAATTGTTCAACCGACTTCACGGCAAGCGGAGCGCGCACACGAAGATGGTAGCCATTCCGGCCCAGCTGTTGGCCTGCTTGACGCTGACCGCCGGCTTTTGGCCGCGCATACGCGCCACGCGACCACGGCGCTGACCGTACTATCGCGGCATGCGGATCTCGGTCAAGTTCCACCTGAGTTTCGCATTCCCCGAACTGAAAGATTTATGGCGAAGCGCCGATCACCTTGGTTTCGAAGGGATTTGGGACTACGACCACTTCTTTGGACCATCGGAGTTCGACGAGCCGACCTACGAGGGCTGGACGACGCTGGCCGCCATGGGGGCGATTACCGAACGGGCTCGGATCGGGTGCCTGGTGACCGGCGTTACGTATCGGAATCCGGCGGTTCTGGCCAAGATGGCGGTCACCGTCGACCACATCTCCGGCGGGCGGCTCAACTTCGGCATGGGCGCGGGATGGCACGAGGCCGAGCATCGTGGGTACGGGATCGCGTTCCCGAGCCCAGCGAGCCGGGTCGCGATGGTCGACGAAGCATTGACGGTGATCCGCAAGCTGTGGACCGAGGATTTGGTGAACTTTTCCGGCGAGTTCTTCAGGCTCGAGGACGCCTTCTGCGAGCCCAAGCCCCTTCAGTATCCGCACCCGCCAATCGTGATAGCGGGTACCGGGCCAAAGATGCTGCGTCTCATCGCCCGCCACGCCGACGAGTGGAACATGTCGGCCGCAGAAGGCCCGCAGTTGTGGGGCGACGTCAACGCCCGGCTGGACAAGGCCTGTGCCGATGTAGACCGTAACCCTGCCGAGGTCCGCCGTTCCGGGCAAGTGCCCCTGCATCCGGCCTTGGCTGGACAGGTCGACGACCAACTCGCGTTGTTGCCCGAATTCGAGCAGCTGGGCTGCGAACACATGGTGTTGGCCTTTCGGCAGCCGCCCTCGCCACAGCTACTCGAGCGTTGCGCCGGTCTCACATGATGGGCGCGTGCTCGGATCGGGTTCCGCGGTTCGCGGGGCGCGACACCGCGGCGCGTTAGCGGCAACCGGCATGGCCGACATTGTCGTCGTCAAGGTGAAACCCGGCTCCCGTAAAGGTCCGCGGGTCGAGGCGGTTTCCGGCGCCGAGCTGACGATCTACGTGCCCGAGCCGGCGGTCGGCGGCAAGGCCAACGAAGCGGTTGCCCGGCTGCTGGCAGCTCACTTTCACTTGCCAAGGAGCCGAGTCGAATTGGTGTCGGGCGCGCGCTCGCGGCTCAAACGTTTCCGCATCGATCGTTGACCGGCTCCGGTTACTCGGGTGGGTAGCACCGTTCGGTGTTGGCCAAGGCGTGCCTGACCCGTGACCCAACCGCGACGGCGACGCAAGATCCTCGATGCATGACCGCGTTGACGGCTATCGCTGCGTCGCTGATTGCGCTGGGCGTCGGCTACCGCCTCGGCCTCCGCTCGGGCAGGCCACGCTGGCAGCGCCGAGCGCGCGGGGCGATACTTGCCGACGTAGCGGTCGGTGTCGTCGCGATGCTGGTGGCTCGCCGTATCCGGCGGCGGATCCGGCGGCGGACAGTCAACTCCGTGACCGTTGGGTTGACGAAACTGGTTGAGCTGCTGCGGGTTCCACTGCCGTCACTACAATCGTCGGATAGCCGTCGCCGCAATCCGTAACGGGGGCAATATCTGTCCACGTGTTTGCCGAGCCGGAACTCGGCGCTCAGCGTGGCCGACAACTATTCCGGGTGTGCCAACGAAAACCTCTGCAGTAGAAGCCTTCTGAGCAACAGTGCAGCAACTTGTCGATCGGACCTAAACCGCACAGCAACACCAGCGCTGCGGAGTCAGATTTGGGCCACGGCCCACTGCGCCTTGGCAAGTCGGCGCGTCGCAAACGCGGCGCCGCTCTTGAGTTGGGAGCACTAGCACTCACGAACAGTGTCATCGGCACCTTGACGCCATCGCCCCACCGCCCGCGGATCCCGGGGAGGACCCATTGACACCATGGTTATCGATCGCGCGATCTCGTCGGTCTGCGGATCGGCCCTTGCCGATCCCGCACCCACACAGGTGATCACCGCGGTGGCGGTCGGATCCGATGGCCAGCCGATCAATGGGTACCGCGAGGCCCCGCGCAGGGCAACGTCACTGCCGTCGATAGCTGCACGACAGCGTCGCCGTCGGCGGTGGCGGACAACATCTACTATTGCTCGCCGACCGCGGCCGATGCCGGAACCTGCTGGCCATCGATGCCGCAATCGCTTCTGTGCGTTGATAATCCGTGGGACAAGCGGTTGCATCGGGTGACCTACGGCGACCCGCTCCCAGGGGTGCGGCCGATCGCCATGCCCGATCCGTTCGCGCTGCTTCTCGACGACGGCACCCGTTGCCTGCTACGCAACGGCGGCGCCTGGGGCGGCCGCGACGACGGCTACGTCGGTGTCTACGGATGTGGCGCCCCCGACGCGAACCTCGCGGTCTTATGGCTCCCCAGCCAGGGCGCCGGGACCTGCATCGACCGCTCGGCGCCGGTATGGACGGTCAAGGTGGGGCAACTGGGCACGCCCACCGACCATTTCCCGGCGCCGCAGACCCGCGCGGTGGCCACCGTGTGGTTCGCCGGAAACTGAATAGCCGTGTCAGGAGCCGGCGTTCCGCGCGCCGCCCGTGCGCCGCTGAGACCACGCCTCCGAGTCTGTGGCGACTCCTCCGGACTCGGACGAATCATATTGCTATATAACAGTTTTCAGTCCCGTTGCGGCGCGGCGGGAAGACCGGTCGGAAACCGCCGCAACCCGAGGACGAGCGCGCCCAAGAGTAAGACCGCAGCGCCGGCAACTGCGAGTTGGACCCCACGAATGAACTCTTTGTCCGCGACCCGCACGACCAGCTGCTCCTGCGCGGACGTCATCGGATGCCCAGGTCCTATGTCAGCAGCGTGGGCGCGCGGATTTGCGCCGTCAACCACGGAGGAAAGAACCGCTGCGCGTTCGCCCGGTTCGCTGATCACCGAATCCAGACGCTCGGGCAAAGTTGCGCTGAGCCAACCCGCGAGGATGGAGCCGAGCAAGGCGACGCCGAAAATGCTGCCCAGTGAGCGCTGCAGATTGATCAGACCCGCGGCCATGCCGGCACGGTGATCATCGACCTCGGTCATACCGATACTCAACAGCGGTGTGGCGCACCCGCCAGCCCCCGCACCGAACAAGGCCAGTCCGATAATCACGATTGGCATCACGCGGCCAATCGCCATCCCGAAGAGCATCAACCCGGCAATCATTGCTGTCAGACAAATCAGCAGCGGCAGCCGAGGACCCCAGCGTTCCACCGCGCGCCCCGCAAGCAGACTTGCAATCCCAAATCCGACCGGCACTGGCAACATCAGCAGACCCGCGTGCAACGGCGAGAAGCCGCGCACGTTCTGGAAGTGCTGGGTGATGACCATCAACGTCCCGAAATAGCAGGACATTACGACGAAGTACACCAGTAGCGCCGACCGGTACACCGGGTCGGTGAACAAGCGTAGATCGATAAGCGGGAAGGCGGCGCGACGTTCGTGCTGAACAAACAACAGCAGTAACACCATTGCCACCACTAGCAATG